>JADQBA010000297.1 GCA_016903675.1 Stigonema ocellatum SAG 48.90 = DSM 106950 | reverse complement strand
AATAAAGAGTCATAAAATTTACATTTATCCCAGAACTCCCAAAAGTCCTCTAAGAGAGGACTTATGCTATAAGCCTGGGACTTCAAGTCCCAGGCGGATGCGGGCGCAGTCAAAAAACCATTAAATACTGAGTATTTTTTTGATGTGGTATCTGGCTGGTGCAAGATGTGAGGTGAGGGCTAAAAATTTCAAATAAGGTTTTCATTACATTCGTTTTCGTCGCTAGTTTTAAAAAGTACATGTCAAAATTGCGATCGCCCTTTATGGCGGTAGGTCCAAGCCCAATCGCCGAGACTAAAATTGAGTAAACATGGCTTAAATTAACCCTATGATTGTCACTTTCGGCAGACAATAATCTGTAACCCTTCCTGGGCAAGGGTTTTACCTAAAAATTGCCGTTTCGGGGTTTCTATTAGTTCGCGTTCACGAAGTGGCGGCTTCCGCATCGCTAATCTCCTTACCAAATCTAAGTTTCATCGTTTGGCCTCGATTTTTATCTTCCCAGAGTGACAAAAGAGGGTTAACCTGCTAACTTTTTCAGAGAATAGATTATTAGACGAATACTTTGCCAAGAATGCAGCTGTTACATTGATTACATAATAACTTTTAAAATTTCCTATGATTTCAGTACAAACACGGCACTTTAGCGATTGTAGGGGCGTATTGCAATACGCCCGTACTATATATACAAAAAAAAGACGTGGCAACATGTCCCCGGAATGCACTTACTTTGTCACGCCTCCTTTAGGAAGTGTAAACTTGAAGGACACAAGCTAACTCATTTCGCTAGCAAAAACTACCCACCAACGATTGGACCCAAAAATGCCACAAATTAGTACACATGAATTACCTGAAAATCTCCAGCAACTCTTTGCAGAAGTACAACGTACTAAAACACCTTTAACTGTTACCCATGAGGGTAAACCATTGGTAGTTATATGTCCTGCGACAACCCAAACCAAACGCGCAACTTTTGGAGCAATGAAAGGAAGCGGCGAAATTTTGGCAGACTTAATTGCTCCAGCAGTTCCCCTTAGCACATGGGAAGCACTTCAGTGAAACTTTTACTGGATACCCACATCTGGCTTTGGTATCTCCTGGGTGACGAGCGCCTATCGACTGGATCGATTTAGCCTATGTGTTGATTATTCTGACTCCTGAATTCTGACCTTTAATCTTTATTTGGGTCTGTCAACAAACAACGTAAAGCCATCAAAACTCGTCTGGGATTTTTACGATGCATCGCCATTCCTAACCAGTAAGCGGCTTCTTCTTTTCCCATAACTTCAATTCCCTCAGCACAACAGCGCATATTTTCCCGATTTCGCATTGGTGCTAATACGCGAAACATTAAACCCATTCTCAGCGCTTGTTCTTCATCAACGTTGAAATCTTTGATTTTCTCTCGTGGCAATTTAGTTAAATCAATATCTATCTGCTTGAGTTGACGTAATAAACGATGTTCGATTAAAGCGAAATTCCTACCTTTAATTCCTGCAACACGTCTAGGGTTTTTTAGATGTGGTGTAGCGGGAGAAGGTAACTGCCAAATTTCTAAAGACAAATCGCTTCCTGGCAGTTTTTCTACTTTTAATTGATAGTGAGGTTTACTCAAATTCTCGCTAAAAGAATTATGGTGATGTGAAAATTGACTTAAGGGAAAAGTAGCAACAACCATTTTTCAAGACGCCTCTGCATAAGCTTCTACAAAAGCTGCACCAGTAGCAAATCTGGCCAGCTTTTCTGTTATCTTTTCCGGTTCATCTGTGTTCATATCTAATCCGCTTGTGTAGGTTAAGGTAAAAGCTATTTCTAAACGAGTTTCGGAAGCTGCTCGTAATTGAGGTTGCAAGAAATCCTTAATCGGTTGAGCATCACTCACCTGTCCTTCAAATTCGATGCTAAAACTACTGCTATTGGTGGTTTCATATTCAGCAGATAGTTTTACTTGTTTGTCTGCACCAGACACAGTGTTAATGACACCAAGTAGCTTAAATCCATCACTACTATCAAAAACCCTTAAACTGAGTCGGCTAATTTTCTTAATTTGTGCATTCCGTACATCTTCCCAAATTTTGCTTAAGGCTTCCCGTAATGGTGCTTCTGCTTTAAAAACCCTGGCACTAGAAGTTGATGTTACAGGGATGTCCCCAGAACTTGCAGTCATCTCAACGCTATAACTACCACTTTTTTCTCCTACTTTAGATCTGGTAGGCTGACTTTCTCCATTAGAAAGATTACCTCCTGTACGAGTGTCTATTGTTTCACTCGGTTGTGCGACAGCAGGACGAGGCCAAATATCACGTTCTTTGGCATAGGCTGTAGTGAAAACGATTGACTGCTCATCAATTTTTATTTCGGCGTAGGGGTCGCCCTGTCCTAACAGTAAATCGCCACTTTGATAAATATAAATCCCTTGTTCAATTCCCAATCGCACCATTTTAATGAAAGTGTCATCACTCAGCATCATGGGAAAACGCTGGTCTTTGCGAAACTCTGCTCTAAGTTCAGCGGTGCTAATTTGTCCTTTTTTTAATGGGGTCTGATCCCTTACATAATTTGGTGCAGGAGGATCGCTATTGGGTTGAAGTAATTTTTGGTTATCTGTTAAAGCTTTGACAATTTGCTGCTGTCCATTCCCCGGACGTTCGGAAGCAGAAGGTAAATCAAAGGCTGTATGAGCTAAATCAACGCTTGCTCCATCTAGGCGATTACGAGACGGATAAAAAAGATGACGATAACACTGCTGAATAATAATCGCTAGTTCTTGTTCAGACTTCTGGTAAAGTTCGTGAACTTTCTCCTGCTGGTGTTTCGGTAATTGTGCTAGGCGGTCAGGCGATCGCATCCCATCCAATGCCAAGCGATAAAGCGTCTTATTCTTCATCTCATCACGAGTGGCATCATCAGCAACCAGAAAGACTAAATTATTCCGTAAGTGACGGGGTTTTCCTTGATTACCTTGATTTTTGTAAATATTTTCTACTAACTGTGGTACTGTCACCGCCTCATTACGAACTGTCTCAGCATCGTAGCTAATCAGTATCAAGTTAGGTTTCCCATCTCCTGTATCATCTGCTACATCGTAAGCCCCACCTGCAAAGGGGATTAAATTAAAGGTTTTGCCTGCAAAAATGGTACGAATACGGTCTTGTAATAAATTTCTTGCCTCGTTAGTATCCACCTGCTTTGTCTGGCGGCGAATGAGAACACCAAGGTTAACTTCCGTTAAAAACCGTAATGGTGCAGCCGGACGGTCATCAAGATAAGCAGATTCAGCAATAAACCTTTGACGTGCATCATTCACAAAACTGACATCCAAACCAGGGGAGAGGATGGCGTAACGAAGATTTACCTCGTCAATACCTTGTAAATTGTCATTAAAAGCAAAGGTATTCCAAAGAATATTTCGAGCGACAAAAGAAGCGTAGGGCGCTAAACCCCCGTACCATTTAGCATCTAACTGTTGTGCTAAAGAAGTTTCTTTTTCGGTTGCTGCAACATCATTTTGAATCACAGGGTCAAACCGCCCTAATTCGAGACGAGTCGTAATTTCATCTCGAATGGGAATGTAGCCTGGATTAACATGATGTAAATGAATAGCGTAGGTGTTTGCAGGTTTTTCTTGCCAAAGATAAGCAATGGTTCTTGTCAGCAACCTCAACATTCCCCTGACACGCTGAAAGGTACTCAGAGTTGAGAGTTTATCTGTAAGTAAATCCATCAACCCTGGATGAAAGGGATAACCATTGCGAAAATCAGTGACTCTGTCTGCATTCACCCGTTCAGTTGGTAAATCACCGCGATGGGTCATCCATAATTGCTCGTAATTACGAATGACTTCCTGGGCGACATTTTCATCAATGTGAGCAAATAATCGGCGGCGCAAAACCTGTACAGTTTCTTGTTCTGTCGTTGGGTTTAAAAGTGTAGCGACTCGCCCTGCAACTTTGGTCGCTTCATCAAGTTTTTCTGCTACGAATTCATTTTCTTGAGAATAAGCATCTGTGGCTTTCCCTTCCTTACCAACTGCTAAAGTGAAAACTACACAAGCTTTTGCTGAAGAACTCACAGCTTTAAATAAAGCAGTCAGAAAAGGTGTGAGTTGGTCTTGTTCTTGTCTACCTTTAATTTTGCGTAAATATATAGATAATTCATCTAATAGGATTAAGACTGGCTGATTACCAAATAACTCTTGAATTGTAGCCGCCCCTGGTGCAACTTTTTCGATATCACTTTTACGCACTGTCTCATATCCAGCCACTCCAGCTAATCCATAAGCCAGTTCTCCCCAAGGCGTGTAAGCCCTCAAACCATCACCGAGAGGTCTACCATTTACCGGATCTGCATTTTCTCCATCAAAAGCAGCCAGTCTAACTCTGGTTGTGGGGACGAGTTCAGGCTCAATAAATTCGTGAATATTCTCTACGTCTTGCATCCCTTGTGCAGCGTGAGTTAGAGCAATCAAACTATGAGTCTTACCGCCACCATATTGAGTATCCAAACGCAAGACGGAGGAACCGCCTACACCTTGTAGTCTTTGACAAACAGTTTTTAATAATGCTTTTAACCCTTGAGTGGGGTGAGTATTGGCAAAGAATTTGTTTGGTAAAGTATATTCTGGTGCTGCTGTACCATTGATGACCTGAGCTAAATCTGCTGCAAAATCAGATTCTTGAATATTCCCTTTTAATATGTCATGGCGAGGGTGACAAATTTCAAATAAGATTTTCATTACATTCGTTTTCTTTGGTAGTTTTCAAAACTGCACCTCAAAATTGCAACGTCGGCATCATGAAGCAGGGCAATCGCCTCCTCATATCTGCGTAAGCTCCCATAAGCCGCGAATTATTCTTGTGTAAGATCGGTCAGACTGCGAGGTTTACGTAAAAATTCACTAAACTGTGTTCTATTATTTACTAGTGATTTTTGAATGGTCATTTAGCTCATAACTCACCATATAACATAGCAATTGATATGTATTCGCTATATTAAATACTTTAAGAAGGGTAAACGACAGTGAAAATTCTTAAATATACTTCTAATGACAGATTGATATTTAGTAAGTTTTTAATCAGTAAGGACACCACGAACTAGCTTACAGATTCTTATATGAAGCTAAAAACAGCGTAGTATCACTGTTAATATCAAATTATTAGTGTAATAATTAATACAGCTATCATCAGAAGAGGCTACTTTTCTCTTACGTATTATGTAATTACTACAATATCTACATTTTAACTTTTGCCCAGGTTTTGCCAAGAATATCCCAATCCGAGCGGAGTGATTCAGCAGGAAATTCAAGACATGGATCTTGACTTTCTTCAAAATCTTATGGGCTAAAGGGTACAGAGTCAACAGCCTAGGCAGCAGCCCACTTGATCTCATTCCCAGCCTGAGGCTCTTAACGAGGCAAACGCCGGAATTTCGTTATACACATGATGGTTGATTTGTAAAGTGCGTAAGTCCTGCGGGTAGCCCTTTCAAGGTGCAAGTCGTAAGACTTGGATTTCCTTCGTGTCCTTCGCGTCTTCGCGGTTTAAAAATCTTTTTGAACC
>JADQBA010000360.1 GCA_016903675.1 Stigonema ocellatum SAG 48.90 = DSM 106950 | reverse complement strand
TTGATTTGGGAAATACTCGGTTCGGTTTCAAAAACCAAACTTGGCAAGTCGGGCTAATTTTTGTACCTGCAATGTTAAAAAGCGCCAATTGACTTTTATCAAGTAGAACTCCTTCCCATTACATTCAGATAATCTTTCTTTTATTTCATAACATAATCATAGTTATACAACACTCCTCCAGAAAGTACAATGCCTGGCTACTGTGATCAGTGGCCAGGCATTGTACTTTTTCCCTGTTATCGGAGTCTGCGACGCGTAGTAGTATTTGGGGCTTACCGCCCCAAACCCCGTAGGTTTTTTTCAGGCATGGCCACCCCTAACTGTACGTGTTGCTGACGCTCAACAGAGGACAAAGGGGAAAAAAAGAACTTTAAAAAAGTAATGTGCTTTTATTGCTTGTGTTTTTTGCCGTACAGTTAGGGGTGGTTTATGCCTGAAAAAACCTCGTGGCCGTAGGACACGAAAAAGCCCCGCCTGGCTTAGAGCTATCAAGGCGGGGCACCCGTATGGTTAGTACGTGGATCAGCTTATCCCTGGCCGGTTGCTCCTCAGCAGTGCCGACGTCCGTTTTAGCTAATGCTTTCTATAGCATGAAGTTCCTCCAGAATCTCTTCTATGCTAGGTTGATGAGTATCTTCTTCAGATTTAGACAATTCGGCTACAATTTCTCGATTGCCATTTTGCCCATACTCTACTTGTAATCTGATTTTACGAATATTAGTCCATTCTCCCTTTCCAAATAAGTACGGATTGGCTTGATATACGCCTATACCTACACGAAAAAGGATATTCTTCTTTACAAAGGTTACTAAAGCATTATCAATAGTCCTTGCAGTGATGCCTATATCAGTCGCTATGCGCTTTTTGATAGTAGCATTAAGTACAATCTCATTTTGATAATTCATGCGTTTCAGCAAAGCATAAAGCACACCACTGACCCATTGTGGAATGTCCTTTAACATTACCAGATCATCCAGATAAAGCTTAATAAAGTCAGGCTCTTTGGGTATCCTAATTTCTCGGTCTGTTTTTACAACTTCCCCCGTTAATAAATCTACTGTATCCTTTTGGTATACAATTCTGCCAGTATTGCTTTGCATAAGACTCATCCGATTTGAGTGTAAACACTAACGCGATTCCAAATACACATTTTTTATTGAAATTAGCAAGTAGTCATGTGATTTAGATGACAATCATACTGCTATGCCATGACAGTCATACTGCTATGCCATGACAGTATTCGAGTTTAGTTACCTAACTGTCAGTTATTTATAGGGTATTTTTTATCTATTATATTATACCATATTTTGCCGTGGGTAGTAGTCCCCCTTTTCTGCTAAACCTCCCTAATTTGCTTTTCCGACAATCGGAGGAAAAGACAGGCGTTTAGCCCCTAAAAAGACGACTGTAAGGAGGTTTTTTAGGGGCTAAACATGGCTGGCTACTCAGAAAGTATACAGATAGATACTGGTAATCAGCGGATTAGAACGATTGTATAATTTTAGTTAACTTCCCTATAATACTAACTGTCTGATTACTAACTCCGTAGGACGAGACTAACGGTATGGAGCGTAGCGGAATAGCGTTCCGTCTCGCTCTTTAACAAGACCGTACCACGCATGGCCAGCAGAACCCTTTTTTTCCCCTTTGTAATGTCTGGCCGGATGGGTAGGTTTACATAATCGCACTTATATAACTCCTTAATGCTATGAAAACAGCCTACTTTCTTATGATTCTATTGCTCGTAACAAGTACCGTAGTACTAGGACAAGCTTCCAGTAAACAAGGTTATTTTGGAGTTAGGGTGGGTTATCTACGGGCATCCACTGACTTAACCAGTTCACGAAACGATTCAAGGCTGGGTGGGGTAGCACCTCTAAATAGTTTTTACGGCGGAGTTTTCTACCAACATGCTTTGTCACGCTGGATTGCTTATAGAGTGGAAGTCAATTACCAGCAAAAAGGAATTGAGAACCAAGATCAAGACGGTAATAAACTCTTTGAACAGAAGTTCCATTACGTAGGTGTAACACCCTTAATCGGCTTTACGCCCTTGTCCGGGCTTGGTTTTTTCGTAGGTCCAGAAGCTAACTACTATTTCGGTGAAAGTGCGTTTAGTAAAAATGCTGCTTCAGTTGAGTTGGGAATAAGTGGACGAATCGCTTACCGTTACAAATGGATTGGTGTTGAAGCAAGCTACTTTAAGTCTTTCAATGAGTATACCCATCTTGATTTGGGAAATACTCGGTTCGGTTTCAAAAACCAAACTTGGCAAGTCGGGCTAATTTTTGTACCTGCAATGTTAAAAAGCGCCAATTGACTTTTATCAAGTAGAACTCCTTCCCATTACATTCAGATAATCTTTCTTT
>JADQBA010000472.1 GCA_016903675.1 Stigonema ocellatum SAG 48.90 = DSM 106950 | reverse complement strand
GAGTCGGATGAAGTACCACAGGGCGCCGACGTGGTTGCGGTCGCACTTCGAGAACGAGAGGGTCCGGCGGACGAGCCGGCCGCACCGCTGCCGCAGGGTACACCAGAAGCGTTCGATGCCGCACGTCAGCCCGGCCTCCTTGCCCGCCCGTGCGTGTCGCTCCTCGGGCACGGCGGCCAGGTACGCACTCCAGAAGTCGGTACAGACGACCGCCCGGTCCCGGTACGCCGGCGGGAGGGCCGCCCACAGCCGCCGGGCGGTGTCCTCCGACCGGTCCCCGACGACCATCGCCACCACCTGCCGGGTGTCCGCATCGAGAGCGGCCCACACCCAGCGGACCCGAGCTTTGCCGCCGACGAAGCTCCAGAGTTCGTCCGCCTCGACGGTCCGATCGCCCGACTTTTTTTGAGCCGCCCGGGGGTGTGCGGGGTCCGCTTGCGGTACAGCTCGTTGACGAACCGCTGGAGCCACGAGCGGGACCGGCGGGTGATGCGGGCGATGGCCCGCAGGCTCAGCCGCTCGGCCAGCATCCGCTCGATCTCGGCCCGGTCGGCGGCCGGCACCGGCCCCTTGCGGGGGGCGGCCACGAACCGACGGCCGCACCCCCGGCAGCGGAAGGTTGGGTGCCCCGACCGGGA
>JADQBA010000052.1 GCA_016903675.1 Stigonema ocellatum SAG 48.90 = DSM 106950 | reverse complement strand
AATACCCGTGAATGAAAACCCTCACCCCTACCCCTCTCCCAAATTGGGAGAGGGGTGCCCGTCTAGGGCTATCTTGAGGGCAGTAATGAGGATGAAATACCAGGACTACTGCCCTCTGATTCTATTCATTCACGGGTATTGGGTTATAGCTTTAAATCCTTCCTACGTGAACTGATAATTACTACAAGTTCACCTGGTTATCAGCTTTCCCTCCCGACTCGCTGCTCTAATTACTCCTGGGAATCAACCGTGATGTGAATGACATTTAACGCCACGTTTGGCATGGCGTTCGTAATCTTCAAAACGCAACTTCGCGATCGTACTTCTCGAATTAGTCCTAGCTGACATCTTGCACCTTGTCAATAAGGGTTGGTGGGCAGTGCCCACCCTACGCAATAATAAGGGTTTTAGGCTGCTTTTTTTGCAATAAGATCATGGTGCAAGATATGAGCTAGCAACAATGCCCTCACCTCGACCTCGATCACCCTCATCCAGTGCTACTTTGGTTTGTGGCAACATAGCTTTAATTGCTGTGCTTTAATCAGGAATTGATGAAACTCAATAGGTACTTTACCCTGAAGAGCAAATTCTCGACCAAAGGCGCTAATGACAGCAGAATGTTTAGAAAAGGACATCCCCTCACCTTCGAGAAATGCTTCGGCAACATAAAACATTGTGTAGTAAGCACGGGAGGTTGCATAGTCTGGGTAGCTATTCTCCAACAATAGTCTTGCAGCAGAAAGACTTTGATGGGCTTTCAAAAGTAGTTCTAGTTGGTCTGAGGTCACACCACTAGTCCTTCTTTTCGGATGTTTCGCAATAGTGGACCATGACGGTGAGTGAACCGATATTCATCCATATATAGGCAACTAATAACTTCATTGAACTCTTGGGACAACGCTGCCACAATATTGCCAGTTTTTTCAATTTCCAGGCCAGGGTTCACTTCCCCTTTGAGAACCACTAACACATCGATATCAGAATCGGGTTTTGCATCACCCCGCGCTTGGGAACCGAAGAGTATCATTTTCACAAGGCGATCGCCGTAAATTTCCTCATAGCGCGATCGCAGTTGGCTTAAAATCACTTGTAATTTTTCATTCATTTCTGCAAAGCTGTTTCAACCAAGCAAATACTTCATCAACCCACAGAGTTAGGATTATACTTTACTGTAATAACAATATCTTAGCATCGACCCAGAAGGCGATGGCGCAGCACGTCCAACGCCCCCAGCCTTATCCCAGTTTATTAACAGTTCACTCTATAGGCAGCGGTGGAAGCCCCGTGAATGCTTCGCCAACAGTTACATAAGGTTTAGTGAATAGGCATGGAATTGCGCTGTGCGTAGGGTATGGTAGCAGGATTTTACTAAGCCCTCTTCTGCTTCCTAAGAAGAATAAGCGTTGCCGCAACTGTGGTGTTCCATAGTCTGCTGCTAGTAGCACACCTGTAGTGACTTCATAGTCAAGGGACTCCATACGTTTTATGATCTCTTTAAAGAGGTTGCCGCCGCTGACTCCTTTTAAATTTGCCACATTCTCCATTACAAAAAAGGCAGGCTTTAAGTCATTCACAAATCGAATAAACTCAAAAATCATTTGTCCTCGTTCATCATTCATAGCTTTCTGCTTACCCGCCTGACTAAATGCCTGACATGGTGGTCCTCCAAAAACTAAATCCGGTCTTGAGTCATCGTTGGTTTCCTTTTGCCAAACCTCTAAAGGGTTTATGATATCTACAATATTTTGATGAATTACTTGGCAATGCTCATTATAGTAACCATGTAGAGTGTTGCACGCATCTTCCCAAGAATCTATAGCTATTCTCGTTCTAATTAGGCCAGTTTCATCAGCACCTATATCCATACCACCAGCGCCACTAAAAAGACTCATGGCGGTTAAACTTTGGCTTGGCTTGAACCCGACAGTTTTTGCGTGTTGAGAAACCTGGCGAAATACTGCACTTGCTAATGGAATAGGGACAGCGTTACCAACTTGTAACTGTGTGCTTGTCAGCGTGCCTTTAAATTTTAAGCTATCAGGAAAACCTTGTAGCCTTGCAGCTTCTCGAACCGAAATATAGCGGTTCTCATAAGGGTGAACAAACTTGTTAAAAATATATCCAGTTACTGTTAGCGATGGTTTTTCAGGATTGAGCCTAATAATTCTAAGGTTTGGCCCACCTCGACGATTTGGATCTTCCTTAACGTAGTAGCGGAAACTTTCATGCCAAAGGTCTTCTGGTAAATCTTGCATTTTTTGCCCTATTTTTAAGGCATTAATACGTCGCTGTACATCTGGTCCTACTCGCCGAGCAATGTGATTAGCTATGGAATTACCCCTCTGCTGAAAATTTAAAATTTTCAGCGATCCAATTGTCTCTTGCATATATTTCTGTAAAGGAAATGATACCATCAAACAGGTTATACAGATCTTGTTCGGGAGGCAACTGACCTACTTTACTAACTGCTTTGTTGCTGGTTTGCGTCCAAACGATATCTTGAAGATCTTTCAGATAGGCGTCGTAGTGACGAACTGCATGAATATTAGAAAGTAGGGCCGTCTTTATAGTAACTTGACTCTTTGGTTTTGCTGACGCATTGTCCCCTGAAAAATGAGCCAGCCTTCGTTCGCGGATCTGTCGGCGTAGTCAGTTATTTGTTGTAATAAGGCTGGCTCATTTTTCTACGTGGAAGACCCCGTGACGCGCCAAGCTTTAAAACTTGATATATACCTTTCTTAATGTCGTCTGTTCTATCCATTCCCATGCTGGATTTACCATCGGAAACTGACTCAAACCCCTCACCGCTATTTCTAGTAGGCCAGTAAGCTGGCCTAGGAACTGGTTGCCCACAGGCATTAGTCAACCAATACACAGGATCTGGGGCTGCCCCCCTAATCCACTCCCCTCTGCTGTATGCGGCGAAGGCTCTCTGCCAAAATTCAAAGTAGCGTCCGAACATTTGTTCATCTTGGCTAAATACACGCGCCATTTGAGAATAAGACCATAAATCTGTTTGTTTACTAGGTCTTAGTCCCAAAGATACAAGCTCAGAACTCCATTTTTCTCCCTCAGGTTGCGGGATTAGAAGGTGAAACTCAGATTTCTCTAATGATGAATTGTCAAGAGGTCCATGGGAAAGATTAATCACTTCGCCATCATCATTTAAGGCAGTTTGAATTTCGCATGGAACTGCTAGAGCAAGAGTAGTGAGTGGAGCAGCCTTTGCTTCAGCCATAAGAACAATATCGTTCTCATTATCCCATACAACAAGATCTATTGGTTCAGCACCGCGCAGCACTGTCAGACTTCGACCACTCCGTTGAAAAAGACGAGCTAGAAAAACTCCTAGCAGCTTTCGCGTGATTCCACCTATGGTACCAGAACCAGGTTTATTCGCTTTATGGAAGTGAAACTCGCCGTTTAGTATACAACGAGTGCATGTATTAGTGAATGGGTAAATTAGCAATGGTGAACTGCTTGGGCAGTAAAGCCATCCCTTAGAAGTGATCTTTTTATAAAATTCTGCGGCAACAAAGAGATCAAAAGCGGCAGCTAGAGAATGTCCCAGTAGTGAAGGATTTGACTTAGAGTTTTTGAAAGCAAGTTCGATCAGCAGATTGGCAAGCTCTTCCTCATACTTATTCAATTCAATAGCCGTTGCTTTCTTAAGGGCTTTCTCTACCCACTGAGGATCTTTTAGAAATTTTTCCTCGTTATCATCTATGCCAGGAGTTTCAGTAGCATTTGAACTGTTTTTCTTAGTTGCCATAATTCTTTTTAGACAAAAAGAGAAATCTTTTAACTGCACTTGTATTTGTGAGCGCTATCTATTTGTCAGTACATTATGACCATCTGCTCGCAGCATGTCAACTAAACGACGTGCCTGAGTATCTTCATCAACTAGCAGCCTGAAACTCAACGCTAACTCCTCGCTGTTCTAGAAGATAACGTTCTTCATCTGCTTCCATTTTGATGAGTTCTAGGTTCGCTTCACAGTAGCGGATGATTTCATTAATAGCAGCGATTGGTAAAGCAAAATTCTCTGCGGCTTCTTCAGGGGAAAGGTGATTTAGCTGCATATCCTGCCAAACTGTGGCAGCCAAAAGACGTCTACCCTTCACGTATAATTGCCGTCGCCAAGGATGTGGACGCGATACTAGATACTGCCATGTTGACTGTGGTGCTGGTTCGAGTTCAGGAACTACTAAATGAATTTGTTCTGTTGGTGCAACCAGCCGAATTTGATAGCCAAGTTTCAGATAATTATAGAGAACGGTCATTACAGAAATTGACCGCAGAATTGTTTCTTTAGTTGTTGCTGCTCCCATCGCTACTCGCAGCCATTCAATCTGTGCCTCTTGTTCAGGTGAAACATTGAAGTTTTGCCGTTTTGTTTCTCCGGCTTGATTCATAAGACTAGCTCATTAGCGTAAGTATTATATAAGTATAGTTTACTCATTGAAAAGTTCCTCCTAAAGCAGAAAGGCTTTGACGGGTAATTTCTTAGTTCGTAGTAGCGCTTTAGCGCCGGTTAAATCGCGGTTTTTTTGCACCCAAGCGCAACTTTAAACAAGCGCTTTCGTTGACTAGCTAGACTACTAGTCCTTCTTTTCGGATGTTTCGCAATAGTGGACCATGACGGTGAGTGAACCGATATTCATCCATATATAGGCAACTAATAACTTCATTGAACTCTAGGGACAACGCTGCCACAATATTGCCGGTTTTTTCAATTTCCTCCCCTAGGTTCACTTCCCCTTTGAGAACCACTAACACATCGATATCAGAATCGGGTTTTGCATCACCCCGCGCTTGGGAACCGAAGAGTATCATTTTCACAAGGCGATCGCCGTATATTTCCTCATAGCGCGATCGCAGTTGGCTTAAAATCACTTGTAATTTTTCATTCATTTGTGCAAAGCTCCTAGGCGCTAAGAATTTCGGCGTTGATATCACTAAACAACGCTTCTTTGCGTCTTTGCGCCTTTGCGTGAGGCTAATTCTTTTGGTGAAAAAAACTGAGTTCGACTTACGAAAAGGTTTGAAAACTAGAGAGAGTAGAGTTTATAGTAGAGAAATAAATCAGCATCAGGCGCTCAATGCCGGATTTAGACAGCATGTCAATTTCTCCGCTGCAACCAAGCAAATACTTCATCAACGCATAGAGTCAGGGTTATACCTGACAACACGGGCAAAACATCTGCACCAGCTAACAAATCTGGTAGGCGATCGCGTTGGTAAACCAGTACAGATCGCTCACTTGGATCAATCAACCATCCCATCTGACTGCCATTCCTCAAACAGTATAGGATATTGCCAGTTACCTTAGTCTGACTTTGGTCGGGTGAAAGGATTTCAATGACCCATGGTGGTGCAAACTCAATGCCAGTACTAGCGATATCACCATTTTCATCCAGTGGTAATTGATGAGTTGCAACAACAACAACATCAGGAACAACAGAACGATTCCCAAAGCTACAGCGCAATTCTGGAAAGGCTTCGTAGTTGCTACCGACTCCATCAATCACAGCTACTAAGCGCTTCTGCAACAGACTATGTTTGCCTCCTCCCATAGGTTTGGGAACCGCCCCTCCGTTAATATACTCCCAAGCTGGTGATTCATCAATATATGGAAGTTTTAAGAACTCCTCTAGAGTAGTGGTTGCTAGAACAGCAATTGTCATTTCCGTGACCACCTTTTCATTCACGATACTTATTGTTTGCGTATGCGATATTCAGTACTGTCATAACAGTATTTTAGCATCGACCCAGAAGGTGATCGCGCAGCGCCCCCTGCCTTTTCTCAAGCTAACAAATTTGGTAAGCGATCGCGCTGTAAATAAGATTCTACCTGTTGGGGTTGAAAATGGCTAAGAATATCAACATCAGAGATAATAGCTTTCATAATGTTCCTCCAGTTTGGATTTGTTGTATCTGCTGGGAGCACCCACAGGCGAAAAGCCTTGATGGTGGCATTTCTACCTATGGTTTTACTTTGCGCAACTACAAACTTATGGCTCTCCTAAATCAGGTTCCACGCCAAGCGATCGCAGTTGCTCTGCCAATCGCTCAACTCGTCGTCTTTCGCGCTCAGCTCGTTGTCCTTCCCGTTCTTCAGGTGTCACTATCCAATTACCAAGGGAATCATACCACCGCAACCATTGCCGCTCGCCGAAACTCTTGTAGACACCCTGCCAGAGTCCTAACCCTAGCTTGATATCATCTATCCATACACGCCGTTGTCGTAACTCTAACTCAGTGTAGCTGCTACCTTGTAACTGAAATGCTCGTAAATGGTTGGTATAACGGTCAAAAACGATGTAATAAGGGATACGCAAAATTCGCTCGTAGACTTCCCACTTAGTTGGAGGTTGGTCAACATCTCGCAGAGTTTGACCTAAGTCTTCCTTTTCTGTCCCAGGTGAGAGCAGTTCGACGACGACGAAGGGATTCACCCCTTCTTGCCAAACCACATAACTGAGGCGTAGTTCTTGTTGCTCATATAGTCTCGGTACACCTAAAACTGCAAACCAGTCAGGACGCTTGTACCACAGAGAATGACGCACATCGTAATAGAGATTTAAATCACTGGCGACAAATACCTGATCCTCCGGGTTGGTGGGAGGTAAAAAGGTTTCTCGTAATAGCTGAGGTTGGAAGATATGAAACTCGTCGGGCAATCCTGGCTCCTGTGGATTTTCACTGGGGAGGTCATACATTGTGGGTAGGACTTCCTTGGCGGGACGTGGGGGGTCGGTTTGATACATGAGGGTGTAGGGGGGTAGGAGTGTAGGGGGGTAGGGGGGTAGGGGGGTAGGGGGGTAGGGGGGTAGGGGTGTAGGGGGGCAGGGGAGATGCACACCCTTATTATTTTCGCTTAATCGGTTTGGGGTTTGGGTGGTGCATAGGCGCGGTATAGACAAAAAACATACGATTTTTCTACATAAAACCGTATATTTTATCTATTATTTGTGCTATTTTAATTCAATTTTGTTAATCAGTATAGGTGGAATGGGAATTCTATAACTAAGTCCTCCAGAATTTGTTCAGTTAGGACTTTAGAGAAAATATAACTTGAGGTGGGTTGTGGCAAAAATGTTTCCGGATAGACTACGCTCTGATGTGAAGAGTAATGCAGAAAAATATTTATATCAGGCATTTAAGGAACAGTTATCAGACAAATTTGTTGTCTTTCATTCAGTCTCCTGGCAAGTACAAAATCTTAACAATGGTGCAAAAGATGGGGAAGTGGACTTTGCGATCGCCTGTCCCAATCTAGGCATTTTGGTACTAGAGGTCAAAGGAGGCAAAATCAGCTACGATGGCAACGCCGATCAGTGGTATAGCAATAACCACGCCATCAAAGACCCCTTTAAACAAGCATGTTCAAGCAAACATAGTCTCCTGAGTCTACTCAAGGAAAAACCTTTCTGGCGAAAACTTTGGATTCCCATCAGTTACGCAGTTGCCTTCCCTGACATCAAACTAAAGGGTGAACTACCTCTGCATACTCCTCGCGAAATCATATTAGATAGCAGCCACTTGACTGATTTATCAGCTTGGGTACAAGGAGTTATGAACTATTGGCAAGGTCAAAATCCAACTAACAGCCATCTCGGTACCAATGGAATTGAACAACTCATCAAAATCTTCCGTCCATCAATAGTTGAATCTGTAGTGGTACCTTTCGTGAATGAAGAACGGCAGTTTATAAAACTAGTTGATAAACAATTTCGCATATTAGATTTTTTGGCAAGACATCGTCGTGTAGCTATCAGTGGTTGTGCTGGTTCAGGCAAAACTTTATTGGCACTGGAGAAAACTCGTCGTCTGAACGAGCAAGGGTTTAGTGTTTTACTCACCTGTTATAACAAAGCTTTAGCTCAGTTATTGCGCTACTCCCTTGGTAACAAACAAAATTTGCATATTTACACCTTTCACGGCATCTGTGAAAAACTGCTTCACCAAGCAGGTCTTGCATCAGATAACGACCAAATCTCTAAAGATAAACTCTTCAAAGAAATTTATCCTAATCTTCTCATAGAAGCTGCTAACAGACTAAATTGGCGAGTTGATGCGATCGTTGTGGATGAAGGACAGGATTTCTGCGAAGACTGGTGGTTGGCACTCAAGTTGCTGCTGCAAGATCCTGATCATGGCATCTTCTACTTATTTTACGACGATAATCAGAACATCTTCGGTCCTCGTTGGAAACCCCCTTTAGAAGAAGCGCCCTTCTCCTTAACCGAAAATTGTCGTAATACCCAGAAAATACACTCCTATGTTCTCCAATTTTACCCCAATGATCGTCCCACAATAGCTCCTGGACCACTAGGACGGGATGTAGAAATTCACTACTATACAGGCGATAATGAATTGAAGAATACTCTTGGTCGCATTCTCCACCACCTAGTTGACAATGAGAAAATTGCTACCAAAGATATTGTGATTCTCACAACCAAACGGAAACAAGCCCTACAAAACCAAATTTTAGGACGCTTCCGAGTCAAAGCCGACCCCGACATCAGTAATCATGAAATTCGCTGCAACACAATTCATTACTTCAAAGGGCTAGAAAGTCCAGTAGTCATTTTAGTTGAGATTGATTTGAATAGTGTTCCTCATCTCAAAAACTTGTTGTATGTAGGAGCTTCTCGCGCTCGCCACCACTTGATTATTATTCGACCAGACGCTCCATTCTAACAGTCAGTAAGAGCAAATTTGTTTGACTCTTGCTCACCCTAAAACCTTCTTGCAGTGCATCTACCTTTACTCTTGCTTCTCTATAATTGGTGCAGTTTGTTCTTATAGCCATACTTTTATAAAAGCGTACATAAACAATACACAATCTATCCGGAATTGTGTACTATATAAATAACATCAAAAATCAATTCATAGCGGTTTTCATCGGGAGCATCCCAACGAGTGCGAATAGCCAACAGACTCTTATGTCTGGCGGCTTGTCAAACAAAGCCTGCCGACCCAGGCTCTAGATAAGTCCCACTCAACGAGGACTTTGTGAAAGTGCCGCACCTGTGTCGGGTATTTTTTCACGCATTGGGATGCACCCGTTTTCATCCGGGTCAACTACAAATTTATCTGCGTTTATCTGCGTACATCTGCGGTTTCTTAACTCTTTTGATATACCTCACTGAATTGAAAACCGCTATATCACCACCACTACATTATTGATCGAGACAAGACAGACGGGGAGTGGGGGTTGCAGTGTGGTAGGGGGAAAGAGTTTTTGTTTCATTCATAGGGGGTGGCGTAAGCCGCCTGTGGGGTGTTCTTAATGAACACATTTTGGAACCCCTATCCTGCAAGGCTTTCATAAAATCGAGAAAAATGTGTTCCTTCCGGATGTTGCGTCGTTGGCGATCGCCACATATGAAATGAAAGAAACACTGTCTTTTCCCCTACACCCCTACGGTAATTCACAGTAATCCCGCCGACTCATATAACTGTTTAAGCATTGCTTTAATCTTGGCACCATACTCCAAATCTGCTGACCAACGCCCTGATAATTCATCTATTAATGGTGCAACACCACGCGTCACAAAGCGAAATCGCGGATCTACTAATTCCTGGACTAGGGGTTCTAAACTAGCGTAAGCTTTCAAGTGTTGAATATGCGCCCTCACCCCAATCCTATGACTCTGAAACGACGCCGCCTGAGAACTACCACCAACAGCGCCTAAGCCGGCAAAGTTATTTTGCTCCGGTTTGATTTCGCCACCAAACCGTAAAAATCCACTTTCCACACACATTTGACAGAAGGCAATGTCATGGTTCACCTCCTCTATAATCGCTTCTTCCCGATAGATTTTTGGCAAGTCAGGAAACAGCTTCAGAGCGTTTTCATTATGATTTTTCAAGAATAGCTGCAATTGCACTTCCGAGGTATTGCCATGGGATATAATCTTGTCAAATTGACCAGGACGAATTTGCAAATTGGAGCGCAAACTGATGGTGTGACTTCCACTATCCCAAGCAACAGAAACATGAAAATCTTTCAGTTCAATTGCTTTGACATAAACAATTTGGCGATAGGTTAGACGACGAACATTAGGCGCTTTTGACAAATTAATGCCTAATGTATCGACTAAGTCAATGGGGATATAAGCATTACCATTAACGAGTATCCCTTGTTCGGAGTAATTTTTCCCTTTAATATTGATATTGATCACTGGATAGGTTGCTTGATTGGGTGTACCAGTACCAGGGTCAACGGCACGACTCCAGGATGTGAGTCCATCAGCAATTCCCAAAGCGAAGTCCCGGCGGCGATTCTCCAGCAAAGAGCGATCGTCTGGGTTGGAAAGAAAGCCAACTAGCATCAACAAAGAAGGAATTGCAGTTTGCCGACAGAAAGCCAAACTTCCCAAGCCTGAGGCTGTGTCTGGTTGGATTCCCCGATTTGGCAGCTGGGGTACGCGGCGCAACAGCCCTAACAGCAGCAGTTCAGCATCGTTGCGTCTAGTATCATTGTTACCAATATAGAAGACCCTAGCCCCACGCACATCAGGACTAGCAGCAGCATCAGCATGAATTTCTATGGCTACATCACCTTGACGAGCGCGAGAATTTATCCAGGGTATAATTTGCGTTGTACTTGTATTATCAGGCACCGCCAAAACTTCAAAATTACGTGCCCGCAGTTCTGGCACAATTAAATCTCGTAGTAAAATCATTTCCCGAGCTTCGGTTGTACCACCGGCGATGGAGCCTGGATCTATGACTCCTGCTTCTTTACCGCCATGAGCTGCCGAAATAAAAATACGTCCCATCTTCAATATTTCCTTCTATAGTATGTGCTTTTATACAACAAAATTGCTTTCGCAACAAGAATATAATAGCTATTAGTTGTTTGTTATTTGTTGTTTGTTGGTTGATAACAACGAACAAATAACCACTATCCATTAACAAAACAATGCAAATACCCCGCTTGCACCCAGATACAATTGAAGAAGTTAAACAACGGGCTGACATATACGATGTCGTCTCAGAACACGTGGTCTTACGCAAGCGCGGCAAAGACTATGTGGGTCTGTGTCCCTTTCACTCAGAGAAAACCCCCAGTTTCAGCGTCAGCCAGACTAAGCAAATGTACTACTGCTTCGGCTGTCAAGCTGGAGGAAATGCCATTAAGTTCCTCATAGACTTGGAGAAGCGCTCTTTTGCTGAGGTGGTACTGGATTTGGCGCGGCGTTACCAAGTGTCAGTTAGAACCTTGGCACCTGAACAAAGGCAAGAATTGCAGCGTCAGATTTCTCTGCGAGAGCAGATCTATGAAGTTCTTGCTTCCGCAGCAAAGTTTTATCAACACGCCCTTAAGCATAGCACAGAGAAGGCTATGCTGTATTTGCAACAAGAGCGCCAATTGCGAGAAGAAACTATTCAGCAGTTTGCCATCGGATATGCCCCTGCTGGTTGGGAAACTCTTTATCGTTATCTAGTGGAAGATAAACGCTACCCAGCGCAACTGGTGGACCAAGCAGGATTGATTAAACCACGTAAGGAATCGGGTGGTTATTATGATGTGTTCCGCGATCGCGTGATCATTCCCATCCACGACGTACTTGGGCGAGTCATTGCCTTTGGTGGCAGAACTTTAGGGGATGAGCAACCGAAGTATCTCAATTCACCAGAAACCGAACTTTTTATTAAGGGTAAAACTTTATTTGCCCTCGACAAAGCTAAAGCGACGATTTCCCAACGAGATCAAGCTGTGGTGGTAGAGGGATATTTTGATGCCATCGCCCTTCATGCAGTCGGAATTAGCAACGCTGTCGCTTCCCTCGGTACTGCCCTCAGTATGGAACAAGTTAGACAGGTATTGCGATACACTGAATCAAAAAAGTTGGTACTCAACTTCGACGCCGATGCAGCAGGGACTCTTGCAGCAGAAAGAGCGATCGGCGAAATTGCTGAACTGGCATACAAAGGGGAAGTCCAGCTAAAGATTCTCAACTTGCCCGATGGCAAAGACGCCGATGAATACTTACACGGACACCAACCAGAAGACTATCAACAACTGTTGACAGATGCCCCTCTGTGGCTCGATTGGCAGATTCAACAAATCACAAAGAACCGCGACCTGAAGCAGGCTACAGATTTTCAGCAAGTGTCTCAGGAGATAGTAAAATTACTTAGAAAGATTAATAATATTGATACTCGTGACTATTATATCGATCGCTGTGCTGAAATACTCAGTTTGGGAGATAGCAGACTTAAACCACTAAGAGTAGAAAATCTTTTAACTCAAATTGCTCCACAAAGGGGGAGTAGGGAATGGGGAGTAGGGAATAGGGAAAAACCCCACCTCACCCATAGTGTAAAAACAGGCTCTCACAACTCCTCACTCCCTACTGCTGAACCCAGTCTTTTAGAAGCAGCAGAGGCTTTACTACTACAGCTTTACTTACACTGTCCAGAATATCGTCAGGTGATTATGGAAGCTTTAGAAGAGCGAGATTTGCAATTTGGTCTTTCCCACCACCGATTTTTGTGGCAACAAAT
Organism: Stigonema ocellatum SAG 48.90 = DSM 106950; assembly: GCA_016903675.1. Lineage (GTDB taxonomy): Bacteria > Cyanobacteriota > Cyanobacteriia > Cyanobacteriales > Nostocaceae > Stigonema > Stigonema ocellatum. The sequence continues at coordinate 43,665 of JADQBA010000052.1, read as the reverse complement.
TTTAGAACTTCCATCGGAAACACAGTCAGATTTAATATCACTTCTGCAAGACAAATCTCTGGAGTTTCCTGAGGAAATGGGGTCGGTATCCCATCTGTTTCATCTGAACGAGAAAACCCAGAAAGAAATGTTTCGTGTTCCCCAAGTGATCCAAGCAGCAACGGCTTGTATTGAGCGAGTACTGCGTGAAAAGCGCTGTCATCACTTTTTGGAACTTTGGCTACAAACTGATCCAGAGGTGGAACCAGATCTCTATAAATCTTACTGTCAAGCTTTATATGCTGAACAAGAGCGGCTTGATGAACTAACGCGACAACGGCAATTTTCCATTACAGATTTTATTTAAATTTGAGATAAGTTAAGATATAGCAGTCATAAATGATTTGTTAATATCAATTTTTGACTGTTAATATTTGATATTTGACTGTTAACAGTCAACTGGCCAAACGATTTGTTCATAACTCAAATAGGATTGCTATAAGTAACATGACAGTTGAATTCAATTTTTTTCACCACTGGTATCCTCTCTCACCCGTCGAAGACCTTGACAAGAAGCGACCAACTCCAGTAACCCTTTTAGGACTCCGCCTAGTCATCTGGAAACCAACATCATCTGAGACTTACCGGGTGTTTTTAGATCAATGCCCTCACCGTCTTGCTCCCCTAAGTGAAGGGCGTATTGATGACAAAACGGGTAATTTAATGTGTAGCTATCACGGCTGGCAGTTTGATTCTCAAGGACTCTGTACCCACATCCCTCAAGCCGAGAATCCACAACTGGTAACCAATAATCAACAAAATCTGTGTGCAGTGACACTGCCTTGTCGCCAGGAAAATGATTTACTTTGGGTTTGGCCGGATGCTCATTCGGCAGAACAGGCTGCTACTACACCGTTACCTCTGTCGCCTCACGTGGATGCAAGCATTGGTTTTGTTTGGTCTTCTTTTGTCCGCGACTTAGAATATGACTGGCAAACCCTTGTGGAAAATTTAGCAGATCCGAGTCATGTTCCCTTTGCTCATCATGGGGTGCAGGGCAATCGAGAACAAGCAAGACCCATACCCATAAAGATTGTACAATCAACACAAGATTTGATTGAAGCGACTACAGAAGGACACTTCCGAACGACAATCATTTTTGAACCACCAAGCCATGTAGAGTATGTTATCAGTTTTGGCAATGAGGGAAAGCAGATGGGACTTGTCACCTACTGTATTCCAGTGTCTCCTGGTAAATCAAGAATTGTAGCTCTGTTTCCCCGTAACTTTGCCAAAACACTCCATCGTCTCACACCGCGTTGGTGGAATCACATCAAAACCCGTAATCAGGTTCTTAATGGTGATATGATTCTTCTAAATCAGCAAGAGCATTTTCTCCAACAGAAAAAACCCGTCACCTGGAACACCGCTTACAAACTACCTACAAGCGCAGACCGCTTAGTGATTGAATTTCGGAAGTGGTTTGATACCTATTGTCACGGACAGCTACCGTGGAGCAAAGTCGGAATCACTGTTTCAGAAAGCTCGAAAATCAATGAGAACCGTGAGGAAATGCTGGATCTTTACCGACAACATACCCAGCATTGCAGCAGTTGTCGAGGTGCGCTTGCAGTTGTGCAGCGCCTGCAATGGGTGTTTTTGGGATACTTTGCTATTAGTGTTCCAGTAGTTGCTGTGCTTCCTGATACACTGCGAGTCAGGCTCGGTTTACCCCTGATTGTTGTGGCACTATTAAGTCTAGCAGCTTACACTTGGCTGAAATTTTGGCTAAGTCCTAAATTTTACTTTGTGGACTATGTGCATGCTGATCGCTAAGGGTTGAATACTTATAATTAAGACTGACGCGGGGACGCGGTGACACGGGGACGCGGAGAGGTTTTTATGATAAGCAATTAACCTAACCTGATATGAGGGGATCGAAGCAGTGTGGACAACTCGCGCCTTACAGCGAGTGGGATTCCAAGTTTTGCCAAATCGGAACTCCACACAAATCTCGGTAGAAGTGATATCAGAACCTGCTGGAGGAGTTTTTTGGCAAACCACAAATAACTTGGCTGTGTATACCCATCATTCATTATATAAGCTGATTAAATTTTTGGATTTTTGCTCGACGACAGAGAGAGTGAGTTTGTGAATTTGCAGCATCCGAGAAATTAACCTACCTGTTTGGCGATTTACCAGTAGAGGGGAGTGCTTCTGCAATACTGGAAGATGAGGAAAAAATTGCTGGTGAAATTGCTATCGAACATCAGGGGATGTCTTGCCGATAGACATAGGCTGAAAGTAAAGTAGTCAAACCTTAGGGTTTTCCTTAGTATGAAGTTCGGCTATTCAATCAAATTAGGTAACGAATGTCTAACACCACTAAAGAAGATGTAATGACAATGCAGCAACTGATTTGCATCATGATGCTGTTTTACTTAATTCAATCTTACGGATGTAATCCAGGACTTTTCGGTCTGACGGTGACCATCTATCTCAAAAAGAGTCTTGGACTTTCACCAGCACAGTTGGCATCCTTCACTAGTTTCATTTTCATTCCCTGGCTAGTTAGACCGCTTTACGGAATCATTGCAGATGCTTTTTCAATATTTGGTTATCAGTTCAAAAGCTACTTTTTTATCTGCTACTCGCTAGCGCTTGTTGTTTTATTAGAATTAAGCGGATTAAAAGTTAACACAATTTCCCAGCTAGCGACGGGTTTAATTTTAGTCAATCTATTCATAGCCTTTAGCGACGTATTGACAGATAAAATAATGGTCGTTCAAGGCAGGATTCTCAACAACACGGCTCGGTTACAGGCAGCTCAATGGACGGCTCTAAGTTTTGGTCAAGCTTTGCTATCTTATATCTCAGGCTGGCTTGCTCAAAATTATAATGTATCGGGAGCGTTTCTACTCACTGCAATTGTACCGTTCGTTGGTTTAGTTGGAACCTTCCTATTACTTGGAAATGAAAAAAAGCACCGAAATACTGTTTCAGTTAAAACTAGTGTGAAATCTAGTTTGTCAGCAGTAAAGTCGCAACAGTTTCTCGCTGTTATGGGCTTTATTGCTTGCCTTGAATTCACTCTCGTTCCATCCTTAGTCAATTACCTTGTATATTACTACCAGGATGCTTTGAAGTTTAACGCTCAATTTATAGGGCTTTTGGGTACATTTGAAGCTTTGGCTAATGGTTTAGGCGCGATCGCTTTTGGCATCTTTGCCTTTAGGGTTTCTCGACGGCTGCTGCTAAATCTAGCAATTGGGTTCACTACCGTCTCTACCATTGGTTTAGTATTTATATACAATGCACAAACTGCTATCTTGGTTAGTCTATTTTTTGGTTTTTTTTCCATGGTAGCCATGCTGGGTGTCTTAGAAATTGCAGCAAGATCTTGTCCTGTTGGTGCAGAAGGTTCAACCTATGCAATCCTGATGTCAGTGTATCAGTTGGTTAGGCAACCGGGTCCCATTTTAGGAGGTTACTTATATGGTTGGGGAGTTCCCGTTTACATTCTTGTCATTATCAGTGCCGCATTTACAATGTTTTGCTGGCTTTTAATTCCTCTGTTTAAATTAGAGCAAGAGTATATAGACCCTCAAGATGTCTAAGTACAAAAGGTTGAGGGATGTGGCTACCACCCAACTTTTTCGCTCTTATATACACCTACCATTAAGAAAGCCATCGGGTGCAATTGTTGCTATCTTCCTGGGTAAAATGATTGGAATCAAAGAGGCGATCGCGAAGCGGATTTGGGTAACTGCATCAGAAATGAGCGACGCTTGAAGAACGCTCCTCACAGCTATAGGAATCATAAATCATATTTGATTCTTGAAATATATGTAGGTAGGGCTGAGCTTACCATATCCAGGTTTTGTAGGGCATAGCCCCACCTACACTACTTAAAATTTTTCATGAATCATTTAGGATTCTTATATTAGCCATTAGCATTCTTTACACACCAAACTCTTTTTTTAGTTGACTTACCCAGGCTTTAATCCGGTCGTTAGTCAATTCAGGCTGATTATCTTCATCAAGAGCCAAACCAACAAATTTACCGTTCTTCAATGCTTTTGATTCATTGAAGTCGTAGCCATCTGTAGACCAATATCCCACTGTAATGCCACCGAGTTCAGTAATTTTATTTTCTAGAATGCCCAATGCATCCTGAAAGCTATCGGGATAGCTAATAGCGTCCCCCGTTCCGAAGTAAGCTACTTTTTTATCGCTGAAATCAATATTATCTAGCTCGGTAAAATAGCCATCCCAGTCGATTTCTAGTTCGCCAATATTCCATGTAGGACAACCAACGATTAGATATTGATAGTTGTCGAAATCACTATATTTTACGTCTGCAATATTATACAATGTGACTACATTTTCACCACCAAATTCTTTCTGAATTATCTCTGCTACGGATTCAGTTTTACCTGTTGTCGTTCCAAAAAATAGACCAATTTGAGACATGTTATAACTCCTATTTTACGTCATTATATTATGTGCAAGATCTTAGAAAGAACTGCGGCTCGGATGCTACTCTTCACCGCAGAGAGGAGGTATACATCTTTTATGAAACTTAATTATTGGCGATCGCCGCGAATACATCTAGACTATTCAACAGCAAATAGGCTGCATATTGCTCCACCAATACCACCAATCAAAAAACCCACAGTAAATTGACTCCATCCTTCGGTAGTCTTGAGTGTCTCAGGCACATTGGGAACTGTGTTCACAAATGCTGGTCGTGGTACTGTTTGCAACTGTCCTGATAAGTTGACTAATCGAAAATTACCAGCCCACCAAGGAGATTTGACGAGGTGAGGCGAGACCGACAGCGGACTTGTAGAAGTTATTGTCATTCTACTCCTTGAGTTAGTTGATAATTTTATTCAATTACTCTTGGAAAGAGTTTACACTAAAATCTCCGTTAATGAAAGTCTTTTTCATTAAAAAATTTGAGGAGGTGGCAAGTGACCGCTTCGCCGGGGCTGGAGAATTTCTGATAATTTTACTCAGTCTTCTTAGCCGCCCCAACCAGTGATTACAGCAATTTTCAGATCAATAGACCACAGTTGTAAGGGCGCAAAGCCTTGCGCCCCTACATACAGGTGTGGTTCATTCATTAAAAAAATTAGCAACAATCATGGATAAAAAATCCTGCTGTTCTTGATATAATTGCTTCGTAATCGTTCTTTACCCATATTTTCAAGTACTAAAAGTTACCAGCTTTTTTTCGGCAAACGAGAGACTAGTTACTACGTATTTGCTGAAAATTGAGTCTTGCTTAGCATCACAAGAACCTCTTAGTTGCAAATTTTTGGTGTCATATTTGCTCAGCCAAGCAAGGTATGTGTACAATGAATGATCGGGTTTTTCCACAGTTAGCTCAGCTAGAATCGTATTGTTGTCTAAATTTTCCTCAATGATTCTGCCCGCCACTTTGCAGTTAAACCAATCCCATCCTACCTCAAGCATGATTTCTCTTTCTAAAACTTGAATTGCAGATGGCAGAATAGAACAGCCTCGATAGACTTTATTTAAGCATGTGATATCACCAGTGCGGGTCAAAATTGACTTGAATGAATCTAGATCAAGAACGCCGTAGTATCTTCCTTCTGGCAAGTCTATCGCTGTTGGTGCAAATCGATGTCCGCCAAAGTGGCTAGATTTCCAAATTCGGACATTCTCTACGCCTAAATGAGAAACAGCGGTTGTAGCATGGTGGTAAAAGGGGGTACCGTATTTGGCACAGCACTTGTCAACACTACCGTGAGTACATACTAAGATATCTCTGGTTGCAGTTGTTTCACTCTTGTAGTCAGGAATTCCATCCCCTAACCATTTTCTGACTACCGTTGCTACTTGCGAAATACTTGCTAGTTGGAATTCTTGCTGGCAATATCCGTTACCTAGTCCATTTTTTCTGTGATAGATTAGAAGAGTTGTGCTGTTTACTTTGTGTGATCCGTTATTGCTAATCAGCAAAAATCTGATCGGCAGTTTAGCTTGTTTTACCTCCTGTACCAAGATCCGCAAATTCTCCGGAACCCATTTGGAATTAAACGTTTCCGTCATCCAAGGTTGAGGACATTCAACTAAGATGTAAGTTTGGTTATAGGCGGCAGTACCAATAATATCTTCTCCTGCTTGTCGTGAATGGTGGGAACAAAAGAAAGTCTTCATTTACGGTGTACTACATGCGTGATTACAATCTTCTCCTTAACTGTCAACGAAAATGATGCCTTCGACTACCAAGCGAGACAACAAAGGAATAATGTCTATTTCTAAGGAGAAATCTGGTAGCCAGTTCAAAACATCATTGACAGTAAAAGTCTCTGTAGTGAATAATTTCTCCACAACAGAAATAGGTATGCCTCGGAGAGATACTTCCTTACCAGCGATGATAATTGTGTATCCACTACCGTCTGCTTGTTCGGAAATTCTCAGGCGCTGAAACTTAGCATTTCTGAACTTTGTTTCAGTGCCACGGGCAAATATACTAAACCCTGCTTGATATGGTAGGGAGTAGCGGGCTATTGGTTTGCATAAGCTATCTAAATAACTTATGTAATCATCATAAATATTACTAGATGCGACGTACTTATTTAATCTATCTGTTAAATTATCTAAACAGCCAGATATAGCCCTTGTCTCTAAACCTAAGGGCATACTTTTACGCCAATCTTCCTGCTGACGTAGCTGATTAACTAACCATTCTATAAAGTCAATCCCGGTTCGGCAATGAACTCCTAAAGTTAGATGCAATGAAGGTTCATCCAGTGCGATCGCATAGTGCCAATGACCGCGAGGAATATAAAGAACATCACCTCTGCTGAGGGTACACGTTAAGTAAGGTTCTCCTTCAGGCGGCTGAAAAGAAGATGATTTTTGTTCAGTTAAGGGATACTTAAATGTATCAGGAAAAACATACCATTTTTTTGTGCCGTCTATTTGCAGTATAAATACTTCATGGGTGTCATAATGGGAAGAAAAACCTTGTTTTTGTGGCCATGAACAGTAGGCATTTACTTGTACACCACAGCCTAAATTGTATTTCACTTGGTCGGCAAAATTAGCGAGTTGTGGAATTAGTTTATGCACCCCATTGAGAATGAGAGTTGCACCTTCTTGGCATCGCTTGATGAGATTAGCATTCGCGCTTTCATCAAGGACTTCTTCATCTAACGCCAAGCGCAGATCCGGGTATTTGAACTGATGAAAGTTCAACAGATATGTGACTATGTCCCAAGAAAACAGATGAGCAAATTTATTTTCCCCTTCACTGGGTATAAATACTGCTTTCATTGTCCAATTCTTTGTTAAGAATTCTTCGACACTATATGGTTTTAATATATCGCTTAAAGAATGCATATTACTAATTTTTATCAATAGAAGCCAAAAATTAACTCAAGCTAGGAGCAAAGGAAATTTGTTGAATATCCTTTGCCCCTCAGTTCTAACCTAAATGCCAATTAGTAGTATTTACTCATTGGTCAGGTCGCTGGAATCTCCATCAGAATTTAATTGACCAGTAGTATATTTACTGGATGGTTGCTGGGAAATTTCTTTGACTTCAACGGAAATTTTGCTGGTATACAAAGGTTTTTGGGCAGATTTGGTCAATTTATCTATCATAGCTTCTTCTCCTAATGTGATTGTCACCCTCTCTCCCTCATGCAACATAGATGTCTATTACATGAGGCTTGGTCTGGGAGTCAACATTGACTGTAACTTAAGTCAATAAAAAAGGCAAGTAGTTGACAATAAAAATCAGCTATTTTGCGATCAAGTGGGCTGCTGCCGGACGGTTTGACGGGTTGCAGAGCCGGACACAAGAGCATTACAAGGCAGCAGCCCTGTAGAGTAATGCACAGTTGGTTGTCTCTGTCAATGGGTAAGTCCTATAAATATCCATTAGAGCATTACTGGAATTTATTATCAACTATTGGGAGGATCTGCTGCGAAAAGCCCTCTTAGGGAGATCCATAAAAATACTAAACCGCCGTGTGTTGGTGGGTTTGCACCACTGAGGGAATTTGAGCTTGACGGCTGGACATTTAACCGCCAAGTCCCCACTGTATATTTTTATGTCATGGCAGGCTCTATTCCTTACCGAGCAAGGGTTTGAGAGCGCTTGTCACCCCCCAAAATTTTACCTACAAAGATTAATTCTGAGTTTTTTTTAAGAATGATTTGCAAGTATCTTAATTAAGGATTAAGGGTGGAAGTTTTTAATTTAAAACTGTTAATATAGGTAAAATAGTAGTTAGTAAATATCACTGTTTAAAAAGAGAGGAACACAATGAGTCCAGCAGAAACTATTTTACGCAATTTTGGTCAGGTTTACGATAATCCTGTCTTGCTTGATCGCAGTGTAACTACGCCTGTCTGTGAAGGTTTTAACGTAGCATTAGCTAGTTTTCAAGCGCTGTATTTACAATACCAAAAGCATCATTTTGTTGTTGAAGGTGCAGAATTTTACATGCTGCATGAATTTTTTGGTGAGAGCTACGAAGAAGTACAGGAAAACGTCCATGAAATCGGAGAACGCTTAGATGGACTCGGCGGTGTACCAGTAGCTAACTTTAGCAAGTTAGCGGAATTATGCTGTTTTGAGCAAGAGCCGGATGGGGTATATTCCTGTCGCCAGATGGTAGAACATGACTTGGCAGCAGAGCAAGCCATAATTAGCCTCATTCGTCGCCAAGCTGCACAGGCAGAGAGTTTGGGTGACCGCGCCACACGGTATTTGTACGAAAAAATCCTGCTCAAAACCGAAGAACGCGCTTATCATTTGGCTCACTTCCTCGCTCAAGATAGCCTCACATTGGGGTTCGTGCAATCTGCTAAACATTAGTATTGCTAAAGCAATACCTTTGGTGTAGAAAATATAAACAACGACAGAGAGTATGATAACTACATCTCTGCCTTTTTTTTAAGATGAATCAAGATGATTTTTAATTATTAAAACTTATTGTTAATTGCAGAAGTGCTCAACTTTTTTATTAAGTTTCAAACTAAATAAGGCAATACTCCGTTTCCATCCCCCAGAATCTATAATCAGGTGCATTTGTGTAGGCTATTTCCGCCATAGGTTTTATTTCAAAAATTACCAAACCTATGATGAATAAAATTGCAGGTGCAAACCCAAAAGTTACGTAGAGAATTCGCACGCCAACTCCCCCATAACTACCAATATGCAGCGGATAAGTCCAAGCTAAAATTTTTTAGCTCCAAGTAATGGATGTTTTCCAGGGGCTATTATTACCTGGGTCATATTAAACACCAGTAATTCCGGAAAGTCAAGTGAAAACCTACCAAACCATATATTCCTGAATGCCATCGTGTCATATGCCCGTTTTAGATCAGGCAATTTCCGACTCACAGACTAATTTATTAAGTTTTAATACTAACTATTGGCAATTACTATGACCTTCGGTAAGATATCAAATCTTATTGAAGATATTTTGCATCAAAATTTTTCGAGTTTGAGGCTAAATACGGTATTGGACGTACCAAAATACTAAGCAAACTAAGTCGCCGTCCGCTGCAACACCTGTGACTGTAAGTGACCATTAGAGTGAAGTTCAAATTTAGAAAATTATTCCTTGTTGCCAAAAGTTTTTATTTGCTCTAAGTTTCCTGTATAGTGAATCTTAGTAGTTTTTTATGTCAATTAGATGAGCTACCGTTCAAAAGCTCTTAAGAATCTTTTGCGGTTGTTAAATCTTGAGCAACCCTGGTTCAGACTAGGGTTACTCAGGGTTGATGGCTGGAAAAGAAAAGGGGCACATTTATTACCGAAATTCAAGCAGACTCAAGTGCAATGGCTGTTGGCGATCGCTCTAAGCACCATGCTGTTTGTCATGGCATTACCTGGTTTGGCAACTAGTGTCCCACAGCAGGATATGCAGCGCCTAGATGGTTACATCAAGCAGGCACTGACCTTCGCTAATGCTCAAGATTTGCCTGGTGCAGCCGCTACTTATCAGAAATATGAAAATGACTGGTTCGATGTTGAAGATGGCGTAAAAAAGACTTCGCGCCAAGCTTATCGGGACATTGAATCTGCAATGGGTGAGGTCAAGTTTGCTTTCTTACAAAAGCCACCTTCGCAGTCTCAAGTGGTGGCAGCACTCTTAAAGCTACAAGCAATAGACCAAAAATTTATTGCTCTTGGTAGCACTCGAAGAGCTCAAACCACCCCAACTAGCACAAGCCAGGTGACAATTGCCAGCCTCATTGAGCGGCTTAACCGTGCCGAAGTTGCCATCGACAAACAGGATAACGCCACGGCGGCTGATGAAATTAAGGGTTTTCAAACAGACTGGCTATCGCTGGAAGGCATCGTTAAAACTAAGTCGAAACAGGCTTATGTAGACGTTGAAAACAATATGACAAAAGCCTATGGGTTCTTGAAAGCTAACCCGGCTGATGTAACTGGTGCACAGAGCGCGATCGCCTCTCTAAAACTTGACCTCCAACCCTATAGTGGTAAGTCGTTGCGGTACAATTTCTTGGATGCGGCGGTTATCCTGCTACGAGAGGGCTTGGAAGCGCTGCTAGTTTTGATTGCGCTCATAGCCTTCTTGAACAAGAGTGGCAATGGCTCTCAGCAGCGTTGGCTATGGGTAGGTGCTGGAGTTGGTGTACTGGCTTCTCTTCTGACTGCGGTGGTGATTAATGTGTTGTTCTCGAATGTCGGCTTTGGTGCCAATCGGGAACTTTTGGAGGGAATCACAGGCTTAGTTGCCGCCGCCATGCTGTTCTATGTCAGCTACTGGCTGCACAGCAAGTCATCATTGGGGGCTTGGCAGGGCTATATTAACAACCAGATGAACGCAGCATTGGCAACTAATAGTATCTTCTCACTAGCATTTCTAGCTTTTTTGGCAGTTTTCCGAGAAGGCGCAGAAACCACACTTTTTTACATCGGCATTGCCCCTGCTATCAGCACTACTGACTTATTTGCGGGATTGGCTTTAGGGACAGTTTTACTAGTAATCATCGCTGCCCTGATGTTGGGACTGGGATTAAAGATTCCCCTCAAACCTTTCTTTCTGGTTACGAGTATCTTGATTTACTACCTGGGCTTTAAGTTTATTGGTGCTGGCATTCACTCTCTGCAAGTCGCTGGAATTTTATCTGCCACTCCTGCCAAATTTTTACCCGCGTCTGAGGGTTTGGGACTGTACCCAACTTGGGAAACAACTTTGCCTCAGATAGCATTGCTGGTTGGGGCGGTAATTGTAATATTTTATACAAAAAACCAAGCAGGTCGTACTCCACAGAGTGTTCGTGCAGACGCTGTGCGGAAACACTAATTTATCAAGTAGTTTTGACAATGCCAGAAAACACAACAATTTGTTAGCTTATGTCAAATCAAAATCTGCCTGTTAAAGCAGAGCTTTATAATCGTCGCCACCTCCTAAAACTAGGGTTAGCTTCCGTGGGGCTAACAGGTGCAGGTCTTGTTTTATCTACTTTTGGGCAGAAGCAGAAAACCAAAGTCAAAGTGCCACCGCTTCCGAAAAGGTCGGCAACTGCTGCTAATAGCTTTAACCCTTTGGTACTGCTGAGGGATTTTGACTACGGCACAGTCAAACAAGAAAATGGACGCACTGTCCGGGAATTTAACTTCGAGGCTAGAAACTCAACGCTTCAACTCACCAGAGCTGTTGATTTTGCTTCTTGGAATATTAATGGTCGTGTACCGGGACCGACCATTAGGGCGACAGCAGGCGATCGCGTCCGGGTAATCTTCCGCAATAGTGCAGGTCATTCCCACTCGTTGCATTTTCATGGCATTCATTCAGCTGACATGGATGGAGTCGTTCCCATTCGTCATGGCAGTACCAAGGTTTTTGAATTTGACGCTGAGCCGTTTGGGTTACATCTGTACCACTGTCATATTGCTCCCGTGACCCGTCATATTGGCAAGGGTTTATATGGAATGTTCATTATTGACCCAGAGCAAGGTCGTCCAAGTGCTGATGAAATAGTGATGGTCATGGGGGGTTATGACGTGAATGAAGACGGGCGTAATGAACTGTATGCCTTCAATGGAATACCAGATTACTACAAAGAGCATCCCATCCCAATTCAGCAAGACCAACTCATTCGGCTGTATCTTCTCAACATGACTGAACTTGAACCTGCGTTGACGTTTCATATCCACGCCAATATGTTTCGAGTTTATCGGACTGGTCGAACCTTAACTCCTAGCGAGGAAACAGACGTGATCACAATGGGGATCGCTGAACGTCACATTCTGGAATTCAGCTATGGGACTCCCGGTATGTATATGTTTCATCCTCATCAAGATCAAATTGCGGAGGCTGGCTGTATGGGGAATTTTAATGTTGTCGGTAACACGTGAACCTATTGACAGCAAACAGTCAGTCAAACACATTTTTAATACAATAATTTTTCAGTAAAAACCATGTTGAAAATTCGGACTAAATATTTCATTATTGCCATTATCAGCTTAATGATTTTCGTTGCTTGTGGCAGACCTTCGGATACAAACAGTTCCACCAACCCAACTCCTGATTCTAGCCCTAGTGCGATCGCCAATGCCACAGACCAGAGCGATCGCAGCCACATGAGTGAGGCTAAATTCAACATCAACACATCCCTAGAGCCTGAGCTTGACCCGATTGTGGCAAAACTAAAAGTTGATGGACTCTACGACAAAATTAACAAGGCGCGACCATACCGTAGTCTGGATGAACTAGTCAGCAAAAAAGTCCTAACTCAAGCTCAATTTGACCAAGTCAAAGAGACGCTGACTTTGGACAACACCCTCGTAGGAGAAGCTAAGGACGTTGACTATTTAGTCAAACTGGGACTGATGAAGGGTCATCTGCTGGTAGCCAAAGAACTGCTGGACATGAAGCGACCAGCAGAAGCACTGCCTCATGTCGGTCATCCCATTGAAGAGCTTTACGTCACCGTCGCCGATCAATTCCCGCAACGGGGTGTAACCGACTTCAAAGAGACGATGGATGAGGCAAAAGACTTTATTAAGAATAAGCCTCAAGACCCGCAGGTGATGCCGAAGTTTAAGGCGGGCATGGCTGCTGTGGATAAAGCCATTTCCGCTTTACCAGAGACTCAACGGAAAACGCCCCAATTTGTCGCTCAAGTGATTAACGGTCTTCTTGATTCAGCGAGTGCCGAATATGGGGGAGCAATTAGTGGCAACAAGATTGAAGAAGTAGACTATCAAGACTCTCGCGGCTTTGTGGCTTACGCCTATATGTTGGATCAAGATGTTCAACCACAGCTTCAAAAAGACAACTCCAAAATGCAAGCGCAATTAAAGACTAGTTTAGATGACCTCCGCAAAACCTGGCCCACTGTTTTGCCTCCTTCTAAACCAGTTTTTAGTGGAGATGAGGTAGCAGCCAAAGTAAAAAAAATTGAGCAGATTACCAAGCCTCTCACCTTGGCTTCAACCTCTTCTCGTGTCAGCAGTACTACTGCTTCAAATACCACGAGTATTCAACCTGGACTGACCAAGTTCAAAGGTTTTGTTACAGCCTCTTTAACAGCAGCTAAGGCAAATGACTTAGCACAAGCTAAGAAAGAAATGGCTAACGCGACTGATGCTTGGGGAGAGGTGGAAGATAATATCAAAGCTAACTCGAAAGATTCCTACAGGACACTAGAGTCAGCGCTCTCTGATGTCCAAACCAGTCTTGTTATACCCCCCAATCCTGAGCAAGAAAAATCTGTCAAAGCTTTGGAGTCCCTGCTGAAAACAGTAGATACCTACGAAAGCAAGCCAAAGTAAATGATACTCAGTTGACCCGATGCCGACTGCAATAACTAACAACCACTAACCACCAACAATTAATGAAAGACCTTGACCTGAAATTAACTACAAACCTACTAAACTCCATCATGGAATTTGAACTCGCTGGAGTAGTGCGTTATACCCATTATTCCTTAATGGTGACTGGACCCAACCGGATTCCAATTGTGGATTTTTTCAAAATGCAGGCGAATGAGTCCCTAACTCATGCCCAACAGGTGGGAGAAATTCTAACAGGTTTAGAGGGGCATCCTAGTCTGCGGATTGCGCCGATGGAGGAAACTGACAAACACACCGTACGGGATATTTTGGAGGAGAGTCTCAACCATGAGAAAAAAGCTTTAAATCTCTATAAAGAGTTGCTCTCTACAGTGGCAGATGCGAGCATTTATCTGGAAGAATTCGCTCGCACTATGATTGGTCAAGAAGAATTACACAACATCGAGATCAAAAAAATGTTGCGCGATTTTAGTTGAGAGGAGGCATACTATCTTCTGTCAATTTTGGTAGCGACTCAGCCAGTCCAAGTGAAGTTATGGAAATCAATTATGAATCGCAGTGATTATCCAGAAAATAGCCCTGATGATTCATCTGCACAAACATGGCAGAAATTCACATTCTTTAACGAAACTTGTATTCAACCGTCTAATGCTGGAGAGGTGAATGTTTCGGAGGATGGGCTGTTATTGCTGTCTCAAACACAGAAGGGCGATCGCGTCCGAATTATCAATCTTGACTCCATTATCAACATCAACCAGCTTTCACAAATGGGCTTTCTTCCAGGCGCAGAATTACAAGTTTTGAGCCGTACGGCAAGTGGTTCTGTAATGGTGATGATCTTTGGTGAAATGATTGGAATCGGAGAGGCGATCGCGAATCAGATTTGGGTAACTGCATCAGAAACTCGCGACGCTTGAAGAACGATTACTTCATCACTCTAACCTATGGGAAGGGGTAAAGGGGAAAGGGGTAAATTCAAGCCTTTCCCCTTTAACCGAACCGTATTGGGTGTCCCCCTACAAGCAACCCGTATTTCACTCAATTGAGAACCGCTATATAAGCACTTTTAATCAAATTAGCTCCGGAGCATAATAAATAATTGATGTCATCAAATATTGAATTATCTTGAAAACTATTTTCAGGTATTCCATTTTTAATCGAAAAACTATATCATTAACATTGACTTACACAAAAATACTCTCACTACATCTAGTCTTTAATTTGTTGAGAAAGATTACATGATCAGTAAACTTTTTGAGGCAGGCGGCGTGGTCATGTGGCCCCTGCTGATGTGTAGCGTGTTGACAATTGGTCTAACTATCGAGCGCGTACGGTTTTGGCTGCTCCTGTCGCGTCAGCAACGCCTCGTCCGTGAGGTGTTCAATCTCTACCGCTTGAATAACGTGGTGAGTGCAATCAATAAAGTGCGACAAAATGCAAATTTACCTATAATGCGGATTTTTCTGTCTGCATTGGAATTGGAAAAACCAACTCCAGAGAAGTTCCGTTTGGCATTGGAAAGCGAAGCGCAAGCAGAAATTCCCAGACTGCGGCGGTTCAACAATATCTTTGAGTCGATTGTCGGTCTAGGACCACTGTTAGGTCTATTGGGTACGATTTTAGGATTAATTAGATCCTTTCAAGGACTGAACATCGGTGATGTGGGCGGTACGAAAACTACTGCGGTGACAGCAGGTATTAGTGAAGCGCTATTCGCGACAGCCTGTGGGATGATTGTGGCTATCCTTGCACTCATAGCTGCGAACACGTTTCGGTCATTATTTGAACACCAAATGGCGAAGATTCAGGAATACGGTGGACACTTAGAAATACTCTACCGCGATCGCATAGAAGGAGAAGGAGAAAAAGCGTATGCGTCTACACTATGAATCAAGGAAGGCGGTAGAGGTGAATATTGTACCGCTGATTGATGTGATGTTTGCTCTGTTGACGTTTTTCGTGATGTCAACGCTATTTTTAACCCGCTCAGAAGGCTTGCCTGTGAATTTACCTTCATCGGGGACAGCTTCTCGCCAGAAAGAGCCAGAAAAAATCACCGTGACCATCAACTCACTCGGACAAGTCAGTTTGAATCGTCAGCCAATCAACGTTGATGCTTTGGAATCCCAAGTACGTAGTTTGGTAGGTGCAAACCCAGAATCTTTAGTCATTATTAATGCCGACAAAAAAGTCGAACACGGACAGGTGGTAGCAGTGATGGATCAAGTGCGACGGGTGAAGGGTGCGAAGTTGGCTATTGCGACTCAAAAACCCTAGCAAGTCAAAGATTTGCAAGGCTACTGGGAGCAGACTTTCAACAATATTGATCATTTGTTCCCAGTCTTTCTTGAAATATATTATTATTTGTTAACTCAAGATATTGCTGATGGCAGGGTAAGCCAGTGAATCCGATTGACCCACAGATGCCCAAAAGTTAAGTATTTCATCTCCCACAAGCGTCGGCTCAAAGAAGTGAAAAAAATGCCGTCCTTTTTGACATTCCCATAGGCGATCGCCCTCCATCAAGTACGGTCGCCATTCTTGCAGAGCATCTGGTTCTACAATGATGTCGTTGGTGCTACCACAAACCATTAAAGGCACAGGAACCGGACATGTCGGCACACTTAGCCGTTTAAACGGCGAGTGAGGTGAAAGCGAGCAATCTAAATCTCGCTGCAATAGTTTCTCTAGACGCTTGACAGTGACGTCTTTCTGATAGCCAAATAGATTGTAAACCATCGCGGTAAGAATCTTTTGCCGACTTAAGAATGGGAGATGGGTATAGTAATGAGATCGCCAGTCAACAGCAGCATCAGCACCCACAGCTAACAAGGTTAAAGACTTAACTTTTTCTGGATATTGACGAGTATACAATAACCCTAGCAATCCTCCTGTACTATGTCCAATCAGATGCACTGCTTTGTCGCAGGATTGGAGATAGTCATGCAGCAGCAGTACCGCACTATCGAGCGAACTTGCTTCATCCTGGCTTTGACTATATTCCCACACCCGCACTGTCACTTGATGCGACAGGTGACACAGCAGTGGCTGAGCAAAGCGTAGCAAACTAGGGCTTGTATTCACCCAAAGAACATCTGGCATGGACATTAATTTACCTTATTAGTAATTGGAGTTGTTAGAAGAAACTGCGGCTCAGATGCTACTCTTCACCGCAGAGAAGAGGTGTAAATCTTTTATGCAACCCAAGCAATTTCCCGGATAAGTTGGTGAGCCTTGCGTTACCCGCTTAACCTTGGTGAGTCGGCGAGGTCTTGCTCCACCGAGAGCGGACTTGTAGAAGTTATTGTCATTCTCTTCCTTTAGTTAGTTGATAATATTCTTCAACTACTCTTGGAAAAATCTTACACTAAATTCTCAGTTAATGAAAGTCTTTTTCATTAAAAAAAATGAATGAGGTGGCAAGCGATCGCTTCGCCGGGGCTGGAGAATTTCTGGTAATTTTACGAATTCGCCAACACTATCTTCGCGCTTAGCCGCCCCAACCAGTAATTAAGCTCAGTAAGCCAGGAATCGCCAGCAGCGCTCTAGAACGCACACCAAGTCTTGGCGAGGCGCTGTTAACTGCTTTGTAACACTCCAAAGTTGAACTGCGGCGGCGACATCGGCAATGTGAACTCTCAATGGCTGGTTAGTGGCACACGAACAGGGAATCTCTAGCTCCTGCAAGCGTTGATACACTTGCCAACGATCTGCCCAGTTCACGAACACGATCTCGCTGACTTCTGGTTTTTGACTCAATGATTCCAAGACACTTACCTCCCTAGATACAAGAAATTCCCAGCAATTTTTCCGGCTGTGCTCCTTAATGATTAGTTTTTAGGAGTTAAGCCTCTACAAACAGAATATATTAACTGCAAATTCTTATCAGTAATTTCTGAAAAAAAACTAAAATCCAAATTAAACTACTACCAAAGCATTAGTTTGTTAAATCTTAAGTCAGGCTGTAAATATAAGAATAAACTTGATACACTTGTATCAAGTCAATCTTAATGAAACAGGGAAAGAATGTCTGAAGCTCAAACTTTATTACGCAACTTTGGTCAGATTTATGACAATCCGGTGTTGCTGGAACACAATGTAACCGCGCCGATTTGTGAAGGATTCAACATCGCCTTAGCTAGTTTTCAGGCACTGTACTTACAATACCAAAAACATCATTTTGTTGTTGAAGGTGCAGAATTTTATATGCTGCATCAGTATTTTGGTGAGAGCTACGAAGAAGTTCAGGAACACGTCCACGAGATCGGAGAGCGACTGGATGGACTGGGCGGGGTGCCAGTGGTCACTTTCAGCAAATTAGCCGAATTGTGTTGCTTTGAGCAAGAACAGGATGGTGTCTATAGCTGTCGCCAGATGGTAGAACACGATTTGGCAGCAGAGCAAGCCATGATTAGCCTGATTCGTCGCCAAGCTTCACAAGCAGAAAGCCTAGGAGATCGCGCCACCCGGCATCTGTACGAAAAAATTCTCTTGAAAACCGAAGAGCGGGCTTACCATTTGGCTCATTTCCTTGCCCATGACAGCCTGACACTAGGTTTCGTCGTAGCAGCCAATGGGAAAGCTAACTAACAGAACGACTTAAAGACGCCTGGTTTTAACGGTCGAAATTTTTAGCTATACCTAAATCATTAGCAATCATACTGTTAATCCAGCTAGGATCCGTTAAACTCCAAAGAAAAAGCCCAGTCTACTACTGCTTTCGACGCTTAAAAGTTCGCGCCTAAACGATGGTTCTATCTACTCTAATAGATAGACATAAGAGAAGACCTGCCAGAGGGGATAATTTTTGTCCCCTCTGATATATTTTTTGAGGATAATATTAAAATCATCATAACCTTATTGAAATTAGTTGTCAATGAGTTGAGGAAAAAATCTTTTCATTGTTTTGCCAGTCTTTCCTCTTACGGCGATCGCGCCAGATAAAAAAGCCTGTGATGAACAGAATCAGTGGTGCAAACCCAACGAAGATATAGACAATCCGAGTTGCTAAACCGCCAAATCTGCCGTAATGCAAATCGGCAATTGTCAACAAAACTTTAAACACCGCATTGGGTTTAAGCACTTTTTCAGCTTTGAGGATAGTGCCTTGATAGCGGTCAATTTCAACAGCACTCAGGTCAAATTTTCCTGTAGTTTGTTCGCTGAATTTCTTGCGAACGAGAATTTTCCTAGGCTGAGCTTCTGGAAAGATAACGAACGAAATTTTTCCACCAGGTAATGCGGCATCGGCTCTTTGCAACAGTTGACTCATCGCTACAGGTGTTTGTGTTAGGATTGGCTGGGCAATTGTTTGACCTCCTCCTAACACAAACTGCGCCAAAACAATCAAAGAGCCAGTAACCGCTATCAAGCTCAACAGCACTGCTGTCAAAATTCCACCCACATTATGCAAGTCGTAGTTGAACAGATAGGTTGGAACCTGAGTACGAATTTTAAATCCAGTTCTAATATTTCTCCAACCAGACCAAAGTAAGGTGCCGGTGAGTGTACTCAGCAGTAACAATATACCAAACACACCAATCGCAATCCGACCAGGAGTACCTAAAAATAGAGAGTAGTGCAAGGTGTACAAAAATCCCACCAGCGATCGCTCCCACACTCTTGACCCCAAAACCTTAGCCGTGTATGGATTCACATAAGTTTCAACTCGCTCCCCATTAGTTGCTTTCATTGATATAAGATAAGTTTCTTCTCGTTGTTGGGGAAATTTGATGAATTGTAACCGCAGATCGGGATGGGTTTGTTGTCCTGCTGTGAGAATGCGATCTATTGATTGCATTTCGGCTTGTGGGGTGACTTGCATTAATTTTGCATTCAAGATGCGATCGGCTTCTGACCGAAAGACTATACCGCTACCAGTTAAACCACTGATGACGAAAAACACACCAATGACGATGCCAATGATGCTGTGTAAATTGAAAACAAGTTTGCGGAATTTCATTGCTTACACTGTTCGCAGTTTGGTTTTGATTCATGCGCTTACCCTGTCCGCGCTCCTAAAGGAGCGCGGATTCTCGCAAAGACTTGGGGTTAACTTCTCGCTCGAACTCCAAAGAGTTAGCTACCTAGTTAACCTTTCCTTGCATGTGGTCGAACCGCTCCCACTAGAAGACCTATGGAGCCATAAAGGGTTAATATCCGGTTGCGATTTGTTTACACTATTTAACGACTTCTTTGAGCATTTAGTTTACACAATAACCCCTACAATTGCAAATTATTATCAATTTTTCTTAATCTTATTCTCAGTAAAGGAGCGAATGGACGCATCATTTAAAATCAGTATTCACAAAGCCAAGGGCGCTTGACCTTCATTTTCACACCACGCAAATGTCCGTATTAGTAGAGAAAGCATATACTAGTAAACACTTTTAAAACCTGTATTAATCAGTAGTTTATATTACATAAAATTATTAAGTGAGATAAATTAAGGCAAAAGCTGTAGTATTATTTATTACATCTATCAAAAGTAATAAATATTCTTAGATTAGTTACATTGTGCGCTTGTGGAATCATTGATAAGTAATGCTTATAATTTTAGAGTTGCTAAACGTTATAAACCTGCACTAAAGTAAAAAAAGTTAACTGCAAATAACTTGCAACAATTCTGAATCAAGATTTGCGTGACTGACCAAGCAATTGCGTGGTAGATTCCATACAGCAACAGTTGAGGTTTATCTTTTGTAGTTAAGAATTCTCCCTATTGAATAATTTCTTGGCGTAGCAGCAATCTGACTCACATAGAGTTCATTGAGCTTGCCTTCGTCAACCATTATTTGCGTGCATCTGATTGGTAGAGGTGGAAAATGACTCAAATTCTCAATAGCTTCCAAGAAATTTGGAACAATCGTTCGCGTTAAGGACCTTTGTGCATGGATACTCTCAGCGTAATGAAAACTCTCAAAGGAATACTTACTGATTTAGGGGTTGAGGAAGAGTTGCTTCATGAAAACACTTATCTCCACAGAGATTTGCACCTTGATTCCATTGAGACAGTAGAACTTGCCTTGGGATTGAAACGTAGGCTGGGAGTCAACGTCAAGCTGGAAGCTCGACATGATAGGACGCTAGCTCAAATTTGCAATTTAGTTTCCGAGACGATCGCAGCTAACTCTAAATAAGAGAGTGCAGCAAAGTTTTCAGTGTTGGAACTGGTGTCAAGTCGCTCGTAATTATGACCCCACGGCAAGATTGGCATTCGGGATCGCAGGCTTTGGTTCTAGTTTTATGTTATGAGAGGAAGAAAGTAGGATGGACAGTATTTCTGAACTGCTACCTCAAGTGTTCAATGTTGCAGCTTACTTTATAGAAGGAAACTTAAAACAGGGACGTAGTGAGAAAATAGCCTTTTATTATCAAGACGAGACATACACTTACGGTCAACTGAAGAGCTTCGTTCAGCGTACTGCACTTACATTCTCTCATCTAAATCTAGAGCGGGAAAATCGAATAGCGATTTTATTACCAGATAGTCCAGAGTTTGTGTTTGCTTTTTGGGGTGCTATATGGCTAGGTGCTGTACCAGTTCCGATTAATACTGCTAGTAGTGTTGATGATATACAGTATGTTTTGCAAGATTCCCGTGCCAAGATTTTGCTGACGACTCAAGAGTTGCAAGAGAAACTAGCTCCAATTCAGTCTCAATTTTTGCGTCATGTTCTCCTAGCAGATGGGGAAAACTCGTTTATGTCCCTGCTGGCTCAGCAAGATGAAAGTTTGCCTTATACTGATACCTCTCGCTATGAACCAGCTTTCTGGCTGTACACTTCTGGTAGTACGGGTCGCCCCAAAGGTGTAATTCACCTCCATCAAAATATGGTGGTGTGTGCAGAGCGTTATGGCAAAGCTATGCTTAACTTGAATTCAGATGACATCACGTATTCAGTTGCCAAGATACCCTTTGCCTACGGCTTGGGAAATACCTTGTATATGCCGATGGCAGTAGGTGCATCTGCTGTATTGTCTGACGCTCACAACGCTTTTGACATCATCACTGATATTCAGCGCTATCGACCCACAGTTCTGTTTGGCATACCCAGCATCTATACGGCTATTCTCGCTGTCAAAGAAATTTGCCCTCTTGATGTCTCTTCGTTGCGTTTATGTGTATCAGCAGCGGAACAACTACCTAAAAGTGTTTGGCATCAGTGGCTGAAGATTTACAACCATGAAATTTGTGAGGGTATTGGAACGACAGAATTTTTACATATTTTTCTTTCCAACCGTGTAGGAAGCAGCAAACCTGGCAGTTCTGGTCGTCCTGTACCTGGATACGAAGTTCAAGTTGTGGACGAAAATGGTTGTCCCTGTTCTCCTGACGAGATTGGCGACCTTGAAGTGAGTGGAGAAAGCCTAATGTTAGGGTATTGGAACCGACTCCAAGAGACAAGAAAGGTTCTCTACGGGCATACCATGCGAACCGGGGATAAGTATTTGTGTGACACAGAAGGCTGTTTCTGGTTTATGGGTCGCACAGACGACCTCTTTAAAGTGAATGGTCAGTGGATATCACCTATGGAAATTGAGGATGTTTTGCATCAACATCCACAGGTGCTTGAGGTGGCTGTAATACCAGAGTCAAACTGTGGTGAAGAATTAACTCAAGTTGTTGCTTATGTCAGCCTCAAGCCAGGACAAGAAGCATCACCTGAAATTGAAGATAGCATTCGTAAATTTGCCAAACAGCGATTGCCTCACTTTAAAGCTCCGAAAGAGGTTCATTTTGTCGCAAATTTACCGCGCACTTCAACTGGCAAAATCCATCGCAAGTTATTGGCAAAAAAGCAAAATTTAGCTGTAAAAACAGTTTAATAATAAATCACAACAATGGTCAAATTGATGGAAACAGAGTTAAAGACTGAAATCAAATACAATGAGACATTTATACCAGGTAAAAGAAGTCCTATCATTGTCTTAAAGAACCTGGTGCAAGCGGGGATTTTTAACAATTATGTTATGTATGAAGGCAAAGATGAGGTTCGGATTGCTGGCAATGAGCTTTTGCGTGTATTAGTAAGCCAAGACGCAGTCTCGCTCAGTGGTCTGGGAAAGCTACAGTCTGAGCATGTTAGTGACCCTTTCAAACAAGTAGAGGATTTGCTCAAGTCTTTACCAATTGACAATTGGACAGCTTATGGTTACGTTGCATTTGATGTCGCTCGTTTTTACTCTTTATACTCTAAAGCAATCCAGCAGGCACTTTTGTACTTCTTGATCCCAGAGACTGAACTTCGCTTTACTAAAGAAGGAATTTATATCAAAACGACTAAGTCGTTAGAGCAAATCAGAGAACAATTATATGTTGATACTCAATTACCAGATTATGTGCCAACGTCTCTAAAAGTTGATTTTGGCGATCGCGAAACTTATCAAAACCGGATCGATATCTTAATCAAAGCTATTCAAAGAGGCGAGTTGCATAAAGCGATTATTTCTCGCTCTGTCAAGGTAACTGGCAATTTAGACGTTGTCGGGACTTATGTAGTGGGGGCTAAAGCCAATAATTCAGCACGTTCTTATTGTCTAAACATCGGAGATGTTCGTGCAGTTGGCTTCAGTCCCGAAATATTGATGCAAGTGAGTGAAGATGGGTTTGTCGTGACAAATCCACTAGCAGCAACCCGACACCGTGGAGAAAGTGTGGAAGAAGATGCGCGTTTGAGTGGTGAACTTTTTACAGATGCTAAAGAAGTGAAAGAACATTCTCTCTCCATCTGGTTAGCACAAAACGAGATCACTTCGCTGTGCTTGCCAAAAACCATTAAAGTTTTTGATTTTATGGAAGTCAAGAAATATCGATGCGTGCAGCACCTATCATCTCGAGTCGGTGGTCAACTCAAACCAGGAAACACTTTGTGGGATGCTTTGAAGGTCTTGTTTCCAGGAATTACTGTTTCTGGAATTAATAAAGAACAAGCCCTCGATTGGATCGACCGCCTAGAAGATGAACCTAGAGGACTTTACGCAGGTGGTATTGGTTGGATAGATAGCAGTGGTGCAGCGGATCTGGCGATCGCCATTCGCTCAGTTTACCAATACGGTAACTCTATTTACTTAAATGCTGGAGCTGGTATTGTCGCCGAATCAGTGCCCCAAAACGAGTATATGGAGTCTGTCAACAAGATGAATACTATGTTGACCAATCTTGTATTGCAGTCTTAAACAATTATTTGACTTTTGACTTTTGACGAACCCGAAGGGGCGTGACTATGGATAGTGCAGTAGGTATTCGCTCATTGGCAGTCAGCTTTCCTGGTATAATACACACGAAAAATTACTGGCTCCAGAAATTCCCTGAATTGATTGATAAAGTCAACTCAAGAAGATCACGATTGCCGAGGTCTACAGTCTCGACCTCCGATAACCTTGATCTGAATATTTGGTCACAAGAGGTAGCACCGTATCTGTCAGATCCGTTCCGAGGCAATGTTGAGCGGCGAGTTCTTGGTCAGGACGAGTCATCACTGACACTAGAGTATCGCACGGCTAAGGAAGCTCTTGAAGCAGCAGAAATCTCTCCTGAAGACCTCGAACTTTTGATTGTTGCTTCTTTCTGCCCCGAACAAATTGGACCTGGTAATGCTTGCTACCTCGCCCATCAACTAGGATTGCTCTGTCCAGCATGGAATCTGGAATCAACATGCTCAAGCGCCTTGATTGCGCTTCAAAATGCTAGTGCACTCATACAAACAGGAACATACCGGAATGTACTTGTTGTTGTGTCACATATTGGATCTAAAACTGTAGACGAGGAAGATACCCTCTCGTGGTCGATGGGGGACGGTGCTGGTGCTTTTGTTGTTGATACACTTAAACCAAACCAAGGAGTTCTCAGCACAAAAATAGTCCACACTGCGGCAACACGCGGTGCGTATTCCTATGAAATCACAACAAATACCCAAGGTCAGCCGCAAATATTAACTCGGACAGGTGAAAACGCCAGCGCACTTGCTGAAACAGCCGTGGATTTTGTTCGGATATGCTGTAAAGAGGCTATAGCTGCTGCTGGAGTTACTCTCGATCAAATAGACTTTTTTGCTTTTAACACTCCTACTGCCTGGTATGCTAGTGTCTGTACGCGGGCATTAGGTATAGATCCGGAGCGCACAATTAATCTCTATCCCCGCTACGCAAATATTGGTCCCGTGCTTCCGATTGCCAATCTTTACCACGCTGCACAATCCGGTAAAATTCGCGAAAACGACTTAGTTCTCGTCTACACGATTGGTGCAGCAGCTACCGCAGCAGCAACTGTCATGCGTTGGGGTGACGTGAAACTCGGTGAGACTCCTGCACCGCCAGTGAGTGTGACTCTGAAGGATGAAAAAATTCAGCACGCAACAATAAACAGTTCTTTAGCAGAGAAACTTGTCGCTGTAGAAACCAGCAGTCTGTCAAGAGAAAAACTTTTGGCAGCCAAACCAGAAGAACGACAGCAACTACTAGAAACTAGTCTTCTCCAATGGCTTGCTGCTTCAATGCAACTTTCCGATTCAGATCTCAATCCTCAGCAGCGCCTGAGTTCATACCTTGACTCTCTCATGGCTTTGACGTTTAAAAATCGAATTGAGACTGATTTAGCAATAAGAGTGCCAATAGAGAAATTCTTTGGTGAAAACAACATAGCTCAATTAGCTGAACGAGTTCTCAATCAATTAGCATTAGCAAACCTAATTGCATCTGCGAATGAAGATGAAGAAAGAGAAAAATTGAGTTTGTAAATCCTACTTTAATTCATACAAGTTTTGAAAATAATTGAGTGATTAGTCATGAATTACAATGGAAATCAACAATTTGATGTCATAATTTTGGGTTCTGGACTTGCAGGCTCTATTTTGGCAACTATTTTAGCAAGACATAACGTTCGAGTTTTGATGCTTGATAAAGAAACTCATCCGAGATTTGCAATTGGAGAAGCAATGACTCCTGATACAGATTTAATGATGAGTATTCTTAGTTATCAATATTCAGTTCCTGAAATAGGATACTTATCTTCATTTGAAAATATTTGCGAAAATATCTCACCTTCTTCTTGTGGATTAAAGCGCTCTTTCAACTTTATTTACCATCGAGAAGGAGAAGAACAAACTTTGCAACAAAGCAACAAAATTGGTGTTAATCCTAGTAGTCACTTGTTTCGTCAGGACATAGACCAATACATGGCAAAAGTCGCTATTAAGTATGGGTGTCAACTTTTAGAAAAAACTAATGTCAACCATATCAATATAGACGAGACAAAGGTAGAAGTAACGGTAGAATCTGGTGAAAAATTTACCGCTAATTATTTAGTTGATGCCAGTGGCTATCGGTCTCCACTTAGTCAAAAGTTTAATTTGCGAGAAAATCCAACTCGCTTAAAAACTCATTCAAGAAGTATCTTTACCCACATGATTGACGTAAAGAACTATGATGATTGTTTTCCCCCAAGCCAAGATAACATATTATGGTATCAAGGAACGCTTCATCATATATTTGATGGAGGTTGGATGTGGGTGATTCCGTTTAATAATCATGAAAAATCAACTAATCCCATTTGTAGTGTAGGAATAAATTTTGATTCTCGGCGCTTTCCTCAAACTGAAATATCTGCTGAACAAGAATTTCAAAATTTCCTCTCACGATTTCCTGCGATCGCTATTCAGTTTGAAAATGCCAAACCTGTTCGCAATTGGGTATCAACAGGTCGCTTGCAATATTCATCACATTCATGTACGGGAGAACGTTTTTATATACTCCCTCATGCGGCAGGATTTATCGACGCGCTCTACTCTTTTGGACTGGTAAATACTTGTACAATTATTAATCCTTTAGCCTCCAAAATTATGAAGGCTATCTCAAATAATGATTATTCGACAGAGGAGTTTACTGATATTGAACGTTTGCAGCAGAAGCTTTTTGATTACAATGATAATTTAGTTAACTGTTCATACATCTCCTTTAGCAACTTTAACCTTTGGAATGCCTGGAGACGTGTGTGGCTGCTTGGAAGTTTTCTGCGTCAGGCGAAAGCTGGATTAAGAAAAAGATTAAAAATTGCCGCTGGTAAAGGTGAAGAGTTATCAAAAATAAATGACAACGACATAGATAGTTTAACTCCTAGCTATGAAGGTTTGGGAGACGATTTCTTTAAAGAAGCTACGGGAACTGTTGAAAATGTAGCAGCAGGTTTATTATCTCCGAATGAAGCAGCCAATCATCTCATGTCGTTGATAAATTCCATAGACTTTATCCCGAAAAACTTTTGGAAAATGGGAGATAGTTCACAAAAAGATGTAGATATGGAATCTGATTTATTTAAATCAGAATATTCACGGTTTCTCTCTTGGATAAAAACTTCCAAAGAACCAAAAATTAAGAAGTATTTTGACTACGACACAAAAGATTTAATAGCCGCAGTTAATTTGAGTGCAACTGCTCGGTTAAGATAATTAATATCAGGCGAAACCTAGTGGAGACGCGATTAATCGCGTCTCCACTAGACGCGATTAATCGCGTCTCTACTAGGGTAAATTTTCATCCATATAATTAGGAGAAAAATATGAATATACATTCACTTTTAAATAATCTGGCAAACATTGGCGTAAAACTATCTGCAAATGGAGATTCACTCTTAATTGATGCGCCCAAGGGGACGATTACACCAGAACTGCGAGACTTACTAGCTGAACATAAAGCAGATCTGATGCTGTTGCTGCATCAGAACAGCATCAGTACCAGCAATACTGCTCTACCAGTGATTGTGCCAACGCCAGAGTTACGTTACGAGCCTTTCCCCCTCACTGATATGCAACACGCTTTCTGGGTGGGGCGTAGTAACGTCTTAGAATTGGGTAGTGTGTCCAATCATGGTTACTACGAAATTGAAGGTAATGGCCTAAACCTGGAAAGATTGAACTGGGCGCTACAAAAATTAATTGAACGTCACGATATGCTGCGGTCTATAGTTTTACCAGATGGTCAGCAGCAGATTCTCCAACAAGTGCCTACTTACCAGATGGCAATTGTAGACCTGAGAGGACAAGATGAAAAATTTGTCAACTCAAAACTAGAGGAAATTCGCGATCGCCTGTCCCATCAAGTCATACCAGCAGACCAGTGGCCTTTATTTGAATTTAGTGCTACACAATTGGATGGTGGGCGCTTTAGGCTACACGTCAGCTACGATTTACAAGTATTTGATGCTTGGAGTCTGTTTCGGTTGTTTGATGAGTGGTTTCAACTCTACCAAAATCCTGATGTTCCCTTGCCACCCCTAGAACTTTCATTCCGAGATTATGTTTTAGCAGAGCAATCTCTACAACAGACAGAATTATATCAGCGATCGCAAGATTATTGGTTCAACCGCCTAGACAACTTCCCCCCAGCACCTGACTTACCTCTTGCTAAAAATCCCAAAGAACTCACACAGCATCGATGCAGGCGTTACGAAGGATACCTCCAGCAAACTGACTGGCAGCAATTGAAGCAACAAGCTGCGCAAGCTGGTTTAACACCTTCTGGAGTCTTACTTGCCGCTTTTGCGGAAATTTTGACAGTTTGGGGTAATAATCCCCAATTTACCATCAATCTAGCCCAGTTTAACCGTCTGCCACTGCATCCCCAAGTGAATGACATCTTAGGAGACTTCACTTCCGTCATTTTATTGGCAGTAGACAATTCCATCCCCGAACCTTTTAGCGATCGCTCTCGCCGCATTCAGCAACAACTGTGGCAAGATTTAGAACACCGTACTTTCAGTGGAGTGCGCGTGACGCGGGAACTAGCTCGCAGAAAAGGAACAGTTCCCAGCGCCATGCCAGTGGTATTCACTAGCACATTAGGCTTCAGTTCCTTGGGGCAGAAAACCTTGACATTTAGCCATTTTGGAGAGTTAGTCTATGGCATCAGCCAAGCTTCCCAGGTGTGGATGGATATTCAAGTTTGGGAGGAAGAGGGAGAATTAACATTTAACTGGGATGTAGTGGAAGAACTTTTCCCTGAAGGTCTGATTACAGATATGTTTGAGGCTTATTGCAGTTTTCTCAAACAACTAGCTACCTCCGAGTCCGCTTGGCTGGATACTTCAGGGAAACTAATCCCTCCTGCCCAATTATCCCAGCGAGAAGCAGTTAATGCCACTGCCGCACCAATTTCTGAAGAACTCCTCCACGCTTTATTTGCTGCGCAAGTACAACATCGAGGCGCAGAACCCGCTGTCATTTCATCCCAGCGCATTCTAACGTACCAAGAATTATATGAACTGTCTAATCAAGTTGGTCATCGACTGCGGCAACTAGGAGCTACTCCTAATAAATTGGTAGCTGTATTGATGGAGAAAGGATGGGAGCAGATTGTAGCCGTACTAGGAATTTTAACTTCTGGTGCAGCTTATGTCCCCATTGACCCCACATTACCTCAGGAGCGCTTGTTCTATCTTCTAGAAAACAGTGAAGCTAAGATTATTCTGACCCAATCTTGGCTCAATGAGAAATTGAACTTACCATCAGGTATTCAGTGTCTGTGTATCGACAAAGAAGAACTAGCAACTGAAAGTAACCAACCACTACAACCAATCCAGACACCTGATGATTTAGCTTACGTTATCTACACCTCTGGTTCCACTGGGAAGCCTAAAGGGGTGATGATTACTCATCGCAATGTAGTTAATGTCGTTGTTTACACGAATCAACGGTTTCATGTTGGTCCTCAAGACCGTATCTTGGCACTCACTGCTCTCAACCACGATCTATCTGTCTATGATATATTTGGTTCTCTAAGTGCTGGCAGTACCATTGTCATACCCGATTCCTCTCTCGTTAAAGACCCCACTCATTGGGCTGAGTTAATGGTACGGGAAAAAGTGACACTGTGGAACTCCGTACCTGCCATGCTGGAGATGTTAGTAGATTATATACAGCAGCAACCTCAAGCAGTACCTTCAAGTTTGCGTTTGGCAATTTTGGGTGGAGATTGGCTCCCAGTTTCTCTTCCCAACCGTCTGAAAGCTTTAGTGCCAGGAGTGCAAATACTGAGTATCGGTGGTCCAACCGAAACAACTATTTGGAATATCGGCTACTTAATAGAAGAAGTTGACCCTAAGTGGAAGAGTATTCCCTACGGTCAACCAATGGCTAACTCAAAATACTACATTTTGAATGAAGCTTTAGAAGATTGTCCCATTTGGGTTCCAGGTCAGATGTATTGTGCTGGGGTGCAGCTGGCAAAAGGTTACTGGCGCGATCAAGAAAAGACTCGCACTCATTTTATTACCCATCCTCGCACAGGTGAGCGCATTTACTGCACGGGAGATTTAGGCCGCTATTTACCAGATGGCAATATCGAGTTTTTAGGAAGAGTGGATTTTCAAATCAAAATTCGAGGAAACCGCATTGAGGTTGGAGAAATCGAAGCAGCTTTGATACAGCACCCAGCAGTACGCTCTGCGGTAGTTGCAGCAATTGGTAAACATGATAGTAAAGAGCGTTTGGTAGCTTACGTCGTTCCCGAACAAAAACCAGAACCCACTGTTGAGGAGTTACGCTCTTTCCTCAAAGCTAAGTTACCGGAACAGATGATACCGTCAGTTTTTGTTTTTCTGGATGCTTTACCACTTTCTGCTAACGGTAAAGTAGACCGTCGTGCGCTTCCCACTCAAGAAAGTTTGCTTCAGGAGGTGAAAGTTGCTTATGTTCCACCCCAAAATAATCTTGAGCAGACTATTGCAATTATTTGGCAGGAAGTTGTAGAATTAGACAAAGTTGGAATTAACGATAATTTCTTTGATATTGGTGGTAATTCTTTACTGATTACAAGGGTTTATAGTGAATTAAGAAAGGCTTTGCCTGAGGAGTCTGGTTCTCTATCAATGGTTGATATGTTTAAGTATCCAACTATTAAATCACTGGTTCAGTATTTAGATAAGAATCGGCACAATCCTTCGTTATACGCAGAGCAAAATACTAAGTTAGCTCAAAAAATAGAAGATGGCAAACAACGTCTCAAGCAGAGGTTTACCAAGTCACAAAATAAATCTAAGTTATAGCGCTTTTCAATTCAGTGAGGTACATTCAAGAGTTTATAAACCGCAGATAAACGCAGATAAACGCAGATAAATCTGTACTTTACAAGGCATGAAAACCGCTATATCTATTTAATATTTATTAAACCACGAAGACGCAAAGGACACGAAGTAAGAATAGAAAGAAGAGAAAGAAGAATGGTAATCTTATACCAGTAAGGAAGTAATAAGAAGGACAACTTACAATTATTTTTTTGTGTTTTTGCTCTTAGAAAGTCCCGATTGA
Organism: Stigonema ocellatum SAG 48.90 = DSM 106950; assembly: GCA_016903675.1. Lineage (GTDB taxonomy): Bacteria > Cyanobacteriota > Cyanobacteriia > Cyanobacteriales > Nostocaceae > Stigonema > Stigonema ocellatum. Next base: position 12,561 of record JADQBA010000052.1, on the reverse strand, counting down.
TAGAAATTTTTATACCTTGTGAAGTACAGATTTATCTGCATTTATCTGCGTTCATCTGCGTTCATGTGCGGTTTATAAACTCTTGAATATACCTCACTGAATTGAAAAGCCCTATATATGTGTAAACTATAGAGAAACAAGATTATGAATTTTGAACGGAATGGTTTGGAAATCGCAATTATTGGGATGGCGGGACGTTTTCCCGGTAGTAAAAATATTGAGAGTTTTTGGCAAAATTTGGTTGACGGAGTGGAACTTACGTCCGTTTTTCCCAATTTTCTAGAATTTAATGGCTCTGACAAGCCAAATCAAACAATTCAAGCAGGCGGTGTTCTTAACGACGTTGATTTGTTTGATGCTTCGTTTTTTGGCGTTAATCCTAGAGATGCAGAAGCCCTCGATCCGCAACACCGTCTGTTTTTAGAATGTGCTTGGGAAGCTTTAGAAAACGCTGGCTATAATTCTGAAACAGAAGAAAGAGCTATAGGCGTTTACGCTGGAGTTGGGATGGGGACGTATTTGCTCTTCAATCTAAGTCTAAATCAGGATTTCATGGCTTCAAGGAGTTTCCTGCAAACTTTGATTGGGGTTGATAAGGATTACCTTCCTACTCGTGTCTCCTACAAGTTGAATCTCACTGGACCGAGTGTCAGTGTGGGAACAGCTTGTTCTAGTTCATTAGTTGCTGTTCATCTAGCTAGTCAAAGTTTGCTGAGTGGCGAATGCGACATGAGTTTGGCAGCAGGAGTCTCAGTTAAGGTTCCTCAAGACGGAATTACGCTGTCTCCAGATGAAATTGTTTCTCCTGATGGACATTGTAGAGCTTTTGATGCTGAGGCAAATGGTACAGTTGGAGGTAATGGTGTTGGGGTTGTTGTTCTCAAGCGGTTAGAGGATGCGATCGCAGATAGGGATAATATATATGCAGTCATTAAAGGTTCGGCCATCAATAATGACGGTGCTTTAAAAGTTGGTTACACAGCACCAAGTCAAGAAGGTCAAACAAGGGTTATTCAAGCTGCTCAAATCATGGCTGAAGTTGAGCCAGAAACAATTACCTATTTAGAAACCCACGGGACTGGAACTGCATTAGGAGATCCGATTGAAGTTGCGGCTATGACACAAGCCTTTCGCGTCAGTACAGAGAAAAAAAGCTTCTGTGCGATTGGTTCGGTAAAAACTAATGTTGGCCATTTGGATGCTGCTGCTGGAATTGCAGGCTTAATCAAGACTGTCTTAGCACTAAACCATAAATTACTACCACCGAGTCTCAATTTTCACACACCCAATCCTCAGATTGATTTTGAGAATAGCCCGTTCTATGTCAACACAGAGCTTTCTGAGTGGAAAACCAATGGTACCCCTCGACGGGCTGGGGTTAGTTCCTTTGGGTTTGGTGGCACAAATGTCCATATCATTTTAGAAGAAGCTCCTCCAGTAGTCACTTCTGGTTCTTCTCGCTCCCAGCAATTGTTGGTAGTTTCTGCCAAAACCAGTTCAGCTCTAGAAACAGCTACAACTCATTTGGCTCAGCATTTAAAACAACATCCAAACCTTAACCTCGCTGATGTCGCTTATACTCTGCAAGTTGGTCGTCGGGCGTTTAATCATCGCTGGATGGTTATAGTAAAAGACTTTGAAGAAGCAATTCAAGTCTTAGAAGTCGCTAATCCACAACAATTTACCCAGGTTTTAGAATCAAGCTCATCCACAGATCGCTCTGTTATCTTCATGTTCCCTGGTCAAGGAGCGCAATATGTCAATATGGCAAAGGAACTTTACCAAAGTGAAGTGACGTTCCGACAAGAATGCGATCGCTGTTCGTACTTTCTCCTCCCTCACCTAGGTTTTGATTTGCTCTCTTGTTTGTACCCAACAGAGGAAACATCAGCAAACACCGCGCAGCAATTGCAGCAAACTAGTATTACTCAACCAGCTTTGTTTGTGATTGAGTACGCTCTAGCCAAATTATGGATGTCATGGGGAGTCGTTCCCCAAGCTATGATTGGGCACAGTATTGGGGAATATGTAGCCGCCTGTCTGAGTAATGTTTTCTCCCTTGAAGACGCTTTGTTACTAGTAGCGACTCGGGGAAAACTGATGCAACAGCTACCCAGTGGAGCCATGCTTTCTGTAAGCTTACCTGTAAATGAGGTGCAATCATTTCTGGATGTAGAGTATGGTGCGTCTCTACAAATTGCAGCCAGCAATGCACCATCTCTGAGCGTTGTGTCAGGCTCTTTTGAAGCTATTGCGCAACTCGAACAGCAGTTAGCTGGGAAAAAAGTAGAGTTCCGTCGATTACATACTTCTCATGCTTTCCATTCCGTGATGATGGACTCGATTATTGAGCCTTTTACTGAGTACTTGAGAACAATCAACCTCAATCCTCCGCAAATTCCCTTTATTTCTAACTTAACAGGTACTTGGATTGACCCAACAGAAGCAACAAACCCAAATTACTGGGCGCAACATTTACGCCAGAAAGTGCGATTCTCGGAGGGAATCGCTGAGTTATTGCAAGATGAAAAACGTATTTTTCTGGAGGTAGGACCAGGACGGACGTTAAGCACTTTAGTGAGACGGCATACATCTGCATCAGAACAAGTTGTCCTTTCTTCTGTGCGCCATCCTCAAGAGCAACGGTCAGATGTTGCATTTTTGCTAAACACATTGGGGCGACTTTGGCTTGCTGGGGTAGAGGTGGATTGGTCGGGATTTTATGCACAAGAGCAACGCGATCGCCTACCGTTACCAACTTATCCATTTGAGCGCCAGCGTTATTGGATTGAACCACCACAACATCAAGATACCAGCCGCGAGTTCACCTTGAACAAAAAGCCCGATATTGCTGATTGGTTCTACATTCCATCATGGAAACGTTCTGTTACGTTATTACAACCATCAAATGTATTGCAGGTTCGGTCTTGGTATCTTGTCTTACTTGATGAATGCGGTTTAGGCGATCAGCTGGTTAAAAAACTGGAACAACAGGGTCAAGAAGTGATTACCGCGATCGCAGGAGCGGAGTTTACTCAGTTAAGGGAGAATGCGTATACTCTCAATCCCCAACAGCGTCATGACTATGAAGCTTTGTTTCAAGCACTGGTAGCACAACAGAAGATTCCCAACAAGATTGTTCATCTCTGGACAGTCACACCTAACGAACGTACTAAGTTAGCACTTGCATCGCTAGATAAGGCTCAAGACAAGGGATTTTACAGTCTGCTATTTTTAGCACAGGCAATTGGGAACCAGAATTTAACTGATGAACTTGAAATTGCAGTCATCTCCAATCATTTACAGGAAGTGACCCAAGATGAAGTCCTTTCTCCGGAGAAAGCTACTTTGCTTGGACCTGTGAAAACCATTCCCCAAGAATACCCAAATATCAAATGTCGTAGCATTGATGCCGTACTTCCACCCTTGGAAAGTGGACAGCAGGAACTATTCGTAAACCAACTGCTTGCAGAAATTACAACTCCATCTTACGATCAAATTATTGCATATCGTGGAAATAATCGCTGGGTACAAACTTTTGAACCAATCAGATTAGATGAAGCTTTTGAAGCAACATCATGCTTGCGGGAAAAAGGAGTATATCTCATTACTGGTGGATTGGGTGGAATTGGAGGAGTGTTAGCAAAACATCTAGCAGAAACTGTACAAGCTAAACTCATCTTGATCGGGCGTTCTGCATTACCCAATCGAGAGGAGTGGGCGCAATGGTTGACAACTCACGATGAGCAAGATAGTACCAGTCGCAAAATTCGCCAAGTCCAGGAATTAGAAGCGTTAGGTGCAGAAGTTTTGGTATCCAGTGCTGATGTCACCAACTTAGAAGAAATGCAGGTGGCGATCGCACAAGCACAAGAACAGTTTGGTCAAATTAATGGAGTTATCCACGCTGCTGGGGTTCCTGGAAGTGATGTGATTGAACGGAAAACACTCTTAGAAGTAGAAAAAATGTTAGCCCCCAAAGTCAGGGGTACACTGGTTCTCGATACAGTTTTCAAGGACGTACAGTTAGATTTCTTAATCCTCTTTTCATCACTAGCTTCAGTGCTAGGAGGATTTGGTCTGGTAGACTATAGCTCAGCCAATGCTTTTCTTGATGCATTTACTCAATATAAGAACTCCACAAACAGCACTTTGACTATATGTATTAACTGGGATGTCTGGCAAGAAGTTGGGAAAGCGGCAGAGGCTGCTGTTTCTACCTTAGAAAGTTCTAGTTCATCTAAACAAACTACTGTACCTACTCACAAATTTTCCAAGGCTTTTCTCAAACAAGGATTATTACCTTCTGAAGGGGTGAAAGCCTTCAGACGTATTCTCTTAAGTAAACTACCTCAAGTTTTGGTATCAACAACTGATTTACTAGTCAGAAATTATCAGAGTGCTACTCGTGGGACACTTGGTTCACAAGAAGCCCAGAAGCAGAACAATATCCCTAAACCAAGGCACCAACGACCAAATCTGAATAACGATTATGTTGCTCCTAGTAATGAAGTTGAGTTTAGAATTACTAGTATCTATCAAGAGTTGTTAGGAATTGAGCAGGTAGGTGTCAATGATAATTTCTTTGATTTAGGTGGAGATTCTTTAATAGGGATTAAGCTTATTTCCCGTATTGGTCAAGACTTTCAAACAGAAATATCCATTGACTCCCTCTTTGAGTCACCCTCTGTAGCCGAATTAGCTCTCATTGTTGAAGAAGCTATCATTAAAGAATTACAAGAATTAACTGAGGAAGAAGCCCAAAATCTGTAACCGTTCACACTCCCCCTACCCCTCAACGATAAATCAAGGGTTTCGGCAATTTTGCTGGGGGAGAGTGAATAATTACAAATAAATATAGCAGTCCTATTTGATTTAGTTCTCCCTTCATCACATCTTATGTGGACTACTGCCAACAAAACAAGACACTTAATATTAGGAATTTGACATGGATAGCAAACATCATTTGAATAATTACTCTGTAGAGCAAGTAAAGAATAAATACAAACAAATATATGACTTAATTAATAGTGACCTCAGTTCAAATATTTTTGGAAACTACTCATTTTTCTTGAATTATGGTTATATTGCTGATCATAATCCACAATATTCAAATGTTGAATTACCTAAACAAGAATTGAATAAAAGTTCAATTAAATTAATACTTGAAGTTATTGGAGACTGTGATATAAGAGATGGTGAAATACTGGATATAGGTTGTGGTAGAGGCGGAACTTCTTTCACAATTAATAAATATTTTGGAGTAAAACGAATAATCGGGCTTGATCAGTCAAGCAATGCTATTTCATTTTGTAAGCAAAAATTTGAGAATTATCGGCTTCAATTTCTTGAGGGTGATGCCGAAAATTTACCATTTTCAAATAATTTATTTGACATAATAACAAACATTGAATCATCTTGTAATTATCCTCATATTTTGAATTTTTATACAGAGGTATACAGAGTTTTAAGGATGGGAGGATATTTTCTTTATAGCGATATATTTTTGGCTGAATCTATGGATCATACTTTAAATGTCTTGGATAAAATTGGCTTTGTTCTTGAAATAGATCGAGATATAACAAATAATGTACTTTTATCAATGAATGAATCGGCAGCTAGACATTTAGCAGCTTATAGTAAGGATAAAAATGAGAAAATGCTGAATAATTTTGTGGCTTTACCTGGCTCGAAAATATATGAGGATTTAAAAAATAGAAAAATGCTGTATAAAATATTTAGATTCAGAAAAGAGCATGGGAAAATACAGTCTTTAAATCAGGAACAAGCATTGAATTATTCAAATTCTTTAGCTATAGAAATCCTAAATCATTCGTAAACAATATAGGACTCCTCCGCAGATTTTTGAAAAAACCCCGTACACAGGGCAAACGTAAGCGTTCAGCCCGGATTTATCACAAAATCTGAAAAAAAGGGGTCAGCCCCTTCTCCCAAGGGGAGACGCACTCGCGTTCGGGTTCGTCAAAAGTCACTCATTCAAAAACTGCGAAAATGTATATATTGCAAGCATTTCAGCAGTTATAAACTATGGTAACCGTTCAGGGGGGTAGGAGAGCGATCGTCAAAAAGGACCAGCCAAATCTGATAAACTACTCCCGAACCGCTACAAGATTACCGATCTTCTTCTCTTCTTTCTTGGCGTCCTTGGCACGGCGCTCTGACTGCCTCGTCTTGGCGGTTCGTTAAAATAGGTAATCTTAGATTGGTTCGGGAGTAAGTGACTTATCACCAGAATCAAAAACTCACAGAAATTGTGCCCTGCACCGTGAACGGATCACCGGGATAGACATTAAACCGACCTGTGGCAGACTCAAAATAGTCCACATCAAACAAATTTCTAAAATTAAGGGCAGCCCGGAATTGTCCCCGTTTGTAAAAAATAGCTGCATCGGTGCGGAAGTAGCTGGGCAGTTCAAAAGTGTTAGTTAAATCCCCTTGTCTGTCGCCGACAAAGAAGAAACCCGCACCAAACCCAAACCCTTGTAATGGACCTCGCTGAAATTCATAAGTTGTCCACAAGTTAAAGCTGTGTTTAGGGACATTGCTGAGGATATTACCGACGGGAAAGGTGGTGTCTTTCGTAATTTCTGCATCAGTGTAAGCATAACCCGCAATAATGTTCCATCCCGGCAAAATTTCACCCGCAAGACTGAGTTCAACGCCCCGGCTACGCTGCTCACCTGTTTGAAGAGAGAGCAGGGGATTAGGGGTAGGGACGACAACATTCGTCCGAGTCAAATCGTAGAAAGCCAGGGTCCCAGACAATCGGTTGTTCAAATCTGCTTTCACGCCAACTTCGTATTGAGTGCCGCGCTCTGGTTCAAATAGAGTGCTAGTGTTGTTGAGGACACTTGCAAATACTGGGTTAAATGAGCGAACGTACAGTCAATAGATATGTCTTGTTGAGAATAGCAGACCTATCTTTTCTACCACAATTCGGTCAAATCTCTACCCCGTATATATTTTGAGGCGCTTGTCGCCCCCTCAGGCGACTTTCAGACCCTAATCCCAAGATCCAATATTAAAACCGCACCGAAACTGAGCCAATCACGGTAAATGGTTCACCAAAATAGGAACCGCCTGCTCTGCTCGTTCCAACACCCTCAATATAATTAACATCAAATAGGTTTTTGAAGTTGAGGGCGAACCGCCAGTTTTCTCGTCGGTAAAAAATAGCGGCATTTGTGACAAAGTAACTATCTACTTCAAAACTGTTGGGCAAACCTCCAAAGCGAGAACCAACAAAGTTGAATCCAACCCCAAAGCCTAATCCTTGTAAACTACCGCGTTGAAGTTCATAGGTTGTCCACAAGCTAGCACTGTGTTTGGGAATGTTTGCTAATTTACTGCCAACTCGCAGTACGTCTATGTCTTTTGTGACGGTAGCATCTGTATAGGTGTAGGCGGCGATGATATTCCATCCCGGCAAAATTTGCCCAGTCAAATCGAGTTCAACACCTCGACTTTTTTGCTCTCCTATGGCAATTTGAGAATTACCTACTGAAATATTTGGAGCGGCAGTTGCAACATTTTGCTTGGTAATATCAAAATATGCCAGTGTGGTCAATAGTTTGCCTCCAAGAAGTTCTGCCTTAACACCGGCTTCATACCCTTCCCCCTTTTCCGGCTGAAGAGCATCACCACTAACAGTCGTTCCAGTATTAGGATTAAATGACCGGGAATAGCTAGCGTAGAGGGAAAGGTTTGGAATGGGTTTATAGACTAAACCCACGCGGGGAGTAACGGCATCAACATTTTGATTTTGTTCGCTACCATTTTTTTGATTGATTGTTTTTTGGTCTACGGTGTCATAGCGTACACCTGCTAGCAGAATTACGTTGTCGAACAGTGAAATCTGATCTTGTAGATAGATTCCTAGCCTGTCTACATTTGTTTCAGTATCTGAAAAGGCTGTCAAAGGGGGTACACGCTGTGAAAGAGGTCTAGGCGGAATTTGCCCATAAACTGGGTTGAAAATATTGAGGAGTAGGGGTCTGGATAAGTTGGTAAATAAATCAGAATGCAGTTCCGTTCGATTCAAATCCGCGCCGAATAAGAGCGTGTGTTTAACAGAACCTGTCGCAAATTTACCAGTGACATCGTTTTGTAGCGAGTAACTTTTATTGTCTGTTTGAGTTACCGTGAAGTTGCGAGTCACATTGCCTGTTGCCTCGTTAAACGAAAAAGGAGCAGCAACGACTCCGGTGTCACTGTTGTAATTCAAATAGCGAAAGGCATTGCGTAATTTCCAGTTTTCACTAAAACGGTGCTCAATGTCATAGCCTGTACTTAAATATTGGTTCGTGAACGACGAGTCGTCAGGTTCGTTGGGAATGCGATCGCGCGGAACATCAACCACCCTATTGCCCTTAGCAGGCAGTCCAAATGCCACAGGGCGTTGATCGTTGAAATATCTCAGCGAAACATTCAGGTCAGTGCGATCGCTAATCTTCCAAGTAAATGTAGGTGAAATCAAATAACGCTGGTTCTGATTATCGTAATTCCGAAAACTGTCACCTTGTGTGTACAACCCATTTAGCCGATAAAGCAGGCTGCCATCAGAGTTGAGAGGACCGGAAATATCAACGCTTGAGCGGAAGAAATTCCGGTTTCCGAATTGCTGTTCCACCTCATAAAAAGGGTCTTTCAATGGCTTCTTAGTCACCAAATTGATGAGACCTCCCGGCTGAATCTCACCGTACAGGATAGAAGCCGGACCTTTGAGTACTTCCACCCGCTCAAGATCCGCTACTTCTTGAATTGGCTGCTCAGGATTGTATATCCTAAACCCATCTTCTAGAACTGGAGCATTATTAAAACCCCTCAGGTTGAATGTATCGCCTCGGCCATTCGTGGTTCCGTTAAACGTTACACCACTGATGTTGCTTAGCGCCTCTTTCAAGCGAGTCACTTGTTGGTCTTTGATCACCTGTTGCGGAACTACCTGAATAGATTGGGGAATGTCGAGTATGGGAGTGTCGGTTTTGGTGGCAGTACTGGCATTTGGTACGCGGTATCCATCACTGTCACCCGTTACCACCAGTTCAATCGGCTCATCACCCTGCGCCGATGGTTTACTTGGCGTCTCATTCCCAGGCTTACCTGCTTGAGGCTTTTGTGGCGTTTGCGGTTGCTGCGGTTGCTGTGTTCTGGATGCAGCAGTCGCAACAGAGAAGATCAGACCTTCATCTGGACTGTCAAACAACTCTACTGTTGGCATTGTTTCACCTGTCACCGTCACCCGGACAGTATTTGCATCCTGATTTATTACAGTAATCTCAGTAATTCCCGGTAGCGGCTTAGTAGAGCGGAATATGAATGTATCGCCACTTGGTAGGCGTAGTTGGGCGTTTGGTATGTCAGCGATAAAGCTATTGCCAGAACTCCGATTGGTCGGTTGTAACTGTTGCCCAACAGATGTCTGTAAAATGACCTCCAGACCTTTAGACGTAGGGTTAGCCTTGACTCCTGTAATTTGTATCACTTGTGAGCCTGATGTGGGTGATTGTACCAGCATTTGTGCATTGGTGATTGGAAGTTCTACCTCACTCAGTCGCCTAATGGCTTTGGTAGGTGCAACTGGCTGTAATGAATTTGCACCCGTATTAATTGACATGGGTAAGCCTTGCACGCTGGTTTGTCTTTCCTCACTTCGAGATGGAGTTATGAGCAACATCGGTAGGGAGATACTAAGCAACAGGCTCATCCCTAATTTGTTAAGTTTCATTAAGTTATTCACGATAGAAATGCTCCTGGATAGACAAGGACGTACTCGTAACGGATTCAAAATAGACATCTGGGAAAATTAATTATGCGTTCGTTGAAATCCGCTTTTGAGGCGTATTGCAATACCCCCAACATCATTTCACCAGATGTCTAATATGGTTCTTGACAACTTTTGGTGATTCTGGTTGGGGTAAGGCAGAGGGCAGAAGAGAAATTTCCGAAATTATTAAGATACAAGAGTTACAAAACTTCATATCCCGCTGCCGACTGCGCTCTGTCTTAAAGAGCGTTTCATTCTCGATCACCAGAATTGGACAAGATCCCAAAATATGTTCGGAATCCCGGTTAATAAAAAATATTTTTATTACAGACTACAGATTAGATGATTTTATCACTCAAGTAAAGTGAAAAAATAATGAAAATATTTGCTAATTATTTTTGTTAAGTTTTGTAGAGTACAAAGATAGTCAGCTTTTGACAACTAGATATATTCTATGTCATTACAGGCAAATTCAGTAGATAAAGGCTCGACATCTACCAAAAGATAGATTTTATATATAAGTAAAGTTAATAAAAAATGCCAAGATTGATATTGTATCTCTATTAATGACTAGTTGCTTAATGGAATAAATTTCTATTAAATTAAGCAAGAATAGTTGAAAAGAGATATCAATAAGCTTAAGAGAGGTTTATTTGCAATTACCCTGAGAGGATGTCTGGAAAAGGGTTAGTGGCCATAATACGGTTTGGATAAGCATCTAGATAAAAACCCGGTTTCTTGTGGATGCCCGTACATTGGCTTAAGTGCATAGTAGAAACCGGATTTCTTTAGCCGCACTAACCACTATTAACCGAACCGTATTGGTAGCGGTCAAACCATAGCGCAACAATAAATTGCAATCGCACATCCGGAAACACCCAAGTAGCGTGAAAATCCAGATTATGGATTCGTAATAGGTTTATTGAGTACTTATTGAGAGTGACTATGGATCAAAAAAAATATGAAATTTCACAACTAAAGTCTAAGCTTTCACCAGCTAAACAAGCTTTGCTGGAAAAGCGGTTGCGTGGGGAATGTGAAAAGAATTCTCAATTAAATGTTATTTCTCGACGTTCCCAACACAGTCCTGCGCCTTTGTCTTTTGCACAAGCTAGGCTGTGGTTCCTTCATCAGTTAGATCCCAACAGTCCTGTTTACAATGAAATCGCATGTATACGCCTCTTGGGTACGCTTAACGTGGTAGTTCTGGAGCAAAGTCTCAACGAGATTGTGCAACGTCATGAGTCACTACGCACTACTATTGAAATAGTGGAGGAACAACCAGCTCAAGTTATTCACCCCACGGTGATTCTGACACTACCGATGGTAAAACTGCACTCGTTGCCTGAATCTGTGCGACAAGCTGAAGTCGAGCGGCTGACAACAGAGGTAGCGCAAAAACCCTTTGACTTGACATCCGTACCGTTGCTACGAGTAACGCTGCTACAAACAGGTGAGCAGGAACACCTGCTAGTGTTCGTCATCCACCACATTGCCTTTGATGGCTGGTCGATACAAGTGTTGCTGAGGGAACTAACTATCCTCTACAAAGCTTTTTACACTGTCCAATCCTCCCCACTCCCAGAACTGCCTATACAATACGCTGACTTTGCTATCTGGCAGCGTCAATGGTTGCAAGATCGACAAGAGACGCTTCTGTCTTATTGGAAGCAACAGTTAGGTACGTTACCTGTACTAGCTCTGCCTAGCGATCGTCCGCGACCTCATGTGCAAAGCTTCCAGGGTGCATCTGTCTATTTTAACCTTTCACCAAGCCTGACTAGTATGCTCAGGGATCTGAGTAACCGGGAAGGAGTCACTCTATTCATGACACTGCTGGCAGCATTCCAAACTTTGCTGTACCGCTACACACAACAGGATGACATTTGCGTTGGCTCCCCGATCACTAACCGCAATAAAATTGAGACTCAGGAGTTAATAGGGTTTTTTGTCAATACCCTTGTGCTACGTACTAACCTTTGCGGAGACCCAAGTTTTTTAGAATTGCTGCTTCGAGTGCGGGAGGTGTGCCTGGGTGCATATGCCCATGCAGATCTGCCATTTGAGCAAATAGTGCAAGAGCTACACCAAGAGCGAAATGCAAGCCATACGCCCCTGTTCCAGGTCTTCTTTGTTTTGCTAGAAGATATCAAAAAGGATCTGACACTGCCTAGTTTAACCTTTAATCTGTTACCAGTACATAGTAAAACTAGTAAGTTTGATTTGAGCCTATACCTGATAGATACTAAGCCTGGACTGAAAGGATTTTTTGAATACAATACGGATTTGTTTGATGCCACTACCATTGTGCGCATGGTAGAGCATTACCAGGTGTTGCTAGAGAGAATTGCCACCAATCAAGAGCAACAGATTTCAGAGATACCACTATTAACAGAATCTGAGAAACTTCAGCTGCTATTTGAGTGGAATAATACTCAAGTTGACTATCTACAAGACCTGTGTATCCATCAGTTGTTTGAAGCGCAAGTAGAACGCACCCCCGATGCTGTAGCAGTAGTGTTTGAGGATGAGCAGTTGACCTACTGTGAACTCAACCAACGAGCGAATCAACTGGCGCACTACTTGCGATGTGTGGGTGTGGAACCAGAGGTACTGGTGGGAATTTGTGTTGTGCGATCGCTCTCTATGGTCATCGGGTTGTTAGGCATCCTCAAAGCGGGTGGTGCTTATGTACCGCTAGATCCTGCTTATCCGCAAGAACGTTTAGCTTTCATATTATCGGATTCTCAAGTGCCAGTGCTGCTGACTCAGCA
>JADQBA010000291.1 GCA_016903675.1 Stigonema ocellatum SAG 48.90 = DSM 106950 | reverse complement strand
GCCAACCCTGTATTCCGGAGTGCCTATATATTCTAGGTAAACGTAGTAACTCTTGCATGGCGAGTTACTGAGGCTAATGACGAACCTCTAATTTCTTAGAAGCCCACACTGACCCGAAGGGCAGTGTGTGGAGTCGTCACTAGTGATATCACGCTTTGAAACGTTCGCAAAGTATTATAGCAGCTTATGGTCATTAGGGATTGCCCATCAGCAAAATTAATCAGATGATATCCGACACTTTCATTATTTCACTTCTTGAAGATGTTTAAATAATGATAAGTACTCTTCATGCACTGAGTGTTATTTAGTACATAGCTATACTGTTTAATTCGTTTGCGATCGCCCTTGGGGAAAAAGTTTGTGATCTACTGAATTTCATTTTATAATCACCAAGGGATCGCGGCGAAAAACCTGTGATTATTGAGAATCAGGCAATCTAATTGAGAATGAAAACCCGAGCTAACTTTGGAGCGTCGCTCCCTGCTTTACTCATGTTGCTTTCTCGGTGCTGTCTACTATCTATTTACAGCAGATATTGAGAGAGTTTTTTTACCGAAGAAAGGCAGAGGGCAGAAGGCAGAAGGCATTCGGGAAGAAAAATTTTTTATCTGCCCTCTGCCACAGGGTTTAGAGCCCCTAAATTTATTTATGAAAAAAGAAAGAAATATGTATTTCTGAACGCTCCGCAAGAAATACTACGTCCTTATTAAAGCCCCTAAATTTATTTATGGGGATACATAGCTGCCCTCAGCATAGCAGCATAGCTGCCTTCTTACAATCTATCTGACTTTTCAAACATCCTCTTATGGAACTCATTACAATCCCAGACTTAAGTTATCCTTTCCCAACATCTATCAACAAAAATGCTGAATATGCTAAAATACACCTTTTACAATGGGTAAATCACTTCAACCTAGCAACTGAGTCTACAGCCCACAAAGTTCTGGAAATTAGGTGTGATCTATTAGCAGCATATACTTACCCTAATGCCTCCAAAACATCTTTGGAAATTATTACAGATTATTTCGCTTGGATATTTATCTACGATGACAAGATCGAAGAAATGGCAATACAGGGACAACTTGACAGTCTTTACCAACTTAATACTCGCTTAATTGGAATCATTCGAGGTGTTAATCCTGTAAAGGAAGATGAACCACTTATTCACTCTTTTGCAAACATTTGTCAGAGATTGAAAAGGTACGGTTCAGTAAATTTCTACAATCGTTTCATAAAAGATTATGAAGATTACCTTTATGCCTCAGCCTGGGAAGCCAAAAACAGTTATGCACAGATAAAACCAAATCTCGCCACTTACCTGAAGATGCGTCCTTACATAGGCGGAATCTATCCTTTCCTGGATTTAACTGAGTTGATTGAGGGAATTGATCTGGTTGAAGAGTATGTTGGTCATCCTATTATACAAGCTCTCAGATTAACCACTGGTAACATCTTATTGTGGGCGAATGATATCATTTCATGCCAGAAGGAATATAAAATAGGACAATACCATAATATTGTTATAATCCTTTATCTGACTCGTAACTGTACCTTTGACGAAGCAATTCAACAAGCAAAAGAAATACACGATGCGGAAGTAGAATCTTTTTGTGAATTAGTTTCACAGCTACCTTCTTTTAATTTGTCAGTAGATGCCGAGATGCAGCGTTATATAGCTGGATTCCAATCTTGGATGAGGGGTCACCATGATTGGTGGCTGATTTCAGGTCGCTACAAAACTTTCACCACTAATCATAACAGCTAGGACAGATTCGGAGGTATATTGCTTTCTTTAAATTAAACTAAGGGATTAGCTTGAAAGGCATGAGGCACTGCGGAGTGCAGCATGGTGCTGGTAGTGAAGAAGGAACCGTGAGGTATGGGATTGTCCGTTCTTAGAGCATCAAAGAATATATTCAAATCTTGCAAATGAACACAAAAATTAAACCTGACTGGGCTGGGGAAGGACTGCTTTCTAAATTTGTTAACTTCCTGATCCAAACCAAACCTATCTATAACTTAATGAAGCACCAAGCAAGGCGAGTATTAATTAAAACCGCTGAAAAGAAGGATATTCCCTGGAGAAAAAATTATGAAGAACTAGAAGCATCGGGGATAAAAGAGCAGCTATCAACAATAGTCAATTCTAGTATTGTTTACCCCGACTACTATAAGCTTACCCCGTCTGTACTGTCGGTCTTGATTTATCCCCTTATATGCTCACTGTTGCCAAAAGTTTGGATACGAATGGTGAGATATGTAAATGGATACACGCTCTTGCAGAAAACACAGGATTAGCAAGCAATTCTTTTGACTTGGTAACTCTTCAGTTTGTCACCCATGAACTTCCGCATAATACTAGCAAGGAAATTTTTGCGGAAGCTTTACGGCTACTGCGACCTGGTGGTTGTATTGCACTAGTAGATAACAATCCTAAATCTCCTGTAATTCAAAACCTTCCACCTATCCTCTTTACTTTAATGAAAAGTACAGAGCCTTGGAGTGACGATTACTATAGTTTTGATATTGAAACTGCGTTAGAACAAGTGGGCTTTGAGAAAGCAATTACAATTGCCAGCGATCCTCGTCATCGTACTATTATCAGCCAAAAACCAAAATAGGCTCAAAGCAACGAGAGCGTAGGGGACTAAAGTCGGCGATCGCTACCATAACGGTGACATGAGTGCCACTTATGACATGGCAACTAGGGAAAGCACGTCTAAACTCCAGTCAAAAACTACTCCACCCAATGTTTTACACGTTCCACAGCATTCTTCCAAATAGTGAAGTTTGCCAATGCACTATTTCTCCCTACACCAGGCTCAAAAACCCGATCAATCTGTCGTTGATGCACTAGTGCTCTTGTGTTATCCCAAAATCCCGCACTCAAACCAGATGCAAATGCAATACCCTGCACGGTTATCTCGTGCATGATGAGACGCTCAACCTTAATCCCCAACACATCTGCTTGGAACTGCATCAAGAAGTTGTTCTCACAAGCACCACCATCCACGGCTAATTTCTGAATCAAAGTATTGCAAGATGCATCAATTGCCTGCACGACTTCTTTGACTTGGTAAGCAATGGCCTCCAGTACAGCTCGTACCAAATGCTCTCGCTGCACAACACCAGTAATTCCGAAAAAAGCTCCCCTAGCACTCATATCCCAATGTGGTGCGCCCAGTCCGCTAAATGCTGGTACAAAGTAAACTCCGCCATTGTCTGCAACCTGATTTGCCATTGGCTCAGTTTCGCTACTTTGTTCGATTAACTTTATCCCGTCACGTAACCATTGAACGCAGGCTCCACTGGTAAATATGCTACCTTCAAGGGCATAGCCTACATTTAAAGTCCCGTTTTGGTTGGTCTTAGTCCACGCTATAGTACTCAAGAGTTGATGTTGGGAGCGCACAATTTCAGATCCTGTGTGAGCTACTAAAAAGCTACCAGTGCCGTAAGTACATTTCATCAATCCAGGGCGCGAGCAACCGTGACCAAATAGAGCTGCTTGCTGGTCGCCTAAGATGGCAGTGATCGGAATTTCAATCCCCAATAAGTTCGTATCGGTGACTCCAAATGTTCCTAAACTGGGCTTAATAGTCGGCAGGATATGAGCGGGAATTTTGAATAAGTCCAGTAGTGTCTCATCCCACTCACAGGTTTTAAGGTTCATCAACATTGTGCGGCTGGCATTACTATGGTCAGTGGCATGAACTTTTCCACCAGTCAGATTCCACAGTACCCAGGTATCGATTGTGCCGGCAAGAACGTTTTTGAAATCAATATCTGTCAATAGGTCAAGTAACCACCTTAGCTTTGTGGCTGAGAAATAGGCATCAATGACAAGCCCCGTGCGTTCTTCTATCTCACTCGCTAGCCCAAGCTCTTGTAATTGATTGCACAGAGGAGCAGTACGACGGTCTTGCCAGACAATCGCATTGTACAGGGGTTTCCCCGTTGTCTTATCCCATAATAGACAAGTTTCTCGCTGTACAGTTAATCCAATCGCGACAATTTCATCTGGTCTTACTTGGGCATTCCCAATCGCGGTTTGCATTACCCAGCAGGTGTCAAGCCAGATTTCTTGAGGGTCATGTTCCAACCATCCAGGCTGAGGGTAGTATTGCGTCAGTTCTTTATACGCCTGCCCAACAATCTTACCTTCAAAGTTAAACACAAAGGCGCGGTTGCCTGTTGTACCCAAATCCAGTGCCAAGATATATCCTGATGATAATGTCTGCATAATCGATCCTACTACCGTCCGTCTTCAATTGAAATTTTCCGCGTGGGTTGTATTATAAGCCATGAAAAATTTTAAGTAGTGTAGTTCGGGCTAGTAGCTCTAAAAAACCTGGATCTGGTAGAGCTACTAGCCCGAACTACGTATATTTCAAAAATCAAATATCATTCCTATTAGGACTTACGCCTTGACAGAAAGAACAAAATGTACATGCCTCTCGTTACAAGGCTCTGCCTTGTAATGCTCTTCTAGGAGGCTCTGCCTCCCGTCAAACCGTGAGGCAGAGCCTCCCTTAATCACATTCTGTGGCAGAGCCTGGGAACGAGGTAGGGTAAGATATTGAACTGCCATACATATGATGGTCAATGTGTAAAGTGCGTAAGTCCTACCTATATATGAATTATCGATAACGAATTATTTTGGCGTGAGGCAGGCGATCGGCTTCTGTCGGTTCAGCTAAGATGGGGTAGCTGTTACCCTAAGCCAGGAAATTTTCTATGAGCAAAATACGCGCTGTCATTGTTGACCCAAATGTGCCAGGACGTTTAGCACTCCATGAGGTAGCTGCACCAAATCCTGCTGCCGATGAAGCGCTGGTGAGGGTTGCGGCAATTTCTCTTAACCGGGGTGAGGTGCGACGTTCAACCAGTGCTGAGGCTGGTTGGCAGCCGGGTTGGGACTTGGCGGGTATAGTGGAAACCCCTGCTGCTGATGGTTCTGGTTTACCTTCAGGAACACGTGTGGTCGGCTTGCGTCGTTCTGGTGCTTGGGCAGAATTAGTTTCTGTTCCCACCCATTCTCTTGCGGAATTACCTCCGTCAGTATCATTTGCCCAAGCAGCCACACTACCCGTAGCAGGGTTGACCGCATACCATGCCTTGCTGAAGGGAGGTTCTCTGTTGGGTCGGAAAGTATTGATTACAGGTGCATCTGGTGGCGTGGGTCACTTTGCGATTCAACTGGCGCGTCTATCAGGAGCACAGGTTACGGCACACATTCGTCAAGCAGGCTATGAGGCTTTAGTCAAAGAAGCAGGGGCGCGATCGCTGGTGGTTGGTGAAGACCTCTCACCAGCAAGCGAGTACGGACCCTATGACCTGATTGTAGATTCAGTTGGTGGTAAAACCCTGGGGACAGCCCTCGGCTTACTTGCAGAGGATGGAGTGACTGTGCTGTTTGGAACATCTGGTTCATCTGATGTGACATTCAACGCATCACGCTTTTATGGAACCGGGGGTGCGAGTTTATACGGTCTTATACTGTTCCATGAACTAAGATGGGAATCGGCATCTGTTGGTCTCAAAAGGCTTTTGACTCTGGTAGAAGCAGGTCAGTTGCGTCCTCATATCGATGTGGAAGCTCCTTGGACACAAGTAGCTGATTTGGCACAACAGTTGCTTGACAGGAGGTTTCCTGGGAAGGCTGTTTTGCACGTCTCTAATCAAAATTAAAGGCAATACCCGTGAATGAAAACCCTCACCCCTACCCCTCTCCCAAATTGGGAGAGGGGTGCCCGTCTAGGGCTATCTTGAGGGCAGTAATGAGGATGAAATACCAGGACTACTGCCCTCTGATTCTATTCATTCACGGGTATT
>JADQBA010000130.1 GCA_016903675.1 Stigonema ocellatum SAG 48.90 = DSM 106950 | reverse complement strand
AAAAAAATACTCAGTATTTAATGGTTTTTTGACTGCGCCCGCATCCGCCTGGGACTTGAAGTCCCAGGCTTATAGCATAAGTCCTCTCTTAGAGGACTTTTGGGAGTTCTGGGATAAATGTAAATTTTATGACTCTTTATTTGGTAAATTGTGGTTTGTACTTAGAGGTGCAAGATATAAGTCACCCTGACACGTTAAAAGGCGATATTCGAGAATCTGATTTCGCGCAGGTTATCAAGCTTATGCAGAGGCTTGTTGAAAAATGTTTGTTGTGATTTTTCCTTTAATGTGTCCCATACTAGCATCAATGCGAAATCGGGAAAATATACGCTGTTGTGCTGAGGGAATTGAAGTTATGGGAAAAGAAGAAGCCGCTTACTGATTAGGAATAGCGATGCATCGTAAAAATCCCAGAAGAGTTTTAATAGCTTTGCGCTGTTTGTTAACAGACCCAAATAAAGATTAAAGGATAAAAAATGACCCGACGTTTGATTGAAGAATGGCTACCTGTAGCAGAAATTGGTGAGGAAAGTGTTAGAGAAAGAACACCAATGACTCCTTTTCCTGCACCAAATAGGCTTCATGTATGGTGGGCGAGGCGACCTTTAGTAGCCTCACGCGCTGCGGTGCTAGCTTCTTTATTACCTGCTGATGCTGATAAAAATAAATTCTTGCACGTTTTAGGTATTCATGGCGATCCAGTAGCAACTCGGAGAAAAATTGATTTGGCGAGAAGAAAAGGAGAACGTTTTGAAGGAGAAGCTTATACTTATAAACGTGCTTTTTCTTATATCCCATCTGATGCAGATAGAGAATGGCTGAACTACGAAAGTCGTAGACTAGGCTTAAACAATCCTCAAGTTTTAGATCCAACGGCTGGCGGAGGTAGTATCCCCTTTGAAGCTATACGACTAGGTTTAAATGTATTTGCTAATGATATTAATCCTGTTGCTTCTCTTATTCTCAAAGCAACTCTTGAATTTCCCATAAAACATGGCTTAAAGCTTTTAGAAGAATTTAATAGAATTTCTCATGAATTTATTCGATTACGAGAAGAAAAGTTAAAGGAATTTTACCCTCAAGAACCTAAGGCAAATGCGATTTCAACTAATTACATTTACGCCCGTACTATACGCTGTCCCTATTGCGAAGGAATTATTCCCCTTTCCCCTAACTGGAAACTTGCACCAGATGGGACAGGAGTACGCTTAAAGCCTGATGTAAATAAGCGTATCTGTGAATTTGAAATCGTCCGTAAAAGCAAAGACCAATCAGCCGCAACTGTTAGCAGAGGTGATGCTCAATGTCCCTATCCTGATTGTAATCGAGTTGTGTCAGGCGATGAAATAAAAGCTCAAGCACAAGCCAGAGAAATGGGCGACCAGTTGTTTGCGGTTGTGTATAAAGAAAGAATAGTTACCACAACTAAAACAGGAAAAACTAGAGAGAAGTGGGAACGAGGATATCGTGCGCCTTTACCTAGTGATGATAATTCAGCAGAAATAAAGGCGAAGTTAGAAGAAAAAATAATTGAATGGGAAGCCTTAAATATGGTTCCTATTGAACCTGTTCCTCATGATATTAATGATGATAGACCAATTCAATATGGAATGCCATTATGGAGAGATTTGTTTAATCCTCGGCAACTTCTATGTCATGGAACAAGTGTAGAAGTATTTCGAGAATTGTTAGAGAAAGAAGAAGCCCAAGAGACATTAGATGAACCAACAAAAGCTGCTTTTGTTTATTTGAGCTTTGCTTTAGATAAAATGCTGAATTATAATTCTCGTTCAGGACGTTGGGATATAACAACAGGTAGAGTACGTTCTATTTTTGATAGACATGATTTTGCTTTTGTTTGGTCTTACGCAGAAATGTCACCTCTAATTACTGGTTTAGGCTATGATTGGGCAATTGAACAAACTGGAAAATGTATTGAAGAACTTATTGAATTAAGTCGTCCAGATATTGATATCAAAACAGCTAATACCAAAAGTAAGCAACTCAAATTATTAAATCCGCCATCTTCTACCATACCTAGCATTACAATTACTAATGAGTCGGGGGATAATCTATCTCATTTAGAAGATAAAAGCATAGATGCCATCGTCTTTGACCCTCCCTACTATGACAATGTGATGTATGCAGAACTTAGTGATTTCTTTTATGTCTGGCTAAAGCGTACCGCAGGTTATGTTTACCCAGATTTTTTCACCCGCCAACTCACAGATAAAGAAAACGAAGCAGTAGCCAGCCCTGCTAAATTCCAAGGCGAAAAAGGTGCGAAAGCATTAGCAACCAAAGACTATCAAGAACGCATGGCGAGTATTTTTGCAGAATGTCGTCGTGTCCTCAAAGAAGATGGTATTCTCACTCTCATGTTTACCCATAAAGCCCAAGGCGCGTGGGATGCTTTAGCCAGTGGTTTATTAGAAGCTGGATTTACTATTACGGCTTCTTGGCCTGTCAACACCGAAGCTGAAGGTAGTTTGCACATCAAAGACAAAGCCGCCGCTAAAAGTACTATTTTTCTCGTTTGTCGTCCTCGTCCTCCCAAATGTGAAGAAAATACCATTTATTGGGAAGATGTAGAAAAAGATGTAGCTAAAGCCGTCAGAAAGCGAGTTCAAGAATTTCAAAAATATGGCATCAAAGGCGTTGATTTATACCTATCCTGCTTTGGTCCAGCTTTACAAGAGTTATCTCAATACTGGCCTTTAACTCGCGGTACTCCTAAAACTCAACCAAAAGCAAAGCAGAAAAGCAAACAAACCAGCTTATCTGATGAATTTGACCCCTATGCAGTCACCCCAGAAGATGCACTAGATGCAGCTAGAAAAGAAGTAAAACAATGGCGGATGGAACAACTTTTAGGCACAAAACGCCAAACAAATTTAGACCCTATCACTGAATGGTTTGTATTAGCTTGGGATGCTTTTGAAGCGCCTCGTTTCCCTTATGATGAAGCCTTGCGGTTAGCCAGAGTTGTAGGCGTAGATTTAGACCGAGAAATTGTTGGTTATTT
The DNA here is from genome assembly GCA_016903675.1 of Stigonema ocellatum SAG 48.90 = DSM 106950. Taxonomy (GTDB): domain Bacteria; phylum Cyanobacteriota; class Cyanobacteriia; order Cyanobacteriales; family Nostocaceae; genus Stigonema; species Stigonema ocellatum. The sequence goes on along the minus strand of JADQBA010000130.1, from coordinate 21,686 downwards.
AGCACAAAAACAATCCAGTGATTTAATTTTATGGGACAGTAGCCAACGCGCCGCTAAAGCTAAGTTAGGTTCTCCAGATGGCACCCGTGCCATGATTGATGCACTACACCACGCTGCTAACCGTGCGCGTAGTCACGGCTTGGAAGCAGCTCAGAAATTACTGGAAAGCAACCAAGTTGATAAAAACCCAGATTTCCAAACTGCTTTATTAGCCATATTAGAAGTTTTACCTGTCTCCAGTACCTACACAGGTTTTACAGAAGAAGAAGGCGAAGTTGCAGAAGCGGCTAAAGATTTTGATGTCTTAGAAAGCTTGCGCCGCTTAGCATTTAGCGAAAAAGTTCCCCAGCCTAAACAATTGGAACTGTGGTTAAATATTCAAACTGCGTAAGGAATTAACTAATATTATGTTTGGTTGAATACTTGTAATATAGTAAGTACGTAGTTGCGCTTTAGCGCTCACGACTGTCTAGAGCGCTAAAGCGCAACTACAAACTTATTATAATTGGACATAATATAACACTTCTCCTTTGCGCCTTTGCGCCTTTACGCGCGTGTAAATTCATATTTTCACTCAGCAACGCCAAAACAATTGATATCTAAAAACATATGCCTTTACTTACAGATTATACTTGGGCGACTAAGTATGACTCTGACACATTGAGTCTGATTCAAGAGTTTTACGAACCTGCGCTTAATTGTGCAGTACGCTATGACCGTTCTACAGGCTTTTTTTCTGCACGTATTCTAACTTTAGCGGCACGAGGGATTGAGGGGTTAATCCGTAATAACGGAACCATGCGGTTAATTATTGGCTGCACTCTAGGCGAACAAGAAGTAGAAGCGATCGCCCAAGGTGAAAAACTCAGGGAAGTCGTAGATCGTTCTCTATCTAATTTTCCCTTGATGCCAGAGAATATTGAAGAAGCAGACGCATTAGAACTTCTGTCTTGGATGGTGGCACAGGGTTATTTAGAGGTTAAACTTGCCTTACCCTGTTCCTCTGAACATCAGCCGATACCTGTACAAGGTATTTTTCACGAAAAAGCCGGAATTATTGAAGACAAAGCTGGTAACAGACTAGCTTTTAATGGCAGCGTAAATGAAACAGCATTTGGCTGGACAGTCAATTGGGAGAGTTTCCACGCTTTCACAGATTGGGGTGGTACAAAAACCTATGTAGATGATGAAGAACGAGGGTTTGCGAAACTTTGGACAAACCAAGCCAAACGCTGTTTAGTCATTGATGTTCCTACTGCGGTCAAAGAACAACTCCTCAGTTATCTCCCACCTAACGATCAAAAACCGAAACGATTAGAGGGAATTGAAGAGTTACAAGTTAGCACTCAGCATACTGTAGATATCGGTTCTGTTGGTACTACAACTGCCCAAACTAATGAAAAAGCTTTGGATCTGCAAGAACAATTTAAACAAGTTTGGCGCATGATACAGTATGGCGCTGCAATTCCCGGACAAGGCGATCGCGTTGGTGAAGCGACCTGTGGAATAACGCCATATCCTCACCAAATAAAAGCTTTCCAACGCCTTTATCAAAACTGGCCTCCCAAACTCCTGATTGCGGACGAAGTTGGGTTAGGTAAGACAATTCAAGCTGGATTATTGATTCGTCAAGCGATTTTAGCTGGCAAAGCCAAACGAATTCTAATCCTTGCCCCCAAAGCTGTTCTCACTCAATGGCAAATTGAACTCAGAGAAAAATTCAACCTCAATGTTCCCATATATGATGGAAAAACTCTGAGTTGGTATGATTGCCCAGCTTTGAGAGTGTTAGGTAAACCCATCATTAAACCAGTCAGCCGCCAAGAATGGCACTTTGAACCAATTGTCATTACCTCCAGTCACCTAATGCGAAAGGCAGATCGGGCTAAAGAATTGATAAATGTTGCCGAACCTTACGATTTAGTCTTACTCGATGAAGCACATCATGCCCGTCGCCAAGGAGTGAGTGGTCTTCAACCTAAAGGACCTAATCAATTATTGCGATTGATGCAGCAGTTAAAACATAAAACTCAAGGTTTAGTTCTATTAACTGCAACTCCCATGCAAGTTAGTCCTATAGAAGTTTGGGACTTACTCAATTTACTAGGGCTACCTCAACAGTGGGATCTGAGTAGCTTCCGCCATTTCTTTGATTACGCCAGTACACACAATCCTAGCCACGATCAATTTGAATTTATGGCACGTTTGTTTCGTGCTATTGAAGCACAATTTGGCGAAACATCTGTGGAATCCGCCCAGAAATTTGTCTCTGGTGGTAGTAAATTAGCTACGAAAAACGTATTACAAGCCCTCAGAGATGAAGCCACATTGCCCAGAAAACAACTCAGCAACCAAAGAAGACGGGAGGCGATCGCTATTATGCGTTCTAATACTCCCGTCAATCGTTTGATTTCCCGCCATACCCGTGAACTATTACGTCGCTATTACGAAGCCGGAAAAATGAGTAGTCGCATTGCTACTCGGATTGTTGAAGACGAATTTGTCACTTTAACTGCTGCTGAAAGAAATGTCTATGAAGCAGTTGAAGATTATATTTCTACTACCTATAATAACGCTTCTCAAGCCGATAAAAACGCTGTCGGATTTGTCATGACTATTTATCGCCGTCGTCTGGCTAGTAGTTTTGCTGCTTTAGAACATACGCTAAATCAACGGGTTAATACTCTAGAAACTGGTAATACTTCTCTAGTTGAGTCTAATGAAGAGAACCTTTCTGATGATGATAATTCTGACGAAGCAATGGATGATGAAGAAGCTAATCAGTTAGAACAAAATGCATTAAAAGCAGAAGAAGTCCACGATTTAGAATCTTTATTAACACAAGTAAAAAAACTACCTGCTGACACAAAAGCTCAGGTATTACGTCAGAAATTGCAACAACTTAGACAACAAAATTATCAGCAAATAATTGTATTTACTCAATATACTGACACTATGGATTTTCTGCGTCAGTATTTAGTAGAAACGGAAAAGTATAAGGTTATTTGCTTTTCAGGGCGCGGAGGAGAATTAGGTTTAACTAATGGCAATTGGCGAGTTATTTCTAGAGATGATACTAAGCAAATTTTTCGGGAAGGTAAGGCTGATATTCTTCTATGTACAGATGCAGCAGCAGAGGGCTTAAATTTTCAATTTTGTGGAGCATTAATTAACTATGATATGCCCTGGAATCCTATGAGAGTTGAGCAACGAATTGGTAGAATTGACCGCTTAGGGCAAGTCTTTGAAAATATTAAAATTATTAATTTACACTATGAAAATAGTGTAGAAACAGATGTTTATTTGGCTTTAAGAGAACGGATTGGCTTATTCTCTCAGTATGTGGGTAAGTTACAGCCTATTTTATCCACCTTACCTAGAAGTATTACTAATGCTGCTTTATCTAGCCGCACTCAAAAAGAGGAACAACGAGCTATGCTGGTTAGTGAATTGGATAGCAGCATTCGTCAAGCGCAAGTGGACAGTTTTGATTTGGATGTCATTACCGAAGCTGATTTAGAAGAGTTTCCACTTCCAGAACCACTATATGATTTAAAAACCTTAGACCAAATACTACAAAGTCCTTCTTTATTGCCTTCTAACATTGAGGTTCAACTTATGCAAGATGGCGAATACAAATTTTCTATGCCAGGAATGAAGGAAACTTTGCGAGTTACTACTAAGGCTGATTACTTTGATCAACACCCAGATAGTACGGAGTTATGGTCGCCTGGGAGTCCTTTGTTTCCTATTATTGATGGTCTTGAGTAAAAAGCGAAGTCCGTCCCTGTTTCCTTGATTTGAGACCTGAATCCTTACGTTATTGAAAACGTCTTAAGCTTTAAGCAGTTGCGATTTGGGTCAGATGCTTCAAGATACGAAGTACATCATATAACTCATTTCCGGGATTACGCACTTCAAACATTTTAGAGGTTCCATATTGAATAACTTCACCCTTAACTAATTTGATGAAAATGAAACTTCCGCCTGTAGTAATCATACCGAAGCTAGGTCTATCTGGGTAAGGATTACCTAACATATAAGCTAAAAGTTGCGCGAGTCCTTTTTCAATAGAATACTCTGCTTGTTTAGACTCAATAATCATAGCCCATAGTTGGTCTTTGAGTACTAAGGTATCTATTTTACCCTTGATGATTACTCCTTCGTCTTCATCTGTAATGTCTATTTGTTCTTCAGCTTTGATATAAAAAGGTGTTAAACAAAAATCTCCAATAAAAAGAATTGGGTCAACAATAGCTATTCTGACAACAATTTCTAGGAAATGTGGATAATTCAAAATATTAAAATAACTTGCTTTTACTTTATCTAAAAGTTGTTTATCTAAATCTGTAATTTCTGGTAAATCATCTTGCCATTCGCGGAAAAATTGGTCATCTAATACTAATTGGATACCATAGTTATTAATTAAGTAGCGCAAGTCAATATCTTTAGCTTGTTTTGTTTGGGTCATGATTATGTAAGCTATCTAGTACTAATATATTGTATACCAATGTAAATGAAGCCCGCATCCGCCTGGGACTTGAAGTCCCAGGCTAATAGCATAAGTCCTCTAAAAGAGGACTGGATGAGTTTTGAAATCACTGTCAATTTTATGACTCTTTATCTGGTCATTTGTGGTTTATACTTAGAGATGCAATATCTAAGCTAATTTCTCAAAGGTGTAGGAGATATTGAACATTGGGCTTAATTTCTGTTTAAGTCCCATTAATCGCGTCTTTACACGGTTTAAAACGTCTATCGTCCGTAGTTGCGCCTTTGCGCTAAAGCGCAACTACGAACTAAAACGTTACGAATTCATGAAACGCTGTACTAAGCTACTTCTAAAAAATCTCTCTGTGATGGATTCTCAGGGAAAAATATAGCAGCAGGACTTACGCACTTTACAAATCAACCATCATGTGTATAACGAAATTACTGCGTTTGCCTCGTTCCCAGCCTCAGGCTGGGAATGAGATCAAGGAGGGCTGCTGCCTCCCGTCAAATCGGGAGGCAGCAGCCCTCCTTTGAAGAGCATTACAAGCCTAGGCTTGTAACGAGAGAGATACATAGTTTATTCTTTTTGTCAATGCGTAAGTCCTAAGCAGTTAAATTGAAAACCCTGACAAAATTTACTTGACACTATAAACCTGGTACACGACCCGTTTTCCAAGCGGATTGTGAAAAGTGGCGATCGCGTGGATTTAGGACAGGGACACGAAATGGAATTCGTCAGCGCACCCAACCTGCACTGGCCAGACACCATATTCAGCTACGATCGCAAAACCCAAACTCTCTTCACCTGCGATGCATTTGGGATGCACTATTGTAGCGATAGTACATTCGACGACGACCTAGAGGCAATTGAAGCGGACTTTAGATTTTACTACGATTGCCTAATGGGTCCCAACGCCCGTTCCCTACTGAATGCCATGAAAAAAATGGGTGAACTAGGGAACATTAAAGTCATAGCCAACGGTCACGGACCCCTACTGTACCATAATCTTGAAATTCTTCGGGAGTGCTACCAGAACTGGAGCCAAAAACAAGCGAAGGCAGAAACTGTTGTTGGCGTATTTTGTGCATCAGACTACGGGTATAGCGATCGCCTCGCCGCAGCCATTGCACAAGGAGTCCAGAAAACTGGGGTTGCCGTCGAAATCATGGATGTGAACACAGCTGATAGCCAAGAAATCCAAGAATTAGCTCATAGAGCAGCCGGCATTATTATCGGTATGCCTCCAAGTGCTAACATCACAGCACAGGCTGCCATCAGTTCATTACTAGGTGTGGTTAAGGACAAGCAATCAATCGGACTATTTGAGTCTTACGGTTCAGATGAAGAACCCATTGATTCCCTGCGCACAAAATTTATCGACCTTGGCGTCAAAGAAGCCTTCCCACCAGTTCGGATTAAAGAGACTCCTAGTGCAGCCACATACCAACTTCTGGAAGAAGCTGGTACAGACATGGGACAATTGCTTGTCCGCGAGCGCAACATCAAGCAGATCAAGTCCCTCGATGTCAACATGGAAAAAGCGCTGGGTCGCATCAGCAACGGACTATATATTATCACCACGAAAAAAGGTGATATCAACGGTGCCATGCTTGCTTCCTGGGTGTCCCAAGCTAGTTTACAACCCCTAGGATTGACAGTTGCCGTTGCCAAAGACCGTGCAATTGACTCCTTGATGCAAGAGGGCGATCGCTTTGTCCTCAACGTTTTGGAAGAAGGAAATTATCAGGAACTAAAAAAACACTTCCTCAAACGCTTGCATCCTGGTGCTGACAGATTTGCCGGGGTTAACACTCAAACAGCTAAAAACGATTGCCCAATTCTGACAGACGCTCTCGCCTATATGGAATGCGAAGTTGTCAGCAGCATAGAATGCAGCGACCACTGGATTTTATACTGCACCGTCTCTGAGGGTAAAGTCTCCAAACCAAATTCCCTCACAGCAGTTCGTCACCGTAAAGTAGGCAACTACTACTAATTCGTAATTCGTAATTCGTAATTATCAAACGTAATTTGTAATTACCCAGGACTTACGCAAAAATTCCCGGAAACCTTGATTTAACGAACCGCCAAGACGAGGCAGTCTGAGCGCCGGCTTCCGGCGATCAGAACTGCCGTGCCAAGTGCGCCAAGAATAGAGCGTGCATAAGTCCTATTACCTATTCTATTACGAATTACGAATTACGAATTAGTAATTATCACGCTATCTTCTTTTCCTTCACTCAACAACCATGAGCAACTCTAATCCTCGCGACGTACAAGTTCTACAAATTGCCACAAACACTACAGTACTCAGGGCACGCAGTTGGACACGCCTGCGATTTGAAATTGAATACGCACTGGCTAGGGGCACTACCATTAATTCCTATTTAATTGAAGGCGATCAAACAGCAATTATCGACCCACCCCCTGAAACCTTCGCCGCCATTTATCCACAGGCATTGCAGCAGCACCTGGATTTGAAACGGTTGGATTATGTGATTCTCGGTCATTTTAGTCCCAGCCGACTGGCAACCGTGAAAGCACTTTTAGAACTAGCCCCGCACATAACTTTTGTCTGTTCTCTTCCAGGCGCTGCAAATTTGCGTGATGCTTTCCCTGAGCGCAATCTGAAAATCATGACGATGCGGGGAAAAGAAACTCTGGATTTAGGCAAAGGTCATCAATTGAAGTTTGTTCCCATCCCCAGTCCACGTTGGCCATCAGGACTATGTACCTACGACCAGCAAACCCAAATTCTTTACACAGATAAGCTATTTGGAGCTAATATCTGTGGTGATGAAGCCTTTGATGAAGACTGGGATGTTTTAAAAGATGACCAGCGGTACTACTACGACTGTTTGATGGCTCCTCAAGCTAATCACGTGTTAGCAGCTCTGGAGAAACTATCAGAACTGTCGGTAAGAATGTATGCTACTGGTCATGGACCATTGGTTCGCTACGGCTTAATAGAACTTACCAAAGCTTATCAGGGATGGAGCCGTGCTCAAACCGATCGCGACATTACCGTTGCGTTACTTTATGCCTCAGCTTATGGGAATACAGCAACTTTAGCACAAGCGATCGCCCTTGGATTGACCAAAGGTGGGGTTGCGGTAGAATCAATCAACTGCGAATTTGCGCAACCTGATGAAATCCGCGCCGCTGTAGAAAAGTCAGATGGCTTTATCATCGGCACTCCTACCATAGGTGGTAATGCACCCACTCCCATTCATACCGCTCTAGGTACCGTACTATCTATTAGTGACAACAGCAAACTTGCTGCGGTGTTTGGTTCCTATGGTTGGAGTGGTGAAGCCATTGACTTCGTTGAAGGTAAACTCCGGGATGCTGGTCATCGCTTTGGATTTGAAACCTTGCGGGTTAAGTTTAAACCCGACGATGTCACTCTCAAACTTTGTGAAGAAACGGGTACAGACTTTGCCCAAGCCCTGAAAAAAGCTAAAAAAGTACGTTTGCCACAAACAGCAGCTACCCCTGTTGAACAGGCTGTAGGTCGGATTGTTGGTTCAGTTTGCGTGATTACAGCTAAGCATGGAGAAGTTTCAACTGGAATGCTGGGTTCTTGGGTTTCTCAAGCAACCTTCAATCCACCAGGTCTGACCGTTGCTATTGCCAAAGACCGGGCGATTGAATCTCTCATGCATCCAGGTGGTAAATTTGCTGTGAATATCATGGCTGAAGACAATCATGTAATAGACTACATGAAGCATTTCCGTAAATCTTTTCTGCCAGGAGAAGACCGCTTTGCAGATTTTGTCACAGACGTGACGGATAATGGCTGTACTATCCTCGGCGACGCACTAGCATATCTTGAATGCTCAGTCAACAAGCGCCTAGAATGTGGCGATCACTGGGTTGTTTATGCAACCGTTGACAACGGTAAATTACTAAAACCTGATAGCGTTACTGCCATCAACCATCGCAAATCTGGCAATCATTATTAACCAACCTAGTAGTCTGTCAACCCAAAAATGACGGGTGAAGGCAGGGAGTAGGGAGTGGGGAATAGGGAGTGGGGAAAGATTTTGACCGGAAACTCTTAGGGCCGGGGCCCCTACCTTCACATGGGGTAAGCCCGACTCTAAAAAGAATATGCCCTAACTCATATCTTGCACCATCATCTTATTGCAAAAAAAGCAGCCTAAAACCCTGATTATTGCGTAGGCAGGGCTAAAGCCCACCAACCCTTATTGAGAATTTGCAAGATATGCCCTAACTAATTTCAGCCGGAAATTTCCCCACCAAAACAAGCAGGTGGGGTTTTCTTGTGCATGGGGTTTTGCAAGTGGGGTGGTTTTTGTACGCTGATTCTGATGTTGGGGTTGCCTGAACTAAAAACAATATATAACAATAATTTCATCTTTTTCAAACCAAGTTTTAATCCCTCAGTTCGGATGAGAATGGGAAGTCAATTGAATACCAAATAATCCATCCGCTCGAAATTATCATGCTCAAGACCTTCTAGCTGCAAAGTAATTTTCTGACCAACTTTTAAGTGTTCCCACCAAATCAAGCCAAAAAAGTCAGGAACATAAGCATCTTGCTCTAGAAAAAAGTCATACGTGAAATTGTAAGGGTTATTAATATCTGCTCCCAAGGTATACCTCTATCTCTAGCACTCATAAAATATCTGGCTAACAATTTATGCGATTGGGTTTTTCCCAAAAACCGGACAACAAAAGCGATCGCTGCTGGAATCAGCCCACAGAGGAAGATGTAGCGCCACGAAATTTCAGGACTACCAGGCAATAAGACTCCAGCAATTTGGGAGTTAATAAAAGTTGCTAAAAATAATCCCATTGGCGCAGATGTGTATAGCAATGCTCCGGCTTCTACCCTCGATTTTTCTGGCATGACTTCTGCCACCATTGAAGCCCCAGCCGCCCATTCACCACCAATTCCTAGACTTGCGATAGTACGACATACTACAAGCAGCCACATATTTGGTGCAAAGGCGCAGCTAGCCGTGCCTAAAGCATAGAGCAGCATGGTTAATAATAGAGTTTTGGTGCGACCAATGCGATCGCAAACTTGACCAAAGAGAATACCGCCTACTGCCCACCCTAATAGTAAGATGGAAGTGATCAACCCAGTCCAATAGAGAGTTGCTGCTTTCGCTGCTGATGAGCCAATAGTTAAGCCCAGTAAAGTTGGTACGCAATTAGGTGCAACGTAGTTAAATAAGAGTCCATCAAAGACATCGAAACCCCAACCTAACCAAGCTGCAAACAAGACAGTCCACTGATAACGACTTAGACGTAGCATAGAGTAATTCCTTAAAATGCTTAGTTCTAAGTAATATTTGGGATAGATTTCAAAAAAATGCAAACTAACAAAGAACGTACGCGTTGCTGATTTGAAGTATGAATTTACATTCTTCGAGATGACTAAACAACGATTCTTTGCGTCTTTGCGCCTTTGCGTGAGGCTATACTTTAAATCAGCAACGCCCTTGAAATCGCGATTTTCTTGCGCTTCAGCGCAACTACAAACCTTTAAACACTAAGGAAATATACTGAAGAGTGGGGATGTAACGGTCACAAAGGGAGAATTGTATAACTTTGCCTAAAATTCCGCAATTATCACCAAGACGATCGCATATGTACTGTGTAAAGTTTAAGTAAGGCATAAGTATATCACAATTTTTCTCCAAAATACCAAATACCCAGACATATATTATGGCATATACTTCTTCTCCTATGACTTTAGAACGTAACAACATTAGATTTCCGCTCTGGCAATATCTGAACCAGCCGGTGCTTAGTCAGCATACTGTACTGATATTGGATCCCCGTCGCTTCGCATATTTTTACAGAGTTAAACTTCTAAATCGGTGCTGGACAAAAGAATGTGATGCTCCCGGACCACAACAAAATTCGTAATTAAGTTTAGAAATAATTACGAATTACGAATTACGAATTATCAGTAGATTGGGGCTTTTTGCCGTCAACTAAAGCACTAACAGTCATATCGCCCATAACGTTGATGACAGTGCGGCAGCGATCGAGAAACCAGTCTACAGTTACTAACAAAGCAATGTACTGTGTGGGCAAACCAACGGAAGTGAAGACGAGTGTCATCGTCACCAACCCCGCCTCTGGGATACCCGCTGCACCCACTGATGCGAAAATCGATGTAAGGATGACAACTAACTGCTGTACCAAATCTAGATTCTGACCAAGCACTTGGGAGATAAATAACGCAGACATTGCCTCGTAAAGGGCAGTGCCGTCATTATTAAAATTTGAGCCTACTAAAGCCCCCAAAGACGCAGAAGATTCCCGTAAGCCGATTTTTGTCTGCAAAATCTGAAACGTCACAGGCATCGTCGCTGTTGAGGAATCAGTTGAGAAAGCTGTTAAAAAGGCATCAGCACCGCCAACTAAGAAGTTGAGCGGGTTTACCCAAGAACCAAATTTAACTCTGATGAGGTAGTAGCAAGCTTGCAACACCAGCGCCACCAACACCGCCACAATAAACGCGCCTAAAGATTTAAACGGCTCAAAGCCTTTTTCGGCGACAGTTTTACCGACAATTCCGAAAACTGCCAGTGGTACCAAGGCAATGACCCAGCCCAGGATACGGATAATTGCCTCAAACAAAGTCCCAATGACATCTTCAATGGGTTGGTATCCCGTCTTGCCTTGAGCGACTTGCTCTGATTTTATAGCACGCAGGACGATGCCGAAGCTCAGGGCAATAATGATGAGCTGGATGACATTATTATCGACCAGTGGCTTGAGAACGGCTTCTGGCACAGCATCTTTGAGTAGTGCCCAAGGATCGAAATTTTTCTTAGCTATGTCAGAAGATCCTGGGGTTGCGAGACGCCACCAAGTTCCAGGACGTAGAACGTTTGATACCAAAAGTCCGATTAAGATAGCTACTGTAGTATTAGTAAATAGTAGCACCGCCAAACGCCGTCCCGCTGTACCGGGGATGTGGGTTGTCATCAAGGTATGCAGCACTGCCACAAAAATGAGGGGTGTAGCTAGGGCGCGTAGAGCCTTGAGTACCAATTCGGCGGGAATTGCCAAGTTCTCAATGAAGGCTTTATTCTCTGGGCTGGGGTTTCCTGCACCTAGTGCTACTCCTAATGCTACCGCAAGAATTAGGGCGATAACAATTTGTAACGTCAGTGGGATTCGTTGCCAAAAGGGACGATTGGTGTTGTCGGCTTGGGTTTCGTTCATTGCTAGAGGCAGATTGAGCGATGTTAATATTTAACTTCACGTCGGGAATTTAAGATTTCGGATCAGGTGAGGGCAGTTGAGGACAAACTGCGTTAATGTGGAAAACGTTTCTGTTTTTGGCTCCTGGTTGAAACCCATATGTCCTTCGTACCTTTACACATTCACAGTGACTACAGTCTGCTTGATGGGGCAAGTCAACTGCCAGAATTGGTTGATCGAGCGATCGCATTAGGGATGAAAGCGATCGCCCTGACCGATCATGGTGTCATGTACGGTGCGATCGAACTCATTAAAATTTGCCGCAGTAAGAATATTAAACCCATTATCGGCAACGAAATGTATATCATTAACGGTGATATTACAAAACAAGAACGCCGTCCTCGCTATCATCAAGTTGTTTTAGCTAAAAATACAAAAGGTTACAAAAACTTAGTCAAATTAACTACAGATTCCCACCTCAAAGGTGTGCAGGGCAAAGGAATTTTTTCCCGTCCTTGCATCAACAAAGAATTTCTCAAAGAATACCATGAAGGCTTGATTATCACCAGTGCTTGTTTAGGTGGGGAAATCCCCCAGGCAATTCTCAGTAATAAACCAGAGGCTGCTCGTAAAGTTGCCCGGTGGTATAAAGAAGTGTTTGGCGATGATTATTATTTAGAAATTCAAGACCACGGCTCCCAAGAAGACCGCATCGTCAATGTAGAAATTGTGAAAATTGCGCGGGAATTAAATATTAAATTTATCGCCACAAACGATTCCCACTTTATTTCTTGTTTCGACGTTGAAGCACACGACGCTTTACTCTGTATTCAAACAGGCAAATTAATTGCTGAAGATAATCGGATGCGTTACAGCGGTACTGAGTATCTGAAATCCGCTGAAGAGATGAAGCAGCTATTTCGCGACCATTTGCCGGATGATGTCATTGAAGAAGCCATTGCAACTACCTTAGAAGTTGGAGATAAAGTCGAGCCTTACAACAACATTATGGGTGAGCCTCGCATTCCTAACTACCCCATTCCATCTGGTCACACTCCTGACACTTATGTAGAAGAAGTGGCATGTCTTGGACTTTTAGAACGATTACATCGAAAATCTATAAATGAAGTTGACCAAGCCTACAAAGACAGGCTGGAATATGAACTGAAAATGATTCAGCAAATGGGATTTTCCACATACTTTTTAGTCGTGTGGGACTATATCAAATTTGCTAGAGATAGTAATATTCCTGTGGGACCAGGGAGGGGTTGTGTCCTTGGTGATACGAAAGTAATGCTTGCAAGCGGAGAAGAAATTTTCATCAAAGATATTCAAATTGGACAACAGGTGATAACCCACTTAGGTAGCACATTGCCCATAACCCATAAGCATGAATATGAGTGCGATGAAGAAATCGTTAAAATCAAAGTTGCTAATGAGGAAATATCTTTAACCAAAGACCATAAGATATGGGCAGTAAAAACTGAAGACTGTGTTGTTATGGGTGTCAAAAAAGCAAATGCTTGTAAACCTATCTGCACTCGATACTGCTCTGTAAAACCCTATCAGCATTACCAATTACAGTGGATTGAAGCTGGTAAACTCAGGGAAAATGATTTTGTTGTCTTTCCTAGAGTTCAATCTGCTGAACAAGAAATCATTTTTGATATACTAAATTTTGTAGAAGCTAAATCTCATTTACGATATGATGAGGAGTTTATCTGGTATGAGGTTGGAAGTAACCATTTAATCACAAAGAAAATTCCCAGATATATTCTATTTAATGAAGACCTTGCTAAAATTCTGGGATATTACATTGCTGAAGGTTGGTCAAGATTAGGAGAACGAGAGTGTTGCATAGGGTTCGGACTCTGCGGCGATGAGATGGATTATGCTCAGGAAATTAGCCAGCTAATGAACAGAGTTTTTGGCTTGGAGAGTCAAATTGTTCCCCATCCAACAAAAAACTCTATGCAAGTTCTATGTTACTCAAGAATTGTTGGAGAATTCTTAGCTGCTTTGTGTGGAAAAGGGGCTAACCACAAGCATATACCTGCTGAAGTTGTCACCAAAGGTAAATCTGAATATACTAGAATTTTAGTTGCATATCTTTTTAGGGGAGATGGTCATCCTGGCACAAAAGAGAAAACCATATGTATCAAATACACAACCACTTCTCCAGTTCTAGCATCACAGTTAAGATTACTACTAGCACGTTTCGGGTATTGGGCATCAATTCTCAAAACAAGGAAACCAAAGGTTAGTTGGGCTACGGAATACTCGGTTAAGCTTGCAGGGAAGCAACTTTTAGACTGGAACAGTGATTTTATTGACTTTCCTATTGGAGTCAAGACACAAAAGTTTTACCGAAATGATAGCTTTTTCGTTGATGAAAATTACATATATCTCAAAATCAGGGAAGCTAAAACATTAAACTACACAGGCTATGTCTATGACATCACTGTTCCTCGAGATGCTTCCTACGTAGGAAACTCCATAGCTATCCATAACTCAGCAGCTGGGTCTTTAGTAGCATATGCTATGCAAATCACCAACATTGATCCAGTGCATCATGGCTTACTTTTTGAAAGATTTCTGAACCCAGAACGGAAATCCATGCCTGATATTGATACGGATTTCTGCATTGAACAACGGGATAAAGTCATTGATTATGTTACTGACAAATACGGCAAAGAAAGAGTTGCCCAAATCATTACCTTTAACCGCCTGACTTCCAAAGCTGTTTTAAAAGATATCGCCAGAGTGTTAAATATTCCCTACGGTGAATCAGACAAAATGGCGAAGCTCATTCCAGTCTCGCGGGGTAAACCTACTAAACTATCGGTGATGATTTCGGACGAAACACCAGCAGCGGAATTTAAAGAAAAATACGACAATGACCCCAGAGTTCGTCATTGGGTTGACATGGCGATTCGCATTGAGGGAACTAACAAAACCTTTGGCGTTCATGCAGCAGGTGTGGTGATTTCTTCGGAACCATTAGATGAAATTGTACCGCTACAAAAAAATAACGACGGTTCCGTGATTACCCAGTATTACATGGAAGACTTAGAAGCGATGGGTCTATTGAAAATGGATTTTCTGGGTTTAAGAAACCTGACCATGATTCAGAGAACCATTGATTTGATTGAGGAAAATAAGGGATTTAAGATTGACCCTTATGAGATAACGAATCAAGAAAGAAAAGCTCAGAAAATATTAGCCAAAGGCGAGTTTAACACCTTGCCGAAAGACGTGAAGAAGACTTATGAGCTTTTAGAAGCTGGTGAATTAGAAGGGATATTTCAATTAGAATCTTCTGGAATGCGTCAGATAGTGCGAGATTTGAAACCTTCTAATATAGAAGATATTTCTTCAATTTTGGCACTTTATCGACCAGGACCATTAGATGCAGGACTCATACCCAAGTTTATTAACCGTAAGCACGGTCGAGAGAAGATCGAATATCAGCATCCCATATTGGAGCCTATTTTAGAAGAAACCTACGGAACACTTTGCTATCAAGAGCAAATTATGAAAATGGCTCAGGATTTGGCAGGCTATTCTTTGGGACAAGCTGATTTGTTACGCCGTGCTATGGGTAAGAAAAAAGTTGCCGAGATGCAAAAACAGCGAGAAAAATTCGTTGATGGTGCGGCAAAAAATGGCGTGAAGAAGCAAATAGCTGACGATTTATTCGAGCAAATGTTGAAGTTTGCTGAATATTGTTTAAACTATGATACTGAAGTGTTGACCTTAGAATATGGTTTTCAACCAATTGGGGAGATTGTGGAGAAAGGCATTGAATGTAATGTTTACAGTGTTGATAGTCATGGTAATATTTACACACAACCTATTGCACAGTGGCACAATCGTGGTCAACAAGAAGTTTTTGAGTATTGTTTAGAAGACGGTTCGATGATTCGGGCAACAAAAGACCATAAATTTATGACGATAGATGGACAAATGTTGCCTATTGATGAAATATTTGAGCGCGGTTTGGAGTTATTACGAGTAGAAGGATTGCCGGAATAAACCCACAATGGTTATATCGTTGGTGCAAACCCCAGAAGTTCCCCATAATGAGTGAGAAAGTGAGTATGCCAGAAAAAATAAAACTCATGGCAGATTATGGATGCTACCCACTATGGTGGGCTTCCAAGCAGGCAGGTGATATTGACGAAGCTACACTATCCCTGAGTCAAGAGACTATTAGCCGTTTGGAAAAATGGGCAGACGTTTATGATGGAAAGTTGAACTGGGATGATCCGGCTTCATCTGGTTTCCCAAGTAAAGAAGCAAGAGATGCTTTTGAACAAGAAGGAATTAGTCTGTGGAAGCAGCTGCAACAGGAACTTGCACCTAACTATGAAGTTGTCTATTGAGCGCGATCGCCTGCGTAAAGTTGTAAATCATCCCAATGAATTGGAGGTTTTACGCCCTCGCTAAGCATAGCGTTGAGAACAACTAAATCTGCTTTTTGCGAAGTGCGTTGTGTAAAAAACCACAACGCACTAAATTTTTTACGTTGGGGTAAGGGAGGCGATCGCTAAGTTCCCAGCATAGGATATCACCATACCCCTTAGCTACTTAAGATATACTTAAGGTATACAAATTCGTATACAAAATAGTAACATTATGCAAAATGCTACAGTCAGAATCAGCAGCACATCTCACAATATCCTTAAAGAATTGGCAGCAGGATCATAGGTTTACTTGTATCTTGCACATCTAAGTACAAACCACAAATAACCAAACAAGGAGTCATAAAATTGACAGTGCTTTCCAAACTCATTCAGTCCTCTTTGAGAGGACTTATGCTACTCGCGCCTGGGACTTCAAGTCCCAGGCGGATGGGGGCGCAGTCAGAAACTACCTGGTTGGTGCAAGATGTAAATTTACCTAAAATCAAAAGTTTTTGCAGTAGCTTTAGTCATCCATTTCCCTAATAATACGCTCTAGGCATTCACTCACACTAAGTACAAGATTGCACAAGTTCGTGACGATCAAGAAAATAACGTCTATCGTTCGTAGTTGCGCCCTTGGGCGAAGACAGCCCAACTACAAACCAAAACGCCACGAAAATCTATTATTAAAACCTCAAAACCTATGGCAAGAAAAATATTAACCGGACTGAGTTCATCCGTTTACGAACACCCCTTTGATCGCAAAGCCTTGGCTTCTTTGGAAAAAATGCCTGGTGTCTCCTTACTGTTCCGAAAAGTGAACGAGTACGGCATTGATCGCTTACTCAGGCTGCAATGCCTTGGCAATGAACTAAGAGTCACACCCCGCAATTTTCCCAAACTGCATCAGGCGTTAGTAGAAACTTGCCAAATTCTTGATGTGGACCCCATACCTGAACAGTATCTGTTTCGAGGTCACGGTCACATTCAAACCTACATTATTGGGGTGGAAAAACCCCTTGTCAGTATAAATATCGAGGGAATGGAATGGCTTTCTCCGGAAGAGTCACTTTTTGTCTTGGGACATGAAGTGGCTCACATTAAAAGCCGCCACCTATTATACCACCAAATAGCCATTATCATGCCGACCTTGAAAAACTTGATCAGCATGACTACCCTAGGGTTAGGCGGCTTGGCGGCTAGTGGAGTGGAACTGGCTTTCTCGAATTGGCTGATGATGGCAAAGTTTACAGCTGATCGTGCTGGTTTGCTTGCTTGTCAAGATACTGCCGTGGCAACCACGGCATTGATGAAACTTGGCGGGTTGCCAAACGAATACTTAACTCCAGCCACGATGGAAGATTTCGTTGCTCAAGCCCGAGAGTTTGCATCCGATAGTTTTGATAATCTGGATAAGTTCACCAAAATGTTGAGTTTTACAGAATATAGTTACTCTTGGGCAGTCATGCGGGCTGCCGAGTTATTGAAATGGGTTGATTCAGGAGAATATGAGGATTTAATTCAACAGACAAACTTAGAGAAATCGCAAGAGAAACAGGAGTGGAATTTTTTGAGTTCTTGGTGACCGAAGAATTACTCAAGGGAAATCTGCTCCTATCACAATAGTGACATCCGACCAGATGTCACCAATTGCTGATACCTGCACTTGCCCCAGACCTAGGGATTTCTGCACTGCATTAGCATCTTCTGGATTGCCGTGTTGAGCAATAATATGAGTTTTCGAGATAGCGTCAGCACTCAGATTAATGTCATGATCCGTCAGATGAACATTAGTGAACCCCTGTTTCCGAAGAATTGCAATGGCACGTTCCCCTACCCTTGGTTGACCTGTGGCATTGGAAACGGCAACTCTCAGTTGACTGGGTGAAGCTTCTTTTGCTACCTCTGGTTTCTGAGAGTTACTCTTGACATCAAAGTAACGAGCCAGTATTTTAGATGCTGCTTGAGTATTTTCAATCCAGTAGCTCTTAGGATACTCATCACGGCGGCTGTATCGACCAGGTAGCATGAGAAAGTTGTTCTGCTCCCGGTCATTGGTTAAGGTCGCATGGGCTACGGCCAGCATTTCTTCTAGCGACAAGTCAGTGTCAATATTGTCCTGGGCGACCTTTAGAATCTGTGGCAACTTAGCGATGGTTTCAGGTTGTAGCAGGGTGCGCTGGATTGCCTTGAGGACTTCTTGCTGCCGCTGCACTCTCCCAATATCTCCTAACTTGTCATGGCGAAAGCGGACATACTCTTCCATGTGCTTACCATTCAGCTTTTGCCGACCAGGGAGAAAGTGAATATTCAAGTGTTGGGTTTCGTCTATATAGTCCATCCGCTTGGGAACCGTCACCTCTATACCACCTAATGCATCTACCAGATTAATAAACCCATTTCTGCTGAGTCTGATGTAGCGGTCAATGGGAACGTTTCCAAGCTGACGGCTGACAACATTCGCCGCAAACTTTACCCCACCCCGCCAGTTGGCACTATCGATTTTAGCCACACCTACTCCTGGTAACCGCACTAAAGTATCTCGGGGAATGGAGAGGACATTGATTTGACGGGTATTCGGCAAAAAGCGTACCAGCAGCATGGTGTTAGTATTACTTGACAGGGCCTCAGTCGAAGTAGCCTTGGTACTTAAGCGCGGACGATCAAAGTTGTCGTCGTTGTCAATGCCCAAAATCAGAAGATTGACAGGGTGAGTGAGGGTGGCTGAGAGAATATCAGTCAGGTTTTCCGGACTGTTAGGCAAGTGAGGGGAAGCTGAACCTTGTTGTAGGGGTCTACTAGAAAGAGATACTGCCAACAGTGCACCCAACGTTACGAACACAGCAGCCCCTCCACTCAATGCCAACCCAAGCATTAGCCAACGTCTCTGTTCGGGCGATACTTGCTTTTTTGTATCAACCTCAGCAGTATTTGGTTTCAATGGCGGTAGTTCATCAGATTTTTTCTCTAACATTCACTTCCTCACACACGTTAATCAAGCTTGTTATTATCAAGGTTAATTCAAAAACCTCAAACAGGATTTACACGTCCTGAATTTGATCTGGCAGCTTGAGACTTTCACAGTACCTATCGGTGGTTTTTGTCTGCTCTAGAATTTTTTCCTCATATAGCAATCCGTGCTGGAATTACAAACACCCGCCCCTTTGGGTTCGTCAAAAGCTAAGGTAATAAGTCAAAAGTGTTTTGAATTTTGAATTTTGAATTTCCGTGTAGCAAACTTGTCCTCCAAGTCCTCCAAGTCCTCCAAGTCCCCCAAGTCGTCCCCGCGTCCTCCTTGTCCCCGCGTCCCCGCGTCCTCCTTGTCCCCCTTGTTCGGATCTTAAATAGGATTGCTATAGAGCATTCTCCACAGAGAACATGATTTGTTCCGGGCAATATTCTCATGTTATTTTCATAATTAACACAGTGCAAGGTTTTCAACAATAAAGTCAACACAGGAACTCCGTGGTCGATTTAGACGTCTTTTTTGAAAAATACAGTCGAACCACTGCTGTAAAGTGTTTGCATGAATCGTCGCCAAAGCCTGATTCTGTTTCTACTGCTCGTTGAATTAATTTTTTTCCAGATGCTTTCTTTCCTGGGACATCTAGCAACTTAAACCGGGACAAAAGGGTTAGATCCAGTTCTAGGGCAAAGGCATCATCAGTTGTCGCCCATCTAACCTGTTAACAACCCCACCCTAGGTGCAAGTAATAGATGCGACATCTTATCCATTGTTGTCTATGGGATTACCACTCTACTTAGCATTTTTTATATCGTAGATGTCTGTAATAACCCTATAATCATGGGTTTGTTTAACAACAACATTTGCTTCAAAGTAAGCAGATCAGCGCAAACAGTAGCAGTTAATTTAACGTCACTTACTGATAGTGGTTGAAGTTGAATTATTTAGACAGTAGAAAATTTGGTAGTTTAAGCTACAGATGATGGTTCAATTGTTAGGCTTTTGAGGTTTCAAAAATTACATCATTCACCTGTTTACTTGTACATACAGAAAATCCCTGATTGTGGGAGTTATGGTGTTTGGAGTACAAATGAGAGAGGTCAATATTGTGTGTGGGCTGTTCACCGTTCACTGCTGACGGTTGACGGTTGACGAGTCAAGAATGTCTTGAGGATAGGTAAGCGTCCAGTTCTGTTTGTCATTGAGTTGATCGTACAAACCTTGGAGAATCAGCCGGAGACTGAGCCGAGTTCTAATGTAATCCCTAATAAGGTGTGTTCCTGGTGCAGCAGAAATTCCATCAATGTTTTGGAAACTGCCAAAGGGCTTTTCACAGGAGTTGCCAACACCAATTACAGTTAACACAAAAAATGGCGATCGCTCGTATTTGTTTGGAACCATAAAGATTCCATATACCTGATGTTCCCCAAGCCACGGCTGAACAACAACCTTGGTAGCATGTACTTGATATTTTTTCGTTTTTGATAGAATAAAAGGCTCTGAATCGCAATCAGAATCATTCACTGGCCACCAAAGTATAACAATACTTAAAGACAGAAGCAAAATTACAATATAGACTAGAATATGTTTATACATTTAAGTTAGCAACTTATCAGTAATAAATGTATTATTTTATCATCTGGATACTGTGACTTAGCCTCACCAAGTACAGTAGTCGCACCAAATAAAGCAACCATTCACGCATCACCAAAAAGCTTACATCTCAGCACCAAAGATGCTTTTTGGCACAAAATATGGTACCTCTCGTCAGCTATACTTTGTACGACTCCCCCAAATCAAAAAAGCCCTGCACAGCGTAGGGGTGTGGGGGTGTGGGGGTGTGGGGGTGTAGGGGAATAATTTCAAATACAATTTCCCTTACACCCTTACACCCAATGATAACCTTAATTATCTAGTGGGCAATTTGAATGATTTACAGCTTACCAGTGGCGGTTTGTATTAGTTAATCACATTAAGTTTCTGTTAAAAAAACTTATGAAAATACTAAAGATCGATATCTTAGAAGTGTTGACAGCGTCGTTAGCATTGAGTGGAGCGATGGCAGTCATGATTGGGGTTACTGCCTGTTTAGGCGGATTAGGTGGGGTTTCCACTATCCAATTAGGCAAACTCCTCAACCCACACCGCCATACATTACACAAGATGATGTTCTTTGGTGGCGCTTCTGTTGGCGCTGGCCTATTTTCCATTGGCACTGGTGTTAGCATTGCTCGTGGGATTGGAGAACGACGGGCAGAGGTAGAATTGATGCGATTCGAGGCAGAAGTTAGGGATTCGTGTCCTAAGCCTGCCACATGTGTAGGGTGCAAGCACTTTCATGGAGTCATCTACAACGACACACAATTAATTTGTGGAATGCATCCTTATGGGTGTGAGGGAGACCAATGCCCCGATTGGGAATCAATTAAAAATTCGTAGTTCGTAATTCGTAATTCGTAATTATTTTTCAGACGGGGATTTAAACCCAATACCCGTGAATGAAAACCCTCACCCCTACCCCTCTCCCAAATTGGGAGAGGGGTGCCCGTCTTGGGCTATCTTGAGGGCGGTCATGAGGATGAAATACCAGAACTACTGCCCTCTGATTCTATTCATTCACGGGTATT
>JADQBA010000020.1 GCA_016903675.1 Stigonema ocellatum SAG 48.90 = DSM 106950 | reverse complement strand
CAGCCATCCTCCCCTTTCGGGTTTAGGCTGAACGAATCGCACCCGAATTTCCTTGAGGGTACTCATAGAACCCGAAGATTCTATCATCAATTTCCCCCGACGGCTTTTTATAGTAGGGAAAACTCCCAACCCTACTCGTTTTATGTTGACTGCCGCGTTGATATCACGGCATATAATGCCAACATTGCACACTTTACAATCGTGAATCCTATCTGACAACTCTTTAGGGACATAGGCGTCACAATTGCAACAAATTTGGCTTGTGTAGTTCGGTTTTACCTTGATAACTTGTCCCCCAGTTTTCTCGACTATGTAAGACAAAATATCAACAAACTGCCCAAAGCCTGCATCTAAAAAACTTTTGTTTAACCCACTTTTTTGAGCTTGGTTGTTTGGTAAGAATTTTCCATTTTCATCTTGCTTAGATTTATTTCGTTTAGTGAGATTTTTTAAGTCTAAGTTCTCTACAAAAAATATCTTTTTACCAGTTCTTGTTAACTGATGACTTGTTTTGAAGTGATGATCTTTACGGGAGCGTGCTATTTTCTGATGTAACTTAGCTTCCTGACTCGCTAGCTTACGTCTTTGAGCAGACCCTTTTTTCTTAATTGACTTTTTCTTCGATATTTTTGCTAGTTTATCTTGGTTTTTACGAAATGCTTTTACTGAGGGTAACAATTCACCTTCAGAAGTAGCAACAAAAACATCTCCTTCTAATACCGCATCTAAGCCACTAGAATTCACAATGGTTGGAATAATTTCTGTTGATGGAGCATCAGGTACTGATTTGTCTGACAAGGATAAAGTTATATACCAACCATCAGCTTTCTTTGAAACAATGCAGGTTTTGACCTTGAACCCATCTGGCAGAGGACGGTGAAGAATAATTTCTACGAACCCTATCTTAGGTAGCTTAATAAAATTTCCTTTAATCCAACTATCCAAAGCTTGAGGATAAGTAAATGACTTGAAACTCGATTCTGATTTGAATCTTGGTTTACCACTCCGGTTGCCGTTTTTATCGCCTTTGATGTAACGGTCAATTGCCTTGTGAACTCTTTTTACAGTATCCTGTAAAACCTGTGAGTAAACATCTTCAAGGTTTAATAACTCTCCAGACCACTCGACAAGAATCAAGTCTGACTTGAGAAAGGGTAATAAGTCTTGATGGGTATTGTAGTTAGGATTAACTCTAAATTCTGGAAGTGGACAAGAGATCATTGAACAGCTATTTATGGGACAACGATTGTTCTCCCACCAATCTAATTTATCTCCCAACATCCTGTTATAAATATACTGGCACAATCTTCTAACATGGTTAAGTCTAAGTTTTTGTTCAGTATTAGGCTTGATGCGATATTGATAGCTAACCTTCATTCTTGTCTCACCTCCTTGGTTTTTGTTCGTTATAAGTATGTTAGCATGGCGAGGAAGTGATGACGAAAAAAATGAAAGATAAATACATCAGAGTTAAAACAAAAGAACGAAGCTTGAATAAGCTTCGCTTATACGTTTCACGATCCGCGAAGCATACAATGACCATTTTTTGAATTCAAAATTCGCTCATTCAAAATTCGCTCATTTAAGAAATAATTTTGAATTGCTCAGTTGGGATACAGAGCAACTAAATTCATTTATGGAAAATGAAAAAAATGTCCGATAAACACACGTAGTGAGTCAGTGCGGTCTTGGGGTCTCCCCAAGTGGAGCAACTGACGTTAGCGAAGCGGTAGCGTTAGCGCAGCGTTAGCGATAGCGTAGCGTTAGCGAGTCTTCGCCCAAGGGGCGACGCCAAAGGCGAACGAGCGTCACCCGGAGGGTGCAATAACTACTACGTCCTTACTACAAGCACCATTATTTATTTATGGGGTTCTAAATTTTTAATTTTTAATTTTTAATTTTGAATGGAACATAGGGGTTGACTCAAGTAATTGATGAGTTAATTGATTCGTTGAAAATCCCCGAAGTTGGCAACTCCTCAACCACCCCCGCCACGTCGCTTCGCCCCGAAGGGGCTGACCTGCGGTCATTGTCGTGAGGGGATGTTTTCGTCATTGCCCGGTCATTCATCCCGACACCCATCCGCGATCAGATAGGGTGTGGGACTTCTGCCGGAAATAGTTAAAATTCTTGAAAGAAAGGAAGAGGTTGTTATGCAAGTTTTGGTCATCGCTCGGGTAATTGCAGGCACTGCAATTGAGAAGGTTTTACCTCTAGTAAAACCTGAAGCCGCAAAAGTTTGGGAATACTACGCAGCGGACCTAGTTCGCACGGTACACTATTTTGCCGACAACAGTGGCGCAGTACTGCTCTTTGAAGCATCCAATCTGGAAGCAGTGAATAGCGCAGTGACGCAGTTACCGATGGTACAAGCAGGGGTGCTGCAATGCGAAGTTATTCCTCTAGCCCCTTACACAGGAATCGCAGAATTATTTGCTAAGTAAACAGAGGAAATAATGACTACTTCCAATCCTGTTGCTTTGATTCTTGGTGCCACCGGCAGAACAGGTTCTCACCTCGTCAACTTGCTTGAACTTGATGGTGGTCCAGACGATATTGAGATCCGCGTTGCAGTTCGTAAACCTGAACAAGCTGGCACCTTCGCAAAACGGGGAATTGCGACTGTGCATCTTGACCTTGATGACCTATCGACCTACGAAAAAGCACCCCCATATGAATTCATCACAACTACCCACTCCCCCTCTCATACGGTGATTTGCAATGTCTAATAACGAAGCAAAAGTTTGGTTAATTACTGGTAGTTCTACTGGGTTTGGACGCGCCCTAGCTGAAGCAGTCCTCAAGCACGGCGATTCCCTCATCGCCACCGCCCGTAGACCAGAACAATTAAACGACCTTACTAGTGAATACCCAGAAACCGCCAAGGCTGTCCGCTTAGATGTTACTAATTTAACGGAAGTCAAAGCAGCAGTAGATGCAGCCCTAGAAGCGTTTGGCCGTATTGATGTACTTGTCAACAACGCCGGCTATGGTTTGATTGGTGCGCTGGAAGAAGTCAGTGAGGAGCAGATCCGGCGTAACTTTGAGACTAACCTCTTCGGTGCTATCAATATGATGCGGGCTGTTCTACCAATTATGCGGCAACAAAAAACAGGACATATTCTGAATATGTCTGCAATTGCCGGATTTTCCAATGAACTGGGTTTTTCCATTTATGGTGGTGCTAAGTTCGCTCTAGAAGGGGTATCGGAAGCGGTACATGGTGAAGTTGCACCTTTTGGTATCAAAGTGACAATTGTGGAGCCTGGTCCCTTCCGTACTGATTTTATCGGACGCTCTCTTGACAGAGCCGAACATAGTATGGATGTATATAAAGAAACCGTTGGCAAGTTCCTACAGTTTCTTGACAAGATTGAGGGTCGTCAGCCAGGTGACCCAGATAAAGCTGCACAAGTGATCATCCAAGTTGTTAATTCCGCAAATCCCCCAAGGCGGTTGGTGCTTGGAAAGTATGCCTACAGCAAGTTTCGCCAGAAGATTGAGTCACTGACTGCTGAGTTAGATGCTTGGGAGCAAGTTGCAGCGAGTACGGATTTTAATAATTCGTAATTCGTAATTCGTAATTCGTAATTAAGGTTTAAGGGTAATACGGTTCAGTTAAGATAATTTACGTACCCTCAACCTATGTAGAGACGCGATTAATCGCGTCTCTACTGAACCGTATTGGGTTTAAGGGTAATTACGAATTACGAATTATACACTCACTTGTTGTTTATTTTGTAATGCTGCTGACAATCTATTCAGTGCATTTACGTAAGCTTGGGCTGATGCTACGATAATATCTGTGTTAGCCGCGTGACCAAAAAAGACTCTATTTTCGTGCTTGAGGCGGATGGTGACTTCCCCAATAGCATCAATACCTGCTGTTACCGACTGCACGGAATACTCAATCAACTGGTTGGGTACATTCACCACGCGGTTGATTGCTTTGTAAACAGCATCCACTGGTCCTGTACCGATCGCCGCATCGGTTAATTCTTCACCATTAGGAGTCCGGAGGGTGACTGTAGCAGTGGGACGGGCGCTTGAGCCGCAGGAAACTTGCACTAACTCTAAACGGAACAAATCGGGGGCTTGTTGAATTTCATCGTTAATGATCGCTTCCAAATCCCAATCAGAAATTTCTTTCTTTTTATCCCCTACCTCTTTGAACCTGATGAACGCTTTATTTACCTCATTGTCTGACAGCTCATAGCCCAATTCCCCCAAGCGAGTGCGGAAAGCATTTCTCCCTGAATGTTTGCCCAAGACAATTTGATTTTCTGTCAATCCAATTAATTCGGCATCCATAATTTCATAAGTGAGCTTATTTTTCAGCACACCATCTTGGTGAATGCCAGACTCATGGGCAAAGGCATTTGCCCCTACAATTGCTTTATTTGGCTGCACTAGCATTCCCGTCAAATTAGAAACCAAGCGTGACGTTTTGTAAATTTGTCTGCTGTCGATATTTGTCAAAGGTTCTTCAGAATCAGCAGCCCGTCCTAAAAACGGGTTGAAATATTGCCGCCGCACGTACAAAGCCATGACCAATTCTTCTAGCGCTGCATTTCCAGCTCGCTCACCAATACCGTTAATGGTACATTCTAACTGCCGTGCACCATTTTTCACTGCTTCCAAGAAGTTGGCAACTGCTAAACCTAAATCATTATGTCCGTGAACGGAAATAATTGCTTGGTCGATATTGGGCACATTTTCTTTAATGCCTTTAATGATCGCCCCAAATTCGCTGGGTGTGGTGTAACCGACAGTGTCAGGAATGTTAACTGTTGTTGCGCCTGCTGCGATCGCTCGCTCTAATACTTCGTAAAGAAATTCAGGTTCAGAGCGTCCAGCATCTTCAGGAGAAAATTCTACATCAGCGGTGAAGGTTTTGGCATAAGCCACCATTTCTTCAGCGATCGCTAGCACTTCTGATTTTGTCTTTTTCAGTTTGTACTTGAGGTGAATATCACTGGTAGCAATAAAAGTGTGTATTCTACCTTTTGCCGCACCTTTTATAGCTTCTGCTGCCACTTTAATATCATCTTGCCGCGCTCTTGCCAAACTACAAATTATCGGACCATCTTCTGTTCCCACAATTTCGGCAATTTTGCTAACGGCGTCCCTATCTCCAGGACTAGCAAAGGCAAACCCAGCTTCGATCACATCCACACCCAGACGCGCCAGTTGCTTGGCGATTACTAGCTTTTCATCTATATTCAGGGTTGCTCCCGGACACTGTTCGCCATCTCGGAGTGTGGTGTCAAAAATGATGATTCTATCTGCTTTGGTTTTCATTTGTGCCTCGTTGTTGTCATGGTGACTTTTTGCTTAAAATACCTTATTACTTTAATTTTTTTTACTCTTACCTTTGTAACAAATAATTGCTAAGGCTCCTAACCTTCTGTTTTTTCTATTTGATCCCGGATATCGTTCAAGTCTATATATCTGTCAGTAGCATTACGTAATTCTCTGGCTATCATCCCTTCCGTCGATACTACGGTTATATGAGTATTTTTTGAGCGTAATAGTTCAATTGCTCTTTCAAAATCCCCATCTCCACTAAATAAAACCACGCGGTCATACTGATCTACCGTATTAAACATATCTACAACAATTTCAATATCTAAATTTGCTTTTTGTGAGTAACGACCGGAGGAATCATCGTAGTATTCTTTGAGAATTTTAGTTCTGACTGTATATCCCAGACTAATTAGAGCATCTCTGAAACCTCGCTGATCTTGCGGGTCTTTTAAGCCAGTGTACCAGAATGCATTGATTAAGGTTGTCTCTGACTGCTCGTGTTTGAAGTAATCTAAGACGCGTCGTGGGTCAAAAAACCAGCCATTTTTTTGTTGAGCATAGAACATATTGTTTCCGTCTACAAAAATAGACAGACGATTCATCGGAGAACCCATAAAAAATTACACCTAAATAATAGAAAAGAATTTAGATTGAACAATAGATTATAGCAATTATAAAATAATAAGTTTGCTAATATCTATAAATATATTGTCATATATAGCTAGTATCTAACCTCTCTCACATTAGCAAATTGCCTGAAACATTGGTATTGAGCTTATCAGGTGCAAAACCTTTTTCACCCTTAGCGTGGTCATAGGCATACCGTAATCAAAATCTACCAATAAAAATGACTTAGTAACAGCATGCCTAGCATTATACCAGTCAAGTTTACCCCTAAAGAGGTATTTAAGAGGCTTGGGGCAAAATTTGAGCTTACGTCTGTCTTGAAAATTGGCAGTAGGGAGTAGGGAGTGTCTAAGAGAAATTTTCATGCCTTTGTTGTAAACGATGTCTAAGAGATGCACCGCTCCCTCCTAGTAAGTTTATGAGCGTCTGTCTTGATAATCAAAGCAAAAACGCTCTGCTTCCCATTAGGTAGAGTAGCAGGCAGAATCTCCTGACAACTCATGTGTCAGTGGAATAATAACTCGAGTGAGCTAAGTTAAACAATAAAAAGTTTTGCATTGTCTGGTTTATATGCCTTCTACTGTAACAGGTGCGCCACAAAGACTCGGTGTGTACAAAAAAGTAACACTTAGGTAAGTTTTGTTAAGAGGAGAGGATGCTGTATAGAGATATAAGATTCTCATATAAGACAAGATTGCAAAGTCATTGCACAAAATTCCATAAGGGTATCAGGCTTAAATGTCAATAATTATTTATTTTGATGATTTCATCCATCTAGGGTGGGTATCTAACTAAAGAGTCATTCACCAGTCCTACAGCTACCATTCTCGCTCCTAGCATCATAACGGCAATGTGGGCACTGCCTAACACCCGCCGCCTGGGTCGCTTAACCCTCCCAGATATGACGCTTA
The DNA here is from genome assembly GCA_016903675.1 of Stigonema ocellatum SAG 48.90 = DSM 106950. Taxonomy (GTDB): domain Bacteria; phylum Cyanobacteriota; class Cyanobacteriia; order Cyanobacteriales; family Nostocaceae; genus Stigonema; species Stigonema ocellatum. The sequence continues at coordinate 86,741 of JADQBA010000020.1, read as the reverse complement.
CCAATACACTGCCTCCTCCTGACTAATTTTTTGTAAATAAAGGTCTGATACGTAAAACAATATGGCAGAAGAACCTACACCTACATTAACCAAAAAATATGTCTCTGCTGCCAATCGAGCGTCAAATAAACCAACAAAACCGACTTCGACGAGGTTAGCACGCTCATTAAAGCTAATGGCTCGCTTAGGTCATTTGCTTAATGTTACCTCGGCAATAGGAGCAGCACTGGTAGCAGCTTCTAGTTTAGAGTTGGCTCAATTTATGGAAGGTCAGGCGCAAACATTGTTTTATGTACTCCGGGGACCGTTAGCGACTACCATTGATATAGTGATTCTGGGCATAGACGATCAGTCTATATCAGTCCCAGCGCAGTACTATAAAACAAATCCACAAAAGTATGCCTACTGGGAACCATTGAAAGCTTTTCCCTTTAAACGTGAAGCATATGCCCAAGTCACTGAGAAGTTAATTCAGGCAGGGGCAAGGTCTGTAGCTTTAGATGTTGTGTTTGATACGCCAAGCAGTTATGGCTCATTCGACGATGAAAAGTTGCGACAGTCATTACAGCGTTATGGAAGTCAAGTTAGTTTAGCAGCGCTTTACGAAAGTTCTCAAACACACCAAGGCAGTTTCACACAACTGAAGCTGCCGCAGCCGATGTTCCGCACTGGTAATGTATCAATTGGCACTGTTAATTTTCCTATAGACGTAGATGGGAAGGTTCACCGATTGGCTAGCGAGTTTCCTAAGTTGTTAGATGATTCCCTGATAGTGAAAATACCCTCCTTTGATGAAGGAGTTTTGAAAGCAGCCCAAGTGAATTATCCCCAACCAAAAGGCAATCAAATTTATTTCTCCGGACCTGCGGGTACATTTGAGGTCATTCCCTTCTGGTACGTACTCGACCCAGAAAATTGGAACACCTATTTACAACAGGGAAAGGTTTTTAAAGACAAAATTGTGCTAGTTGGGGGAACATCCCAGTTGGGAAATGATTATCATCCAGTAGCTGCACACCGTAGCTGGCTATTTCCTGAACAAATGTCGGGAGTAGAAATTCACGCCAATGCCATCGCAACTTTAATGACAGGTAGAGCGATCGCGCCAGCAATTTCCACATCCCTTGCTCGTGGTTTATTCGTGCTTGGTTTAGTAGGTGGATGCGGGTTAATAGTTACAACAATTAAGCAAGGCATAATCAGATTGTGCGTAAGCTTCGCTCTTGCCATCACTTGGGGAGCAGTCAGCTATGTATTATTCATTTATGGTCAGTTAATTTTTCCGACTGCTGTTCCAGTAGTCGCGATCGTCACCATCGGATTCTGCTACCTAGGAACTGAAGTGGCAAGGGAAATATTAAGAAAAAGTCAATTGGTGGATATTTTTCAGAAATATGCCTCTAACCATGTTGTTCGAGAAATTCTCAGTCAACAGGATGACCTCAAAGACCTACTCCAGCAAAGAGAAATGGCAATATCAGGAAAAGTCCTTGACGGGCGCTATAAGATTGTTAAAGTTCTCGGTTCAGGCGGATTCAGCGAAACTTATATTGCTGAAGATACCAGACTTCCGAACAACCCTCTGTGTGTTGTTAAGCAGCTAAAACCAGCCCATAATCAACTAGAGGAGTTGATAGTTGCCAGACGTTTATTTAATTCAGAAGCCCAAACGCTGCAAAAACTGGGAACACATAACCAGATACCTCAGCTTTTAGCTTATTTTGAAGAAGAAGAAGAATTTTATTTGGTTCAAGAGTATATACTTGGTCATGCTCTGAGTCAGGAACTGCCAACAGGCAAACGCATCAATGAAACTACAGTTATGGAGATTGTGCGGGACTTATTGCAAACATTAGCATTTGTCCATCAAAACGGCGTGATTCACCGGGATATTAAACCCAGCAATATTATCCGTCGAGACTCAGACGGCAAACTAGTACTGATTGACTTTGGTGCAGTCAAAGAAGTTACGACACAACTACTTGATAATCAAGAGCAAACCGCCTTCACCATTGGCATTGGTACGAAGGGTTATGCACCAAGCGAGCAATGTTTCGGGCGTCCACAATATAGCAGTGATATCTATGCAGTTGGCATGATTGGCATAAAAGCCTTAACTGGTATAGCTCCCCATGAGATAGAAACAGATGCTAATGGAGAGTTGAAATGGCTTGATAAAGCAAACGTGAGCCACCCTTCAGCCAGTATTCTCAGCAAAATGGTGTTGGAAAACTGGCAACAGCGTTATCAATCTGCATCCCTAGCTCTTGAGGCACTTGACGGAATAATTCGTAATTCGTAATTCGTAATTCGTAATTAAAGGACAGAGCAACTCAATTTATTGATGGAGAAAATTATTTTTAGGACCAGCCCTTTCACAGGGCTGATTTTTAGGACTAGCCCTTTCAAGGTGCAAGTCGTAAGACTTGGATTTCCTTCGTGTTCTTCGCGTCTTCGCGGTTTAAAAATCTTTTTGAACCACGTTCGCGTAGCGTCTCCCCTTGGGAGAAGGCACGAAGAACACGAAGAAGAAATGCCGAAAAGTGGACGTGATTTTCCCAATTTTTCACCCACCTTGAAAGGGCTGATTTTTAGGACTTACGCATTGACAAAAACAACTAATTGTGAATTATCTCTCGTTAGTGGGCTGCTGCCTTGTAATGCTCTTGTGTCCGGCGCAGCCTCCCGAATAGATGACTAGTTCGGTGTTGGATTTACTGGTCGTGTTGTACCTGTAGATGGTGGAGTGACAGATTGGGGCGGTGTTGTACCTGTAGATGGTGGAGTGACAGATTGGGGCGGTGTTGTGCCTGTAGATGGTGGGGTGACAGATTGGGGCGGTGTTGTGATTGTAGATGGTGGAGTGACAGGTTGGGGCGGTGTCCCTGTTCCTCTAATGTCAATAGTAGGCGGCTCTTTGGTAGTACCAATATTATTAGCGGGAGACAGGATTTGTCCTGTTTCTAGTAAAGAGTTTGTTAGAGAATTGTTTCTGATTATCTCAACGCTTGGAAAATTTGAGGAACTGGGAGTCAGCCTTAAAAAAGATGGGTTTTCAACTACTCCTTGACCAGTTATTGGTGACTGTGCTGCAACAGCAGCAGCGATTTCAGCTTTAACCTGTGCGATCGCAGGCTCGAGATTACTGACACCAGGCTCAGTCAGATCAAGTCCCCGAACCATATCGCTGGTATGATAAAAGGTTCTCAAATCAAAATCGTATAAGCCTTGAAATTTACCTTTAACTATAACCATCAGTTGCCCTGCTTGGAGCTTCTGACTTTGAGAAGCATCCCTGTTAAAGATTTGAATGCCACTATTTGTCAATGCACCGACAATCGTGGTATCTGTTTGCTGGTCGTAGCGCACAAATAATGCCGAACCGCGAATTGCTGCTGCTGCATTGGGCGTGTTTATACGTGTTTGCCCTCTTCCTGGTGGGATGAGCAGCAGTACAGTTCCGTTGGACAGTTTAAAGTTTCGCGTGTTTGGTAAGAATCGAAACAACGCCTGTTCTCCAACCCGTGCCAAAGAACCGTCGTTGAAGCGCAAGTCTGCTAAGGAAGATCGACCAGTGGATAACCCATCCCCAGGAATCATTGCATCGCGTTTGCGTGCTTGACGCTTCGGCTGATTTTGGGGCATGAGTTGTACTAAGTTATGGAGGTCTTGAATCTGGGCAGCAGTCAGAGGAGTAGAAGCACTTGCCCGATTTGGTAGCGGTAGCAAAACTACCCCCCATAAACCAATTACCACGAATGGGAAAAACTTGATAAACATAGTTTGACGCCTCCGATAATTTTGCTTTTTGTAGCTATAGCAATCCTATTTAAGATCCGGACTTGGAGGACTTGGAGGACTTGGAAGACTTGGAGGACTTGGGAGAGGTTTTTGTAATTCCTCCATGGATTGCTATAGTACCGCTCCATTGGAATTAAAAATTAAAAAAGCTTACCTCTTTTTTGAGAAATGGGGTTTCTTTGAAGAAAGGCTATTCTTAACTGAACCGTATTGTACTATAAATAAATTCTTGATTTCGGTTTATATAGCAATCCGTGGAGGATTTATAAACCAATACAGTTCAGTTAGTAGTGTTCACAGACTGAAGATCCCCCCAACCCCCCTTAAAAAGGGGGGCTTATTCCCCCCTTTTTAAGGGGGGTAAGGGGGGATCAAAGCCTTAACTGAACGGTATTGATTTATAAACACCTCTCCCAAGTCTTCCTTGTCCCCTCTGTTCAGATATCAAATGGAAGGCTATATTAAAGATGATTAAATCCGTGGGTAATGGCATGTAAAATAGATAATTTTCCCCTCATCGAAATTTAGTAAAACAAATGTTTACCGTGGCAAAAAATGCTGGCAAATGTAATATTTAAAATCGGAAACTTCAACGCAGTATGTGAGTCTACGTTGAGAAAAATCTACTATGAAATATGCAACCCAAAGATTGGAAAAATTTATCCTTTTGGATTTCTTGGTTAGCTTCCATTGGTGCAACCTGGCATTGCACTAGGGTAGATGCAGCGCGGGTTAAAAATCCAAACTTGTGGGGTCATCAAGACGACCTTGTGTCAATAATAACATTAAATCCGGAAAAATTGGTGCCCTCCCGCTCCCAGCCAGAGACACTCGAAGGGCAGCTTTTAGGACAACCACCGCTAGAAGGACAGCCGACCAATGATTTTCCTGGAACTTCCTCTACACCAATACAGCCATCCTTGAAAACACCTCCAGAAAGTGATTTCACACAAAGACACCAGAGACTACTACAGCTGCTGCAAAAGAAAAAACAACAGCCTCCTGAGTCAAAGAGCAATGGGGAACTGGGCAGATTACTTTTGCGTCAAAGACAGCTAGAACAATTACCAGAACCACCACTAGCGCCGCCCGTAGCACAGACTAAACCTATTGGCTACCTGCAGGCTCATGTTGGCTACTTCCAGACAAGTAACATTTTTTCGTCAGTTCATCCCATACAGGATGGCTTGATTTTTTCTGGACTGACCCTAGCCTCTGTACCTTTGCGCTTGGGTTCCAAGACTTATTTGAATGGGTCAATTGATGGCTACCTGATTCGTTACATAAATCAATCAAAATATAATTACGACCAATTAAGATTTAACCTCGATATTTACCAGCAGCTAACGCCACGAATGTATGGAGACTTTGGTTGGACCAATCAACAATTGTTCTACGCCAAAAATAGCTCTACCTTTAGCGCTGGCGATCGCTTTTTGAGCGACAATTCCCTGCACCTGTCTTTAGGACGGCGAGATCCTCTCACCCCCAAGTTGATGCTAGATAGCTTCTACGAGTTGCGTCTGAGTTTTACTGACCCCCCCAGTGGACGAGATAACCGTAATCGGGTAATCAATTCCTTACAAGTTTCTTTAAACTACTACTGGCAAAAGTTACTGCAAGTTGGTGTTGACTACCAGTTTGGCTTATCCAATTTTACCGAGCGTCAAAGAGAAGACCAATATCATCGGCTATTTGGTCACTTAACTTACGGAATATCCAACTACAGCAATATTAGTTTGGAAGGTGGCGTAAATTTGGGTAGTTCTACCGACCACAATATTGATTTTAATGGCTGGTTCTTCACCCTCAATTACAATTTGGAATTAGGTCGATTTTGAAAGGAGTGGGGGAGTGGGGGAGTGGGGGAGTGGGGGAGTGGGGGAGTGGGGGAGTGAGGGAGTGGGGGAGTGGGGGAGTGGGGGAGTGGGGGAATTAGGAGTTAATTCATAATTCATAATTCATAATTCATAATTCATATAAGAAATCCAGTCACTCCAGCTACCAGCATAAAGTTTAGCCGTATGAATGCCAGCCAGATGTAAAGAGAGTAAATTGACGCAAGCAGTAACACCAGAACCACAGTAAACAACAATTTCCTCTGCATTTTCTAGCTCAGACCATCGATGGCGTTGCTCTTCTAGTGGAAGTAGATAGCCTGCTTTGTCTATAATCTCTACCCAGGGATAGTTAACAGCACCAGGAATATGACCGGCTATTTTATCAATTGGTTCCCTTAATCCTAGGTAGCGATCTCTCTCCCGTGAATCTACCAAAACTACATTTGGACTATCTTTGCGAATTTTTACTGCCGTAATATCCGCTACCATCTGTATTTGTACTTGGGGAACGAAGTTAGCCATTCGGCTTGGAGGAATGACATCTGTGACGGGATACCCAGCTTTTTGCCATCCGGTAAAGCCTCCATCGAGTACCACCACTTGCTCATGTCCTAGATAGCGTAATAACCACCATAGACGAGATGCAAAGGCTTGGTGGGAATCATCGTAAGCCACAACCAAAGTTTTTTGGAAACTGACTCCAATTGCTGACAACTTATCAGCTAACTTAGTGGGGTTGGGTAAAGGATGTCTCCCCCCATGCTCTCCCACAGGACTGGAAAGATCCTCGTTTAAATCCAGATAGTAGGCTCCACTGACGTGACTCACTTGGTACTGTTGTTTTCCCAGTTGTGCATCAGCGAGAGAAAAGCGACAATCCACTATAACTACTTGGGGGTCGTCAAGGTGTTCAAACAGCCACTTAGAAGAAACAACACAAGAGGTTTTAGTCATTAGTTGTTAGTTGTTAGTAGGGGCTACTTGCAATATGCCCGTAAAGTTGTTAGGGCAATTGCCTTGGGGACGTACAGTTATTAGTAGGGGCGCTGCGGCCTTGCGCCCGTACAGTTACCGATTTTACTGTTAATGACAGATTTTGATAATTTTACACCACAAGCAACAGCAGATGGCTCTTTTACCTTCTTTTCCAAAGAGTTTGCTGAATCTTTTCACAGCCATTATGGAGCACGTCAGGAGAGTTTTTTCAAGTTTGTGGTTCCGACTCAACTAGCAAAGAAAGCCAACAAACCAGTGTTAAGGCTGTTGGATGTTTGTTATGGGCTAGGATACAACACAGCAGCAGCTTTGCAGACAATTTGGGCGGTGAATCCCACCTGTTATGTAGAAGTCATTGGTTTAGAAGTGAATGCAGCTGTTCCACAAGCGGCCATCGCCCATAACTTATTCGACAGTTGGGGGTGCGAGCATACCCAGATTTTGAACCAGCTGGCTTTTGAGCATCAAGCGCAAACAGAAAGATGTGCGGCGAAGTTATTCATTGGCGATGCAAGAAGTTCGATTCAACTAGTAAACGTGTCTGATTTTCGAGCCGATGCAATTTTTCTCGATCCTTTTTCACCACCTCAGTGTCCTCACTTATGGACTGTTGAATTTATTAAAAAAGTTACACTCTCGCTAGATGAAGAAGGCACCCTTGCAACTTATTCCTGTGCTGCTGCTGTACGCACGGCTTTTCTAGCAGCAGGGTTACAAATAGGTTCCACACCACCAGTGGGAAGGCGATCGCCTGGTACGGTAGCAGCCTTTGTAAAGGCAGAGGAACTGGAGGATCTAGGAGCAAGAGCGCTCTCCCTCTCGCAGGCAGAAAAAGAACATTTGCTCACTCGTGCTGCCATTCCCTACCGCGATCCAGAATTGAGCGATCCTGCTGATATCATACTTAGGCGGCGTCAACTAGAGCAACAAGCCTGTTCCCTAGAGCCTACCTCTCGTTGGCGCAAACGGTGGCTCTGCAAAAGCCAGGCAGAATAAATGTAAAATTTTTTACGTTTTTTCACTTTCAGATAGCCAACCGTGGGTTAATGAGTTTTTGTGAGCTAAATTACTTAGGACAGAAGCAAGTGTGCAATGCTACATTGAGTATAATTTGATGATTTCCATAACTCATAGTGGTAAAACACGTAGCTACTTAGCTCAAAGTCAAAACTTTAAATTACAAACCCCCTACTTAAAATGTAAAGGAAGTCAAACCTTTTATTTCAATGCTATGTTAATAAATATCAGTAAAAAACCTGATTTAACATTGGTAAGAATTGTTGATAATGGAATTATATACGGAAAAAAATATGGCTAGATTTATGATGTTATAGAAACAAATAAAAAACTTATGCAAAGCATGCAATAAGATAGCAAGCTTGAGCAGGCGTTAGGGTTGTGAAGAATTAGAATCCAAGACATTCAATTTTTTTTAAAAAATCATCGAAACTTTTAACTATTTTAAAATGGGAGTATATTTGTGGTGCAATCTATGTCGAAGCATACAGGCTCTAGCGAACTAGTTGCTAATAGTTCAAATCCCCCAATCAAAACTAATCATATCGATTCAACTCATGCCTTAGCATTGGAAAATGCAAATATGTATTCCTTGAACTTGTCTCAACAAGAACTGACGCTTGAAAAGACCGAAGTCTCACCTTCTTGGATGAAACAGAGTGTTAATTTAAGTTACAATCCATTGATTTCGAGAACGCTAGAAGTAAAAGGTTCTAGAGTAAATGGCTTTGATATAGATGTGCCGAAAGTTTTAGTGGTTGATGACAATGCTGCTAGTCGAATGACTGCTGTTGCTCTGTTGGCAATGGAAGGCTACGAAGTGATAGAGGCAGACAGTGGTTCGACAGCCGTAGAACTTGTAAATCAACAACAATTAGATTTAATTTTGTTGGATGTGATGATGCCTGGAATAGATGGGTTTGAAGTGTGCCAGTTACTCAAGCAGAATGAGCATACCAGACTCATTCCAGTGATTTTTATTACTGCTTTAAATGATAAGCGCTCGCGTATTCGGGGAATTGAAGTAGGGGCAGATGATTTTATTACCAAACCATTTGACCGTGTAGAACTGGCGGCGCGTGTGAAATCGTTAATGCGACAGAAGCGTTTGAATGAAGACTTAGACCACGCCGAACAAGTGCTGTTTTCCATTGCTGGGGCGATTGAAAGTCGCGATCCGAATACTGGCGACCACTGCGAACGCTTGGTAAAACTCGGAGAAGCTTTTGGTGAATACCTCAATTTCTCACACACCCAAATTCGGAATTTAATGTGGGGTGGTTATCTCCATGACATTGGTAAAATAGGCATTCCTGATGGGGTGTTACTCAAGCGTGGCAAATTGACCCCCCAAGAGTGGGATATTATGAGACAGCATGTTTTGATAGGAGAAAAAATCTGCCTGCCATTACGCAGTATGCGGGGTGTAATACCGATCATTCGCCATCACCACGAACGTTGGGACGGATCGGGCTATCCGGATGGACTGATTGGAGATGAGATTCCCTACATAGCACAGGTGTTTCAGATGATTGACATTTATGATGCCCTGACAAGTGAACGACCTTACAAAAGATCTTTCACAAAAGAAGAAGCACTCTCCGTGATGGCGAAAGAAACCGAGTCCGGTTGGCGCAATCCCAAACTGCTGAAGCAGTTTGTAGAGTTTATTACCTCCTAGAAGGATCAGCATTTGTCGCCAAGTTACGTTTAGGGTTGGCAGGTTGGGCGTATTATTATGGGCTTAAACTGAAATTCAATGAGCTTCATTCATTGCAATTCACTCATAGCCAATAGCTAAGTATGATAATTGTAGCAATTCTAGCGGCAGGACGCGGGACACGGATGAAATCAGACCTGCCCAAGGTCTTACATTCTTTGGGTGGGCTCAAGCTAATCGAACGAGTTCTTGAGAGTGCAAGACCGCTTGCGCCTTCAAGACAAATGGTAATTGTAGGACATCAGGCGGAGTTGGTGAAAGCAGCCATGCAGTCAATTCAGAGTCTTGAGTTTGTCGAACAGACTGTACAATTGGGGACAGGCCATGCCATCCAGCAATTACTTCCCTACCTAGAGGACTACACTGGGGATCTGTTGGTGTTGTCCGGGGATGTGCCGTTGTTGCGCACCGAAACCCTCAAACAACTGTTGCAAATTCACCAAGAACACCAAAACGCCGCCACCATCCTCACCGCGCACTTGAGCGATCCCAAAGGTTACGGGCGGGTTTTTTGTAATGCTGAAAATATAGTACAACAAATCATCGAAGACCGGGATTGCACTCCTGACCAAAAACAAAATTGCCGCGTCAATGCTGGGATTTATTGCTTCCGCTGGCAGGATTTAGCAAAAGTTCTACCGCATTTGCAGACGCACAATGCCCAGAAAGAATACTACCTGCCCGATGCTGTGAGTCAGTTGTCACCAGTGATGGCAGTAGATTTACAGGATTACCAAGAAATTCTCGGCATAAACGATCGCCTGCAACTGGCAACAGCGTATGAGATTTTACAAAGGCGCATCAAAGAAAAATGGATGACAGCGGGTGTAACCCTCATCGACCCCGCCAGCATCACTATTGATGACACCGTGGAATTACAACCGGATGTGATTATTGAACCCCAAACTCACCTCCGAGGCAATACAGTCATTCACACAGGAAGCCGCATTGGTCCTGGAAGTTTAATTGAAAACAGCCAATTAGGTGAAAATGTCAAGGTGCTATATTCCGTAGTAACCGATAGCATTGTGCAAGCAGGAACCCGCATTGGTCCATATGCCCATTTGCGCAGTCATGTGGAAGTGGGTGCGGGTTGCCGTGTAGGGAATTTTGTGGAATTAAAAAACACCTTGTTGGGTGATAAGACTAACGTTGCCCATTTGTCCTATTTAGGCGACACCACGGCAGGAATAAGAGTGAATATCGGTGCAGGTACAATTACCGCCAACTATGACGGTGCGAATAAACACCCTACTAAGATAGGCGATCGCACTGCCACAGGTGCCAACAGTGTTTTAGTTTCCCCCATAACCCTCGGAGATGATGTCTACGTGGCTGCTGGTTCCACAATTACAGAAGATGTCCCTGATGATTGCTTGGTCATCGCCCGTACCCGTCAAGTACTCAAACCAGATTGGCGGAAGAAGAAGAGTGGGGAGTAGGGAGTGGGGGAGTGGGGGAGTGGGGGAGTGGGGGAGTTAGGAGTTAGGAATTAATTCATAATTCATAATTCATAATTCATAACTCATAACTCCTCACTAAATTAAACAGCCGATTTCTTTCCCAGTCGGAATTTCCAGGGTATCGCTCATTTTTTCGCCGTCGTGGTAGGCGGCGAGAAGGGCTTCGCTGGTTTTACCCCAAGCGATCGCACCACGGGCATCAAGGGCGATCGCCCCAAAATCCCGGTTGTTTTCGCTTGCTTCTGCAAACGTGCGGTGCATCGCATCTTTGAGGGACATACCATCGGTGACACGCAGCACAATTCTTGGTGCTAAGCATTCATCGATGATGTCTTCTCCGATTCCTGTACAACTCACAGCTGCATACTTTGTCGCATAATTTCCTGCTGGCATAGCAGAATCACTGACACGACCAAGCCGCTCAAATCCCTTACCGCCTGTGGAAGTGCCAGCAGATAGCCTTCCATAAGTATCCAAAGCTACTACCCCAATTGTGCCGCGTCGGGCATTGCTGGTTTCCAGCAGTTCCTCTTCTGCCACCACCCCTGCCATAGTTCTTTTAAAATTGTCTTGACGCTCCTGTATCCACTCTTGCAGTCTTAACTCAGTTAAACAGTTGTAGCTAGGAATTTGCAACTCCCGCGCCAGTTCAACTGCGCCAAAATCTGACAGCACCCGGTCAGGAGAGGTTTGTAAAAATTGCACTAACTCAATGGGATTTCTGACACGGGAGACATTAATCACCCCACTAAAACTTTGGGACGCACCATCCATTAGAGAAGCACTCATACGGATTTGACCATCTGATTGCAGCACTGAACCAGTACCGGCATTAAAACAAGGGTCATCTTCCAACATTTGACAACCCCGCACCACCGCTTCTGTGGCACTTACTCCCGATAGTAGTAAAGAATACACTGCTTCAACCACTGGATAGAGCGATCGGCGCACCGCCTCCATTCCTCCTTTACTTTTGAGGGAACTACCAGCGCCACCATGAATAATTAATTTAGGTTGTACCTTTAAATTCATGTGTCCTTTATACTCTTTGCGTAACAGTAGGGGTTTATTTAACTTGTCTCATTTTTTGCATCAGAACGCCGTCTACGGCAACGTTCTGAGCAGTATTTCACCTCTGACCAACAATCTTCCCATTTCTTGCGCCATGTGAAGGGGCGTTGACATACCGGACAGATTTTGGTAGGCAGGTCAGATTTAGAATGACCACGTCCCATATTAATAATGCGGAGATTCGAGCTTTATTTCTGTAATTTAGAAGACAATTATCACTAGTGTGTTTCACTGATAGAAAACTTATGAAAAGGGTGTAGGGGGTAGGGGGTGGCTGAGTGGGAACCCCATAATTAAAATCAGGGGTTTCAGAAAAGTGCTGTCATTAACAATCGCGATAATTTTAACCACGATTAGGCAACAGCAAACGATTGACTACCCGACCATCTGGTAATTGATAGAAATGTAATTCTCCCCCCAGTTGTTGCATGAGGTTTTGGCAAATCAGCAGGTGTAAACCTGGTGGTTGGTTGAGGGTGGAGGGAGCAAGCACATCTTTAGGAGTCTGTTGATGTAGCTCTGCCAGTAACTGTGGTTCAATTATGCCATTATCTGTAATTGACACCTCTAGCGAGGTTGGACGACAATCCCCGTCAGTTCCACACTCATCTAAGCGGCGACACCAAATATCAATCCTACCCACACCTGTAGAACGGTGACAAGCAGCAACCAACAATTCATAAAGAACTAATTCAATTTTCACAATGTCGCCAGTGATGGTCATAGGGTGGGATTGTAACGTCTCTGAGCCATAGGGCACAAGTGAATCGCTTTTGTGTGACTCATTTACCACTATCGGTTGTCCCAAACCATGCACAGCTACCCACAGCTTTTTTTGTTTGAGTAAATTTTCAACTCTTTCGAGCGATCGCTTCAGCAAACTGCTCATGGGCATTGAATCCTTGTGAGTATACAACTGCCACTGCTCAAGTTTTAGCAATCCAGTCATGGAAGCAGTTGTGTTGTCTAACTGTCGCAGCAGTTGCTGGTAGCGCATCTGAGTCAATTCATTAGCAGGAATTCCCAAAGCATGCATTTGACCGACTAACAATGCCACCGTTCTTTGAATGTCCTCTAGACGACGATGTTTGTACCAATTAAGTTGTTGTAATTCTGTGGTTGTTGACTGGAGAGTTTGGGTAATTTGCAGCCATCGACGCGACCAAGCCAGTTGGCAAACTAGTGTTTCTGTAGCACTGAGACTCTGTTGTGACCACTGACGCTCTAAACGGTCTGCCATCAACACCACACCTGTAGGTTCATTGGGAGCAGTGGTGCGTAATCCCATTACCAAAATTTGACCGATGCTTTCACCATTCAGCCATTTCTTGGTATCAGGGGGTAAATCATTGATGTTCAGGGTCAACAGACCATCTAGGGCAAGCGCCCACTGAATCAGTACCTCAGTTTGGAGTGGGATGGGTATATCCGCAACAATTGCAAACCGATCATTAGCCATCACCCCTGGTATAATCTGGGCCACATCCTGTCCTGGCATCCAGGATAGCAGTATCACCAGGGGACAGTTGAGAACAGATGCTATTTGTTCGAGTGCTGCATGTTCCAACTTCTGTACAGACCCAACTGTAGCACTCTGTGCCTGTTCCATAATGCGCAGGCATTGCTGAAAGCTACGCAATATTTTTTGCTGCTGTTCGGTCTGTTGGTGAAGTTGCCATTGACGGAAACTCACACCAATCTGTTGACTAATAACTTGCAGCAGTTCCTTTTCTACAGTTGTCCAAGAGCGATTGATTTCAGTGGCGATGACCAAAAGCGCTTCTGGTGTACGACCTTGAGCGCAGTTACTAATCAGAAGCGATCGCATGCCATTTGCTAGCATTGCGGAACGCCAGTTAAAAAACCGCAAATCTTCCTCTAAGTTTTCAATACCCACCGCTGCTTGTGCATTTTGCAAAAGCTGAAAATCAACTTCTTTAAGGGTATCGAGGGCAAATGTCAACGGTCTCTTATTGTATGGTTGGCTTTGGTAAAAAATTTGATATCTATTTTGGTCAGTGTCGTACTGTAATAGTAAAAACCGCGTACCACGAAGTCGCTCCAAAACTCTCGCCGCACAATTGCCTAAAACGGACTCAAGGTCCTCATTATTATAGATAGCCTTGGCAACTTCACCAGTCAGTTGAGTGTCTTGCTGAATTTTTTTTATAGTGGTTTCCATGCCTTCGCTAGGTGCTACCAGGGAGATTAACCCAGCAGCACCCTTGACGAAATTGTTGTCTGCCTCCGTCCAAATGCGGGCTTCTTTGCCTTCCACTGCGAGAAAGCCAAGCAAGTCCTTTTGCCAGATGATGGGAGCTGCTAAAAGTGAGCGCACTTGCAGGCGTTGCAGCAGTTTACCCGTGAAATTGCTTTTGAGAGAACTGTGCCCTTCCCCAACAGTGACAATTTGATTCATGGACAAGGCATAATAAAATTCGCTCACATCCTGCACCGTAATTCCTGCTACTGGTTGGTGATTGCTTCTTGCTGATATCACGTTGAGTAGTTTATTACTTACTCTCAGCCAAAAGTAGCGTCTTTCCCGCTCAAACCAGTAAATATTTGTGTGGGTGGGCAAAACAAATTCATGGGTGGCTTGCACCACTGCTTCTAGTTTTTGCTCTAGGTTACTAAGGCTGCGCAAATTTTCCAGCAATTGCAACAACGGCTCGTCAGACCGCCTAGTTTGCTTATGCTGCAAATCCACTTCAATTTGATAAAGCGTTGCCCCCAGTTCCCCCAAAACCATCATCAGTCGTGCTTTTGCATCACCACCTAGTAAGTAACCCCAACGCCGGGAACCCAGCAGCACTAAACCTAAACAGCGGTCTTTATAGCGAATTGGCAAAATAATCGTTCCCTGGATATTGCATTTTTTTGCCAGATCCCGCCATGACTCAGCCCTGGTTTCGGCTCGCAAATCCGCTACACCCAAGGGACGGTGTTCAATTACCACTTGTTCTAATAGATCTCCTGGACTGAGAACCAATCTTTGTTGCAAAAAACTTGTGTCGCTACTTGGTGCGATGCCGCCTTTGCCGAATAATATATGATTCAGGCGATCGTATAAAGCAATCCACATCAGGCTGTAGTCAAACTGCTCTTTGAGATAAGAAATCGTAGTTTCAATCAGAACGTCAACATCATCCCCTTCCCGCAGGCTTTGGAGGACGCGCCCTAAAGAAAGGATCTGTTGTTCGGCGGCGTCTTGTTTTTGTGGCTGCCCCATCTGATTATCTGTTAATTTAGCTTGTTAGTATATAAGATGCCCTGAATAAGACCCTGAATAAAAGATTTTAACCGCAGATGAAGAGAAGTCTGAGCGCCGGCTTCCGGCGATGGCTTCGCCAACGTCTTCGACGAACAGAACTTCGGAGCAGATGAACGCAGATAAGATGGTAGTCGTAAATAAACCGTGGTAAAAACAGATCCAGAGTGGTTACATCGGCAGACAATTCGTAGTTTAAGCTGGCTGGGAAACACTTGCCATCGCCCACCTGCTAGTTGGGTTAACAAATACTTACAGCAGTCCTTGTGTCTATTTGATCAGCGTCTAGAACAAGTTCTGTTTGGGCTAAACTTCCCTAATCCCGTGGGTTTGGCTGCGGGGTTTGATAAGGATGGTGTCGCAACTCCTATCTGGTCTAGCCTTGGTTTTGGCTTTGCAGAAGTGGGAACTGTCACTTTTCACCCACAGCCTGGAAATCCGCCTCCCCGATTGTTTCGTTTGCCTTTGGACAAAGCTGCTCTTAACCGCATGGGTTTTAATAATTGCGGTGCTGAAGCAATGGCGTCGCGGTTAGCACAGATTCAGCATGAGTTCACTTTGTCAATACCTATAGGTATAAATTTAGGTAAATCTAAGGTAACACCTTTAGAATCAGCCGCAAAAGATTATGTCAATAGTTTTCGCTTACTCCAGAATTGTGGAGACTATTTTGTTGTCAATGTGTCTTCCCCAAATACTCCTGGGTTGCGATCGCTTCAAGATGCAGCGATGCTAGGTTCTATCTTGGACGCGTTGCAAGCAGAAAATACTACACATAAGCCTATTTTTGTCAAGATAGCACCTGATTTGGAATGGGAAGCGATCGCCGACATTATTTCCCTCGCTAAAACCTACCAACTTGCCGGAATTATCGCCACTAACACCACCATCCGCCGGGATGGACTAAAAACTCAGATGATTGCCCAGACAGGTAAATCGGTTCAGGAAGAAGCGGGTGGTATCAGCGGTGCGCCTTTACGCGATCGTTCTACTGAAATCATTCGTTTTATTTGGCAGCAAACCGAGGGCAAAATGCCGATTATCGGTGTTGGTGGCATTTTTACCCCTGAAGATGCCTGGGAGAAAATTACTGCTGGTGCTTGCCTTATCCAAGTTTATACAGGGTGGATTTATGAAGGTCCACTTATGGTACGCCGTATTCTTGAAGATTTGCGCTCCAAGTTAGAACAAAACAGCTTAAATTCCATCTCCGAAGCTGTAGGTTTAGAAGTAAAGGGAAGGGGGAATGGGGAGTGGGGAATGGGGAGTGGGGAGTAGGGAATGGGGAATGGGGAGTGGGGAATGGGGAGTAGGGAATGGGGAATGGGGAGTGGGGAATGGGGAGTGGGGAGTGGGGAAAAAAATTTTCATGTTTGGTAATGAAATTTTTTCATTGGGTCTGCTTCCTCCTAGTCCAAGACGCGATCGTTATGAATTACGTACATCACAAAGTATGAAAATGTACTTTCTCCCCACTCCCCACTCCCCACTCCCGATTCCCCATTCCCCATTCCCCATTCCCCACTCCCCATTCCTAACTTTTAACTTTTCCCTTCTTCTTCCAGTGGAAAAAACTCCTTAGTTTTTTTGGAATATGTCCAAGCAATGCCATCTGGGTCCTTACTGCGACTCCACTGAGGAAAATCTGGATCTTCTCGCCGTTTATATACTGTGCTGGAATAAACATTTAGTCGTTTCGCCAGTTCAGATTGAATGAGAGATCCAAAAAGTAACTGTTTTTCTAGTGGTCGTTTTACTTCCTCCTGGGTTGGGTGGGGTTGTGATTCAGTTTCTGGTTCTGGTTCTTGTTGCTGTTTGGGCTGCGGCGGTGTCAGAATTGGTAGGGTCGCTGTGGCTGCTGGTTGAGAAGAAAGTTCTTTGGGTGGCTCACTACTGTCAAGTATGCTGCCCAGAGTGCTGGCGGTGATAAAATGATACACCTCGCTTCCATCTTCAGAGTCAAGGGTGCGAGCACCAAATTCCATTGCTTTGCCGTCTAAGTAACGTTTTGCTGTCTCTCCTGAAAAATTTCCCTTCATTGCCAAGTCTATTGGCGTAATCCTGCCTTGGTTTTCCCGAATCATTTGATTGAATATCGGGTTAACTTGCAGACACCACTGTTGCCACCGATAGTACTGCCAAATATTGAAAGCCAAGACTAGTAGAATTACTGCTAGCCAAATTTTCCAGGTGGCAACAAGGAAAATAATTAAAAAGGAGATTGGCAAAAGTATAACGAGAAAACCCTTGCCGTAGCTTTCTATTGTGTTTTCACTCATGCCGATTTTTGCCAAGTGGCTTTTTGGAAAATAATAATATTATCTTGGCAAAAATTGGGACGTTTGTTTGTAGTATTTGTTTTTTTGCTAAAATTTTTCCGGACGGATTGACAAAGGGTGTAGGAGGGTAAGGGTGTGGGGGTGTGGGGGTGTGGGGGTGTAGGGGAGCAGAGAAGAACGAAGTGCTGGGTTTCTGAGTGCTAGTACCTGACTTCAATTCCTTGCTAACAATAATTCTTAACAAACTCACTGGCGAGCATTACTGGGAGAAAATTTGCCAGCGATGTTGAAAGTTATAAAATTGACAATACTTCCGCAACAGGTAGTCCTCTCTTAGAGGACTTATGCTATGAGCCTGGGACTTCGAGTCCCAGGCGGATGTGGGCACAGTTGGACAATCATTAAATACTGAGTTATTTTTTTAATATAGTATCTGGCTACAGCAACCCAGCTTCTTTGAAAATACCTTCGCAATACTACATCAGCAAGAATTTCAAAATTAATTTCCCAGCTACTTGACATCCAATAATTTAGATACTACATTTGTATTACAGAGTAAATTTCCCAAAAGGAATTATGAATTAACTCCTAACTCCTAACTCCTAACTCCTAACTTTACATGTGGTGGGTAGCTCAGTGGTAGAGCGCTAAAACATCCTTATTCACCCCTTGCCTGCAAAGGCCGAAGAATGAGGGTTATCGATTGTAGCTCGAGAGGTCGCGGGTTCAAATCCCGCCCCACTACACCAATTTAAGTGAGGAGTTAGGAGTGAGGAGTTAGGAGTAAGAAATTATGAATTAACTCCTAACTCCTAACTTCTAACTCCTAACTCTTTTCGCCTGCAAAGGCTGGGAGATACAACAATGAACTACAAGTTCTTCACCCAAAAAGGTACACCACAAACTCAGCCTATTCCTGGACGAGAGGCAGAGATGATCCAGGGACGTTCTCAGGGTTGGATGTTTGATGCTGGCATTTGGAAAATGCTACGGCGCTGTTTGCTAATTGGTACAGCACAAAGCACTTACTATGCTGGAAAACAGGAATTGACTGAGGATTTTGTGACGGTTGTAAGGCAAGCGATCGCCAAAAATCCCCAGCGTGTAGCCGAAGAAATCCTTTACGCCAGCGATGGACGCGCCATCAACAACAGTGCGCCGATCTTGGCTTTGGTGTTGCTATCTATGGGTGAAGCACCATCCGCTAAAAAGGCATTTGGTGAAATCTTTCCACAAGTTGTCCGCACGGGTAGTCATTTTTATGAATGGCTGAACTACACCAAGTCTATGCGAGGATTTGGGAAGGTTGTGCGCGAAGCTGGGAAAAATTGGTTCTTACGGGAAGATGTTAAAGGTTTGGCTTACCAGTTGCTGAAGTACCAGCAACGCTATGATTTCTCCCACCGCGATGCTTTGCGTTTGTTCCATGTCAAACCACCAACACCAGATCACCAACAGCTGTTTGAGTGGGTAGTCAAAGGTTGGTTCGTATTACCAGAGGAAATCCCCTCTGCGGCGTTGGCGCAAATTTGGTGGTATGAGTGGTTAAAGCGTAATCCAACCCAAACCCATGAAGCTATTTCCCAAGGACGCCTAACTCATGAAATGGCTGCCCCTGTCAGCAAGATGGATAAAGATGCATGGCAGTTGCTGTTCAACGAAATGCCAATTGGTGCATTGCTGCGTAACCTGGGTTCACTGACTGAACTGGGTGTTTTAGGGTCTGGTGAACGCGCTAATTTACAGCGAGTTGAAGCAGTTATTAACAACAAGGAATATCTACGTAAAGGTCGCATTCATCCGATTGATGTTTTGAAGGCACTCAAGACTTATCAATCTGGTGGGACATTAGGACGCAGTAAGAAGACTTGGGCCCCAGTTGACCGAATTGTGGAGATCTTAGAAAAGGCGGTTGAACTGTCTTTTGATGTGGTGGAACCCACAGGTAAAGTGTTCATGCACGCCATAGATGTTTCTGGTTCTATGGGTGGCTTGATTGCGGATATGGGACTGAGTTGTTGTGAAGTTGCCACAACAATGGCACTGGTGACAGCAAAGGCAGAGAAAAATTACATGATTCGTGGCTTTGCTACCGACTTCCGCGACTTAGGTATCACCGCCAAAGATAGTTTTAGTTCTGCTGTTGGTAAAGCTAGCAACCAAAACTTCGGCGGAACAGATGCGTCTGTTGCTTACGACTGGATGATTAAGAACAAGTTCAAGGCAGATGTGGTCTGCTTCTGGACTGATAGTGAGTCATGGGCCGGTTATAAGCATCCAAGTCAAGCGCTTGCTACGTATCGGCAAAAGGTGAATCCCAACATCAAGGCGGTGTACATCACCCTTGCACCTTACCGGATTACCTTGGTAGATCCTCAAGATCCGCTGTCTTGGGATCTAGGTGGGTTCGATCCGGGAATTCCTCGGATCATCCAGATGTTAGCTACCGGTGATGTGTAGTCCGCCTGGGGTTATAAACCCCAGGCTAATAGCTCAAGTCCTTTGAAAAGGACTAGAAAAGCGTTTGTGTCGATGCTCTGGTTCCTAGGGCTCAAGCTTTGCCCTCAACCTTCAAAAGTCCACGTCTGACTACCAATCCTGATGACATTTCCAGGAGTCAGCCAGATGGGTTGCTGAGGGACAAGCCGTTGTCTATCTACAAAAGTGCCATTGGAACTACCCAGATCAATGATCTGGTAGCGGACTATACCCTGAGGGTCAGTTAGTTTAATAATTTGGGCATGATAGCGCGAACAGAGGTGATCGTCAAGGATGAGGGTGTTGCTCGGTTCGCGTCCGATGGTAAAGGGGCTAGTTGACAATATAGCGATCGCACCTGATGACTGGTTTACCAAACGTGGAATGGGAACCTCCTCAGCATTCGGGTCAAGCACTGTTGGCGAAAGAGTTAGGTGATCCCGAGTTGGCAAACTGGCTTGAGGAGGTGATGCGCCTATCTGAGCAATGCTAGCAGTTTCAAGAGTTGGGTCACTTGAGTTACGATTCCCACCAGAGATAATGTTGACCTGGTGCACGGGCTGCGGTATAATCTGCGGACGACCAGCCTGGGCAATCTGCGCCTTTAACGCTGCTTTGTATTCAGCTTCCTCTCGGGCACTCATACCTTCAACTTGACGAATTACCCCACGACCCTGAGGGAAGCTGATGTCGTTCACCCGCACATCTTCCAGAGCAAAGCCTAAGGAATAGAAAACTTCAGGATTGTCAAGGATGTATTGCCGAATTTGCGCTCTCCCTTGAGTCGTCAACTGTTCCACACGTACCTGACCAATTGCCACCCCCAGATTATCTTTGACTGCACTCACGAGGGCTGCGATCGGTTCAGATAATTCCAAAGCCACTCGTTTAGGGTCCATTACCTGATACATCACATTGAGGGAAACATTAATCAGATACTGGTCTTGGGATAAAAAGTCTCCATGAGACACAATCTCCAGGTTGCGAATCTTGGTGTCTACCAGAATCAGTTCGCATTGTTCTAGCAAGGGTAGGGCGAAGCTGAAATGACGCCCTGGTTCCAATTTCCGCACGACACGGCCATTTTTAATCAACAAACCCGTATAGCCTGCCTCAATAAAGTCCATACTCCACCCCACCCAGCGCTCCGGGGTATACGTTTCGATCAGAGGAGGAGAGTCGGTAGACATGAGACAATACCTAGAATAATAATTGATTATATCTGTGTTTTCTTTACTTTAAGACTAGCAAAGAATTAGTCGTTTGGGGTGAGCGCTGCTTCGTACCCAACCACATTGCTAAGTTTCGTTACTAAGTCTGTTCTCGGGAAAAGTTACGCTCACCTATCAGGTTAAATAATTTTATTGTATACTAAGGATTAATAAGTCTTCGCGGTGAAAGGTAGGCAGCGTGCCAGCTAGAGACATCTATCATGATAGTTTCAAAAACGCGCTCATCAAGGATGGTTGGAAAGTCACCCATGACCCTTATATGGTGAAATGGGGTCTAAAAGACTTGTTCATTGATTTAGGTGCACAGCAACTTTTGGCGGCTGAAAAAATAGAAAAAAAGATTGCTGTTGAAATTAAAAGTTTTGTTAGTCCATCAGAAGTTGAAGATTTAAAAAACGCTGTAGGTCAGTTTATTGTTTATAACGACATCCTAGCGCGTACTGACCCTGAGCGTATGCTATATCTTGGTATCCGCGAAGCAGTTTTTGTTGACATTTTTGAAGAGCCAATTGGTAAAGTTCTGCTGGAGAATCAGCGGGTCAGACTAATTGTTTTTGAACCAGAACCGGAGGTAATTGTCAGATGGATATTTTAGACATCTATCGCCAAATTATTCAAAATATCTTAGCAAAATATGTCGATATTCAATATGCTAATGGAGATATTTATAATGAAACAATTTTTGACCATGATCGTAATAGATATCTAGTAATGTCTTTAGGATGGCAAAGGGTTAAACGGATTCACGGTTGTCTAATCCACATCGATATTATTGATGGTAAGGTCTGGATTCAGAGAGATGGGACTGAAGATGGAATTGCGAATGAACTGGTAGAGGCTGGTATCCCAAAGAAGCATATTGTGCTCGGCTTTTATCAGCCTAACGTGCGACAATATACTGGGTTTGCTGTGGCGTAAAAGCGATCGCACTTGCGCCTACCAGTTTATAGCACTCTGTGCAGGAGTTGTGAAAGTCCCCCAAACCCGGTTTCGCCAAAGTTACCGGGTTTCTAAAGCATGGAATTTTCACTGCTGTTATAGGATGGCTATATATTTTGATTTCTATCCAAAGATTTTCTTTATCTACCTACTTAGCTATAGGCTATTTATTTAAGAATTAAGCTATTTTCAAAGATGATTATAACAGTTGGGTAAAATCCAATACGGTTCAGTTAATAAATTTTACAGGCTGTTAACTTTTGTAGAGATTGTTTAGTTCTAACTGAACGGTATTGGCATGAAGTTTTGTCGTAATTTTTTAATCAATAATCTATGAAATCTTTTTTAAGTCTCACGCAAAGGCGCAAAGGCGCTAAGAATTTCTTTGCGTCTAGAAGTGAGATATTCATGCCGCGCATATGCAAAGCCAAAATATAGGTATAGAAAATGAATTTGCAACAACCAGTTCTTAATAAGAAGCAAAATGTTTCTTTTGTTATTCTAATTGCGAGTGCTGCGGCACTGGGTGGTTTTTTGTTTGGTTTTGATACTGCTGTGATTAACGGCGCTGTTTCAGCTTTGTCAAAAGCGTTTCATGCTGATAGCGTCATGACAGGTTTTGCCGTATCCTGTGCGCTACTAGGGTCTGCTTTGGGAGCTTTTGTCGCAGGACCGATCGCAGATCGGCAAGGTCGTCCGAGAACAATGATCGTTGCTTCTATTTTATTTATTCTGGGTGGTATCGGCTCTGGAATTGCATTTGGCATTTGGGACTTTATCTTTTGGCGGACATTAGGCGGAATTGCTGTTGGGATGGCGAGTGTCATTGCACCAGCCTATATTGCCGAGGTTGCACCAGCTCAATTACGAGGGAGACTTGGTTCACTACAACAACTGGCGATCGTTGTCGGGATTTTCCTCTCCTTACTTTGTGACTACTTCATTGCATTGGGTGCAGGAGGTTCAGCAGAAGCACCGTTTTGGTTTGGAATTCCGGCGTGGCGTTGGATGTTCTGGACAGAAGTCCCGCCAGCAGTTGTCTATGGGGTTTCCGCGTTGATGATTCCTGAATCACCTCGATACCTAATTGCACAAAAACGGTATCAGGAAGCCGCAAATGTATTAGAAAAAGTTGAGGGAGGTAACGTCAGGGCAAAAGTTGAAGAGATTCGCCAGACTGTGCTCACAGAACGCAAACCCAAATTCTCCGATTTGTTGAGTCGAAGTGGAGGGTTGCTACCCATAGTCTGGATTGGAATGGGGTTGTCTATTCTGCAACAATTCGTTGGTATCAACGTTATTTTTTATTACAGCAGTGTTTTGTGGCAGGCAGTTGGATTCTCTGAGAAGAGTTCTCTGCTGATCACGGTGATTACTGGAGTTGTGAATATTTTAACCACGTTGATTGCCATGGTCTTTGTTGACAAATTTGGTCGTAAACCGCTACTTCTTCTGGGTTCAATTGGTATGACCGTAACCCTGGGAACTTTGACGCTTGTTTTCAAAAACTCTACGATTAATCCTACCACAGGGAATCCTACTCTACCTGGTTCATGGGGAATTGTTGCACTGCTGGCAGCAAATTTGTATGTTGTCTGTTTTGGGTTTTCCTGGGGACCGATTGTCTGGGTGCTATTAGGAGAAATATTTAATAACAAGATTCGAGCCGCTGCCCTTTCCTTGGCTGCTGCGGTTCAGTGGATTGCCAACTTTATGATTTCCACAACATTTCCTCCCTTGCTCAAATCTTTTGGTCTGGGTTCTGCCTATGGGATATATACGATCTCATCAGCAATTTCTATCTTTTTTGTGGCTTTTTTGGTGAAAGAAACAAAGGGTAAGGAATTGGAGGAAATGTAAGCAACCCATACGCCTAGGAATTTATTCCTAGGCTAATAGCTGAAGTCGGCATACCGCCGACTAGAACTTTCAGAAATTTAGTCCGTTTCAACGGACTTGAGCTTTGAGCCTTGAACTTGAGTTCAAGGCTCAGGTGTAGAATGAAATAGCCCTGGATTGTATCGTAGCCTGAAGCTTTTAAGAAAAGCGCAAGGCGAACTGGCAACTGAGCATCGACAAGAAATTTCACAAGGCAATTCTGTGAATACTTTTGACTTGGCTGAGGCGAGCAGCAAATAACAAGACCGCCAGAATATCTTCATACTCTAAGTCGTCATAATCTGCCAATATTTCCTCAGTCTTCATACCTGAACTAAGCAGTTCAAGGATCAACTCCACTGGATAACGAAGTCCTCGGATACAGGGTTTGCCGTGGCAGATATCAGGATTATGGGTGATGCGTTGTAGAAGTGTGTCGTTCATGCTGTATAAGCTGAGAGCTAACCGTCTAAAGTTTCCTTGATAACAATCTTTAAATCTTTATCAGGAGGACGTTTTGCAAACTGCTCGTGACTATAAATCCACACAAGTCTGATTACACAGGTAGTTGTATTGACTAAATACATCAATCTGATCTGTCCAGAAGCGCCTTTGGAAACCCTTAACTCCAGCTTGTGAAAGGTCCATTCCTCCGTTAACTGAATCTTGCCAGGTAAAGGTTCATTACGGGAGTTTAGAGGATACTGATCTTCAATCAAATTTTCGAGGATTTCAGCTACCAACTCAACAAGAATAGCCCCGTGAATTTTTGCAAGTTTTTTGAAAGATCGCTTGAAATTTTCGGATTCTTCAATCAAGTAAGGAGTTGAGCCAGTCACGCACTTCTCCTTTGCTGATGCGACTTGAGGATATGTTCGTAGAAGTATCCTTCAAAACTTCAGACATTACCGACTCATAAGCGGGGTTATCACGCTCTATGACATCAAGCTTTTGATAACCTAATGCTTTCATGTCCTTAAGAAGAATCGGCTCAGTTGAACTTGCTTGAGGTGGTAACCCTTTACGCGCTTTCTTCCAAGGAAACTCTAAGTGGGTCATACCACTAAGTCGATAAGCGTGGTAGCCGCCAAAATATTCCCAAATTTCCTCTAAAAGCTCTTTCTTCTCTTGAGGAATCTGTAACAAGTATTCTTTGCTAGGTATAGGTAATTGATTAGCTTCAAACTCGCTATAAAACCTATAAGCAGGAGGACACACAGGACCGTATCGCCATGCTTGAATGACTTCATCAAACAATGGCTCGTCGTACAATGCTAAATGCAGGCATTGCGTATAGTACAGAAGCTTTTGAACCTTCATGTTGGTCATTTCAGCTTCTATACCGTCCTCATAAGCTCTTATAATGAAGTAGCGAGCCAAATTGAGACAATCAATCATAGCAAGAGACGCACAAAACGAAGTTAATCCTTTGGTTTAGCAAATTCCCAGGTGAAGACACACTTATACTATTATAAACGGCTAACGAATTTACGGCGCTTGAATTTTTCAAAGGGTTTTGCCAACATAATGGCTTCAATCTCACTGTCTGAGAGTTCTCCTACACGGGACATCTGGGCAAAGACTGGATTGACGTTAACTACTTGTTTAATATCGCCATCTAAATTAAGGCTAATTTGTTTTACCATAAATTTTTATAAATTAACAATACTAATAGATTATAGACAGGACTTACGCACTTTACAAATTAACCATCATGTGCATAACGAAACTTCGCTGTTTGCCTCGTTCCCAGCCTCAGGCTGGGAATGTAATTAGGCGAGGCTCTGCCTCGCATCAAATGGGGAGGCTCTGCCTCCACCAAAGAGCATTACAAGGCAGAGCCTTGTAACGAGAATGTGATGCACAGTCTGCGTTCTCTGTCAATGCGTAAGTCCTAATAGATTAAAATCCTAATTATTATGGTATGGTGCACATTGCCAGAGGGTATTGAGCATTTCTGCTTACAGAACTTTTCCATGAGTAAGCGCTTCGGACTTCTGGTGACAGCAGCTTGAATAAACTTGAGGCAACTTGCTGAACTGAGGAGCTTAAGCTATATAGTATACCTGAACTAACGATTCCTTAAACAAGTGCTTAACAAGTTGGATAACCTTATGAATGAACAAGAATGTGCCGTTGCATATCAAGAATTGGTGGAAATGCTTAATGAGGTTGGAATGGGATGGTTAGTTGAAAAGGTGGCTGATACCATTCAAAGAGGAAAAAATGTTGCAGTGCGGGACTATGGTCAACAGCATTCTCGGCTAGAAATTGAACCATTAACCAACCAAGAGCAACTCATGATTGTTAATCGACGCGATTGAACGGACCTTGGTGGAAACGGCGGCAATGGAAGTGGAAATATCTGAATTTTTAACGGAACAAAAGTTGGAGCCAAAAATTATTCGTTCAGATAACAAACGGGAAACAATACATGATTATAGTCCTGAGGTAGTCTATCCCAGAAAAGAAAACGCCGATGCTTTAAAAGAATTGCTGGAAGAACTGCGTCGGGATGCTTTAGCTAATGTCGATTAATGCTCGCTTAAAGCAAGGGATTAGAAGCCGTCTTGCAGGAAGTATCGAGCCTGCTTTTAGCGCTTATGATTTCGTAGATTTCGTAGGGTGGGCACTGCCCACCAGCCCTTTCACAAAGGAGGTGCAAGATGTCAGATCGCGTTTTGCCCGAAGACCCTTATGTCGCAGCTACACAAACGTTCGTCAGCCTACGCAGGCTATAATGCGATCGCACTTATTCTGTGAGTCCGGTGAAAAGGATTGCCCGCCCCTAACCCCTGGGCAGGCGAGACGCTTACCCCACAAGAAAAAAAATGTCAACCATTCAATCAGGAAATTATCATTTTTAAGGTGGGCAGTGCCCACCCTACTAATATGAAATCCGGTTTGTAAGACCGCGAAGGCGGGCTATGTTTGTTTAGCCCCAGAGTTCTATTCTGAGGGGCGCAAAATTTGGCAACGGATATATCTTGATTCTACCTCATTGGGATGAATTCCTGCTGAGGCTAAGAAAAATCAAAATATAGATAGATGTAGGTGTAAACGGGAACAATAAATATAGAAAGAGATTCATTCTTCCCAAAAGCCATGACATTTGATTATGACCTGTTTGTCATTGGTGCTGGTCCTGGAGGGCTAGCAGCAGCCAAAAAAGCAGCTAGCTACGGTGTTCGTGTCGCTGTTGCCGAACAAGAAGACCTCGGCGGTACCTGTGTAAATCGCGGTTGCGTTCCCAAAAAACTTGTTGTCCACGCGGCTGACGTCGCCCTGCAAAATCAAATGGCGTATAGCTACGGGTGGAGTGACTGTGAAACTGTCTTTGACTGGACAAAATTCATCAACTCAGTACACCGTCATATTGAAAGCATTCACCAATCCTATAGTCAACAGTTGCAAAAAGCTGGAATTGAACTCATCAGGAGTCAAGCCACTTTCATCGATGCTCACACTATCAAGATTAAAGGACGCATTGTCAAATCTGATAAGATTTTAATTGCTGTGGGCGCAAAACCCATCCTGCCAGAAATCCCTGGTATAGAATTCGCCATCACCTCCCGAGAGATGTTTCACTTACCGTACCTGCCTAAACGCTTGGCAATTGTTGGCGGTGGCTACATTGGCGTGGAATTTTCCAGCATGATGAAGGCTTTCGGTTGTGAGGTGACAGTTATCGATGAAAATGAGAGAATTTTGTCAGGGTTTGATGATGATATCCGTTCTGGCGTTCAAGAAGGTTTGACCAAAAGAGGAATTCGCTTGATCGGCAACAGTAGCGCTAAAGAAATCAAATACTCAGAAGAAAATTTGCTGTTGACCATTACTGACGGTAATTCCGAAAACATAATTTCAGCAGACACTATCCTCGTTGCAGCAGGTCGCGCCCCAAATACCGAAAATATCGGTTTGGAAAACGCTGGCGTTGAATTAGGCGAAAAAGGCGCAATCAAAGTCGATGAATACAGCCGTACCACCCAGGAAAATATTTTTGCTGTGGGTGATTGTACCAACAGTTTACAATTGACACCAGTTGCCAGAGCACAAGGTAGTGCTTTTGCCAATACTGTTTTTGGCAAAAAGCAGCAAAAACTGAATGATGATTATGTGCCCTCCGCAGTTTTTGCCCGTCCTGAAGCAGCAAGTGTGGGAATGACTGAGGCAAAAGCGCGCTCAAAATTCGGTGAATCGGTAAAATGCTATCGTAAGCATTTCCAGCCACTTTTGTCGCAACTGACGAAAGATGTTGAGCAAGCTACGATCAAGATAGTGGTTGAGGGTGAGTCCGAACGCGTTTTGGGCGCTCATA
Organism: Stigonema ocellatum SAG 48.90 = DSM 106950; assembly: GCA_016903675.1. Lineage (GTDB taxonomy): Bacteria > Cyanobacteriota > Cyanobacteriia > Cyanobacteriales > Nostocaceae > Stigonema > Stigonema ocellatum. The sequence continues at coordinate 58,434 of JADQBA010000020.1, read as the reverse complement.
TGGTGGGTGAACACGCAGCGGATATAATTCAAGTTCTCACAGTTGCCATTGGCAAGGGTATTACCAAGCAAGACTTGGATGAGACAATTGGTATTCATCCGACCACAGCAGAGGAGTTCTATCTGTTTGGGTCCCAATAAAGGATGAATTAGTGCTGCTTGAATATCCTTTTTTGATTGTTTGAAAGGACACCTGAGTTTATGACCTATGATTACGACCTGTTCGTCGTTGGTGCTGGTTCTGGGGGTTTAGCAGCTTCTAAACGTGCTGCTAGCTACGGGGCAAAAGTAGCGATCGCTGAAGAAGACTTAGTCGGTGGGACTTGTGTGATTCGGGGCTGCATTCCCAAAAAACTCATGGTCTATAGTTCTCACTTTCCTGCATTGTTTCACGATGCAGCAGGCTATGGTTGGAAGGTGGGTGAAGCAGAATTAGACTGGGAACATTTGATCACATCTATAGATAAGGAAGTCCGGCGACTGTCGCAAATGCATATTAACTTCCTAGAAAAAGCAGGGGTGGAACTCATTCAGAGTCGCGCTACACTGTTAGACCCACACACTATAGAAGTAGACGGACGCAAACTGCGTGCCGACAAAATTTTAATTGCTGTGGGCGGACGTCCCATCAAACCTGATATCCCAGGTATGGAATATGCCATTACCTCCAATGAAATCTTTCACCTGAAAGCACAACCGAAGCACATCGTCATTATTGGTTCTGGTTATATTGGCACGGAGTTTGCCAGTATCATGCGCGGTTTAGGCTGTCAAGTGACGCAAATTATCCGCAAAGACCTCATTTTGAAGGGGTTTGATGAAGATGTTCGTACTGGGATTCAGGAGGGGATGACAAACCACGGCATCCAGATCATCCAGAATACATTGGTGACAGCAGTTGAGCGCGTACCAGAAGGTTTGAAGCTGACGTTATCTGGAGAACATGAAGAATCAATAATTGCCGACGTGTTTTTGGTCGCGACTGGTCGGATACCCAATATAGACGGACTGGGTTTGGAAAATGCTCTTGTGGATGTCGTCCCCAGTTCCATCGAAGGACCAGGATACAGCATCATGAATGCCATCGCCGTTAACGAATACAGTCAAACTTCCCAGCCAAATATCTTTGCCGTAGGTGATGTCACTGACCGCATGAATTTAACTCCTGTAGCAATAGGTGAAGGTCGTGCTTTTGCGGATAGTGAATTCGGCAACAACCGCCGTGTGTTCAGTCACCAAACTGTCCCCACAGCCGTATTTTCCAACCCCGAAGCTGCTACAGTGGGTTTGACCGAAGCCGAAGCTAGAAAACAACTGGGAGACGACGGGGTGAAAATCTATCGCACTCGCTTCCGCCCTTTGTTCCATAGCTTGACTGGTGCTCAAGAAAGAACAATGATGAAACTGGTGGTGGATGGCAACACCGACAAAGTGCTGGGTGCCCATATGGTGGGAGAAAACGCTGGTGAGATTATTCAAGGCGTGGCGATCGCACTCAAGATGGGAGCCACCAAAAAAGACTTTGACGCCACTGTGGGTATTCATCCCTCAGCAGCAGAAGAATTCGTCACAATGCGCTAAGAATTATGAATTATGAATTATGAATTATGAATTAGTATTTAAATTGCAAAGAGGAAAATAAATACACTGATGAAGACCGGGCATGGGACAAGTTCAAAAACATAGTTTACACTAATTATGCCCAATTACTCAACATAATTCATAATTCATAATTCATCATGCTGCCATTCATCCGAAAAGACCTAGCCCAGTTCACTGCTTACAAACCTCATCCCAGTGGTGATAGTCCCCAGCCAGTCCAATTATCAACCCAGATTGATCGCCTAGATACCAACGAAAGCCCCTATGATTTACCATCTGAGTTAAAACAAAAGCTGGCTTGGACTTATCAGCAGCTGATTGAGACAAACCGTTATCCTGATGGTGGACATGAGACACTAAAGGATGCCATCGCCGAGTACGTCAATGAGTCCCCATCCCTTTTTACTGCTGCCAATATTTCCGTCGGTAACGGTTCGGATGAGATTATCCGCTCGTTATTAATCGCTAGCTGCCTAGGATTCGGCTCTATTCTAGTGGCTCAACCCACTTTCTCTATGTACGCCATTTTAGCGCAAACTCTCGGCATAAGAGTGGTGGCGGTAGGTAGAAATGAAGAAAATTTTGAAATAGACTTAAAAGCTGCGCAATTAGCCATAGAAAACACTCAAAATCCCCCCATTCGGGCTGTTTTTGTAGTTCATCCCAATTCCCCCACTGGCAATCCCTTGACTGCGGCAGAGTTAGCATGGTTAAGAAGTCTGAGTGAGGAAATTTTAGTAGTCATTGATGAAGCTTACTTTGAATTTAGTCAGACAACTCTAGTTGGTGAACTACCACTGCACCCAAACTGGGTAGTGCTACGTACATTTTCTAAAGCTTTCCGGTTAGCTGCATTGCGGGTTGGCTATTGCGTCGCCCATCCTGAGTTAATTACTATCCTAGAAAAAGTTCGTCTACCCTACAATCTCCCTAGCTTCTCAATTGCTGGGGCATTAATTGCTCTGCAAAACCATAAACTCTTACTAGAGTCCATTTCCCAAACCCTGAGTGAACGCGCTAAACTTATCCACGCTTTATCCCAAAATCCAGCATTCCAAGTCACAGAAAGTGCTGCTAACTTTATTTTCCTGCGTCTTAAACCAAATGGCTCTCAACCAAAAGACGCTGCTTTAAAAAATCTTCACCAAAAACTCAGAAGCGCTGGCACTTTAGTGCGGGAAACAGGCGGAGGATTACGAATTACCATCGGAACCACCTCCGAAAACCTCCGCACGCTGAATAATTTCAGTTCAATCCCTGATAGGGATTAATAAACAATCACTCCGCTACTTTCATTAGTTTGTTTGTTTGTTTCTATCCCTGATAGGGATTAGGCTAGTTCAATGCTTGGACAAGGATAAGCAGCCATAACTCACTAATCAAACCTGCCATCTATGTTGCTGCCTAAACGGCGTACTATTGACACTGTTTGTGGGAGGACACCCACCAAAAGAGCAAAGGCAACATCTGGTAGCTGAGCTACTATTTTTGGTGGGAAGTACTGCTCAAATTGATCGAGAATTTTCTGGACTCGCTGCTCTGATACTGGGTTTTCTGTAATTTGTTTGATTAATCTAATCCACTGTCGCCTGATCAAATAAGCCTTCTGACGCTCCTCATGAGATTCGGGACTTAATAAAGATAGATTTCCTATGGGAAGCACCCCTTGGCAATTGCGATCGTAATCACCACCAACAGCAGCCCCTGGTCCTGCAAACTCTGTATGATAGCGTTTGAACAGTATTAATCCATTTCGCTTACGACTATTGACTATGAAAACTTTTCCACTGTGCAAAGTTGTCAGGAGATCCGAGCCTAGCGATCGCTCAGTTACATCTGGCATGACAAAATAGTCAAGGAAACTGGTGTCTGGGTAATAAGTTGATACCATAATAGTCTGATAGCGTTGGCGCTTGTCGCTATCCATGTTTTATGACAATTTGGATGAATTTGGTACTAGTATGCACTGCGATAGACAATTTGCCGTTCAATCAAATTTTTGATGTTTTCTGAATTATCAAGTGAAGAATTTTTTGTTTTACTCAACTTAAGTTTAAAAGAAATAGGCAATGGTCAATAATTAAAGTAATCATATTCTATAAAATTTCATTCCATTTGTCTTCAAAATGTATGAGTTTTTCTTTAAAGTTTTTATAAAGATAAAAAAACTAATACAAAGTTATTGTAAGGAATCCAATCAGGAGTTAGCGTAATTTTACTGATGTCACATGGAAATTGATTTTACACACCAAAATAGCTGTGATTTAAATAGTAGATTCAATACTTGTCGGAGCGAGCGAAGTTGAGGTGCCAGAAACCCGGTAACTCATGCGAAACCGGGTTTCTTATTTTCGCTCTTTCCGAGCAGTATTGATAGTAGATTAGTTTCAAAACTAAATCTTTTAAATATCTCCCTTGGAGCGAGGGTTTCCCCAAGGGCGAGCCAAAATAATTCGTAATTGATAATGCGTAATTCGTAATTACTACCCCACGGATGAATCCGCCTGCTCTGAAACAAGGATTTTTTTTGCATTAATTAATTAATTCGCAAGTTCCCTCAATTACGAATTACGAATTACGAATTACTAGTTATATAGTGGATTGCCTTCCTTGAAAAACCACCTTGTGCAGGGGAAATTAAATAAATTTTTTATGCGTACAAGTGTACGCAGTTAATGACAGCTAGTTACTATGATTTTAATGATTAATAATTAATAATTTTATCAGCATAAAGACGCTCTTAAACTTTTTTTTCAAAAAAAATATTATAATCTGCTGCTGAAAAGTTTAAAAAGTTAACAAGGAGTAAAAAAAAATTATGTAAAGCTATCAAAAGAAATATTTTGAGCGTGTGTTAATATCAGCATATTTGCTTGATGTTTAATCAGAATAGTCTACTATCTCTTGGACAAGACTGATGGAAAACTGCTGGCAAAAACGGTTGCGCTCTCAAACTTTACAAATCTACATTCAAAAAAATCAGATAGTGGAGTCAGGGGAAATATGCTTATGTAAGAATATCTGGCGCGATCGTCCCAGCATCCATGTGTTCCAATGAGATTCGACTTCATGTACCTGATATCCCAGCTTGAAATAAAGCTGCCGTGCCTGATGATTATCCTCCAAAACATGGAGGTATAAGTCCTGAAATCCCCAAGCAACAGCGACTTTTTCACAAGCTATCAGCAACTCTGAGGCAGCACCCTGCCTACGGTATTTTGGGTGGACAGCTAAATTAGACAGGTAAGGAAACCTCTTACCAACCTGTGTCCAAGTATCACTGAAACGCATACCAAGTTCTACAGTTCCAACTAAGTTATTTGCCCCATTAGTAATGGTATCAACGGCAACCAAACAGACTTGATGGGGCGCTGCTGATGCTAAACGATGCCTTAAATCTTCGTAAATACCTAAACGCATTAACGGGAAAGCCCATCCCCACATACCATTTTGGGAGTGAAAGCTTTCAGTAATGATTTGGGCAACATCAGTCAAATCAGCAGATGTAGCCGGACGGATTTGGAATTGGCACCAAGCCCCAGGGGCGGCATCTGTGACTGGGGATTGGTGAGACGAGTGAAAAAACCAGGGTATCAAGGCTAGCTAGTGGTTGATTTTATGCAACAAAAATCCTCTCAAATATCCTAAAACACCATTAACCCTGTATGAAAACTCTAAAGTGTTACTTTCGGACGAACCTGAGCTAGACCAGAGGAATAGCTTTGCACTTTTACACAAATACCAATCAGCTATTGAATGAGTTAGTCAATTGTCAAAAACCTTTACACAATGGACTATTGACTATCGAACACCCATAGCGGGCTGATTGTTCTAATTGCTAAATTAGAAAGAGTTATTTGTCTAATAGTATACTTTACCCACAAATCTTATTGTTGTCATTTTGCCAACTTTACCATGAAAACCATAAATAAAAGTTATCGAAAAGTGTTAGCGCCAATGCTCAAGTGGGAAGACTTAATATGCAGCGACATCTGGATGGTACAGCCAGCCTCAAGTGCTGTAAATATTCATAGATGGTCAAAGCGGGAGGTGAAGCAAGATTTGGCAACTCAGTATTTTATCTACAAGACCATAACTGATCATCAACCAAATTTAGGTGCATCGAAGTGAATGGCAGTCGGCACAAGCTATTGAGGTAAAGGTTGTGAGTAAACGCTCGAATATTCAGCACTTATATAAGCAAACAGCCTATCCGGTGGAAATGCTCTGCTGTCAACTGACTCAGAAAAATCTTTACCTGATCAGATTATTCTTTATCCGACTGCCATTGCAGCAGGAAAGCGGTGCATGAAACCCCAAGCAAACAGTAAGCCTAAAATTTTGGTTGTCGATGACGAACCCGACAACCTTGACTTGCTTTACCGCACCTTTTATCGCGACTACAAGGTGCTAAGGGCAAGTTCTGGTCCAGCTGCACTTGATTTGCTCGCACTCGAGGGAGATGTCTCAGTCATCATCTCCGATCAGCGGATGCCCATGATGAGTGGTACAGAATTTTTGAGCCTAACAGCGACTCAATATCCAGATATCATCCGGATTATCTTAACTGGCTACACTGATGTCGAAGACCTGGTGGAAGCTATCAACGCTGGTAAGGTCTTCAAATATGTCACCAAGCCGTGGGAAGCAGAGGAACTCAAAACAGTGGTACGCCAAGCCCTGGATACCCATAATGTCTTGAAAGCCCGCACCCGCGAACTAACCCGCACACTGCGTCAGGAATCGCTGCTGAATACCGTTACAAACACGATTCGCAGCGCCTTGGACTATCGACTCATTCTCCAAACAATAGTAGACACCGTCGGGATGATGCTGGAGGTGGATGTTTGTCTCTTGCGTCCCTTTCAAGATCACCAGTTGGTAGATGAAGGATTTATTTATCAGAAGACTCCTTTTGAGGGAGATGGGGGAGATAGGGAGATGGGGAGATGGGGAGATGGGGAGATGGGGAGATGGGGAGATAGGGGAGATAGGGGAGATAGGGGAGCAACGTCCCCCCCATCCCCCTCATCCCCCCCACTGGCTCAAACGGTGTGGGAAACTCGCGAAGTCCAAGTAATTAACGATGTCATCAGCGACAAGCGAATCCAGGAGAATTCTTGTGAACCGAACGATCGCGCTGCGGCTTTCGCAGCAGCTAACATTTGCTCCAGCCTAGTAGTCCCACTGATTTGCCGACAAGAACTGATGGCAGTACTGGCGCTGCACCAGTGCAAGCAGCCTCGCTTCTGGGGCGAAGACGAAGTGCAACTGGTAATGATGGTGGCAGATCAGGCGGCTCTTGCTTTGTCTCAAGCCCGTGCCTATGAGCAAGTACGTGCCCTTGCCAAGCGGGAAGCCCTGATTAATACTATTACCAGCGCCATTCGTTCCAGCCTCAATCCTCAAGATATCTTTGCGGCTATCACTCAACAACTTGGACAAGCCTTACAAGTGGATGGTTGTGTTTTATCTTTATGGACAGAGGAAGATGAGTATGTCGAGTGCGTCGGCTTGTATGACGGTTCTCAAAACCCAGAGACTGAAAACAACAGCAATATTCAGCATAATAGTATCGCTCTACCCCAGTCTCTAGCACCGATTCAAGGAAATCCCATATTACAAGAAATTTTGGAAACACAGGAGCCTGTGGTAATTACGGATATGGATCGGGCTTCTGAGGAAGTGACTCCGTTTGATTTACCTTTGAAGATGCCAGCACGATCGCTCATGGTAGTTCCCCTGCTTGCTGATGGTAAAAGCATCGGTAGTATTACCCTGCGTCAAGGAAACACAGCACGTCAGTGGCTCCCATCTGAAATCGAGTTAGCTAAAGCAGTAGCAGCACAAGCAGCGATCGCCGTGCAGCAGTCCCACCTTTACCAAAAAACCCGCGAACAAGCAGAGCGCTTGTTGGAATTAGATCGACAAAAAACTGAATTTTTCCAAAATATCTCCCATGAGTTCCGTACTCCTATCACCTTAATTCAAGGCCCATTAGAGTCGGCGGTAGCGGCGAATGTTGGGTTGTCCTATGCCCAGTCCGCCATCGCCCTCCGTAACTCCCGCCGCCTGCTGCGACTGGTCAATCAACTACTAGATTTGCAACGCCTGGATGCAGGTAAGATGCAGCCTAGTTTTCGTCAGTGCGATTTAGTAGAATTTGTCAGCCAAATTGTTGAGTCGTTTCGTCCCTACTGCGAGAAAAAAGGACTGCATCTGCTCACCCACATCGATGAATGTCCTTTAGTATACTTGGATCTGGAAAAATTCGACAAGGTGGTTTATAATCTTCTGTCGAATGCCATGAAGTTTACGGACGTAGGGGGTACTATTAGAGTCACTGTGCAATCAGTAGACGACAATTGTATCCTTCAAGTACAAGACACCGGAATTGGTATTCTCACTGAACAAATTCCCCACCTATTTAAGCGCTTTCGTCAAGCTGAAGGCTCAGAAAACCGCTCCTATGAAGGTAGTGGTTTGGGTTTAGCTTTAGTAAAAGAGTTAGTGGAACTCCACGGCGGTCGAGTTACCGTAGAATCAGATTACGGTAAAGGTACGACCTTTACTGTATGGCTTGTAAAAGGAACTGCTCACTTACCCCCACAGCAACTCCAGGACAAGCCTAGTGAACTGAACATAAGTCGCGCTAGGGTGGAATTAGCTGATTTAGAACTTTTAGAAGAAGGGGCCTTAGAAGAAGAGAAAACCACAGATGCTGTTTACCCACACCCTCAGACCCCCACACCCTCAGACCCCCACACAAGCATTCTTGTTGTTGACGATAACCCGGATTTGCGAGCTTATGTGTCCGGAATTCTGCGTGCTAACGGCTATCAAGTCCACACAGCCCGTAACGGTTTAGAGGGTTTCCGAATAGCTAAGGAAATTTTACCCAGCTTAATTGTCAGCGACTTGATGATGCCGTTGGTTTCGGGGCTGGAGATGATTAGAACGATCCGCAATGAGGAGAATTTGAAAGGAATACCAATCATCCTGCTGACAGCAAAAGTGGATGAAGAAGCGAGAATTGAAGGCGCAGAACGTGGCGCGGATGCTTATCTAGCTAAGCCATTTAATGACCGGGAACTTCTGGCTGAGGTGCGGAATCTCTTAGCCTTGAAGGAAAATGAACGACGGGTGGTGGAGTTAAATACTTATCTCACAGAATCAGTACTCAAGCGCTTTTTGCCGCCGTCTTTGGTGCAAAAAGCCGCAGCAGGAAATCTAGTCTTGGATTTGCGACCAGAACCCCGCTTAATTACAATTTTGTTTAGTGATATTGTGGGTTTTACGCAACTAGCAAATACTCTGCGAAGCAGGCGAGTAGCAGAGTTGCTCAATGAATATTTAGAAGAAATGACACGAGCAGTGTTTGAGAACGGCGGCACTGTGGATAAATTTATGGGAGATGCTATCTTAGTGTTGTTTGGAGCACCAGAAGAACTAACACCTAATGAACAAGTTCGCCGCGCCGTTAGCACAGCCAGAGCAATGCTCGCTTCGCTCCATCAGTTGAACCTACGCTGGAAGCAGCAAGGTATCTTCGACACTCACAGCAGCACTGGTGTAGAGTTTCGCTGTGGTATACACCAAGGTACCGCAGTTGTGGGAATGTTTGGTAGCGCCGAACGCTCTGACTACACAGCTATTGGTCCTAGTGTAAATATTGCAGCCAGGTTGCAACAAGCCGCAGCCCCGAGTACTATATTGGTTTCTGCTGCCGTAGCAGATTATTTACAAGAAGATGAAATTACTAAACGCACTCCGCTAGAACTTAAAGGAGTAGATGAAACCGTTCTTACCTTCGCTGTCACTCCAGGAGTTAGTTGATTGTTGTTTGGTGATTGTTGTTTGGTGATTGGGGATTGGGGATTGGGGATTGGGGATTGGTGTTTGGTTCCAACCAACAACTAACAACCAACAACCAACAACTAACAACCAACAACCAACAACTAACAACCAACAACCAACAACCAACAAAATAAATATATGACTCAATCATTTGCTGGCCAAACTCCAATTCCAGATAATACATGGAGGCGACACACCGATCCACCAAGTTTGTGGATTGCTGTAGCTACAGGTTCAGTTGTGCTCCACTTTCTGCTGTTTTGGCTAATGCGCTTATCTGGGTTTAGCCTATTGTCCCAGCAGCAAAAAAATGCTCCTATCCCAATTGAATATATGGAGTTTTCCCCAAAAGCACAATCCAAAGCTAAACCCCACTCAAAAGCAAAATCAGTTTTACCAAATCCACCATCCACAACTCAAAGGTTGAGATCAACGAGTTTACCAAAGCAAGTCTCTCAACAGAATTTCACAGCAAAATCTCCCTCAACTTCTAAAGATAGCTATACTTTTGCTTTCCCTCACACCAAACAAATCACGATTTCTCAAAGAGAGACTCAAGTTTTACCCAAGAAACCTCCGAAAAAACTGACTGCTGTACAAAAAACACCACCATCAAAGACAAAACCTAAACTGATACTGAAGCCAGAGTCAACATTCTCGCCAGAGATTGCTGACAACATAGAACCTAATCTCACACAATCGCCAGAGACTCGTGAAAATCTTAGTCCACAACCAACACCCTCGCCCAAGATTCCTCACAACAGACGCATAAAGCGGGCGATCGCACAATCACCAAAGACTTCTGTCCTGAAAAATCTACAGCCAACACCACCACCACAAACTCCTGTCCATAGAGGTACAAACACATGGGGACAACAAGATTTACTAGCATCAGGTCAACCAAAACAGCCTTTATTGCCGTCTCCTAACGTTACAGATCCAACCACTAGTCCTTCCTCACCAAACTCCTCACCCGTGATAGGTCAGCAACTAGAACCACCACCATCTCCACAGCCGAGTTTACCTAGTCGTCTCCCTAGACAACCTGGTAGTCATATTAACCCTGGGAAGGGAACACCATTAAGTCAAAACGGAGGAGGAATCGCATTAGCGACACTGGAAGTAAAATCAGATGAATTAAAAAGGGATGTACCAGACAACCCAGCTAAACCAAAGATAAGTACAATACCATGGAGATGTCCTGCACTGAACACAGAATCCAATTCTCAGGCTAAAGATTTTCGAGTTGACTTTTGGATTGATAATAACCAAGGCAAGGTAACTAATCTCACGGTCTATCCACAAGATGTACCAGTAGCACAAAGAAGCCAATACCAGAAATGTGCCGATGAAATGTTCAAAGGTGTGGAGTTTACTCAAGCAACTACCAAAGGTAAAGCATCGCCTACTACCGAACAAGTTCTACGCATAAAAATAGAGCGTCGATAGCTTGATTTTTTGCTGAAGTTGTGTTATAGTGTTTAAAGTAAAAAAATGCGGGCGTAGTTTAGTGGTAAAACTCCAGCCTTCCAAGCTGATCATGCGGGTTCGATTCCCGCCGCCCGCTTCACCGTCCTCGTTCCCACGCAGAGCGTGGGAATGCATTCCCAGAGGGCTGCTGCCTCCAAAGCAGCCTGACTACCCAAAATGAAGATGCGCTACGGTTCTCGTAACGCACCCCACAAACATAAATAAAGAATCGGGAACATTAACCAAATTTACCGCTGACGTATCGCTTAGTGTCTTCCTGCTGAGGATTTTGGAAAATACTTTCCGTTTGGTCGTACTCTACTAAGTAGCCACTGCGAGTTCCTTCTGTAGTATTGACGTTAAAAAAGGCAGTCATATCCGATACCCGCGATGCTTGAGACATACTGTGGGTGACGATAATGATGGTATACTGCTCTTTGAGTTCGTGTATCAAGTCTTCAACCCGCAGGGTGGAAATGGGGTCAAGGGCGGAGCAAGGTTCATCCATTAAAATGACGTCAGGTTGAGTGGCGATCGCACGAGCAATACACAGACGCTGTTGTTGTCCACCAGATAGAGATAAACCACTTTGGCGCAGTTTGTCTTTGGCTTCATCCCACAGAGCCGCTTGCTTAAGCGATCGCTCTACCAATTCATCCATATTACCTTTATAACCGTTGAGTCTCGGTCCAAAGGCGACATTGTCATAAATTGATTTAGGAAAGGGGTTTGGTCTTTGAAACACCATCCCAATCCGGCGACGCACTTCTACAGGGTCAACATTGGGTGCATACAGGTCTTCGTCATTGTAAAAAATTTTACCTTCTGCCCGAAATGATTCAATGAGGTCATTGAGACGGTTATAACATCGCAGTAACGTACTTTTACCACATCCAGACGGACCAATAAAGGCTGTCACCCGATTTTTCGGGATATTTAGCCAAATATCGCGTAATGCCAAAAAACTACCGTAGTAAACGTTAATACCTTCTGTACGTAACACGTTGTCGGTTTGATTCGCATCCCTAATGTTAGTAGTCATATCTATTACTGTAGTTAAACTTTCGGTTTGCTTTTCTTATTTAATTTTGCGACTAGTTGCCCAACGTGCGATGATCGAAGTTAGCAGAACGAGCAACACTAAAATCAGAGACGCCGCCCAAGCTAGTGACTGTTGGTTTTTAAAAGGAGAAGTTGCGAAGTTGTAAACCAAAACAGCAAGAGAAGCGGTGGGTGCGAATAAGGTATTAGTCCAGTTCTGGGAGAATAGAGCCGTAAATATTAACGGTGCAGTTTCTCCAGCCGCACGGGCGATGGCTAAAGTTGTCCCAGTGACAATTGCTGGTACAGCTGCTGGCAAAACCACCTGTGAGACTGTTTGAAAGTTAGTCGCACCTAGCCCCACAGATGCTTGTCGCAAATCTTGTGATACTAATTGCAAAGCTTCGTCAGTGGTTCGCACAATAATTGGCAACATCAAAATTGCCAAAGCTGCACCTCCAGCTACAGCTGAGTAAGTTTTTGTTGTAGCGACGATAATACCGTAAGCAAAAACACCAGCAATGATGGAGGGAACTCCGCTGAGAACGTTAGTAGCAAAGCGAATCCCACGCCTTTCTCTACCAGAACTAAATTCTGTCAGATAAATTGCTGCCAACACTCCTACGGGAACGCTAATGAGGGCACCCAATCCTACCATAATCAGTGTACCTACAATGGCATTGGCAAAGCCTCCTCCTGGTACCGACGGCGGCGGTGGTAATTGGGTAAACAGGTTCAGGCTGAGACTGCTGAAGCCTTGAATGAGGACGTAAGAAAGCACTGCCAATAACGGCAGAAGAGCCAATATCCCACAGACAAATGCCAAAACTGTCATCACCGTGCTAAACAGTGTCCGGGGAGATGTAGAGGAACGATTCAGACTCCCAGGAACAAATCCATGAGAGGGTTGGTCTGGAAAAGCATTGGTCATGATTGAAACACCCAGATTTTACAGTCGCTTCACTCGGAGAACGATTAGCTCTGCGAAAATGTTAACTATAAGAGTTAAAACAAACAGAACTAAAGCGGCAAACATCAATGCACTGATTTGCAGACCACTTGCTTCTGAGAATTGGCTTGCCAATAAAGAAGCGATGGTATTGGAAGGGGCGAAGATGGAGGCGCTAATGTTGTTGGAGTTACCAATTATCATCGTCACAGCCATTGTTTCTCCCATCGCCCGACCAAGGGCGAGCATTATAGCACTCACGATGCCAGAAAAGGCTGCTGGGATGAGAACTTTAAAAATCGTTTCCCACCGAGTCGCTCCTAATCCGAAAGCTGCTTGGCGTAAACTGGGTGGTACGGAAATCAAAGCATCGCGGGAGATGGCTGTGATGATTGGCAAAGTCATAATTGCTAAGATGACTCCTGCTGGAAACAACCCAGGTCCTGCTGGAGGGGTGCTAAAAATTGGCAAAAAGCCTAAGTTAGTATTGAGCCATTGTCCCACGGGCGCTATGAGGGGAATCAAAACAAAAATCCCCCATACTCCATACACAACGCTAGGAATGGCTGCTAGCAGTTCTACTAAGAAAACCACTATCACCTCGATAGGTGATGGTAGCAACTTTTCGCTTAGTAACAAAGCGGTGCCAACGCCAATGGGTACAGCTATCAGCAGACCAATCAAAGCACTCACTAAAGTTCCATAAATTTGTGGAAGTGCTCCGTAGTCATCATTTACTGGGTTCCAAGTGCTGTTAACTAAAAAGTAAGCACCAAATTTGAGGATGGCTGGCATCGCCAACTTGGCAACTTGAAACGCTATGCATAATAAAATGAAAGCGATCGCCACTGCAAAAATCCGAGTCAACAAAATAAAGCCACTATCCAGTGACTTTTCTGTTTCAGTGAGAGGTCTAATTATTTGTTGACGATTCTGGGCTTGTGTATTCATGGATGATTTTACCCATTAACAGTCGAAAAAGTGGGAGCGAACCAAATATCGGTCATGGGTCATTAGTACAAATGACTATTACTTAGCAGCGCCAGTGCTTGCTACGTTTATTTTATAATCTGGGCTAATTTGCTGCGCGGCATCTGCCACTTTCTGAATCACGTTTTGGGGTAGAGGAACATACCCTAGTTTTGAACTCTCTTTCTGACCCTCATTCAAGCCGTACTCAATCATCGCTTCGATGGCTTTGGCTTTTGCCTTATCGGGATATTGCTTGTAAGCCAAAAGCCAAGTGTAGGTTACTATTGGATAGGATTCTGGCCCATCTGGGTCTGTAATAAAAGCACGGAGATCTGCTGGCAAGGTTACTGATTCGAGAGTTTTAGATGCCGATTGTTCGTTGGCTTCAACAACTTTACCTGCTTTATTTTCCAAAGCAGCAAACTTGAGGTTCTGGTTTTTGGCGTAGCCATACTCTACGTAACCAATGGCACCAGCAGTTTGTGTGATTTGGGCTGTAACACCTTCATTACCCTTTGCACCAACTCCCACAGGCCAGTTAACAGTTTTGCCGCTGCCTACTTTGGTCTTCCACAGCGGATTAATAGCAGCGAGGTGTTGCGTAAACACACCCGTGGTGCCACTACCATCAGAACGATGCACAACTGCGATTGGCTGGTTAGGAAGGTTGACACCTGGGTTAGCAGCAGCAATTTTGGGGTCATTCCAAGATTTGATATTACCAAGGAAGATATCGCCATAAACTGCCCGTGTTAACTTTAGCGGCTGCTGAAGGTTAGGCAGGTTGTAAGATAGCACAATGGAACCAGCAGTCATCGGTAGCAAAATAACACCCCGTTGCACCTTCTGGATTTCTTGATCGGTCATGGCAACGTCGCTGGCACCAAAGTCTACAGTACCTGCGGTAAATTGCTGAACTCCAGCACCGCTACCAACCGACTGGTAGTTAACTTGGAGATTGGGATATTTCTGCTTCAAGTTCTGAAACCAGGTCTGGTAGAGTGGTGCTGGGAAAGATGCCCCTGCACCAGTTAAGGATACATTGCCACCAAGATCCAGTTTTCCTTGACTCGAAGCAGCAGTATTAGTAGCAGCACCCGGAGATGCTTCGTTAGTACTGGCAGCATTATTTGGACCTTGCTGTCCACCACCACAAGCAGCCAAGCTGACTGTCAGTGCTAGTACTGAAATTGCTCTCGTTATGTGAGCACGATTCTTTACAGGGGAACGGAAAAGCATAAATGTGAATTTTTAGGAAATGTCCCGATTCGCGTATATATTGTACATCTTTGTAGTCAACAGAAGGTTAAATTCTTTGAACTAGAATCTTTTCTTAATTTTTTGAAAAAATTTAATTTTCTTCAATTCCTAAAAAATCTGATGGCTCATCAGTTGCATTCGGGACACAAATCATACATGAAGTACAAATGTATTATAAAAATGAGCAAAATACTGTTTAGGCAACAATGGTAGTTTAGGACTTTTATTGGTTAAAAATGAAAACAATAGAATTCTATTTGAGAATCTTTTGGGAATTTTTTACATGAGTGCCTTGTAAATGTTAGCCGCATCCAATCAATTACTCTGGTCTATGATTGGCTTACTGCTAACGATGGGTGGTACCTTCCTAGAAGCCTATGTCACCACCTTACCTTGGAGTTGGAGTAAGCTCGGAATTCATACTTTTTCTCTAGGTGTCACCTATCAAATTGGCGCGGTGTTGCTAGTTGGTTGTTTAGGCGGCAAAAATGCTGGTGCCCTCTCCCAAATTGCTTATTTAGTTATGGGTTTAACCTTGTTACCCGTTTTTGCTGAGGGTGGCGGTATCGGTTATGTCAGGCTGTCCCAATTTGGCTACTTGTTAGGTTTCATTCCTGGTGCATGGATTTGTGGCTTTTTTGCCTTTAAAGCAAGACCAAGACTGGAAAGTTTAGCGTTTAGTTGTTTTTGTGGTTTGTTAACTGTCCACGTCTGCGGTATTACGTATTTGATTATCAGCTATATTTTTCAGTGGAAAACCACAGAAGCTCTGCCTTTGATGCAAGTAATTCTTAAATACTCTTGGTTTGCACTCCCAGGACAGCTAGCTGTAGTCTGTGCTGTCACCGTAATAGCGTATATTTTACGACACTTTATGTTTTATTAGTTGTTAGTTGTTAGTTGATTGTTAATTGTTAGTTATTTTTTATACCAAAGACTGACTGAGTCTGCAACGGGGGTAGGTGTAAAGGTTCCCCTACACCCCTACACCCTTACCCCCCTACACCCCTATTTTGTTCTTTATGCATTTAAAAAATCGCCTCTTCTGGATAGGTGCCTTAATGGTTTTTTTCTTAGACCAACTCACAAAACACTGGGTGGTGCAAACCTTTAGATTTGGACAGACACAACCACTTATCAGGGGGGTATTTCACCTCACCTATGTCACCAACACTGGCGCTGCTTTTAGTCTGTTCGCAGGGAAAGTAGAGTGGTTACGCTGGCTATCTTTGGCAGTATCTTGTGCGTTGATAGCGTTAGCATTGTTTGGGAGAGCGTTAAATCGTTGGGATCAGGTAGGCTATGGGTTGATTTTAGGCGGAGCGATCGGGAATGGTATAGATCGCTTTGTTTTAGGTCACGTCGTTGATTTTCTCGATTTTCGACTGATTAACTTTCCAGTATTTAATTTGGCAGATACATTTATTAATATTGGCATTGTCTGCCTACTAATTTCTACCCTTCAAAAAACACCGAATTCAACTCACAGGAATTGAAGAAAAAAAAGGCAAAACTAACTTTTTGCCTTCTTTTGGTAGGATATTTTGCTTTAATTAAGGAGCTGTTCTTGGAGCTGGAACACTGCCAGGTTGGGTTATGCTGCCAGGAGCGCTGGAATCACCAGGGTTTGTGCCTCCTGATGGGGTGGTGTTATCAGGTGTACCTGTGCCAGAGGGTGGAGATAATGGAGCAGAGTCTGGGGGTAGACCTCTACGGCTGCCTGGGGTGCCTGTGTCAGATGGCGCTGTACCTGGTGTAGTTGTGGTTGGGACTTTTTCTTGAGTACTACTACCTGGAGTACCAGAATCACTAGGAGGGTTTGAGGTTCCTGATGGGTTGGTGTTGTCAGGAGTACCAGGACCACCTGGGGGATTAGATAATGGGGCAGAGTCTGGGGGTAGACCTCTACGGCTACCTGGAGTGCCTGTGTCAGATGGTGCTGTCCCTGGTGTAGTTGTATTCGGTAGTTTTTCAGGTTTTGGTTTTTTACCCGTCTCTGATGTACTGCCACTTGATGAGTCTGGTTTTGTTGCCGAGCTACCTTGACATTGGGAATTTAGCGGGAAGTCCTGACACAAAATTTTCAACACGTCTGGTCGCAGCTTGCGTGGTTTGGATTCGCTAGTGGATGTGCTAGGAGCTTGGCTAATAGGTTCGCCAGTAGACGGGGTAACAGCCGGACCACCACTAGCGTCGTTAATCTGTTGAACACGGAACTTTGCTGCTTGGGCATCAACAGCTTTGCTGCTGAGTACCAGAATCAGGGCTGTACCCATAAGGGTCAAATATTTTCCCTTCATAATTACTTAACCTCAACACCTCAACGGAGTACTCCGAACCATTAAATCAAACAATCGGCTTTAGAAAATCTTCCTAAATGAGGATGTATATTTTCGCATGAACACATTTTACTGTTTCAAAGGGGGTAAATTTAAATTTTTTGTAAATTTTAGAGAAATAGGAAATCAAAACAGCACTTTTGATGAACTAGTGACCCTATGAGAATATATATAGCAATCCTATTTGATTTCCTCTCAAGAAACACAGGGGTGTAGGGGTGTAGTTTCATTCTGTGTAGGGGAAAAGACAGTATTTCTTTCATTCGTAGCGGGTGGTGCGCCGCCGGTGGGGTGCTCTCAAGAGGGACGACTTGGGAGAGAAGGAGGACTTGGGAGACTTGGGAGAGATGTTCCAATACGGTTCGGATAAGCAAAAATTAGAAACCCGGTAACTCATGCGAAACCGGGTTTCTGGCACCTCACTGGCACCTCAACAATCCTTAACCGAACCGTATTGAGAGATGTTCGTATTTCCTGCACGGATTGCTATAAACCAGATCGCAGCCTCGTGACTGTTAACAGTTGACAGTCAACCGTCAACGGTCACGAGGCTGCGATCTGAGATTTCACAAATCATTTAGGACAGCTATATATTGATTTTTTGTCAGCTACAATGGGGAACAATTCCTTACAGCTAACGTCTTTATGAGCTTATAACTACAATGGTGGAGTATTAGCAGCACGCAAAGAAAGCAGTTCGCGCAATTTTTCAGTAATCACCGTGGTGTGAATAGCCGATGAGTTCCCCCCAACCACCTCAAAAGCCACAAACATTGCTTGGTCAGCTAACTCAAGCAGTACAAACAATTCAAGCTAGAGTAGATTTCTCCAAACTGGCTCTCAAGCCTAATGCCAGAGTACCAGAACTCTGGGTACAGGATGCAGGGGCGGATAAGGCAGAGGTATATCCGCTGTTGGGCGATCGCTATATGTTAGGTCGCAGTTCCAAATCCTGCGATATTGTCGTCCGCAACCCAGTGGTCAGTCAGATGCACCTGTCACTGTCACGGGATTCCGCTCAACGAACCCCTGTTTTCATTATTAAAGATGAAGACTCCACTAATGGTATTTATCGGGGCAAGCGTCGGATCACCACCCTAGAATTGCGTCACGGCGATATCCTCACCTTGGGACCACCAGAACTCGCTGCTTCAGTACGGCTGCAATACGTAGATCCACCACCTAGACATGTAATAGCAGCTACTTGGGCGGGGTACGGTGTGGGTGGTGTTACCGCCCTAGCGGCGTTAATGATTGGGGCTGAATCGTTGAAATTTTCGGTAAGACCCCTACCAGGCGCTACGCGATCGCCAGTAGTTGTTTACGCCGGCGATGGCTTCACCCCGTTACGTGAGCCTCGGACTACTGCTCACGTAGACAGGAAACAGTTGCAGGACTTTGGTCCTTATTTGCCAACAGCTGTGATCGCCTCAGAGGACAGCCGTTATTACTGGCACTTTGGCGTTGACCCATTGGGAATTTTGCGAGCAGTGTTCATAAATACTAAGAGTGGCGATGTCCAACAAGGTGCTAGCACTGTCACGCAGCAAGTCGCCCGCAGTTTATTCCGCGATTATGTAGGAAGGCAGGACTCTTTCGGTCGCAAATTCCGAGAAGCAGTGGTCGCCCTGAAGTTAGAAGCTTTTTACAGCAAAGATGAGATTTTACTGACTTACTTAAATCGGGTTTTCTTGGGAGGAAATACCTATGGCTTTGAGGATGCTGCCAAGTATTACTTTGATAAGTCGGCAAAAGAGTTAACTCTCTCGGAAGCAGCAACGTTAGTGGCAATTTTACCTG
Source organism: Stigonema ocellatum SAG 48.90 = DSM 106950 (assembly GCA_016903675.1). Classification (GTDB taxonomy): domain Bacteria; phylum Cyanobacteriota; class Cyanobacteriia; order Cyanobacteriales; family Nostocaceae; genus Stigonema; species Stigonema ocellatum. Next base: position 39,145 of record JADQBA010000020.1, on the reverse strand, counting down.
CGCCCAACGGCTTCGATTTTTGTGGTGGGGATAACCAGAATAAGCTAAAAACACGTGAATACCGCAATCGCGTGCTGAGGCGGATACTGGACATGGGCAAAATCAAGCAAGATGACTATGACCGAGCCAGGCGATCGCCCCTCGACATCAGCCGTAAAGCCTGTGAACAGCAGGCAAAGACTATTGCTCCTTATTTTTACAGTTACGTCTTCCAAGAACTGGAATTCATCTTGGGGAAAGAACTAGCACAAGAAGGCAACTTTCTCATTGAAACGCAGCTAGATCCAGCAGTTCAGAGACAAGCTGAAGAAGCATTGCGTAAGCATATCAGCAAAGAAGGAAAAAATTTTGGTTTTTCTACTGGGGCACTGGTTACCCTTGATTCCAGCACTGGCGGTATCCTCGCTATGGTGGGTGGTACTAATTACAAAACCAGTCAGTTCAATCGTGCTGTCCAAGCCAAAAGACAACCAGGTTCCACCTTCAAAGTCTTTACTTACACAGCCGCCATAGAGGGAGGCATTTCACCAGACACATCTTATTCCTGCGATTCTTTGCGTTGGCAAGGCTTTACCTACAAACCCTGTCGTACTGGTGCTAGCTTCTTAAGTCTCGCTACTGGACTAGCCCAGTCAGAAAACCCCATTGCTCTGCGGCTTGCCAAGGAGATAGGACTAAATAAAGTCGTGGCGATGGCACGACGTTTGGGAGTTAAGTCTCCCCTCGATCCAGTTCCTGGCTTGGTTATCGGTCAGAGTGTGGTCAATGTCTTAGAAATGACGGGTGCTTTTGGTAGCATTGGAAACCATGGGGTATGGAATCGTCCCCATGCTATTAGCCGGATTCTGGATAGCAGTGATTGTCGCGATCGCAATGATTTAAAAACCTGCCGCGTTATCTACTCCTTCGACCAAGATGCAGAGGCGAACAAGCGAGTGCTGAAAACTGAAGTAGCCGATACCATGACTCGTTTACTGCGCGGCGTAATAACAGAGGGTACTGGTCGCAGTGCAGCTCTTGGACTGGGGGAAGCTGGCAAAACCGGCACAACAAATAAAAACGTTGACTTATGGTTCATCGGCTTTATTCCCAATCGGCGACTGGTAACTGGTATTTGGCTAGGAAACGACAACAATTCCCCCACATCTGGTAGCAGCGCTCAAGCTGCACAATTGTGGGGAAGTTATATGGGGAAAATTGTCAAATAAAACAATGGGGAATGGGGAATGGGGAATGGGGAATGGGGAATGGGGAATGGGGAATGGGGAAAAACAATTTTAAATTCCCCACTCCCTACTCCCTACTCCCCACTCCCTACTCCCCACTCCCTACTCCCCACTCCCCACTCCCCCACTCCCCCACTCCCCACTCCCCACTCCCCACTCCCTTAAGATTATGTTAATTAACTACTCAGAATATCTGATACATCTACAATGGATGAATCACGCTTTAGAATTGGCGCAAGCAGCGGGTGATAGGGGTGAGATTCCCGTTGGTGCTGTTATTATTGATTCATCTGGAAATTTGATTGCGGAGGGTGAAAATAGGAAAGAACGTGACAAAGATCCTACAGCTCATGCTGAAATTCTCGCTATCAGAAAAGCCGCTAAAGCTTTACTAAATTGGCACCTGAATGAATGTACCCTCTACGTTACTCTAGAACCTTGTCCAATGTGTGCGGGTGCTATTGTCCAGGCACGTATAGGACTTCTTGTCTATGGAGTGGACGATCCAAAAACTGGCGCAATTCGTACTGTTGCTAACATACCCGATAGTGCTGCTTCCAATCACCACCTGCGCGTCATTGGGGGCGTTCTGGAGTCTGGGTGTCGTCAACAGTTGCAAATCTGGTTTGCTAATCGGCGACACAGTATCACCTAAAGGACAGAGGTAAAAGTGTCCAGTTAGTAGAACACAACTGGGAGAAGAAAACCTACGGTGTATGTATAAGACTTTCATTATATTTTACCCAACAGTTACCAGCCACTATCATGATTGAGCTACTTTCTTCCTCTAATACCTGTTGTGAAACTCCAGCTAACACACCAGCCAAAGCTAAGGTAGCCTTTACTACTTCACACGTTTCTCCTTGGTTAAGTCCTCTGGCGTATCTGTTGGGGCATCACTTCCTCCTGCCGTTTTTCTTTGGGCGGATTATTATCACTGGACAAGAAAATCTCCCTACATCTGGTCCTGTTATCCTCGCACCAACCCATCGGGCACGTTGGGATTCATTGCTCCTACCCTACGCAACCGGTCGCTGCGTGACAGGTCGAGACCTGCGATTCATGGTAACTATCACTGAGTGCCAAGGGTTGCAAGGCTGGTTAGTTGGACAGTTAGGAGGGTTTCCTGTAGATCCTGAACACCCATCAGTCTCCACTCTCCGTCATGCAGTTGATTTACTTGTAGATGGAGAAATGTTAGTGATTTTTCCTGAAGGCGGCATTCGTAAGGGTAAACTTCACCCATTGAAGCCAGGAATCGCTCGTTTGGCTTTGACTGCTGAATCTAGTCATCCAGGGCTGGGAGCTAAAGTTATACCCATCAGCATTAATTACAGTCAACCTTATCCTAACTGGGGTACGGATGTAAGTATTCACATCGGTTCGCCCATACTGGTAGCAGATTACACTAAAAAATCCTTGAAACAAGATGCTAAACGCCTCACGGCAGATTTAGCCAAGGCACTCCAACAATTAAGCCAGCACGAATCAGAAATCACTACTCACAAATTTGTTAATTGTTAATGTGAGGGAACTAGGGGAACCAAATTCAACTGATTTTCAGTCTAAACCAGAGAAACTTAGTATATGGTTCTGCTTTGTTAAAGAGCAAAACAGAGTTAAGATACCCGAAGTTTCCATCCCTGTTTTGTTGAGTTGTTGCACAAAATTGAACTCATGACCCTTGCCACAACTGTTCCCTTGATTCGCTGCACTTCCATATCAGTCATAGCAGCGCTCAGCCTGCTCTCACCTGCCTATGCTCAGGTACAAAAGCCACAAGACAGTCCTAGCGTTGTACAACCCAAACCCATTGACCCCAATGATCCAAATAATCTCCATCCAACAGCCGCAAATGGCAGTCTTTTAAGCGTTGACGGTGGGAAGCGTCTGATGGCAGAGGCAAGTAATGCAGTTTCTTCCCAAAACTATGCCGAAGCTGCTAAAAAACTCCAAGAAGCTCGTCAGGTTTTTAACCAGCTATCTAATTTCTATCAGGAGCTAAACTCTAGCTTTTCTGGTATAGACAACAGAGTTGCCGATGGTCAGCGCAAAAAAGCGCTAGAAACAGCCCAAATGCGTGATGAAGCCACCTATCAGCTAGCACTGGTACATAGAGCACAAAATCAGCCAGAATTAGCTGTGCCGTTGCTGGTTCAAATTATTAAGAGCCAAAATCCGACGCGGGATTTAGGTAAAAAAGCATACCAGCAGTTGTTGGAGTTGGGTTTTGTTGATGCTCCCTTTACTGGAGTTTCTGGAGTTGGTAGTAATAGCCCTTCCATCGCTCCTACAAGCAGTGATAATACCCCTTCCACCCCAGAGAACGGCAAGAAGAAGAAGAAGAAATAACCAAATTCTTCTTACTCTCTTCTCCTCCTCTGCCACATCTCCCTGATGGGTAGCTTTTAAATCTCCCAATGGTAAGATGGAATTATGCACCATTAAAGTGTATAAGTTTAAAAAACACGTCAAGGGTCGGTTGATTCTCAGCCTTGCCAAAATTTTCTAGCAGTTTTTCTTCGGGTCGAAGACTCTTGGTGTCACTGGACTTATCCGTAAATTGGTGTACAATATAGTGAGCGCGGGGGTAGAAATCCCTATTAGGGATTGAAATAATCCTTAATTAATCCCTGTCAAGAATTGAAATGAAATAATAATATAAAAAAAAGAAGTTTTTTAGGAATTGCGATGATTAGTCCGCAGCAGGTTGAGGCAATGATCAAGGCAGAAATGCCAGATGCCCAAGTTCAGGTGCAAGACTTAACTGGTGGCGGTGACCACTATCAAGTGACAGTAGTCTCATCGCAGTTTGCAGGAAAGGGACTGGTGCAACAGCATCAGTTAGTGTATAGTGCACTCCAGCAAGCCATGTCTACGGAAGCGATTCATGCCTTGGCACTAAAAACATCCACTCCTAACTCCTAACTCCTCACTCCTCACTCCTAACTCCTCACTTTATTCCCCAGTCTTCACCGTTAAATCTAGAATAGGAAACGAAAAGAGCATGACACCAGAAATCAAAGAACGGATTGACAACTTGGTCCAACAGAATAAAATTATGGTTTTCATGAAGGGAACCAAGTTGATGCCCCAGTGTGGTTTCTCCAACAATGTAGTGCAGATTCTCAGTACGTTAGGAGTGCCCTTCGAGACTGTTGACGTTCTAGAAGACCCTGATATCCGTCAGGGAATCAAAGAATACTCCAACTGGCCAACAATTCCTCAGGTGTATATCAATGGTCAGTTTGTGGGCGGTTCTGACATCTTGATTGAAATGTATAACAAGGGCGAATTGCAGCAAACTGTGGAAGTTGCTCTTGCTTCATAATTTCTCACTTTGCCTCGTTCCCAGGCATTGCCTGGGAATGAGAGTTTAAATCCCAGTCTGAAAAATAATTACGAATTACGAACTACGAATTTTCAAGGATTACAATATTGGCATTTAGAGGGGTCAGCAGTTTCCTGCCCATGCGGAAATAATTCCTCTCGACTAAAAGCACATTTTTTACATCTGTAAATTACGGAGCGAATTAGCTGAGTTGGTAGATGGCAAAAAGCGCAGGGTAATCCTTTCTGGCTTTCTACAACATCAAATCCCGGCCAAGAACATTCAGGACAGACTTGAGTGATTTTTTCACTCAAATTAAGGGTAGCTTTTTCTATGTTTTTCATCCGCGTTGGATTATACATAGCCCGCATATCTGTTTCAATATGAACTTGACCAGTTGATGATTTGTTGAGACAAAATTTTACAGCATCAAAAAGTTGTTCTTTTGTTGTAATTCCCTTAATAACCTCACCTTGAACAATAGCTGCATCCCCTACGATAATCACCAGTCCATGTTCGGGGAATCCTACTCGTTGAGCAAAACTATAAGCTTCTTCAACACTGTGAACAAGCTGATGACTATAGTTAGTCTCAGTCGATAACTCTTGACCAACAATTTCTATATTGTTGACTTTATCTAAAAAAATAACAATTTCTCTATTAACTGGTACATATGGCATGAGAGGGTGAGGTCCAAAACTGCCTTCACTGGCGAAGGCGAGAGTTTCACCAGTGATAGCCATTGCTTTTTCAGCTTTAAATCGCGCAGCTTCGATTTGGGTGCCTCTACGCTTGACAACTCTTGTGAATGTCCCAAATACGTCAGTATTAAAATCTGGTGGGACTAATACTTTAATTCCTAATTTTTGTTCAACTATAGGAGCAATCACCCGCTCTTTTTGGTGCATGGTAGCTAGAACGCTAGTACGATTTTTAAATAGGGAGTGTTGGTTCATAAGCTGGTAAAAATCGGAGTGGGGGTTCGTAGTAGCGCTTTAGCGCAAAAAAGCCGCGATTCTATGCGCTAAAGCGCAACTACGAACCTATCAAAGTCACCTTGACAGACCACTAGAAGGTGAAGGTGGTGCGGATTAAACCTACTGAGGTTGTGTTATTATTGCGGTTGCCTTCGGGATTAAACAAGATAAATCCTCCAGGGGTGATGCTGATATTGTCGTTAACCTGGAAGCGGTAATAAGCCTCCAAGTGGTAGGGAGTAACCCTGTTGGTGGGAAGGGTAGCAGCACCACTAGCATCAACCCGATAAATCGGCTGACCAAATAGAATTCCTGCGCTGTTACCCTTCTGAAATAAATCTGTAAAATGAAGTCCTCCCATCCAACTAGTGAGGGTCGTTGAAGCACTTGGACCACCATCATTATTAACGAAGAAAGCAGCGCCGTATCCAGAGAAGGTTATTTTGGGGGAGAAATGCCAAGTAGCGGTGCCACCAACTGAATTGACGTGAACGTCTTGGGTAGCAGGACGTCCAAAGAGAGTGCCAATGTCAGCACTTCCTAACCCTGTACCAAGTATGTTGATTTGGTGGTGACTGTTGGCATAGTTGAGCGCAAGGTCGATGCTTTTGCTGGGTTTGAAGGTCAGTTGTGTACCAACGACTGTACTGCCGTTAAAGAAGCCTGCACCTAGTGGTGTGGCTGGAAATCCGCCATCGCCTGGGAGGTTGGCATTGACGCTAGCATAAAAAGCTCTTAAATCCAAATTTTTAGAAAAGTTCCAGATGAAGCCACCAGCAGATGCTAGACCAAATCCAGAAGTGCCTCCTGATACACGTGCCACAGGGTTCACACCTGCAAACCGAGAAACTGCTTCTTGCCCTTCATTGTAAAAGGGCGTAACGCCAAATCCAGCATCCGTTGTTTCCAGCGCAGGTCCACCAAACAGAGTCAGATTTTTAGCGACAGGAAAAACGTAAACAAGCTTATAAAGCTGAACTGAGTTGGCATTCACAGAGGATAAGGTTTTCGGGTTAACCCCAGTAAATTGGGGTTGAAAACTGAGGTTGGCAGTGCTACTACTCAGTCCCAGAGGATCAGCGAAGCCTAAAGCACCGCCGATGCTTTGATTACCACCTCCAAGATTATACGCTTGCAGCCCAGTAATGAGTGTGTCCTTACCAGTGAAGCTGGTGTTGAGATTCAATCGAATTCGATCAACTAAGATTATGTTGGGGTCTTTTGTGTTTGGGGCTCCTCCTGTGGCACCAACTGCTGCAATAATTGCCTCACCACTCAGTTTCGTCGTAGTGGAGAACTGACGGGCTTCAAGTTGAGCAGTTTGAGCTTCTATATTATCCACGCGACCACGTAGGCTAGCAAGTTCTGCTGAAAATTCTGTTTGCAGTCTTTGCAGCGTTTTCAGGTCTTCCCTTCCCACTATGTCAGACGTTGTAGTGGAAATCAGTCCATTGATCTGGCTTAAGCAAGCGTTCAAACCAGCAGCGAATTCGTAACGAGTTAGCGCCCGATTGCCTCGGTAAGTGCGATCTGGATAACCTACAATACAACCATAGCGCTCTACCAGAGATTGCAGCGCTTGGAAAGCCCAGTCTGTTGGTTGCACATCTGAGAGTTGAGAGACAGAGTTTTCCGGGTTTGATTGTTCACTCAACAGAGTCGATCGCTCGTCGTTTTTTTGCTCCTCCATGTCAGTCGTCGTTCCCGCCTCAGCAGGCATGACCTGCAAAAATAACAAATTGACTAGTAAGTATAGCAAATTAACTCCAGCGGCATAAGCCAGTGGATGTGATTTCATAGCAAGTCCTCACACAAAAAAAGCTTGCAAAAAGAAGACAGTTGACACTGCCTTCCAGAGATGAGTGGAAATAGCAGTAAGACTTATAACAACATCAGTCTTAAAACATAGAGTACGATAAATCGTTCACTAGATGGCATTGTAAAAATCTTTTAATACTATAAATCTTCTCAATCAATGAGACATTTTCCTGGTTCGTGAGGCATCACTAGTGATCTGTCAACCGAGGGGCGGAGCTAAAAAAACCCCTCAGTCCATTTGGAAACACCAAAGTATGACTAGGGGGATGGTTTTTTGTAAAGAAATCTATCGAAAATTTAACACCATTGCAGCATTGACAAGGACAGATAATATGATATATTTATCTGCATTGCTTAGCGAATACTATTAATGACCGGGCCAAGGTATTAACGGTAGTCGTAGTCTGGCTGTGGCTGCGTCATTGCAAAGTTTGATGCATCGTATAAGTAGCGGGTGACTTCCTCCTCTAAGCGATGGATCAGAAAGGGTTCAATGGCATTACTGTTTCGCAGTGCGGCTAAATAGCCATCCAAATACATCCGCATATCATCAGTTCGATAACCGCGATTCCATAACTCGACGAGGGCGTCTGTGAGTCTTTGGTAAAAGCGGATGGTTTGTGTGTCTTGGAGCATAACTGCTTTAGAAATCTCTTCGGAATGAGGATTGTAAATTATTCAAGCTTCCTTGGGAAGTACTGAATCCTAGCTTGACATCAAATCAAAACAAAAATCTCTCCTTTGGGGAATACCCCAAGGCAGCTACAACTGGAGCTTAATTTGATCCTATTCCAGAACCAGGGAATATGATTGTTAAGTAAGCTATTGTTATGATTATCTCTACTAAGAGGTAAATTGTGTGGGGCGTTAGACCACCAATTTAAGCATCAGGAACTTTCTTTCACTATAAAGCTGAAAGACACCAGAAATAGTAAATAGCTTGTGTTAGCGATCTTTGTTCAGTAAATTTCACCTCTTTAAAGGCAGCATATTTAAGGAATAAGTATAACAAAAATTTGGGAATATCTGTAACAAAAATTTAAGAAGAGGATTCACTTAGCTCAGGGTTAGGGATAAGTGAAGATTTTGGCAGGTTTGGCATTCGTAAATCTCAAAAAGAAGGCAATTGAGGTAACAACAGTTACAAAACCTGGGACATAGGCTTTGTTACTTTGAAAGTCATGCACGCTAAGGGATCTTGTCACCGTGGGTTCGGTTTGTATTGAAATCGTTGAGGGAAATCCCCATCTTCGGTCGTTGCTGGCCTGGCACTTGCAACAACTGGACTATCGGGTGTATCAAGCAGCAAGCATTTATCAAGCAAGAGAAGTGTTTTTAAGCCATCAACCAACACTAGTCATCCTTGATGCCGATCTCCCTGATGGTGATGGCATTGAGTTTTGCCGTTGGTTACATCGTCAACAGCAACCTTTAATCTTAATGCTATCTGCCCGTAGCAATGAAGCTGATATCGTCTCAGGTTTGAAAGCAGGGGCAGATGACTACCTCAGCAAACCTTTTGGGATGCAAGAGTTTCTTGCACGGGTTGAGGCACTCATTCGCCGTAAGCGCACACCCGTTGCACCAGCATATCTGGACTATGGTGCTCTGCAAATCGATTTAGTACAGCGTCGTGTTCGCTTTCAAGGGGAGTTCATCGACTTAACACCGCAAGAATTCAGTTTGCTGTATGTTTTGGCACAAGCAGGGGGAGTACCTCTGTCTAGGTCGGAATTACTACGTCGCGCTTGGCCAGACGCTATCGATAACCCACGCACCATAGATACTCACGTTTTATCGTTGAGAAAAAAAGTTGAACTTGATCCTAGGCAACCCAGTTTGATTCAAACCATCCGCAATGTGGGATACAGATTTAACATAGAAATTTTAAATACCAATATTTCCCAGTCACAAACAAAGTTAGCTCCCAAAGAAAGATTTAGCAATCAAAGTTCAACACTTAGTGGTCAGCGTTGAAAAGTGGGGTGTGGGGAATGGGGAGTGGGGAGTGGGGAGTGGGGAATGGGAATGGGGAGTGGGGAGTGGGGAGTGGGGACTTAAAACTAATAATTTATGAGTTATGAGTTATGAGTTATGAAGAAGCTTTTAATTTAGAACTTCCACTCCCTCACTCCCTCACTCCCTCACTCTCCCATTCCCCACTCCCCACTCCCCACTCCCCCACTCCCCCCCTCCCCCCCTCCCCACTCCCCCACTCCCCACTCCCCATTCCCCATTCCCCATTCTTTCTTCTAAGTTAACCCAGTCTACAAGTGAGGCGCTTTGATTTGCCACTAACCGACCTTGCTGTAAGTGTAACAGCCGTGTACAAAACGAATGGGCTAGTTCTAGCTGGTGATTTACCATCAGAATTGTCGTTTGATGACTTTGAGTCAGTTGAGTTAATACATCCAAAAGACGGAAAGCCATACTGGCATCTAAAGCAGAAGTTGGTTCGTCTAATAATAAAATTTTCGGTTGGATAACTAAAGCACGAGCGATCGCCACAAGTTGTCGCTGTCCTGCTGAAAGTTGCACTTCCGTCCGCCCTGACCAATCACTCGGAATGTGCAACTGTTCCATCCAGTGACTCACGCGTTCCTGAATTGTCTGTTTAGGTAACCCACGCAAAACCAGCGGATAAGCCAAAGCTTCTTTCACTGTCATCCCCAACAGTTTCGACTCTTGCGGTACCAGTGTCAAGGAGGTGCGTAGCTGTAAAACTGGAATTTGGCGATACTCCTGATTTTCCAGATATATTTTGCCACTACTGGGTTCACTCAAGCGGTTTAAAAGGCGTAATAAGTGAGTTTTTCCAGCACCAGATGGTCCTACAATGGCAATGCGATCGCCGAACAATACCTCAAAGGAAATATCCTGCAATATAGCAGATCCTTGCAAGTTTTGCTTTCCCTGAGTTTTCAGCTTTGTAAATAAATTAACTTGCTCCAACCGTAATTGTGCTTGAGAAGGCATAGGAATTAGGAGTTAGGAGTTAGGAGTTAGGAGTTAGGAGTTAGGAGTTAGTTGGTAATTGTTAATTCATAATTCATAATTCATAATTCATAATTTATCATTGTCCATCCATCCATCAATAGCAGCAGCAAGGTGAACCCTAGTAAAATAAAATACATCCACGGCTGCGCCAATGGGTAGACATCCGTGGTGTCTATCCCCGTCTTTTCTTCCACTAGTTTAACCAAACGGGCAAAACCTGCTACACGCATTGGTAGTAAATAAGCTTTTCCTTCGTTGCTGAGGAAGTAGTAAACTAACCCTCCTTGACCGGTGGTACGGGGTTTTAACTCTTTCACAGAAGACCAAGGTAACGACCAACCTTTCCGAAAAAATCGCGGTATCCACTTGGGATAAGCTACCTGAATTCCTTGGTCATCTAAAATCACGCGTTCACTCAACGCTGCATACAAGGCAACTAAACCAATACTAATACCCACCCACAACAATGCTGGCGGTACTGGCGCATCTGTTACCTGGGACAAAAAAGGTAATGGTCCAGTGAGTGCTACATATAGACTCAAAAGTGTAATCCGAATCAAAGGCGACAGGTGAAAAACTTTCTGTGATGTCATTTGGGATTTGGTATTTGGGATTTTTAACCGCAGATGAACGCAGATAATATTTTATCTGAGTCTAACACCAAGTCTATTGTATTTAAAAATATCTTAAATTTTGACAAGCTTTTTTCTATGTAAATTTACCAGAAAAGAATGATCCGTGTAAATTCTGTTGATGGTGTGGCAGAAAGAAAGTTAATTTGATTTTGTGTTCGTCTGGTATTTACTTGAAGAAGCGGCTTTTTTGTAATTCATCTAGATTAGAAAAAGCATACGCTGATTTTCGGTGAATGATGTTTTTCATTTAAAAACAAAAGACAGAACACTAACTTGGTGGTTTGTGTTTGGGAATAATCTATGAAAATCAGATATATTCTATGTCTTTTCATGAGTTGGTTTTTTATAATATTGACTGGATTTTATGTAGAAGCATCTGATAGGCAATTAGTTACTCTGCCTAGCTCTGTCGTTAGCCAGGGACAGTGTAAGCAAGTATCTAAATATAACCACTATCCTTATGAGGAGGTGTCTACAAGTTTTTTAAAACCAGTGGGAAATGGTCAAATGCTTCATCAGGATGCAGCTAAAGCATTTTTAGACATGAGACAAGCTGCACAAATAGATGGAATTAATTTGACACCTCTATCTGGATTTCGTTCTAGAAATCAGCAAAAATATTTGTTTTATGAAGTTGCCAAACAGAGAGGCCAGACTTTAGAACAAAGAGCTAAAGTAAGTGCTCCTCCAGGATACAGCCAACATCACACTGGGTTGGCTATAGACGTAAATTCTTTAGACCCATCTTTTGCAAGTACTAAAGCATTTACTTGGTTGCAAAACAATGCTAAAAACTTCAATTTTTCTTTGTCATTTAAGGAAAATAATTCCCAAGATGTGTCTTTTGAACCTTGGCACTGGGCATGGCATGGAAGCGAAGATGCAAGGCTTGCTCTGCATGATGATGGTTGCATCTAATTTCGGTTCACTTTAATTGATTATCAAACTACGCGATCGCATTCTAATAATATGAAAAAATTTTCAACTGCCTGTCTTACATTACTGCTATCCTTTGCTCCTGTAGTTGCTGGGACTGCGGTAGCAATTCCTACTTCCGTGTCCGACTCTAAGCCAGTATTGATTGCTGAAAGCTACAACTCCTATAGAACTCATTGGGAGCAAGCGATCGCCAAAGGTCTTATTGCCCGACCAAGCAAGGTTCCCGATCCTGAAACATCGCTTCAGATGTTCTTTGAAGCTAGGAGAAATAATGACGACTACAATGCCGCACGACGTTTAAGTCAATACCTGGTCATTTACTCGGAAAAGTATGGAGTTGATGCAGCGTTGCAAGAAGAAGTAAGAATAGACAGAATGCTACGTCAGAAATCCGGCGCTAACATTCGGGGATCCTATCCTTTGTTTAATAAAATTTTCCCGGATGATAACACTGCCACCAGCTATGCGGCAGATGAGCGATAATTCTGAAGAAATGCTTAATTACGAATTACGAATTATTCGGTCAAGGTAAATACTTTTGTACTACACTCCAGCCGGTGAGCGACACCCAGGTGAAGCCAATCAGTAGGGCAATATTAGCACCAATGTGGATAGGTCTAGCCCAAGGTCTTTCGGCACTAATTTGCAATGCACTTCCAGCAGAAAGCAAAACCAGCGCCACTACCGTCAACCCAGCAAATAAGTGTGGCGAGTGTCCCAATGAACCAAAATGACCTAAAGTGCCAATAATGCCAATGAGTAGCAAAAATAGCACTAAGCTTACTATACAACTGCCGATGATGTAATGGAGCATAAGCACCTCCCTACGTCCTCCTATAAATGGAGGGATAAAGGAAGGTTTTTGCAGGGATATTCTAGCACGAAACATCCAAATACCCGTTATTGCTAACAGCAAATAAGCTAGTAGCGACAAGCCCATAGACCACGCAGCTATTTTCCATAACCAAAGAAAAGAAGGTAGATTCATATTCAGGGAGTAGGGAGTAGGGAGTGGGGAGTGGGGAGTGGGAGTAGGAGAGGAGTTTTTTTCATTTATGACGGGTGGTGCGGTAGCGGACCGTATTGGGGACTGGGGGAGAATAACCCATGACAAAAAAGGGTTGCTCTTTCCAGCAACCCTTATATATTTTGAGCAAAATTGTTTTTTTAATCAATGGATACTAAACCACCGACTGTTAAAGGTTTTCTAAAATCTCCGGTTTTGGCACTAATTTGCTGCACAACTGGTTTTTTATTGAAATGGTCTCTGACTGGTTCCAAGTCTTTTCCCATATAGAAACCGCCAATATCGCTGACTGCAAGGCGATCGCACGGAATATTATCCGACAAAATTGCACTTGCCATCATGCCAGTGTGAATCTCTAGATGAGCAACTCTAGGGGCTTCAAACACAAGCCGTTGTCCTGGAAAAACAACCCGTTCAAAGTACCAGTTGGGAATATTCGAGATGCGAGCCACCTGTATTTTGCTCGTGGCATTAACGTAGCAGCAGAGAATCTTACCCGATTGCTCAGGTGGTAGAGAATCTAATATTTGAGCCATAACTGCTGAGGATCTGTACGCCACAATTTTATATTACACTTGCCAAACTAACACTGAATGATCCCCACGTGCTGTAACTCCGACTACCAACTGAACTTTTTTATCTTATTTTTATGTATCAGTTATGGCTACCATATGAAAATTTTGTAAAAATCTATGCCTTTTTTGCATTTATATAAGCCATGAAAAATTCTTCTTATATAGGAATCCGTGGAGGATTTATAAACACCTCTCACTCGTCCTCAAAGTCCCCCAAGTCTTCAAAGTCCCCTCTGTTCATATCTCAAATGGAAGGCTATATTGAGTAGCCTGCTGAAAAAAGCTATATCTTCCTTTTGGCATATATAAATCAGTCAGTTTCCTTGATCCCACAACCAATATATGGCTTATGGCTTGATGAATCACTGAATGTTATCGTAAGACTAGGGATCAACCAATGTCATAACTAACTAGGTAAGAGGAAACGAAAATAATTATGTTACCAAAAGTAAATACACCTAAAAATCTTACCAATGAACGCCACATGCTTCAAGCCGGGGAACCATGCACGGCAGTTCCTCATGGGGTTTCCCCCATGAGGAACTGCCGACGCTCCTACGTCGCTACCGCTACGCTAACACCAACGCAGTGGCTCCTGATGACACACGACTTATCACGACCGTAACTAGTTAACTTGATTTTTTATACCTATTTAATTAGGCATCTAGCGTGCGAAGGGATTTTTGCTACTTTTGCAGATGCTAACAGAAAATAAAGGTTTAACAATAATCTGTTTAAATGTCAAGTACGATTGTAACAGAGGAAATCAAAAAAACTTTAAGACGAGATTTTGCTCTAATTTTCTCCAAAGGAACGGCAAGATGGAAGTTAAAACACCAATTATCGAAAACCGAATTCTCTACGTTCGCCTTCCTTGTAACCCTATCTTTCCTATTGGGGTTGTCTATCTTAGCGATCATGTCCACAAGCTGTTCCCCACCATAGAACAGCGGATATTCGATCTGGGGACTGTACCACCTTTAGATTACGCTAGGGAACTGGATCGCTGTATAGATGAATATAAACCAACACTGCTCGTCTTTTCTTGGCGGGACATCCAAATTTATGCGCCAGTAGGGGGACGCGGCGGCAACCCCCTGCAATACTCCTTTGAAATCTTTTATGCTAAAAATCCCCTAAAGAAATTACATGGCGCATTGGGGGGCTTGCGCGTCCTCATAGGTTACTTTACAGAACTGTGGCGCAATTTGGGATTAATCAAACGCGGATTCAACCGGGCGCGGAAATATAATCCACACCCCCGTCTAGTGGTAGGTGGTGGTGCAGTCAGCGTGTTTTACGAACAGTTAGGGAAAAGCTTGCCCAAAGGTACAATAATTTCTGTGGGTGAAGGCGAAACACTGCTGGAAAAACTCTTAACAGGAAGAGACTTTAGTGACGAACGGTGTTATGTGGTGGGAGAAACTCAACCACGCGATCGCCTGATCCACGAACAACCCACTCCAATCCAAAAAACCGCTTGTAACTACGACTATATCCAAAGCATCTGGCCTGAATTTAGCTATTATTTAGAAGAGCAAGACTTCTACATAGGCGTGCAAACCAAACGCGGTTGTCCCCACAACTGCTGTTATTGCATTTACACCGTTGTCGAAGGCAAACAGGTACGCATTAACCCAGCCGAAGAAGTTGTTGCCGAAATGCGCCAACTTTACGATCGCGGCATTCGCAACTTCTGGTTTACCGATGCCCAATTCATCCCAGCCCGAAAATTTATCGATGATGCTGTAGAACTATTGCAGAAAATCGTCGATTCTGGTATGACAGATATCCACTGGGCAGCATACATCCGCGCCGACAACCTCACACCCGAGTTGTGTGATTTGATGGTAAAAACTGGGATGAACTACTTTGAAATTGGTATTACCAGTGGTTCCCAGGAACTGGTGCGGAAAATGCGGATGGGCTACAACCTGCGAACAGTCTTACAAAACTGTCGCGACCTGAAAGCAGCAGGTTTCAACGATTTAGTGTCCGTCAACTACTCCTTTAACGTCATTGACGAACGCCCAGAAACCATTCGCCAAACCATCGCCTATCACCGGGAACTAGAACGCATCTTTGGCACTTATAAAGTCGAACCAGCCATCTTCTTTATTGGACTACAACCCCATACCCATCTAGAAGAATATGCCTTCAAAGAAGGCATTGTTGATCCTGGGTACAATCCCATGAATTTGATGCCGTGGAATGCCAAAAAATTACTGTGGAATCCCGAACCCCTTGGTTCTTTCTTTGGCCAAGTTTGCTTACAAGCATGGCGGCAAAACCCGGTGGACTTCGGACGCGAAGTCATGAAAATCTTAGAAGAAAAACTCGGTTGTGCGGACTTAGAACAAGCACTATCCGCACCAATTGAAATCAAAGAAAAACAATTAGTCCGTGTTTCATAGGGCAATACCCTCCCTACTTGGCGTCTAGCCTACATCCTTCCCTAAATGTCTAAGGCGGTTCGTTTAACCAAAATCCATGTTAGAAGGCTCAATTCTCCAACAGCTGCAAACAGCCCATCACCACAGCACTAGACCAATTAGATTCGGTGTCTACTACAAAAACACCCTGGTTTCCCTGTGCCATTCCCTAGAAGACCATATCCTAACGGAAGACAGTACAGCCATAGTCATCACAGCCTTCCAGCGGGGGAAATGGTATTTACAAGAAGCAGAACGCTATGCAGACATAGCCAAGCGATCGCACCAAATTGCTATCATGGCTGCTCCCGATGCTAGGTTTGTAGAACATCCCACAAGCCAACTGCCCAATGTAGAGGTAGTGGCATTAGAACCAGCCGATCCAGTGGCCCAGGAATGGCACTTGATTATTCTGTCTCCAAAGTACACAGCAATGGTAATTTGTCAAGAGCTATCAGAAGCGGATTATGGCTCTGGTGGACTGCCCGCATCGGACATGGAGCGGAAATTTTATGGCTTATGGACATTTGAGCCAGAGTTAGTGCAAGAAACAGCCCTGTTAGCGATCGCCCACATCGAACGCTACAACCCAGAACTGGCGAAAAAGCTAATGACCTACAAACAGGAAATTCAGCCCAGTTTTGCCACACCAGAACACTTGGGGAAAGTCGTCTCCCGTGTAGTGGATTATCTCCAAACTGGACAGGTCAACATACATGTCCCCACAGCCACTACCCAACAAGCCCTAGATACCAACTTAGTTTCTAACGAAATCCAGGCATTTTTACGGATGGCGCAAATAATCGATGCTGCCGATCTTACCAATCCAATGGCGGCGGCAGAAGTCATGGCACTCTCCGAAACAATAGGGCAGCTTTTAGATCTTCCCGCATGGCAAATT
The DNA here is from genome assembly GCA_016903675.1 of Stigonema ocellatum SAG 48.90 = DSM 106950. Lineage (GTDB taxonomy): Bacteria > Cyanobacteriota > Cyanobacteriia > Cyanobacteriales > Nostocaceae > Stigonema > Stigonema ocellatum. Next base: position 22,287 of record JADQBA010000020.1, on the reverse strand, counting down.
AAGCGCCTACGGCTTGCAGGTTTATTACATCGCATTGATCCGTTACAAAGGGCAGAAAGTGTTATGCCTTCTGGTAGTTCCACCCACTATCAGGAAGATGCACCCAGTTGTCCCTTGACTTGTCCCTTAATACCAGGAGCACAGGTGTTACGAACAATGCCACGGTTAAGGGCGGTAGCACAAATTATCACCCATCAAACCGAGTGGTGGGATGGTACGGGAGAACCAGCAGGGTTAGCAGGGGACGAAATTCCCCTAGAGTCGAGAATTTTGGCGTTAGCAGCAGACTTTCAATGGCGGGTAAATCAGAAAAAAACTTCTCTATTGAATCACAAAGAAATATTGGCTCAAGCCTTGTTCGAGTCAAAACAACAACAATCGCGTCAATTTGACCCTAAACTTGTAGATACCCTCGCTTTGTTAGTTATGGGTTTGCAGCAGGGACTTGACTTACCCCTGAACGAACCCAAAGTTAGCGCTAGCATTTGGTTACTGGATAACAACCTAGATAGCGAAACCAAGACCGGAGTAAGTATAAATTATAACTTACGTACAATATAACTTTTTGTGGCTTCTTCGTGTTCATTTGTTCGTAGTGAGGACTTCAGTCCTCATATTCTTGAGTACTTTAGTCCTCACTACGAACTCCCTTCGGGGTGCTTCCCAAAAAGTGGTTAATAATATATTTTAACAAACCGCCATCGCCTTTAGGCCTTGCCGTAGGCTAGACGCAAAGAACAAGAAAAAGAAATTTCATGGATATTGAAGCCGTTAAAACAGGAAATCTCAAACAACTGCCAGGAGTAGATTTAGAAGACGAGGATTTATCAAACGTTGATTTAAGCCACCTCAATCTTGCTGGTGCTACCCTTGTGGGTACAAATTTTACTGGTTCTAAATTGGAAGGTGGGCGTTTAGAAGGTGCGAACTTAATGGGTGCGAACCTTGTTAAAACTGACTTGCGGGCAAACCTGATGGGAGCGAACTTGATGCAAGCAGATCTAACAGGCGCTGACTTGCGGGGTAGCAATTTGCGGGGTGCTAACTTAATGGGAGCAACACTCAGCGATGTCTCTTTTGCAGGTGCTTTTTTAAGTGGTGCTAATTTGATGAATGTCAATTTACAAGGTGCTGACTTCCGAGGTTCTGACTTGCGCGGTGTGAACCTGACGGGAGCAAATCTCAAAGGCGCAGATTTAAGTCGTGCGGATTTGCAAGGGGCGTTGTTAAGTGAGGCAAATTTGGAAGAAGCGGACTTGCGAGGGGCGAATCTTGCAGGGGCGAATTTGACAAGGGCAAATTTACTATGTGCTGAATTAGACGGTGCGAATTTGAGTGGGGTTAATTTGGATAGGGCTTGTTTGGTTGGTACAGTGGTTCAGAAGGTTTCCTAACCTAGACTGTTAACAATTGCAACCGCAGATGGAGAGAAGTCTGAGCGCCGGCAAGACAGCGATCAGAACTTCGGGACGCAGATGCACGCAGATAAAATAAATATTTATCCGCGTTTATCCGCGTTCATCTGCGGTTCAAAATCCCAAATTACTTGCGCCCCTTCATCCACAACGCCAACCCACTCAAAAACACCAACCCCATTACTCCAGCCAGAGGATTCTTATTCACACCAGTTACCCAATCGGGAACCTGACCAGAATATTTCGTTAATTCTCCAACATTGATAATATAGTATCCCCAAGTCAAACCACCATGCAAACCAATGGGTAAGCCAAGGCGTCCCCTCCGCCAACGCTTTCCCCATACCTGCGTTAACCCTAGTAGTAATAAAGCGGGAAATTGAGGTAGTGTATGAATAATCGCCTCTAAAGGCTTGATAAAGTGTGAGATCGCAAATAAAAAGGCATCTACCCAAAGTGCAATCTGGAGGCTAAAATCCCGCTGCAACTCATCCAGCAACCACCCACGGAATAACAATTCCTCGGCAAACCCCACGCCTAAGCCTACTATTAAACCTTCTAAAATCACTCTGCCCAAAAAATTATGGGATTGCGGTTGTTGCCATACTAGCCAACCTAACGCTCCCTCTAACCCAAAGAGTATCAGAACGCTCATTGTGCCAATGGCCAACCCACGTAGCAAATCTACACCGTTTTGCCGCGTTCTTTGTAAACCATAGTGCAGCAGTACCTGGGGTTGGTTGTAGACGTACTTGCCCCATAGCCTCAGTAAGACTATAAACGTAGCATACAGCAACACCATTGTCAATATACTAACTAAGTTGGCATCCTTGACGAGTAAGTAAATCGGTGTCGCAAAGGGTAGCCATATTACCAATAAAGTTAACACAAAGTAGCCCAGCCTGACGGGGGCAGGGTACTGGGCTAGACGGAGAAGTTTGATTTTTAACAACCTATTGCCTGTTGTTTGTTATTGGTCTGGTTCAATTGTGCTGGTCAAACCATGATTTTTTAAGGTTTCGCAATAGAACTCCGCATGTTCCTGAGCACAAGTAATAACTAAAGCTATGCCGTTAGTATGGGCTTCCATCATGATGCTAACAGCTTGGGGCTGGGTAAGGCTCGGAACTGTGGTTAATAAAACCTCCACCACATACTCCATGGAGTTTTGACTGTCGTTATGGAGCAAAACGCGATAGGGAGGCGCTAGCTTACGGGATGTGGAACGCTTCTCAAGGATTTCGACTGACACGGCTGTTTACTTTTTTCTCGTTGATTTACTACAACAGTTTCTGCTTAGCGGTTGCTTAACAGTTATTAACTTATTTTATAACAACTGAACGCAAATACTAGTAGCGCTTCCTTAGAATTCAAAATTAAAAAGAGTTATATTATAAGCTTTTTGCTGAGCAGTGAATAATTGCTTTACGATCGCGCCCCCACTCCCCACTATGTTGTGTTTATTTCTGCTGATTTACTGAAAATTTTTAATACTAAGTAGATGCAGGGTGAAGTGTCTAGAAAATTAGTGCACCACCGTATTTATTCGGACACTCAGTTAAATTCTGATTTCAGCCAGGTTTTTTGAGTGAAAATTTGGAGATAATCCCCAATTCTCAGCAATCAGGATTAATATCCAAGGCTAGGAACTAACTGAATTCGCCCTGCATCCATTTCTGCCATTAATAGCTCTAAAGCTTCGTAGTCCACATCAGAAATATAACCCATTTCGGTCAGTTCTGAGTTGATTTCATTTTCTATTTCAGGAGTTAATTTTTTTATATCAAGAGCTTTTTCTACCAATTGACGAATAGCGTACCTAGTTTTCATAAGAAATAAGCCAACTATATTTAAATACTAATTATCCAGGCGGAAGCTTGGTAGAAAACGTGATCTAAATCACAAACCATGTGTGATTTAGATCACGATTAATGATCCCATGGTTCTCTCTACCGCAGGGTAGCCTAAGAGCAAAGAAGGTGAAAGTGAGAATATTTATATAGCTGCTCACACTGGCATAGATTCAGCTAAAGTCATAGAATAACTAAGGTTTGTCTAGTTCGCAAGGGGTTAATGGTGTGGATTTTGGGGTCTACTTTTGAGCGTCTCTTGACTATACCAAAAAAAATGTATAATTGAATACAGATTTTCTAAGAACTGTGACAATCTTTAAACATAGACACCACAGCAATAAAGATTCCGCAAAGAGGGATACGAACAATGGTCGATGCGAGACAAAACAGATTATGGTCAAATACATCTGAGGGTTAAAGTTCATTGTCAACTTTAAGAGGATGTAAATATGGAAGCAGTATTAAATTACACGAAAATTACAGTGATTCGTCCCCAGGGTAGCCTGAATGCCACAAATGCCTTAGAATTTGAGAGAGACTTGACAACAGCATTGGCATCTTGTGCCAATACCTACTTGGTAGTAGATCTAGAGCAAGTAGAGTCGTTAGACAGCGCTAGCTTGATGGCATTGGTGTCTGCCCTGAAAATGGCTCAGAAATTAGGACAGCGCTTCAGCCTTTGCTCTGTTTCTCCCTCGCTGAAAATTATATTTGAACTGACTCAACTGGATAAGGTATTTGAGATATTTGAAGGGAAAGTAGCATTTGAAGCCGCTAGCCTCCCTCTGGGAGAAGCTACGCTGGTGTACGCCTAAAAAAGTTTTGCAAAGAAAAAAATCAGAACTGGAGAGGACGCCTAATCAATGCTAAGGTAGGAGGTGAGTAGCTGTAATTAAAATAGCTAGAAGATAGCGAGCGTGACTGTTGCAGTAGAAAAATTAATCACATCGGATATTCTAAAGCCAGCTCGTTACTTAGGTAACGAGCTCTTAGCAGTACATAAACCCTGGGAGTCGGCAGCAATACGCTGGGTATTAACTTATCCAGAAGTATACGAAGTCGGTGCATCTAATTTAGGGCATATCATCCTCTATAACATATTGAATGCCCAACCACGCCAGTTGTGCGATCGCGCTTATCTACCAGGACCAGACTTGGCGGCAAAACTACGGGAAACAAATACACCTCTTTTTGCGGTAGAGTCAAAGCGATCGCTAACAGAGTTCGATATTTTAGGCTTTAGCCTAAGTTACGAACTAGGAGCAACCAACATTTTAGAAATGTTGGACTTGGCTGGCATTCCCCTAACGTGGCGAGAGCGACAGGAAGAGGGGGGGAAGGGGGGAGGGGGAGAGGGGGAGAGGGGGGGAAACCGAACCAATCATTTGCCGACAAGCAATACGTGCCTAGCGCGACGTCAGCAACAGGTAAAAAGCCATCTTCAACTGACACGACGGTCGGCGCAATCAAGAACAACCTCGAGCTTCTTTTCTCCGTGGATGCGGAAGGTCAGACGCACGTAAATGATGTCTTCGCCGGCACTATTCGCCAGCAACTAATTAGCTTGCAGGATGACCCGCAGCGGCTGGAACAAGCAGCACAACTGATGAACGACGATGCACTGAACGCCGTAATTGCCTCTGGCATCAGCACCAGCATGAGGATAGTGAGTTACTCCAGCTCGGAGATAACACATGACACCAGCAACGCCGAAAGGTTGCTAGACGTCATTGACAAGATTGGGAGCCTAGACTTCAGAGCGCGGGCATTCGTTCAGGGAGGAAATATTCTTGCAACATTCAGTGGAGATGTAGGCTTCCCTCATTTGGCGCAAGGAACAGTTTCGGCCGATCATGCGGAGGGCCTGGGGCAAAGATTATACGAGATGCTCAATAAGGACACCTACGATCTCATCAGCAAAATCTATAACAAAGATAGATTTTCGGGCGCATTGTCCGCAGTTCTGAGAGTTCCTCTTGAGAAGGCCAATCAAGGTGACGCCCTCAGTATTCAGTCGCTGGCCCAGTCAACGGTAAAGCTTCAGGGGCATTTTACCGAGACGGGACCGGATGAATTTGGAAGAATCTATCGCAAAGGCGTGCAATCGCTAGCCTACTTCATGGGCGCCATGGGTGCCGCCGCCGATTCGCTGACCTCAGATGAGGAGAAGAAGCTCGCCTTGGCGGCAAGCATATTTACGTTTACGACTGCATTGGCTGCTGGCGGGGCAGGACCGTACCTACTCGGCGCGAGAGCCATCGCCTCGAATACCGCTACCGCAGGCATTGGGTTCGTGCCTGGCCAACTCGTAATCAAATATGCCAACGAATATAAAGAATCAATCGGCAATACGCGCAGGCTATTTGCAAAGATGGCGCTCCCAGAAGGCCTCCAGGGCGACGACGTCAACGCGTATCTGATCACCGCCGATCAAGCGCGGACGCGATCGGCCCAATAGTAAATAGGTCGACTTTTCGTCTGATAACCCACAACGGCTTTGGCCGCACCAGCGGAAACCAAAATCATGGAAATTTCAATCCCTTTTGACCGCCTGGCTTGCCACCTAGAGCAGGACCCTTCAAACCTTGCATTGCGAATCGAGGCGATCTGCAGTGCCTGTCAAGCTGAACAATGGGCCACCGCGCGGCAACTTGTGGAGCATGGACTGACTGGCTCGCCTGACTCGCCGGCGTTGCGCGCCCTCTCGGGCGTGATCCATCTTCAGTCAAAACAGTACGGACTGGCGATAGAACAGTTCTCTCTCGCGCTGGACGCCGCCCCGAGCGACCCAGACATCCGACTCAATCTGTCCACAGCCCTGTTTTTAGAGGCGCAATACGCCCAATCGCTTGAGCATCTCTGTGACTCCTCCTGGTTCACCGCCCTCCCAGCAGCTTGGACACTCCGCGCGCGATGCCTACATCACCTCGGGCGGATGGAGGAGGCAATCTCAGACTGCATGGCCCGCCTGCGACGAGACCCATCTGACGCCGAGACCCTCGGTGTGATGGCTCTCGCCTGGGTTGATCTGGGCAATGTCGAACTGGCGTTGCAAAATGCAGCTCACGCGCTGGAGCTTGATCCCCGGCAGCCTGAAGCCTTGCTGGCTTCGGCATCGGCCCATAGCATGATGCAGGACTACGCGCGCGCTCGGGCCGCGCTGGAAGTTCTGCTCACGGTCGACGCCAACTGCGGGCGTGGCTGGATGTGCCTCGCACTGGTCGAGACGGAGTGCTTTCGCTTGGAGGCAGCGAAGCTGGCCATCGCCAACGCGCTTCGCCATCTACCTCAGCACATCGGCGCGTGGCATACCCACGGTTGGCTCCTACTCATGACTCGTGAGGTTGATGCGGCCGCGCAAGCCTTCGATCAGGCGCTGCAGCTGGATCGGACATTCGCAGAGACGCGAGGGGCGATTGCCGTCATCCATGTCCTCCAAGGACACGAGGTGCAGGCGCGTGGGGAGATCAAACGCGCTCTCCGGCTCGACACGAATTGCTCCGCTGCACGGTATGCCGAGCTGCTCTTGATGCTGCGGCATGGGCAGCACGAGGAAGCCAAGGAACTGCTGAACGCCTATCTCTCCCGCCCCATTGGCACGAGCGGCTTGTACTACCGTGATGTGGTGCCTTTGCACCTGGCCGCCATGCAAGAGCGCCAGTTGATTCCTTTGCATGGCCTAGCAGTGCATTGACCTAACAACACCATGGAGAACACATGAACATCACTTCACTTTCGCTGCTTCGCACCTCTCGGACACGCTCGCTGATGGCTTGTCTTGCAATGATGCTGGTCGGGGCGTGCGGTGGAGGTGGCAGCAGCGGAACGCCGCCGGCTCCAATCGATCCTCCGAAAGACTCGCTCCTCTCTCAACTGCTCAACTTTGCTGAAACGGCAGACTTCAAATGGAACTTTGGCGGCCATGTTGTGACGGACCAGTTCACCGAGGCGCAAGGGCGATGGGCATACACCGACACGACCTACGACCCGTGGCTTTATGACCGTGCCGAAGCCTGGCGAATGCTCGCTGAAATGACCCATGACGTTCGCTGGGATGCGAAGGCAGCAGTCGACTTGTACTACTACGAGTCTCGCCTGAGCGCCGATGGCATCTTCTTGAACAAGCAGGGTGAGCCGGACACCAAGTACAGCTACGTGCATGTCACGGGCAGCACTGCGGCAAAACAGCTCGCCGCATATAACGCCACGGTGGCAGGATTTCCGAGCACACCGGTACTTACCTCGGGGCACCTGTGGAATGAACGAGAGCTGTGGGTTGCCCTGGATGCCGCAGTCAAGTACCAAGCCGCGACGAAAGACCCAGCTTCGCTAGAACGCGGCCAGGCGATGGTAAATCAATGGGACACGGTCTGTGCGGGACGGAAGGCGCCGCTCGTGAGCTACACCCTACATGAAGGTGGCAGACCTGATGGATCGCAGCCGACGGACTTGGTATCGAGCCCGTGGATGAGCGCCCTGTACTTCCAGTCCGCTCGTCTATACGCGCTGCAAAAGCCATCTGCAGCAAACCAGATACATCGCCAGGCCAGCGATTATTTCGACTGGTTGAACACGCCCACCAACAGAGGGTTCTATCCGGGCAGCGATATCTCCAATGAATGGAAAGAATTCACATTTCCGGCCAATCTGGCCGGAGGCACCTTGATCGGAGACGCGACACCCACCGAAGCTGACATGGATCATGCGCTTGACATGGCAGGTTTCATCGCTTTTGCCATCAAGGCTAAGCAGGCACTCGGACTCCCGACCGCGGACGCAAAGACACGGCTGGCCCAGATGGAGCGACTAGCCGCACGTGCGTTCGAGGCTTCCACGGGAACAATACAATACCTCCCGAAGTATCGGCTGACTCCGCCGCGCAAATTCAATTGGTGGACACGCGGCCTATACGAGCTTTCCGTCAACCGAGATGCGCCATAGTCTGTCTGGACCAACGTCGCTGACCGGTGAGAGCAGCGATAAAGCCAGCATCGCTTCGCCGTAGGCCTCCTGCAGTTCCTTGAGCTGGCGCGCTCCTACTGTTCGCGCACGTCCTGCGGGTTAGCCTGCAGGGCGTTCTCTATGCCCCGACGGACGTCTTCCATCCAGATCTCGATCTCCAACGGCGGCAGGTCATACCTTCAGCTCGCCTCCCACACGCTGGTCTTGCCCAGGAAGATCTGCAGCACCAGCGCCGGCTTGCGCTTGGCCGTCCAGCACATGATCTCTGCGTCCATCAACGCGTGCTGTATCCGTCCGGCCAACTCACCTTGAACGGCTGTAATGTATTGACCCAGCAGAACCTGCACAGGTTAGGCCGCTAATGCGAAGTAAGCAGACGGGCATATCATGTTGACGATGCCCAACTCCAGGTGATCCGCTTGGATTCTTCGAGCCACCCGAAGCGCTAGTCCCGGCTGGTCTCGGGGCCACTAGGCAGGCCCCATCTCCTTGATCCTACGGGCATATTCGGCCGGCGTCAGGTCATTGAGAGCACTGTGAGGCCGACTCTCGTTGTAGTCCCGTCGCCAAGCCTCCAGGAGCCCCTGCGCCTCGGCCAGCGAGGCGAACCAGTTGACGTTCAAACACTCGTCCCGAAGCGAGCCGTTGAAGGTCTCGACGAAGCTGGTGTCCGTGGGCTTGCCAGGCCTGCTGAAGTCCAGCCGCACGCCGTGGTGGTACGCCCACATGTCCATCAATCGCCCCGTGAACTCACTGCCGTTGTCCACGAAGATGGCCATCGGTGCGCCGCGGTGGCGGGCCAGCCGGTTGAGCACATCGACGACATGCTCGCCCTTGAGTCGATGCCCCGCGTGAACCGCCAGCGCCTCACGCGTGAAGACGTCGACCACGGTCAGGATGCGGAACTTGCCGCCATGGCTGAACTCCTCGGCCACGAAGTCCATCGACCAGGCCTGGCCCGGCGCGGTGGGCAATGTGCGCTGTCGGCGCTGCACGACCATCTTGCGCTTCTTGGGTAGCTTGGAGCGCAACTGCAGTTGCTCCTCACCGTAGATGCGGTAGCACTGGCTTCGCCCGAGCTGCCAGCCCTCGCGGCGCAGCAGCACGTGCAGCCGCCGGTAGCCCCAGCGCACGCGCGTGTTGGCCAACTCCCGCATGCGTCGTCGCAACTCCGGCCGCGGATCCTTGCGACGTTCGTAGTAGGGCGGTAAGCGTCTTGGCAAGTCATGTTGATCCGCTGAGCCGTGCCTAGGATGCTCGTATCCATCAGCCACTTGATGGGTACGTACGCACTATGGACCAAGCAGCGCCAGGCCGCCGGCGGCGACTTCACAGCGCCGAGTTCAAGGCGCAGGCAGTGCAAGCCTCGCAGCAGCCGGGCGTCTCGATGGCCGCTGTGGCGATGGCACACGGCATCAACGCCAACCTGCTGCGGCGCTGGGTCCACGAGAAGGCCCGGCCACCTGTTGCTGCGCTGGCCGTCAGCGACAAGCCCGCTGCCTTTATCGAGCTGCCTATGCCGGCGCCGTCTGCGCCGCCTGCGTCGAGCGCTGAGCCGATCCGCATCGAGGTCCGCCGCGGCTCGACCACCATCGCGGTGACGTGGCCGGCAAGCGCGGCCGATGCGTGCGCGGCCTGGATGCGCGAGCTGCTGCGTTGATCCGTATCGACGCCGTTTGGCTTGCGACGGCTCCACTGGACATGCGCGCTGGCACCGAGACCGCACTGGCTCGCGTCGTTCAAGTCTTCGGCGGCGCCAAGCCGCACCATGCCTACCTGTTCGCCAATCGCCGCGCCACGCGCATGAAGGTGCTCGTGCATGACGGCATCGGCGTGTGGCTGGCGGCGCGGCGCCTGCACCAAGGCCGCTTTGTGTGGCCTCGCGAAGTCACGTTGGAGCAGATGCCGCTGACCCAGCCCCAGTTGCAGGCCCTGGTCCTGGGCCTGCCGTGGCAGCGCGTGGAAGACGACGGCGTGATCCGGTTGCTGTGACGCAATCGGTGCTCGCGCCGATGCGCATGCCCGTCTCGCGCTCCACACTGCCGTCATGGCAGTCGCCGCGCCCCTCAGTGCCGAAGACATCGCCTCGCTGGAAGCCGCGGGGCTCGGACACATCGGCGCCAAGGTGCGGGCGCTCTTGGACCGCCAGGCGCACGACCGTCACGAGATCGAGTGGCGCGACGCCAAGATCGAGAAGCTCACCTTCGAGATGGCGCAGTTGCGCCGCGTGAAGTTCGGCAAGAAGAGCGAGCAGCTAGACGCCGAGCAGAAGGCGCTCTTCGACGAGGCGGTCGATACTGACCTCGCCGCGCTGGAAGCGCAGCTGGCCGAGCTGATGGCCGCCAAGCGCAAGGACAACGAACCCGCGCCCGAGCGACCCAAGCGCGCCGCACTGCCGGCCCATCTGCCGCGTGTGGAGCGGCACCACGAGCCCAGCGACACGACCTGCCTCTGCGGTTGCCAGATGACACGCATCGGCGAGGACGTCAGCGAGAAGCTGGACTACACGCCGGGCAGCTTCACGGTGGAGCGCCATGTACGCGGGAAGTGGGCCTGCGCGAAGTGCCGCACCTTGACCCAGGCACCTGTCCCGGCAGAGATCATCGACAAGGGCTTGCCCACGTCCGGCCTGCTCGCCCATGTGCTAGTCGCCAAGCACTCGGACCACCTGCCGCTCTACCGCCAGGAAGCGATCTTCGAGCGCGCCGGCCTGGCCATCCCACGCTCGACGCTGGCGGCCTGGGTGGGTGTGTGCGGTGTGCGCCTGCAGCCGTTGGTCGACGCCATGAAGGCCGACCTGCTGCGCCTGCCGGTGCTGCACGCCGACGAGACGCCGGTGGCCATGCTGGCGCCCGGCACCGGCAAGACGCATCGCGCCTATCTCTGGGCCTACGCCGGCGGCGCCTTCGACACCATGCGCGCCGTGGTCTACGACTTCACCGAGAGCCGTTCGGGCCAGCATCCACGGACCTTCCTCGGTCACGGCACCGACAGCGCCTGGAAGGGCAGCCTCGTGTGTGACGACTACTCGGGCTACAAGGCGTTGTTCCTCGACGGCGCCATCACCGAAGTGGGCTGCATGGCCCACGCGCGCCGCAAGTTCGTGGAACTGCACCTGGCCAACAAGAGCACCCTGGCGGCCACCGCCATCGAGCTCATCGGGCAGCTCTACGGCATCGAGCGGGAAGTGAAGGACCTGCCAGCCGAGGATCGGCTGCGAGAGCGACGAACGCGCGCGGCGCCGGTGGCTCAGGCCCTGCACAGGTGGTTGCTCGAGTACCGGCCCAAGGTGCCGGATGGCTCGGCGACCGCCAAGGCCATGGACTACAGCCTGCACCGCTGGGCGGCGCTCACACGCTATCTCGGCGACCCCGCCTTGCCCATCGACAACAATTTCGACGAACAGCAGATCAGGCCATGGGCCACGGGACGCAAGAATTGGCTCTTCGCTGGGACCCTGCTCGCAGGGCAACGAGCTGCAGCCATCATGAGCTTGATCCAGTCAGCCAAGCTCAACGGGCATGACCCGTATGCCTATCTAAAGGACGTCCTGCAGCGGTTGCCGACGCAGTGGGCCAGGAACATCGACGAGCTGCTGCCGCATCGCTGGATCGGTGCTGAACGCCCGGGTTCCAGTTAAGTTGCGGCCTTGCCTCAAGACCGCTATCAGTTAGGCTAGATCAATGCAGAAGCTGACCGCATCGGAGAAACAGACCTTGGTAGGCCCGCTAGCCGTTGGGTTTCTACTTGGGGCGATAGTTGCGATAGCCAGCTGGGGGTTCGACAGCGAGTACCGTCACCTTGAGTCATGGCGATTGGCACTCAATGCGCTGGGCGCCTTCACTGCATCCCTTCTGCTGGTCACAGTGCCTCTTGGCATCGTGCCTATTGTTGTACGGCGACTGCGTCGACAGACTGACTCTCGACTTGATGAGCCGAGACGGTGAGGCTGATGCAAGCTCCACCGCGCCACTGAACGCATGGAGTTGGGCACCGTCAACATGACATTGCCGTTCGCTTACGTAGGGCGTGCTTCGCGACACCTGAACCAGTTGGCAGGCCCGACGCAGATTGATGCCGTAGTGGCCCCGGACATAGTCCAGGGCCTGCACCCTCAGCGCGGGCCGGACCATTTTTTTGCGGCAATGTCCTGAAGGATCGCCTTGTCCAGGCTCAGGTCCGCCACGAGCTTCTTGAGCCGCGCGTTCTCTTCCTGCAGCTGTTTGAGCTCGCGCGCCTGGTCGGGCTCCAGGCTCCCGTACTGCTTCTTCCAGCGGTAGAAGGTCTGCTCGCTGATGCCCATCTTGCTGCACGCATCCGCTACCGCCATGCCGAGCTCAACCTGCTTGAGCACCGCCACGATCTGCTCCACCGAAAAACGACTCCGTCTCACGACTTCTCCTGCGCCCCTAGCTCGGGGCCGAATCGCCGAAAGACTAACGCTCAGCTTGTCTCGATTTCTTCAATGCGGATCACCTTGAGCTTCATGGATACGCCGAGGCGTTGATAGAAGCGGATGCCACCCTCGTTCCAGGGCCTAGCTCCCCAGTGCATGAATGCCGACAGTGACATATTCCGAGTGGGCGGGGCTCTTGAAGTTGCTGAATGCGGTGCCAGCCAGGATCGCCGCATTCAGCCAAAGCGGGTGCATTCCCCTGCCGGACCAGATGTTGCCTGCCCGGTCACAGTAACAAATGCTTGGGTCACTTCGACACAATACCGCTTGCCCGAACCCGCGCTTTTTTTGAGCGTGGTGCGGCCATGACGCCCCATGCAAGATAACACTTCGATTCCTTGGTTCCTGCCCCCGGTCGGTGCGAAGCGCGCCCTGCGTGTGTTCGCCTTTCCGTTCGCTGGTGGTAGCGCAGCCACGTTCCGTGATTGGCAAGCGGGGTTGGATCCTGGCATCTCACTGCATGCTGTGCAGTTGCCGGGCCGGGGCGCACGCTTTGCCGAGCCGCCGATGGTCTCCCTGCCGGTGCTCGTGAATGCAGTGTGTGACGCCATCCAGCAGGGCGGCTCCCAACCCTTCGCATTCTTCGGACACAGCCTTGGAGCCCTGGTCGCCTTTGAAGTGAGCCGGCGGCTGCAGGCCCGTGGCTTGCCGTTGCCGGTGCGGTTGTTCGTCTCGGGTTGCCAGGCGCCCCGGTATCGCAGCCCGCCCGAGGGTCTGAGCCGCTTGAGCGACGACCGGCTGATCGCCGAACTGAGGCACTACGACGGCACGCCGCAGGAGGTGCTGGCGCATCGCGAGCTGATGGATCTGCTGCTGCCCATGATCCGTGCTGATTTTGGTCTGGTGGACGACTACCGGTACAGCGAGGCGCCACCGCTGCCCATGCCGCTGACGGTGCTGGCCGGCCGCCAGGACCGCATCGATCGGCCTGAGCAGGTGTCAGGCTGGGCCGAAGAGAGTTCGCAGGACTGCCAGGTGGCCTGGTTCGACGGCGGGCACTTCTTCCTGATACCCGAGCGCGCGGCCGTGCTGGCTCGCATCAACCGTGACCTGGCGCCCGCAGTCTGTGCCGTGGGCTGAACCGTTGATGACCTTGCGCGCGCTGGCGCCGCGGGGCTTGTCTTGTTCCGGCGGCGTGATTCCGATGGACGCGACGCTGCCCTACGCCGCCGAGGCTGCCGCCGTCGCCGGCGCGCGGGACAAGCGCCGGCGCGAGTTCGCGGCGGGCCGGTTCTATGCGCGCCAGGCGATGTGGGCGCTCGGTGTCGCGCCCCAGCCGCTGCCCGTCTTGCCCAGCCGCGCTCCCGCCTGGCCTGAAGGCGTCGTCGGCAGCGTTGCGCACACGGACACGTGGTGCGCCGCAGCAGTGGGGCGAGGCGATGCCTTCCTGGGTGTTGGGCTGGACGCCGAAGTCGCGGCACCGTTGTCGCCCGATGTCGCTGCGCTGGTGTGCAGCGCAGCCGAACTGCGCGGGCTGCCCGCCGGGCCGGGCGTGCCGAGTGAGCTGCCAACCTGGGTCTTCGCGGCCAAGGAGGCGTTCTACAAGCTCTACCACCCGCATGTGGGCCAGTTCCTGGAGTTCGGCGACGTGCAGGTGCAACTCGACCTAGGTCAGCAGTCCTTCCTGGCCGAACTTCGCCCTGACCTGCCGCCCTTCGAGGGCCGCCATGCGCTGCCGGGCCGCATCGCCACGGCAGGCGGCCTGATCCTGGCGCTGATCACGTGGCCGGCCGCATGAGGCGTGGGCGTCAGCCCATGAGCTCGCGCAGCGTCGTGATCAGGAAGGTGAGGGCTTGACGCTCCGCCGCGCTGACGCCCGGGTGCCAGAGGTCCACCAGCAGGCAGATGCGGCGCCCCGGCCCGCGATTCCAGGCACGGTGCAGGTAGGAGTAGTCGAACATCAGGCAGCGGTCCTGCTGCCAATGACGGGTTTCGCCGGCCACCTCGATGCCGCAGCCCTCGGGAATGTCCACGGCCAGGTGCAGGTTGAGGCTGAAATTCCAGAGATCGCAGTGAGGCGCGATCTCCGCACCCGGCTCCAGCACCGAAAAGTGCATCTCCAGCAGTGGGCAAAGCCAGTCGCCAAGGTCATCTTTCATGAAGGCCCAGGCCGTGGGGCAGCTGTCGCGGTTCTGCTCCTGGTAGCGGCCGCCCCGGTGCAGGTAGAGCGCCCGCCAGTCCGGCTTGACCATCAGGTAGTGCTCGTAGGGCGCCAGCACTTCGGCGCGCTCGGCCATCGTGGCGTGGATCTCCTGCCGGATCTGCGGGCCGAGGCTTTCGAGGCGACGCACGCGGGGTGCCAACGGCTCGAAGCCATACGGGTCCAGCCATGGGGTGGTGGACAGTCCGGGCAGCACCCATTTAGCGCCGGCCTGCAGTGGATGGCGTGCCGGACCCTCGCCCGCCACCATCGCCTCGACCCGCGCCAGGGCGTCGGGACCATGGATGGCCTTGAGGCGGGCAAACTCGTCGTCGATCTCGGGAATCATTCTTGAGCGGGGAGGAAGCGGGGCTTGGGGCCCCGTTCAGTCGAAGGACATCGTGTCCATCGCCTCGGCGCTCTCGACGCGGGCCGGCATGTGCACGATGCGGTTGATGAAATTGGAGCGCGCCCGTGTCGGCGTGGCCGTCGGTGTGAACCGCAGGCCGCGCCGCACGATGTCCTCGAAGAGCACGCGCAACTCCAAGCGGGCGAGCCGGGCGCCCAGGCAGAAATGCGCGCCGAATCCGAAGGCCAGGTGCGGGTTGGGGGTGCGCTCGATGTCGAAGCGCTCGGGCGCGGTGAACACGGTGTCGTCGCGGTTGCCCGACGCGAAGCACATGACCACCCGGTCGCCGGCCCGGATCTGCTGCCCGCCGAGTACATAGCCTTGGGTCGCGGTGCGGCGGAAGTAGATGACCGGGGTCTCCCAGCGCAGCATCTCCTCGACGGCGCTCTCGACCAGCTCGGGCCGGGCGTGCAACAGCTCCTGCTGGCCCGGGTGCGCGGCCAGCGCCGCCAGGCCGCTGGCGATGGTGCTGGCGGTGGTGTCGTAAGCGCCGATCGCCAGGGACCAGAAGTAGCTGAGGAACTCCGCTTCGCTGATCGGCGCGCCGTCCCGCTCGAGGTGGGCGAGGGCGGACAGCAGGTCCTGTCGCGGTGCAAGCCGGCGGGCACGGTAGGCGCTGACGCCATGCTGGTAGAGCCGGTCCAGGGCGATGCCGCTAGCCTGCATCATCGGCGCGAACTCACGATCCCCGTTCGGGATCGCATGCACCCGGTTGAAGAGGTCGCCCCAATAGGCCGCCATGGGCAAATCGGCCTCGTCGAAACCGAGCAGGTCCTGGAACACGACTCGGACGGGGAAGGCTGTCGCCAGCTCCGGGACGAGGTCGCAGTGGCCCAGCGCCTGCACGTGGTCCAGCGCCTGTGCTGCGCGTTGCCGGATGGTGGCTTCTAGCCCCTCCAGCGCTTCGGGGCCGAAGTGCGGCACGGCCAGGCGGCGCAGCTCACCGTGCCGCGGGGCATCCAGATGGCACAGGCCATCACGCACCATCTGCCAGGCGGGATGGGGGATCTGCACCGCGTCGGACAGCACCGAGCCGGCGTGCGAGATGAACAGCCTGGGTTGCCGCGCAATTTCGCAGATGTCGGCATGCCGCGTCACCAACCAGAAGCCCTGGTGGTGCAGGGGGGCTGGCATCGATTGCCACGATACCGGCTGCTCGCGGCGCAGCCGCGCAAACGCGGCGTGCGGCGTGCCTGCAGCGAATTCGTCGAGATCAAAGAAATCCATGAAGCACGGCCGGGCGAGGGCCTTTTCGAGTTAGGGATTGACGGTTTTTTGGCGGCCGAAAAAACCCTCCCATACACAAGGTTGGGACGCTGATTTCAGTTACGCGTAAACGCTGATTGACGGGCAAATTGTGAGGAACTGGCATATATCTCGATACTCGAGCCGCATGATGCCATCGCAGTTCGGCCGTGCAATCCGTGGGATTCCGCCCCAGGCTGCCATCATCGGCTCGATCGGCCTTCAAGCCCCGTGGGAGGGGCGATGGCGGCATGTTCGGGGTTTTCTCTCATAGGCGCGCCGACGGTGATGCCTTGGAATCGCCAGCTTTTTCGAGCGCTCCCGAATGGATTCCACGCCGTCGTCTTCAAGGGTTCTGGCCGTAGTTATGGCTGCGGCGTCATGGGTTTTCGACCGGGGGCCTCTGCAACCGTCATCGCGCTGTTGCTGTACCCCGCAATAGAAGTTTGGGGGTGCCTTTTCCGGGTTTCTGCGCAATCCTTTGCGCAGCCGCCCCGGCGTCCAGCCTGACGGCCTGACGACACCCGCGCAACACCGCCCGCCGCCCGCGACCGACGGGGCGCCCACAAGGGGTCGGATGACGGGGTTGGGTGACCTGGCTCAGGCGACTGAGTTCCCTCCATCGGCGGCCACGGGCCCGCACCGTCAGGGTGCCGTTCTCTGTTTCTTGTCGGTGTTGTTCTTGTCCCCTTCTTTGTCCCTGTCCCTGCTAGAGCCTCTCGGATGAACGCGAACGTGATGACCTTGCTGGAGGTCCTGCAGCACCGGGCCGCCGCCACGCCCCAGCAGGTCTGCTACACGCATGCCGAGCAACTCTCAGGCGCTGTGGATCTGACCTGCGGCGAGTTGCATGACGCGGCGCGGTCAATGGCTGCCGCGCTGCGGGCGCAGGCGGCGCCCGGGGATCGAGTGCTGATCCTGCTGCCCACGGGGCTGGACTTCGTCGTCGCGTTCTACGCCTGCCTGTACGCCGGTCTGGTGGCGGTGCCGCTCTACCCGCCCAAGGCCAATGACGGCAGCGGCAAGATCCCCAACATCGTTGCCGACTGCCTGCCCCGGCTGGCCCTGGTGGCCGAGGACCTGCCGGCCGAGCGGCTCGATGCCCTGGCGAACGACGCCCCGGCCCAGTCGCCGCTGCGCGTGATGCGCATGGGCGATCTCGCCGGCACCGGTGCAGCGCCAGATCCGCATGCGTCCCAGCCCGGGCCCGACACGCTGGCCTTCCTGCAGTACAGCTCCGGCTCCACCGGGGACCCCAAGGGCGTGATGATTGCCCACCGCAACATCACCGCGAACATGGCGGTGATCCGCGAGGAGATTGCCAGCGACGCCCGCGACGTCTTCGTGGGGTGGCTGCCGTTCTTCCATGACATGGGCATGGTGATGAACCTGCTGCTGCCCATGTTCAACGGGTCGCGGTCGGTGTTCTTCTCGCCGCTGAAGTTCGCCAAGTCGCCGCTGTACTGGCTGCAGGTGCTGTCTCACTACCGCGGCACCGTGTCGGGTGGCCCGAACTTCGCCTTCGAGAGCTGCCTGCGCAAGGCCGCACCGCAAGCCCTGCAGGGGCTGGATCTCGCGGCCTGGCGCGTTGCGCCGAATGGGGCCGAGCCCGTGCGCGCCGACACGATCGAGCGATTCGCCGAATGCTTCGCCGGTGCCGGCTTCCGGCGCGAGGCCGTCATGCCGTCCTACGGCATGGCCGAGGCGGTCGTCTTCGTCTGCTCCAACCGCCACGATCACTTCCCGGCCATCCGCGCCGTGGCGCCGGAAGCGGCGCTGGGTGACGTGCTGCCCGCGCTGGCCGAAGCGCAAGCAGCGCCAGCCGCCACCGAAGCCGCCAGGCGCACGCTGCGCGTGGTCGGCAACGGCGCGCCGCCGGCAGCGCACACGATGCGCATCGTGCACGACGGGCGCAGCCTGCCCGAGCGGCATGTGGGCGAGGTCTGGGTGCGCGGTGACAGCATTGCCGCGGGCTACTGGGGGCATCCGGCTTTGTCCGAAGCCACCTTCCGGGCCTTCACGGCCGACGGTGAAGGCCCCTTCCTGCGCACCGGCGACATCGGTTTCTACGACGGCGGCGAGCTGTTCCTGCTCGGACGCCTCAAGGAGATGCTCATCGTCCAGGGGCGCAACCTCTACCCCCAGGACCTCGAACTCTGCGCACGTCGGGTTCTGCCCGAGCCCGCCACCGGGGATGGCGCCCTGTTCGCAGCAGACATGCCGGGCGGGGAGGCCAGCGAGGCCATCGTGCTCGTGCAGGAGGTGCGCCCGCGCCTGTGTCAAAAGCCCCTGGCTGCCTACGCGGTCGATGTCCGCGCGGCCGTCTTTGGGGCCAATGGGGTGCTGCTGCAGCAGGTGGTGTTCGTGCCCATGGGCGCCGTGCTCAAGACGACGAGCGGCAAGGTCATGCGCTCGCAGATGCGCGAACGCTGGCAGCGGGGCGAGCTGGCCGCCCTGCATGTCGACATCCTGGACGCTGCGGCCGACGCGGCCGACCCGATCGACGAGGCCCCGCGCCCCGCCACCGCCACCGAGCAGCAGCTCGCCCGCTTGTGGGCCGACGTGCTGGGCCTGAGCGGTGCCCAAGCCGATGTGCCGGCCCAGGCCAGCTTCCTGCAATGGGGCGGCGACTCGCTCGCGATGGCTCGATTGCAGGAGGCCATCCGGGCGCAATGGCAGGTCGTGCTGAGCACGCGTGACGCGTTCGAGCACGCCACGCTGGCGGGCATGGCCGCCTGGATCGACGTGGCCCGGGCCAGCGGCACCGCACAGGCCGGGGTCGACCAGCCAGCCATGCTGCCCGTGAACGGCGGCGGCGTGGCCGTTCCGTTGGACGCCGGCGAACAGGCGGGCAGTGCGCCGCTGTCTTTCGCGCAGCAGCGCCTGTGGTTCCTGGCCCAGCTCCATGACGGCTCCGGCGAGAGCGAGAACATCGGTCTCGCGCTGCACCTGCAGGGCGTCGTCGACCTCGCAGCGCTGGACGCGTCGATGACGGCGCTTGTCGCTCGCCATGAGGCCTTGCGCGCCCGCTTCTTCACCGATGCCGCAGGCGAGCCCCGCCAGGTGACGCTGCCGCCCGTGCCGTGCACGGTGAGCCACCTGGACCTGCGCGGCCTGCCCCCCGAGCGGCAGGCGCGCGCGTTGAAGGCCGCCCTCGACGAGGCCGTGGCGTCCCGCTTCCCGCTGGACGGCGGGGTGATGCTGCGCGGTCAACTCGTCCGGCTGGATGCACGGTCGCAGGTGCTGATCTGGACCCTTCATCACATCGCTGCCGACGGCTGGTCGATGGGCGTGCTCGTGCGCGAGTGGGCTGCGTTCTACAACGCCGCCTGCCAGCAGCGCTCGCCGGCCCTGGCACCGCTGCCCCTGCAGTACGCCGACTTCGCCCGCTGGCAGCGCCAGCCCCGGCCAGCACAAGGCGCGCAGGACGCAGAGCGCTACTGGCTGGCGGCGTTGCAGGGGCTTCCCACCGTTCACGGGCTCCCGCTGGACCGGCCGCGCGGCCTGCGGCCCGGCTACGTGGGCGGCGTCGTCAAGTCCCGCATCGACGCGCATCTCACGCAGCGGTTCAAGCGGCTGTGCGCGGAGCAGCGGGCCACGCTCTTCATGGGCCTTCACGCGCTGCTGGCAGCGCTGGTGGCACGCCTGAGCGGCGAAAGCGACATCGTCATCGGCAGCCCGATGGCCAACCGAGAGCCGGCGGTGTTGCAGGGGCTGATCGGGGTGTTCGTGAACACCGTGGTCCTGCGCAGCCGCCTCGCCGCGGACATCACGCTGAGCGAGCTGCTTGACCAATCGCGCCGCACGGCGACCGCCGCCCTGGAACACCAGGCCTACCCCTTCGACCGCTTGGTCGAGCAGCTTGCCCCGGCGCGCCGGAAGGACGTGCCGCCGCTGTTCCAGCTCATGCTCGTGCTGCAGAACAGTGCCTTCGAGCTGCCGGCGCTGGACGGCCTGGTGGCGCAGTCCGCCGAGGAGATCGACACCTTCGCGCGCGTCGACCTGACGCTCGGCGTGCACGAGTCCGCCGACGGCCTGTCACTGACCTGGACCTTCAACCGCCAGTTGCTGGACGCCGCGCGCGTCGAGCGCATGGCCGCAGCCTGGGCTCAATTGCTGGCGGCGGGCGTGGCCAGGCCGCAGGCCCCGATCGGCACGCTGGCGCTGCTGGACGCGGCGCAGCGGCGCGCGGCGGTGCAGGCCTTGTGCGGCGAGGTCCAGCCGGTGCCGGCGCACAGCCTGGCAGCGCTGCTGCAGGCGGGCAGCGCCCGCGCGCCCGACGCACTGGCGGTGGTGGGCGAGGACGAGCAGCTCACCCACGCCGAGCTGCAGCGCCGCGCCGGGCAGCTGGCGCACTGGCTGCGTGCCCAGGGCCTGCAGCCCGACGAGCGCGTGGGCCTGTGCCTGGAGCGCGGCGCGGCCATGATCGTGGCGCTGCTGGGCATCGTGCAGGCCGGCGGCGCCTACGTGGCGCTGGACGCGGCTTACCCCGTGCAGCGCCTGGCCGGGATGTGCGAGGACGCCGGCATGCGGCTGCTGCTCGGCCACGGCCCCACGCACGCCACGGTGCAGGCCCTGGCGCGCCCGGGCCTGAGCCTGGTCGACCTGGACGACCCCGCGCTGCGCCAGGCCCTGCAGGCCCAGCCCTCGCAACCGCCCGCGCCTGCGGCAGGCTTCGGCGAGCACAGCCTCGCCTACGTCATCTACACCTCCGGCTCCACCGGCCAGCCCAAGGGCGTCATGGTCGAGCACCGCCAGCTGCTCAGCCACCTGCACCACCACGTGCGCCAGTGCGGGCTGCAGGCGGGCGACCGGGTGCTGCAGTTCGCCTCGCTGAGCTTCGATGCCTCGGTCGAGGAGATCTTCCCCACCCTCAGCGTGGGGGCGACCCTGGTGGTGCGCCCGCGCCGGCTCGTGGCGCCCGATGCCGCGTTCACCGCGTTCCTGGCGACCCACCGCATCACGGTGGCCGACCTGCCCACCGCCTTCTGGCACCAGTGGGCCGAAGAGATCGCCGCCGGCGAGGTCGGCGTGCCGGCCGAGGTGAGGCTGGTGGTGATCGGCGGCGAGAAGGCCGAGACGCGGCACCTGCGGCAGTTCCGTCGCGCTGCCGGCGGCGGGCCCCGGGTGCTCAACACCTACGGGCCGACCGAGGCGACCATCTACGCCACCAGCCACGAGCTGCCGGCCGACGCGCCGCTGCCTGAGGGCGACATCCCGATCGGGCGGCCGATCGCCAACACGAGGCTGTACCTGCTGGACGAGGCCGGGGAGCCCGTGCCGCGCGGGGTGGTCGCAGAGATCTGGATCGGCGGGGCTGGTGTGGCCCGGGGCTACCTGGGGCAGCCGGCGCTGAGCGCACAGCGCTTCAGGCCCGATCCCTTCGAGGCCGAGTACTTCGGTGGCCATGCGGGTGCACGCATGTACCGCAGCGGCGACCTGGGGCGCTGCGACGAGGACGGCACGCTGCACTACCTGGGGCGCAACGACGAGCAGGTGAAGCTGCGGGGCTACCGCATCGAGCTGGGCGAGATCGAAGCGCGGCTGGGGGCGTGCGAAGGCGTGCGCGAAGCGGTGGTGCTGGTACGCCCGGGGCCGGACGGGCAACCGCGGCTGGTGGCCTACGTGGTGGTGGCGCAGCCGCAGGCGGCGCAGCCCGAGCAATGGCTGGCACAGGTGCAGGCACGGCTGCAGGCCGAGTTGCCGGCCTACATGGTGCCGGCGGCCTACGTGCCGCTGGCGGCCCTGCCGCTGACGCCCAACGGCAAGATCGACCGGCAGGCGCTGCCCGAGCCGCAGGCCCAGGC
>JADQBA010000080.1 GCA_016903675.1 Stigonema ocellatum SAG 48.90 = DSM 106950 | reverse complement strand
GGCTAAAGTGTGATGACCTTGACTATACCCTTGCTGCGCCCATAGGCTGTCATCCTTCGCGCTGGTGGAATTCCTCATTTGGTTCAAAAATGACTAACTATTTCTTCAATCGGCTCCTCACTTGTGGTATTTAGGGTCGATATTCAAATCCCCTAATTTTAATTATGGGGATTTCCCTGTTGCCTGTTGCCCGTTAAGAGTTCCCTTTTAAGTACTCACGCAAAATTAATTACACATTTATTTAACCTGGAATGACACCATCGGATTGAAACCTGTCAGGTGTGGGCAGCCTCCGATCGCGAGGCTAAAATGAGAGAGCGATCGCTTCCTTTCACCAGCCTTCAGACGAGGAGATTCTCAAATGCCACTAGCTGAACTCATGTCACAAATCCAGGAACTTCCAAAAATTGACAAGCTTCGGCTAATGCAGTTCCTTGCCACAGAACTGGTCAAGGAAGAAGACACAAACTTCTTTGTTGCGAACCGGGAGTATCCAGTCTGGTCGCCGTACAATTGTTCTGAGGCTGCCAATGTCTTGATGAATCTTCTGGCGACAAAGCAGCAAGAGAAGAATGGTTGACACTCAAAAATTTCCCTACAAAATCATTGATAGCAACCTTGGCATGGTTGATCGAATGCCATACCTACCTTTGACGCTCAGTCTTGATGGTCAATCTCTGAACTCCAATGACGGTCAATTCCTCACCGCCGCGCCTCCCAACTACCACGCTTTCCGGAGTACCGGATGAGCGTGGGAGGCGAGGGCGCGAAATAGCTAATTGCTAATTACGCAGTGCGTCGCCCGAGTTAACATCAAACCAGTGGACATTTTGAGGTGGCAAAGCTAAACTAATTTCTACATCACTCCAATTTTGGTCTGTAGGTAACAAAGCACGCACGCTCACAGGTTCTGAATCAGAACTGGCTACACGCACACTGACCAAATTATACATACCTAAGTTTTCTACCAGATACACTCGACCTTGAATGGTTTGTGTATCATCTGGTCGAGCAACGCGAACATATTCTGGACGGATACCTAGAACAATTTGTGGTGGTACTGTTTGTATATCTGGAAGAAGCACTTTGAAATCACCTAAAATCGCGTAACTTTCTTGACAGGGTAGGGTCAGCAAATTCATTTGGGGACTGCCAACAAATCCTGCTACAAATAAATTAGCTGGATTATTATAGATCCGCTCTGGCGGATCGAGTTGCTGGACATAACCGTTGTTGAGTACAGCTACTTTTGTGGAAAGCGTCATGGCTTCTGTTTGGTCGTGGGTGACATAAACGACCGGGACTTTTTGCGCGGCAAATATTTGTTTGATATCAGCACGGACTCGTTCCCGCAGTAACGCATCTAAGTTACTCAGTGGTTCATCCAACAAATACACTTGAGCTCGACGTACTAGTGCTCGACCAACCGCAACCCGCTGTCGTTGTCCCCCTGATAATTGACCTGGTTTACGATGCAATAAATCTTCTAATCCTAAAAGTTGTGCTACTTCTGTGACCCGCTGTTGGATTTCAGCGCGAGGAGTTTTTTTCAGCTTGAGTCCAGAAGCAAGGTTTTCATATACGCTCATATGGGGATAAAGCGCATAGCTTTGAAACACCATTGCCATATTGCGATCGCCCGGTCGCTTAAACGTAATATCTTCGCTCCCAAGCAAAATCTGACCATGAGTTGGTTCTTCTAACCCCGCAATCATCCGTAAGGTGGTTGACTTCCCACACCCACTAGGACCCAGTAAAGTCAGAAATTCATTGTCATTTACACTCAAGCTAAGGTCTTTAACAGGAATGACTTTCGGCGTATAGGTCTTATTTAGGTTTTTCAGTTCCAGTTTAGCCATGATTTAATTGGGGAATGGGGAGTGGGGAGTGGGGAATGGGGAATGGGGAGTGGGGAATGGGGAATGGGGAGTGGGGAATGGGGAATGAGGAGTGGGGAATGAGCAATTGATTCCCTACTCCCTACTCCCTACTCCCTACTCCCTACTCCCCACTCCCCACTCCCTACTCCCTACTCCCCATTATCCCTTGACAGCACCTGCGGTAAGACCTTGAATAATCTGGCGTTGGAAGAATAAAACGAGTAAGACTAGGGGTAATGTTCCAATAATAGTTGCAGCAGCAAGGGGACCGTAGGGAATTTCAAATGCGGAAGCGCCTCCTAGTTGAGCTGCTGCAACGGGAATTGTTTTCATATCTTCGCGAGTTATAAATGTGAGTGCAAAAATAAACTCATTCCAGGCGAAGATAAATGTGAGAATTCCAGTGGTTACCAAAGCTGGAAGTGTCATGGGTAGTAAGATTTGTATGAGCATTTGCAAAGTATTGTAGCCATCTACCCTAGCTGCATCTTCTAAATCTTTTGGTAATTGCTGAAAAAAGCTGCGTAACACGAGAATTGTTAGTGGTAAATTTATTGCTGTATAGGGAATAATTAACGCTAGATAGTTATTGCCCAAGTGCAGCCTTTGGATGATTTCTAACAATCCCAAGAATACTAAAATTCCTGGGAATAATGTTACGATGAAAATGCCTCCAAGAATGGCTTTGCTACCCCAAGGACGTAATCTTGCTAGAGCGTAAGCGGCGGGTGCACCTAACGCTAAAGATAAAGTTGTGGAAATAATTGATATGAAGGCGCTATTTAAGATGTAGCGCCAAAATGGACGACGATTGAATAACTCTATGTAGTGATTGAGAGTTATCCGAGTAGGAAAATAAACTGTGGGAACGGCAGCAATATCTTGGTTAAACTTGAATGAGGTGAGTAGTTGCCACATGACTGGTGCTAGGCAGAAAACTACTACTAATGCGATCGCTCCCCAAAGCAAAATATTTTTCATTATAGCAATCCTATTTGAGATATGAACAAAGGGGACTTTGAAGACTTGGGGGACAAGGAGGATAAGGGGGACAAGGAGGACAAGGGGGACAAGGAGGATAAGGGAGAAGTGTTTATAATTAATTCATTGAGGATTGCTATAGTTGTTAGGTTAGTTGTTAATGGCTAATGGCTCATTGTTCATTTCCATGAGCTAGTACAAATAATTAGTAATTGATAATTTATATTAATTTATTGATTGGCTCAAAACCCAACTGTTAATTACGAATTACTATAGGAATATTATTTGATTTTTCAAATATACGTAGGGTGGGCATTGCCCTACAAAACCGGGATGTGGTGGGCAATGCCCACCCTACAGATACTGTTGAGATATCAAATACGATTGCTATACTAATTACGAATTACTAATTAGTCGCTAACTATTTCCTGGGATAGTAGGAGATTTGTTCAGAAAGAAATTAGCGATCGCCACCGCCGCAATCAACAATAGAAATGTTACCACAACCAGCGCTGCCCCATACCCAAAATCTAAATAGCGCATCACAGTCGAGTAGATATACAACGATATCACTTCTGTAGCACCGCCAGGACCGCCCCCGGTCATGACTACAATTAAATCAAAAACTCCGAAAGATTGAGCAAATCGGAATAGCATGGCAATGAGGATTTGTGGTATAATCAGGGGCAAGGTAATTTCGTAGAAGCTTTGCCAAGGCGTTGCACCCTCAATAGCATGAGCTTCGTACAAGTCTGGCGATATGGACTGCAAACCAGCCAGCAGCAGGATACTCATAAACGGTGTTGTTTTCCAAATATCCGCAAATATCACAGCTATCATCGCCAGTGTTGGTTCTCCCAACCAGTTAATTCCAGTCCGAATCAAACCCAGCCGTAGCAGAATATCATTGACAACTCCAAACTGGTCGTTAAAAATCCACGCCCAAGCAAGACCAATAAGCGCGGTAGGTAAAGCCCACGGTAAAATGGCGACTGTACGCACCATACCCCGTCCAAAAAACCTCTGGTTCAACACCAAGGCAATACCCAGTCCCAGAAGGATCTCAAACAAGACGGTAATGACTGTAAATACTGTTGTTGTCCAAAAACTTTGCCAGAAACGACCATCCCCCACCATCCGGATATAATTATCCAGCCCAGAAAAGACAGGTTGCAGTTTTGTTCCTAAATTTTGAGTGAACAAACTTAACCAGAAGGCACGAGCAATGGGATAGCCGAACACAAACAACAATAACACTACCGCCGGTAGAATAAACATCCCCGCCGTCCGCTGTTCTAAATCGCGAATTGTACGTAAATTAGTCATTTGCTAATTCTTAATTGTTGTATCTTTTGCTCCCCACTCCCCACTCCCCACTCCCCACTCCTAACAGTTGCTTAGTTTCAACAGCAGCGGCTTGCATCGCTTTTTGAGGATTCATGCGATTTGTCAGGGCTGCACTTAAGTAACGTTGTAAGATATCTGATGCTTGGGCATATTGGGGGATGGGCGGACGTAAAACTGCTCTATCGAGTATCTCCAGTAGTTGGGGATAGTGGGGGTATTTGGCGACAATTTGTGGATCTGTAAATAATGAGCGTCGGCTTGGGACAAAACCTGCATTTAAGATAAATTGGCGCTGTGCTTGTTCACTTGTAAAGTATTGAATTGCTTTCCAGGCTTCTTCAGGATGTTTGGAGGATTTGGCAATTCCCAAACCCCAGCCACCTAAACAAGCTGCCCCACTGTGAGAGGGAGTACTCACCATCGCTTTAATCCCTATTTTGCCTTTGATTGGGGAATCTGCTCCATTCGATAAAGGCCAAACATACGGCCAACTGCGTAAAAAAGCTGCTTGACCACTTTGGAAAAATCGCCTGGTATCTTCTTCTATGTATGTCGTGACTCCTGGAGGTGAAACTTTTTGTTGGATAGTGTCTTGAAGAAAGGTGATGGCGCGTAATGTTTCTGGTTTATCCAGACCGACTTCCAGGGTATTGGGATTCACCCAAAATCCCCCAAAACCTTGCAAAATTTCCACAAACATGGCGGCTAATCCTTCGTATTGGCGACCTTGCCAAACGTAACCCCAATTAATTTTTCGTTGCTGTTGCAAGGCTTGGGAAATTTTGAGCAAATCAGCAAAGGTTTCTGGCGGCTGGAAGGAAGCTTGCTGTAGTAAATCTTCTCGATAGTAAAGTACTCCCACATCGCTACGCATGGGAATTCGATATAGTTTGCCTTCAATACGTCCACCCTCTATATCTTTGGTTGAAAATACTGCTAACTCTTCTTTTGTGATGCGATCGCTTAAGTCCAGCAACCACCCAGCAGCAGCAAATTTCGGCGTCCAAATGACATCCATATTGATTAGGTCATAGGGAGAATCACCTAAGATAAAAGCGGATGTATAAAGGTCTTCGAGCAAATTTGTAGCATTTGGTCCTTCAACAATGTTGATGCGAATGCCTGGATTTTTGGCTTCAAAGTCTTTGACTATGCCCTGTTTCCAAGGTTGGGCATCAGGAGCAGTCATTAACAAATTCAGGACTACTCCTGGTTGGGATACACCTTTTGGGATGGAAAGTAGGATGATCCCTAATAAAACAGCAACAAATATTACTGTGGTAAATTTGAGGATTTGTAATATTTTCTGCTGTTGATTCGGGGGCTGAAGGTCAAACATTGTCACTTTAATATTTCTATCCCTGATAGGGATTCATGAATATTCATCCCAGAATGACCCGAAGTGGGTACAGTATGGGATGAATATCCGGGCAAGCTAAAACAGCTAACTTGCTACTCTTTAATAGCTACTGGAATTTCTTCTTCTATAGCTGGTGGAATTGCTTCTTCCACAGCTGGTGGAATTGCTTCTTCTATAGCTGGTGGAATTGCTTCTTCCATAGCTGGTGGAATTGCTTCTTCCATAGCTGGTGGGATTTCATCACCCACAAGAACTTGTTCTTCGGCTTGTTCAGCAGGCGCAGCAGTGATACCTTGCTGTTTAGCCAGCATCTGTTCCCGATACCTAACAGCCATTTCCTCTGCTTTATCGTATACCAGTTGACGATTCTTAATCATGTCACCTGGTTCTGGTTCCAGCTGTTTGGTAGACAGGGAAATACGACCCCGTTCTGCATCTAAGTCAATGATCATAACTTTTACTTCATCATTGACATTGAACACGCTATGAGGCGTATCAATATGCTCGTGGGAAATCTCAGAGATATGAAGTAGACCACTGACACCCCCAATGTCAATAAAGGCACCATAAGGCTTAATGCCGCGTACCGTACCAATGACTACTTCCCCGACTTCTAAACGGTTCATCTTACGCTCAACCAGCGCTCGACGATGAGATAAAACGAGGCGGTTGCGTTCTTCGTCTACTTCTAAGAACTTCAAGGGCAGATCTTCACCCACCAATTCTTCTTTAGGTTTGCGGGTGCTGATGTGGGAACCGGGAATAAAGCCCCGCAATCCTTCAATCCGCACCAAAGCGCCACCACGATTGGTAGCAAAGACGCCAGAACGAACTGTAGCATCTTCTGCTTGCAGCTGCCTTACTCTCTCCCAAGCCCGCATGTATTCTATACGCCGAATGGAAAGTGTTAGCTGACCATCTTCGTTTTCATCTGTGAGGATGAAAAACTCCCGCGTTTCGTTTGATTGTAAAACTTCGTCCGGGCTATCTACCCGGTTGATAGACATTTCTTGTATAGGTATGTATGCTGCTGTCTTAGCACCTATGTCAATCAGGGCGCCGCGGGGCTCTATACTGAAAACTGTACCTGGTACAATATCGCCTGGGCTAAAGTGATAATCGTACTTGTCGAGAAGAGCAGCGAAATCGTCGTGAGTAAATCCAATTTCAGTAGCGGTTAATTTCTGATTGACCATGCTGATTGTTTCCTGGTTTTATTCTCCGTAAAGTTTTTGCCTCCTAGCGATGTATATGCTAGCGCCTTTATGGCAATCTACACCTACATCCTTTCTCATCCTAGCGCACAAAAACATATCTGGACATGCATTATTATTCCAGACTGTCAATTATATCAGAGTTTGAGTCATTAGTCATTAATTATTCGTCAGTTGTTTAGTGATTCAGTGGTAAAACCGACACAAATGACTAATAAGGGATTGGGGATTGGTGACTGGGGACAGGGAAAGAAAGATTGGGGATTGGGGATTGGTGACTGGGGATTGGCGACTGGGGACTGGCGACTGGGGATTGGCGACTGGGAAAGAAATTCTTTCAAGACTTAGTTGGGGTTTAAATCCCAATCCCTAGTCACCAGTCCCCAGTCCCTAGTCACCAGTCCCCAATCCCTAGTCCCCAGTCCCCAGTCACCTTTCAAGATTTGGTTGGGGAATGACAATAAATAAAATAACCACTGTCACCAAAGATAGTGACAGTGGTTATTTTAGCTAAAATTTAGCCATCAAAAGCTAAGCAGTAGTGACCTACTCTTGCTCTTTTTTCTGCTGAATGCGAGGAGGTTCGCGAAATGCGATCGCAAAGAAAAGAGTTCCTATTGCGAGAGCGAAAATCAAGATATATGCCAGACTTTCCATATCAAAGCTTCCTACCTATCCAACCACTCGATAAAGTTTACCGAAAGTTACCCACAAGTGGATCAATCTAGACAAACCGAAGAGATAGCCGTCAATCTCTTCTCCCTACTCATCAGGCTATTAGGAGTTAGGAGTTAGGAATTGGTTGTTCAAAACTACTACTAACCTCTAACTACTAACTGCTAACAAACCTTAGCTCAGAGTTCTTGCAAAGTAATTATTCTTTACTCTTTGCAACAAAACTTTAGGTCGCTTCTTTCTTCCTAGTGGTCAAGTCACCCACTTTCTGGAAGACACCGAATTCGACTTGTTCTTCCAAGTCTGGGTCGATACCAGCAAACACATCGCGGAAGATTGTCCGAGATCCGTGCCAGATGTGACCAAAGAAGAACAATAAAGCAAATACGGCGTGGCCAAAGGTAAACCAACCTCTAGGACTGGTGCGGAACACACCATCTGGCTTCGCAATTGGTAAATTGCCAAACCTTGAGCTTTGATCCCCATCAAACAAGAAGGGTTCACCCAGCTGTGCCAGACGAGCATACTTCTTCACTTCGGCTGGATCTGTAAATGACTGACCATTGAGATCGCCACCATAGAACGAAACAGTCACACCAGCTTGCTCAAAACTGTACTTGGATTCTGCACGACGGAAGGGAATGTCAGCACGGACAATACCATCTTTGTCGGTCATAACCACTGGGAAAGTTTCAAAGAAGTTGGGGAGACGACGCACGCTCAATTCCCGACCTTCGGCATCTTTGAATTCTGGGTGTCCCAACCAAGATAAAGCAATGCCATTGGTCTTGTTCATCGGACCCACCCGGAACAAACCACCTTTGGCGGGGCTATTGCCGACGTAATCGTAGAAAGCAAGTTTTTCAGGAATTGCCGACCAGGCTTGAGCAAGGGTTGCACCTTCAGCAACGTTAGCTTGTACGCGGCGATTAATTTCCTGCTTGAAGTAATCCTGATCCCACTGATAGCGGGTAGGACCATACAATTCGATGGGGGTAGTGGCGCTACCGTACCACATGGTACCGGCAACCACGAAGGCGGCGAAGAATACCGCAGCAATACTGCTAGAAAGTACGGTTTCGATATTCCCCATGCGCAGGGCTTTGTACAGCCTTTCGGGGGGTCGTACTGTCAGGTGGAATAAACCAGCGATAATGCCAACGATACCAGCAGCAATGTGGTGAGCTACTACACCACCAGGGTTAAACGGGTTAAAACCAGCAGGTCCCCACTCTGGTGCTACTGGTGCAACGTGACCAGTTAAGCCGTAAGCGTCAGAAATCCACATTCCCGGTCCAAAGAGTCCCGTGAGGTGGAAAGCACCAAAACCGAAGCACAGAAGACCAGATAAGAACAGGTGAATGCCAAACATCTTTGGCAAGTCAAGAGCAGGTTCACCAGTGCGGGGGTCTTGGAAAAGTTCCAAATCCCAATAAACCCAGTGCCAAACGGCGGCTAGGAACAGCAACCCAGAAAGAATGATGTGGGCAGCGGCGACGCCTTCAAATGACCAGAAACCTGGGTCAGTTGATGGACCGCCGGTAACGTTCCAACCACCCCAAGATTGGGTGACGCCCAAGCGTGCCATGAAAGGCAGCACGAACATTCCTTGACGCCACATGGGGTTGAGTACTGGATCGCTGGGATCGTAAATAGCTAGTTCGTACAAAGCCATTGATCCAGCCCAGCCTGCAACTAAGGCTGTGTGCATCAAGTGTACAGAAATCAAACGCCCCGGATCATTCAGAACGACTGTGTGTACTCGGTACCAGGGTAGTCCCATCGACTACGGTCCTCCTAGATGAATTATGTTTACAAAGCAATTTTCGTAACCGAAGTTCAAGGTTTGGCAGAAGCCGCGCCAGAGACTTCTCTGAATGTTTTTGTTATTGCCATGATGAAATTATCCCCTGATTTGTCTTATGAATTAGAGAAATCGGGGAGTTTGGCAATACCTACACCTTTAGGTAACTTTACCTTCTAGGGTGGCGATCGCCAAACAAAAATGAGAATGTTTTAAAAAGTGTAACTATTGTTGGAGCTGTTTGCAAGCGTGGAAATTGAGGCTTTTACGGTTACCGAACAAGGAGTAAGGAGTCAGGAGCCTGAATGAGCGGAATTGTGGAGACGGTTATTCTGACTCCAGACCCCATACCCCAGACTCCTGACTCCTGACTCCTGACTCCTAACTCCTAACTCCTAACTCCTAACTCCTAACTCCTAACTCCTGTTTACTGCACTACTGATTGGATGTTTTGCAACTCACACCTAGCCTCAGCACTCCCTAAACGCTCGATTACCTGTTCGGCAGTCATCAAACGCCTGAGTACTACTTGACCGATGGCTTGACCAGATGTCCCTACTTGTACTTGTGTTTTTGGCTTCACTTCCACAGTTAAAATGGCATCTTCAACTCGATAAAGCCATAGCAATTCGCTTTGTTGCTCCACCAGACAAATATTCATGCGTTGAATTTCTGGCTGGCGTCGCCATGCGGTTATCTGCCACAGTCCATCAGATGCCCATACTCTGCCAACTGCCCAACCTTCAGATAAAAAGAAGTACTTCACGCTTTTAGTCTCGCTATTAGACTCTTAATCTGCTGTTTACAAAATCGTCATAATCTCAGTAGGTCATGTATAAACATGAGATTTTTTGGGAAAGCCATTACATAAACGGCTTTCCTACTAAAGCCTATTCCCTGGTAATTATGAATTTAAAACAAATTTCGTGAATATTCGTATTCTTAATTAAATAAAAACTTTTCAATGATTAACGAGCATCAAAGCTTGGATTGTGTCTACTAATCAATCCCCGTTACACCAGGCGCACCAAATAAAGCAACCATTGACTCATCATGGTGCAAGATGCCAGCCCCTAACGAGTTGCTGACGCCTCTCGTAACAAATGAAAAAAACACATTTTCCCCTCACACCCCACCACTCCCCACTCCCCATGCCCCTAATCACGCTTTGGGGGCCCCGAGTTCCCCACTCCCGTTTTTCTTGAGAGTTAACACACATGATGTCGGTGCATTAAGGCACATATAGTACTAAAATAGCTCACCATTAACTTTAACAATCTCAATGCTATGGCGTGGTTTTCCTTGTCCGTGAGACGGTGGAGTCCAATGACAAAATTCCTTTCTTTGTTTTGTCTTTGTTTATTGTTGGTTGTCAGCTGCTCCCCTCGCCAACAGACAAATACACCACCATCGAGTTCTGTCAATACCCCAGCAGGAGATGGTCGCATTACTATAGGTACGACGGAAAAACCGCGTACCCTCGATCCAGCCGATGCCTATGAAATGGGGTCTGTTGGATTGATTTATAACATGAGCGATCGCCTCTACACCTACGAACCAGGAAGCACCGAAATTAAACCCCAACTGGCTACAGCATTACCCAAAATTAGTCAAGATGGTCTAACCTACACCATCCCTCTACGACACTCCGTTGTATTTCACGATGACACTCCTTTTAATGCCAAAGCTATGATGTTTAGTCTTCAACGCTTTATGGGAAATGGTGGTAAACCTTCTTTCCTGCTTAAAGATGTCGTGGACTCAGTGAAAGCCACAGGGGAGTATGAGTTAACAGTCAAGCTGAAAAAGCAGTTTGCAGCATTTCCATCCCTGCTAGCCTTTGGTGGAGTTTGTCCACTTTCACCCAAAGCTTACGAACTTGGCGCTGGGAAATTTAAACCGAATATTTTTATTGGGACTGGTCCCTACAAGTTAGCAAGCTTTGGTCCTGATTCGCTAAAGTTTGATGTTTTTGAGAAATATTGGGGAGAAAAACCAGCTAATAAAGGCATTAACTTGCAAATCCTCAGCAGTCCAGCAAATTTGTTTAATACATTTCGCACCAATGCCGTGGATGTAGCATACTTGTCTCTACAACCAGATCAAATTCGCAGTTTAGAAGAAGCTGCCAAAAGAGGTGATTGGCAGGCAATTACTGCCCAAGGTAGTGTAGTAAGTTACATGGCTTTAAACCGGAATCAGAAACCTTTGGATAAGGTAGAGGTTCGACAAGCTCTAGCAGCAATGGTTGACCGTCCACTGTTAAATCAACGAGTCTTGTTTGGTCAAGCGGAACCGTTGTATAGCATGATGCCAACAACATTTAATGTTTATCAATCAGTTTTTAAAGATAAATACGGCGATGGTAACTTCGATAAAGCTAAACAATTGTTAACTGCTGCTGGTTTCTCGAAAGCAAATCCCGCAAAATTACAAGTTTGGTATCCTTCTAGCTACTTTACCCTTGCCTCGGTAGCCCAGACACTAAAAGCTCTTGCCGATCAAAAGATGGATGGTATACTTCAATTTGAAATCAGCCCTGTAGAAGGGGCTACCTTCTTTAGAGATAACGCCAAAGGTCTGTATCCAGTATCTTTAATAGATTGGTATCCAGACTTTTTAGACGCAGATAATTATGTTCAACCGTTTTTAGATTGTCAGAAAGGTTCAGCCGCTAAAGGGTGTGAAGATGGGGGAAGTCAGATTCAAGGCTCGTTTTACTATAGCGAAGCCATGAATAAGCTAATTACTCAGCAACGCCAAGAGCAAAACCCTGAAGCCCGCCAGAAAATTTTTGCACAAATTCAACAGCAGGTAGCAGCTGATGTACCTTATGTTCCTTTGTGGCAGAAAAAAGACTATGTATTTGCTCGCAACGGCATAAGCACCGTGCAGCTTAACCCCACCCAGTTCCTAATTTACAAAACAATCAAAAAATAGGGAGTGGGGAGTGGGGAGTGGGGAATGGGGAATGGGGAATGGGGAATGGGGAATGGGGAATGGGGAATGGGGAATGGGGAATGGGGAAGAGAAATTTTCATCTGTTACTCCCCACTCCCCTACTCCCCACTCCCCTACTCCCTACTCCCCACTCCCTCATTCCCCCACTCCCCCACTCCCCCACTCCCTACTCCCCACTCCCTCATTCCCCCACTCCCCCACTCCCCTACTCCCTACTCCCCCACTCCCCCACTCCCCTACTCCCTACTCCCTACTCCCCACTCCCCCACTCCCCCACTCCCCCACTCCCCCACTCCCCCACTCCCCCACTCCCCCACTCCCCCACTCCCTACTCCCCACTCCCTCATTCCCCCACTCCCTACTCCCCACTCCCCACTCCCCATTCCTCATGTCTCGCTCTAAAGCTCTACAGTATTACATCATCATTCGTTTGCTTTTAGCTCCACTGATGTTGTGGACTATCACCACAATCGTGTTTCTTCTCCTGCGTGCAACTCCGGGAGATCCAGCAGATGCTATTCTGGGTGGACGTGCGCCAGAAAGTGCCAAACAAGAATTGCGAAAACAACTGGGTTTAGATCTTCCCCTGTGGCTACAGTACCTGAATTACGTTGGACAGTTGCTGCGCTTGGATTTAGGAACTTCTTTGACAAGTCGGGGACTATCGGTTTGGGATGTGATTGGACAATATTTCCCAGCAACCGTGGAGTTAGCAGTTTGCAGTATGGCGATCGCCCTCACGGTAGGGATTGGGATTGGTATTCTTTCTGCTTCCCGTCCTGGAACTTTTTTGGATTTTGGAGGGCGGTTGTTTGGTATTATCACTTACTCTATACCAATTTTCTGGATGGGGATGATTCTGCAATTAATTTTCTCTGTACAGTTAGGTTGGTTTCCTTTAGGAACACGCTTTCCTACAAATTTGCCTGCTCCTGTAAGTATCACTGGTCTGTATACAATCGATAGTCTATTGAGTGGGAACCTTGGTGAATTTTTCATAGCTTTGCACCACCTTGCTCTTCCCAGTATTACTTTAGGAGTGTTGCTGAGTGGTATTTTTGAGAGGATTGTACGCGTCAATTTAAAGCAAACCCTGCGAGCAGATTATGTAGAAGCAGCGAGAGCAAGAGGGATTCCTGAAAGAAAAATTTTAATTTCCCATGCTTTAAAAAATGCTTTAATCCCTGTGATTACGGTTCTGGGTTTGACCTTTGCTTCTCTGTTGGGTGGGGCGATTTTAACTGAGGTAACTTTTTCTTGGCCTGGATTAGCAAATAAGCTGTATGAAGCGATTTCCCTACGGGATTATCCTACAGTGCAGGGCGTACTGGTGTTTTTTGCCGCCATTGTTGTGGTTGCTAGCATTTTGATTGATATTTTAAATGCGTATGTAGATCCACGTATTAAGTATTAATATTTTTCCGGCACCTATGCTCTCATTCACAGAAGGCATTGGGGAGAGAGGCGATCGCCCTCTACCCATATGCTTTTTTCAACTATGCCCCCACCAATAACCTCAATTGTTTCCCGAAAGACCATCTCGAAGTACAAGCCCAGTCCTTAAAACGCAATATCCGCAGCAATCTCCTGCCAGCGAGTAGCCAAATCCTCTGCTGAAGAGCTTTCAACAGCGGCAAGGTTTAACGGATAGTCCACGTTGTCTCGCTCGATCCAGCGCACGGCTGTGAATTGACCATTGCTTGCCCTTAATATAAATCCAGACTCTCGGCATTCTGGAGAAGCAAGATATAACACTCCGGGGGCTACTTGATCGGGTTGCAAATCCTCAGGCTCATCTTGGATGTTCCACATCCGCGTTTTGGCTACTGGCGAAATCGTATTAACGAGAATTCCATGCAATGCGCCTTCAACCGCGAGCACGTTCATCAGACCTATCTGTGCCATTTTCCCCATCGCATAGGGGGCGAGACCACTAAGGGCATATTGCTGATAAATAGCTCTATCCGAAGTCGTCAGCACGATTCGTCCGTAGTTTTGCCGCTTCATAATTGGAAAGGCCGCTTGAGCCAACCACGTTGGCGCTTCGACATTAACTTTAATGGCCCGCTGCAAAAAATCAGGGGTTAGCTCTTCTACTGATTGGTATGCGACCCATCCAGCGTTGTGGATCAAGATGTCGAGGCGGCCAAATTTCGAGAGCGCGGTTTCCACTAGGTGTCTGCAGTTCTCTCTACTATCAAGAAATTCGGTGCTCGGGAACGCAATCCCGCCTGCTTCGTGAATTTTCCTTGCAGCATCAGCCGCCACGTTCGGATCGAAAGCAGTTCCATCTTTATTAACGCCTGCATCATGTACGATGACTTGCGCTCCTCTACCCGCTAGCAAGCGGGCATAGGCTGCCCCCAAACCTCTCCCGCTTCCAGTAATAATCGCTACTTGATCGTCGAGTCTAATCACTTAACTTTCTCCTGACTTAAATTCTGAGTTTTAGTGGGTGTATGCACTGTCTAATGACTAGCTCAGAGCTTAGCTACCCAACTATTACCTGTATAATCCGTACTTACAGTCACCTGCTGCCAAGCATCCAAATCCGTTTTGACCCATTCCAGTTTTTCCTGAATTAGGCTCATGGCATCCGTGCCTAATGCCAGTCGCATCGGTGGATGAGGACTTTCCACAGCAAGAATGATGGCTTGCGCCGCTGATCGTGGATTGCCAAGTTGCTTACCATCCATATTTTTGAACCACTGCAATGAAGCACCGCTTACCGGAACATAGGCATCAATGGATTGTTCGGCTGCTGCCAGAGAGCGTCCGTTGAAGTCCGTGCGAAATGCCCCAGGTTCAATTAAAGTGACTTTAATTCCAAAGGATTCCACTTCTTTAGCCAGGGCTTCAGACGTGCCTTCAAGGGCAAATTTAGTGCCACAGTAGATACTGCTTCCGCCAAACCCCACTAATCCTGCCGTGGATGACATATTCACAATGTGACCGCTGCCTTGCTGACGCATCAAAGGCAAGACAGCTCGCATTAGACGGAGCGCCCCAAAGAAGTTTGTTTCAAACTGTTGGCGAATATCAGCATCACTGACTTCTTCAAGTGCTCCAATCAATCCATAGCCAGCATTGTTGACCAGCACATCAATTCGACCAAATGTGGCGATTGCTACATCAACCGCAGCTTGTATGTCTTGGGACAAAGTTACATCCAGATGTACGGCTTTTACAGTCTTTGGATAGTGGTCAATCAAAGCGCGAAGTTGCTCTGGTTCGCGAGCAGTAGCAAGCACTTCGTCACCCTTCTTCAACACAGCTTCTGCTAAGGCATATCCGAAAGAAAGTTGAACATCCTGTAATTAACCAAACTTTAGGAGCGACACGATTTCTGTCTGAGTTCATTTGTTTTCTCCAATACAAAAACGATGAGACGCGCCTCATATTTCTTACGATAGGAGACAGCCATGCAACTGTCCAATATATATTTGACTAAGATTAATAGGTTAAACATATAAATTTGATGGAACTACGGCACTTGCACTACTTCATCGCGGTGGCTGAGGAACTACACTTTAGTCGAGCAGCCCAGCGGTTGCACATTTCCCAACCCCCGCTCAGTCAGCAGATTCGTGGTTTGGAAGATGAACTAGGAGTCAAGCTGTTTGAACGAACGAAGCGGCAAGTGCATCTGACTGAAGCTGGCATTGTGTTTTTAGAGCGCTCCTACCAGGTGTTAGCGCAACTCGAACAGGCAATCGAAGTGACACAACAGATAGGGCGGGGTGAGGTTGGACGGTTGGCGATCGGCTTTGTCGGCTCTGCAACGTATACCGTACTGCCAGATATTTTAAGTGCCTTTCGAGAACAGTTCCCTGCTGTAGAACTGCGATTGCATGAACTGACGACGCAAGAGCAAATTCAAGCCCTGTATCACAAACAGGTTGATGTCGGCATTGTTCGTTCTGCCATCATCGAGCCAGGTTTGAGTGTGGAATGCATTTTGCTTGAATCATTGGTATTGGCGTTGCCAGAAACCCATCCGTTCTCTGCCCAGACTAAAGTGTCTCTCTCCACATTGGCTTCGGAATTATTTATCCTATTTCCTGCCAAAATGGGACCCATCTTTTACGAGCAGATTATTAACATTTGTCAACAAGCTGGATTTCGTCCGAAAGTTGCTCAAGAGGCAGTTCAGATGCAAACTATCATCGGCTTGGTTGCAGCAGGACTGGGCATCGCTTTCGTTCCCGCCTCCTTGCAAAACTTCCACAGAAGCGGAGTCATTTACAGACCCTTACAAGAGGAGATACCTAAAACCGGACTTTATCTTACTTGGCGGCAGCATGATTCCTCACCAGTAATAAGAGCATTTCTCAGCTTGGCACGGAAGACGACACAATGTCCGTCAAATCGTGACCATACGTGAGCAGTTAGGGATCAATCACCTCACCTAATAGCGCCTCCAGGTACTTAGGATTTACGCACTGTACAAATTAACCACAATATGCACGACGGTATTCGGTCGTTTCAGGCGCTTCGTATAACCCTGATTTACTCGCTTACTTTGCGATCACTAGTAGGACTTACGCATTGACAAGAAGCTGACTATGTGCATTTAAGCCAACATAGCTGTTTTAGGTGTTCTAGTATGAAGTCACGAGCCACTTGAACAGACAAAGTTCTCTGAACTTCATACCAGTTTTCAATTAACTCTTCGGCTCCGCTATTTCTGATAATATATAGTTACAAGTTTTGCTTTACCCAAGTTTTAAAAGCTCGGATTGCTTGACTTCTGCCCACAGTGAGGCTCTGCTTAACATACTGATTAACTAGTTCAATAATTGGGATACCTGGAAAATTGGGACTTAAATTAGATTCAATATACTTGCCTTGCTGTAGTAAGTTAATTTGTAATCCCTGCTGCGTATATCGCCAAAGCTCAGGCACTCCTAAAATCTGATAGTTATCAAATCGTGTGCGGGAAGTAATATCAATTTCTATAGCTAAATCAGGCGGTGGATCTACGGTAAGGTCGATGCGATACTTACCAATGACAGCGGCTTGATTTTGAATATAAAAACAGGTGTCAGCTTCAATTGCTTGAGCCATGCTCTCACTTTTAAAAGTCGTCGAACCTAAAGATTCAAAATCAATTTGAAGCTCATCTAATAGAATCCTAATCAGCTCACCAATAATTTCTTTATCTTTCTCGTGTTCGGGCAATGGAACCATAATTTCTAGCCAGCTATTACTATAAGAAATGCGGGAAGCACGCTTTTCTCCTAACTCCTCTAAGATGTTTTCTAACTGCTGCCAGCTAATATCTTTGAGAAGCATTTGTTGACCAGGGTTGACAATAATTTGTTGCAGTTCTAAAAGCATATAAGTAGTTTGTTGCTGCCACAATATCTTTCCAATTGTAATTCACACGCAAAGTAGCCACCTAGTGGTCTAACACATTAATTTTGCGCTTGTTCAAGAAACCCGGTTTCTTTGAGAAACCGGGTTTCTCTGAGAGCGTTCACCCGTCACAATTAGTGTGGTGGAGTACTACGAATTCGTTTGGGAAAGCACGCCAGTTGCGTGGCTGTTGGGAAACTCTAGTTGAACACTAACTCCCCAAGACTCTTACGGGTAAATCCTTCTCCTTCTCCTAGATGCTGCGTGAACGGATACGCTATTATGTCGATATTACCTGTTTAGTTTTCCTTGAACCTTAATGCAGTTTCAGTGGGACGAAGCGAAGAACCTTGAGATGAAATTAAACGACTCAAACAATACCTCGCGTACTGATTGGGCAGCACTTGAGGCAATGGCGGACGAGGATATCAATTACTCGGATATTCCGCCTTTGAGCGAGGAGTTTTTTGAAAACGCTATGCTGAGAGTGCCAGCAACACAAGCCCGTGACTAGATTCAGCTAGATTCAGAGGTGATGGCGTGGTTTCGGGCACGGGGAACAGAGTACAAAACCTTGATCAACTCAGTCTTACGCCACTATATTGAAAGCAGTGGTGATAGTAGGTAAGCGATCTAACCCTGTACTGAACTGGAAAACAGCAATCCTGTAACTTTCTCTAACACTTTGAGTCCCCTTAAGGAACCTCGAATCAGCCGAGTAGCAGCAATCGGTTGTCGAAGCATTGCTAGAGCTAAGGGTAAAGGCTGGAGTGACCCATCAGAACTTAGTGCTTGAGTAAGGTCAGGTATATCATAGTAGCAATTGTCACTTACAACCCGCAGCATTGCCACTGCTACTCCGGCTTGACTAAGCAACTCCAAGGCAGCAAAGCCTTCCATATCCACAACATCAGCCCCTGACATCTGCCCTAGGTTAGATTTTTCGGTAGCAGAGGAAACAAGGCGATCGCTCGTCAACGCCTTGACAATGGGAACCTTTTCTTGAAGGCGGGAGTAAAGCAACTTTGTTAAAGTGGAATTACAGCACAGAACGGAGGAAGTGGCACCCACCTGATAAACACAATCTTGATACAATACAATATCACCCACTTGGTAGCGTGGGATTAAGCTACCACAAAGACCCATCACCAGCACACTGGGCTGTGGATGATTGAGAAATTGCTCACTGTGTAGCCATGTTTGTAGGTATCTAGTCAACGGCTTAATACCAACGGGCATGGGCATCACTGACGGCTTGGAGCAAAAGACCCATCTCAAACCTCGACATACAGCCTTGTACTCTGCCCCTTGACACACAAGAATCGTTTGAATAGGGGTGTGGGGGTGTGGGGGTGTGGGGGTGTGGGGGTGCTTCACTTTTAAACTCGGGGGATGGAACGTAAGTTGCTAGGCTTATATAAATAAATTTATACGTATAAAAATAATCAAGTGTAAACTTTAGGTGTCTGACAAAAAGGAGTTTTTCTAACTCCCCCCACACCCCCACACCCCTACACCCCTACACCCCTAATTACCAATTTTCATGTTTTCTGCCCATTCTTTGAAACAATACTGTCAAATTTGCTTCTATAGAAATAGAATTGGTTAAACCTAATTAATAAATTATTAAATCAAAAATAAGTGACAATCTCACTAAATAATGATAAAGCCTAATCGCCCAAAATCCGTACGAGAGCGCTTTAATATTTCTGGATTAGCTATTCAATATTCCTGGCTGACGCTCAGTTTTTGGATTGCAGTGGCGGTAGCTGGAGTTTTGGCTTTCAGTTCCCTCAAGTATGCTTTGTTTCCAGATATTAGCTTTCCGGTGGTAGTAGTCAATGCTACAGCGCCGCTGACAACGGCTCTGGATACAGAGGCAAAGCTCACCAAACCACTGGAACAAGGCCTCCGCGCTTTAGAAGGACTCGATGAAATCAACTCCTCCACCTATCCGGGTCAAACTGCTGTTAGCTTGTCCTTTGCTGTGGGGACTAACCTCGAAGAATCGGCCCACAAAGTAGAAACAGCAGTGAAGCAGGTAACTCTGGTAAAGGGGGCAACTTTTAAAATTATCCCCCTGAACCTCAACGAGTCATCTGCCATTAGCTATGCGGTAGAAAGTCCTTCGCGCAATTTAACCCAACTCACTAAGCTAGCCAAAGACCAAATTTTGCCAGCCATATCCAAACTGCCAGGAGTACTCAAAGTCGTGCTGCTTGGCGACCAAGGTGCATCTGGTCAACAGAAAGCAGCAACTACATCTGCTCCTTCACAAGAGGGAGCGACGTTGGTGCGATTCAATGGTAGAGAGGCTTTAGCTTTTCAGGTCATTAAGCGCGGTGACGCTAACACTCTGGAAGTGGTTAGTCAAGTTGAAAAGCAAGTCCAAAGCCTACGGTCTACCCTACCCAATGTGCAACTCAACTTGGCTGCTACTCAGGCAGAGTATATTCGCCAAGCCACCCAATCCACCATAGATGCTCTGATTGAAGCAATAATTCTGTCAGTAGTAGTCATTTTTCCTTTTTTGCGGAACTGGCAAGCTACCCTGATTTCCGCACTGGCGATTCCCACATCTCTTTTGGGAACGTTCATCGTCATGGCTATCTATGGCTTCAACCTAGAGACAATCACGCTGTTGGCACTGGCTTTGGTGATTGGCATTATTATTGATGACGCGATCGTTGATGTAGAAAACATCATCCGGCACATTGAAGCTGGAGAAAAACCTCGACAAGCCGCCCTTTCAGCTACGAATGAGATTGGATTAACCGTCACAGCTGCAACCTTTACAGCAGTGGCAGTTTTTCTACCGATAGGTTTGATGGGGGGAGTGATTGGTCAGTTCTTCAAGCCTTTCGGCATCACTGTGTCAGCCGCAATGCTCACTTCTTTGTTGGTCGCCCGTACCTTATCCCCAGTTTTGGCAATCTCCTGGCTGAAGCCCAAATCCTCACATTACGCTCCCAAGCAAGGAAATATAAGTCGGGGCTTTGATCAATTTTACCGAGATTTACTAGGATG
The DNA here is from genome assembly GCA_016903675.1 of Stigonema ocellatum SAG 48.90 = DSM 106950. Classification (GTDB taxonomy): domain Bacteria; phylum Cyanobacteriota; class Cyanobacteriia; order Cyanobacteriales; family Nostocaceae; genus Stigonema; species Stigonema ocellatum. The sequence continues at coordinate 20,670 of JADQBA010000080.1, read as the reverse complement.
GTCTCTCAGTCACCGGATGATCGTTATGGGGTTAGCTGTACTTAGCTTTATAGCAGGTATAGGGCTGATCCCGCTGATTCCCAAAGGATTTATCCCCAAACTGGATCGGGGAGAGTTCAATATTGTTTATACAGCTCCCTTGCCAACTTTCCCCACCCAGCAGGGAGTAGGGGGAGTAGGGGGAGTAGGGGAGCAGGGGAAGCAGGGGAAGCAGGGAATTTCTCCCACTCCCCCACTCCCCACTCCCCACTCCCCCCTCCCCAATCCTTTAAATGACTCTCTTAAAGTTGCTACGAAGCTAGAAGAAGTAGTAAGAAAATCGCCGGAAGTCGAAAAAGTATTTACTATCGTGGGTTCTCGGGAGGGTGAGCCGAACAAAGGCAAGCTCTATGTAAAACTCAAGAATGACCGTAAAATTAAAACATCAGAACTACAAGATAGATTACGCTCTTCTTTACCTTCTCTTCCTGGTGTGACTACCAGTGTTGAAGATATTCAATTCGTTAGTGATTCTAGCGGTCAAAAACCTCTCCAAATTTCCTTACAAGGAAATGACCTCAAAGCCCTGAGCAAAGCAGCAAATGCAATAAAAGCTAAACTCGAGAAATTACCCGGATTCGCTGATGTGACAGTTACAGGTGTAGCCAATGCACAAGCAACACTGATGGAGATCGATCATCATAATAATCAGCGGGTAGCTTATATCAGTGCTAACTTAGGCAAGGATATATCCTTGGGTGATGCCACTGATAAATTGGTAGCTGTAGCCAAGGCAACTTTACCCCCAGGCGTTTCCTTGGATTTAGGAGGGGACTCTGCCCGCAGTAGTGATGTTTTCAGCAGTTTCGGCACAACTCTTGGTCTGTCAGCACTGTGCATCATAGTAGTACTGATTGGGTTATTTAAAAGCTGGGTAGATCCTGTAGTCATTGGCATATCTTTGCCCTTAGCATTGGTAGGGGCGATGCTGGCACTCCTTGTGACTAAGAGTGACTTCGGCATGATATCGCTGATCGGCTTTGTGTTTTTGCTGGGCTTGAGCAATAAAAATGCCATCTTGATTGTGGACTACATCAATCGATTACGCAAATCAGGTTTAAACCGCACAGAGGCTATTCTCAAGGCAGCACCAGTGCGACTTAGACCAATCATCATGACGACTGCTGCCACTATTTTAGGGATGGTGCCCATTGCCTTAGGTTTGGGGGCGGGTTCGGAGTTGCGATCGCCCATGGCTGTAGCCATTGCTGGTGGGTTAGTTAGTTCCACTGTGCTGAGTTTAATCGTTGTGCCAGTAGTCTACACCCTTCTAGATGATTTATTTCCCCGCAAACGATTTTAATGGGGAAGGGGGGAATGGGGGAAGGGGGGAGGGGGGGAATGGGGAATGGGGAATGGGGAATGGGGAATGAAAGTAATTACCTACTCCCTACTCCCTACTCCCCACTCCCTACTCCCCACTCCCCACTCCCTACTCCCTACTCCCCACTCCCTCCCCCCCTCCTCCTCCCCCACTCCCCACTCCCCACTCCCCACTCCCCTCTTCCTTTCAACATGAATCCAAAATCCAAAAGAGTTTTTGTCACAGGTGGTACGGGTTTTATTGGTGCTAACTTAGTCCAATTACTTGTGCAAGAAGGGTACATCGTAAAAGCCCTAGTACGTGCTACTAGCCGACTAGATAACCTCCGGGGGATGGAGGTGGAAATCGTCAAAGGCGACCTGAATGATCCAAATTTGTGGCAACAGATGGTGGATTGTCAGTACCTGTTTCATGTAGCTGCTCATTATTCCCTTTGGCAACAAGACCGGGAGGCGCTTTACCATCACAATGTGCTAGGTACACGCAATGTGTTGACATCTGCACGAAAAGCGGGTATAGAACGCACTGTTTACACGAGTTCGGTGGCTGCCATTGGGGTGGGTGCAGCAGGTATGGTGGTAGATGAAACTTATCAAAGTCCTTTAGATGAACTTGTTGGTCACTACAAAAAGTCTAAGTTCCTGGCTGAACAAGAAGCGATGCAAGCTTGGAGTGGGGGTCAGGAGGTAGTTGTGGTCAATCCCAGCACTCCCATTGGTCCTGGTGATATCAAACCTACCCCCACAGGAGGGGACATTATCTTGCGGTTTTTGCGCCGACAAATGCCCGTTTATATAGACACTGGGCTGAATTTCATCGATGTGCGTGATGTGGCGTGGGGACATTTGCTTGCTTTACAGCGGGGAAAGTCGGGCGATCGCTACATCTTAGGTTCCCAAAACCTCACACTCAAAGAACTCTTGGAGCTACTTGCCCAGATAACAGGTCTAAACGCTCCCCAACACACTGTACCTCCTTGGTTACCCCTCAGCGTGGCGTGGGTATCCGAAAAGATTCTCGCACCACTTGGTAAACCGCCTTCCGTTCCCCTAGATGGTGTCCGCATGGCTAAGCAACCCATGTATTACGATGCGTCTAAGGCAGTACGAGAATTGGGTTTACCTCAATCTCCCCTAAAAGTAGCACTCCAGGATGCTGTAGATTGGTTTATGTCTCAGGGATATGTCAACAATTAAATCATTTTTGAACCCAGAGAAAGATTTTACAATTTTCAGGAACATATGAGCTAATAGATGATACTAGGATACAATAGATAGCTCTTTTGGAAACTATGTGCGAAACCTGACATACAAGTTCAAGTAAATTCCGATTTCATCTGATGAAGTGGCAGTAAGTACTTAAGCACAGCAACGATTAGATTAAAGCTCATACTTGTAGTCAAGAAATTACTGTCCATAGAGGAGAAGGTCAAGGACTGACAATGGTCTAGGTAAAACCAGACCATAGAAAAAATCTCATTGGTGTGATGAGAATCTCCACTCTAAACAACGTGGTGAATGGGGATAATGTCAAATATAACAGAGGAGTGAACACAGCTATGGGAATTCATTTACAACAAGCTTTGGAAGTAGGAAAGTATCTAGTCACTCAGCGTCTTTTAGGGCGTAAACGCTTCCCCTTAATCTTGATGTTGGAACCTCTTTTCCGATGCAACCTAGCCTGTTCTGGTTGTGGCAAAATCCAACACCCAAAAGAGGTGCTTCTAAAAAACCTGACCCCTGAACAGTGTTTTGCAGCAGTGGAAGAGTGCGGTGCGCCTATTGTATCGATTCCGGGAGGAGAACCTCTGCTGCACCCCCAAATAGATGAGATTGTGCGGGGACTAGTTGAGCGCAAAAAGTTCATTTACCTATGTACAAATGGCTTGTTGTTAGAAAAAAGCTTTGATAAATTTCAACCTTCTCCTTACCTAACTTTTAATGTGCATCTAGATGGGTGGCGAGAATGGCACGACCAGTGTGTTGATCGCAAAGGTGTTTTTGATATTGCCGTTCAAGCCATTCGTGCTGCCAAAGCTAAAGGTTTTCGTGTTGTTACTAACACCACCATTTTCGACGGTGTGGATGCCGAAAAAATGCAGGAGTTCTTTGACTTCGTTGGCACACTAAATGTTGACGGCATGACCATTTCTCCTGGTTACAGCTACGAATGGGCACCAGATAAGGAGCGTTTTCTCAAGCGTGAACAGACACGCACCCTTTTCCGAGAAATTCTCGCACCCTTGAAAGCTGGTAAAAAAAATTGGAACTTCAGCCACAGTCCCCTATTTTTAGATTTTCTAACGGGTGAGAAGGATTACGAATGTACCCCTTGGGGTAGCCCTAGTTACAGTGTTCTTGGTTGGCAAAAACCCTGCTATCTTCTCAATGAAGGTCATTACGCTACCTTCAAGGAACTTTTGTCAGAAACTGACTGGAGTCAATACGGTCATACTAGTGGTAATCCCAAGTGCGGAGATTGCATGGTTCACTGCGGTTATGAACCCACCGCAGTAATGGATGCTATGCAACCGCAAAACGTGGCTCGATCTATTGGTAGCGTATTGGGGATGGCTAGATAGATTGGTTGGTGGTTATTAGGGTTTTGGTGGGCAGTGCCCACCCTACTAACTACCTACCAACAACCAACAACTAACAACTAACAACTAACAACTAGCTTCCCTTGTTTAGTCAACTTCAGCCGCCGCCCTCGCCACTCAATTGTGCTGCCAAAGAATCCATAGCACCAAATTGCAAAGCTGATGCAATCCCGCAAAGGGATAAGCCAGAGAAATTTTTTAGCAACAGGATCGTTTAGAATCTTGACCCCGACTACCCAGCCCATGACTAATCGCGTTGTCCAAGTGATAATTAATCCAGCCCAGCCTAGCATTGACCCTCCAGTTGCAATGAGTAATAGCAAGCTAGTCACAGTACCGTAGGTAAAAATCAGTCCAAGGTAACCCCAAGGGCGAGAAACACGTATACAACGCGCCCAGCGGATTTGGTGCTTGATAGCATCAGCCACAGTACTCTTGTCTAGTACGTGTTCAACGACATAGTCGGAAAGCACAACTTTGTATCCCTCTTGGGCTGGTAGGTAGCCGAGTTGGAAGTCGTCTGCTAAATAATCAGCGATCGCCTCAAATCCACCAATGACTTTGAGTACTTCTCTACGGATCGCAATGGTTGAACCGAAGGCAAACTTGATTCCCTCAAGTTGCTTGGAAACTAAAACACCTGCATGAAAGTCTGTAGAAGTCCCTATCGCCTCTAAGATTGTTACCCATCCGTGTGCTAAGGAACGATACAGACAGGTGACAACACCAACTTTATTGTCATGCAATGGCTGGACAACTCGTTGCAAGTAGTCACGTCCTACTCTGATATCGCTATCAGCAATCAGCAAGATTTCGTGTTTAGCAACAGTTATGGCATTGTCCAGATTACTGACCTTGAAGTTTGTACCAATGGTGCGATCGCTGACGACTAACTGAATATCCAGTTTTGGAAAGTCATCGATAATCTGCTTGACTACTGCTACTCCAAAGTCTTGCGGGTCACGTACGCTAAAGACTATCTGGTAATCTGGGTAGTCCTGTTGGCAAAAGGAAGCCAAGTTTTCGTAGGCATCTCTGTCTAACCCACAAATTGGCTTCAGGATGGTGATGGGTGGATGGAAATTAGGATTTATAGCATAGGGATGAGTGTGGGCGATCGCTGCATAAATTCCATAGCAGTAAAATAAGACCGCCCATACGCAAAGGATTAAGAGTAGAGAATCAACGATACTGAGATTCAAAATTTTGAAAGAAAAAGTACCTATTTGATGAATGTTCCAACGGGAGGGATGGTACTACCATTCGTATCGATTCGCGAACCATCCGGATAGTAGTAACTCATGGAACCGTTGCCATGATTTATCGTCACGGCGGGGGGAATCACCTGACCGTTCGGGGTCTGAACAGTACCACCATTATACACTCGTGAACCATAGGGATAAGTGACAATCCCGCCAATATTAAGCGTCGTGTTCGTGCGAATGTTAGGCTTGACACTCCCCATGCCTAAAGGCAAGGGGATTCTCTAAGAGGTTCAACCGTAGCTCTCAGGTATCCGACTGTCGGAGTTTCCCACACATGGCGGTGATTCCCGTAGGTTTGGTTCCTGGACTCAACCCACTTGGGATTGATAACTTCCTAGGCATAACTTTCCCCCAGTCCGGGGGTAGGGTCTTAACAACCTGTTTCATTCGATTGTAGCACAAAAAGCATAGATTTTTGACGGGGACTGAAATCCCCTACGCACTTACCCCATGTAAGACAGCCAGGGGCTTGCGTGCTATGAGTTTCGGTCACGGTGCCTTAAAAAGAATGTAGAGACGCGATTAATCGCGTCTCTACTTAAATTAAATTTTTTCTCTCTCCACATTGATTGAAGAGGGATAGGCACTCATCTCAGTGCAAGTAAGCACCTAGGTCAACTCCAGCCTTTCTTAGCTTGCCATCCTTATCCTTCTCAATCCCTGGATACGAACCCATGCCGATGTCCCAAGAGCCAAGATTGATGGCTGGCGATGTAGATGAGAGATGGAAATCATTGCCACCTTCATTGACAAATCCTGCTGACGGAACCTTAGTGTTGCTCCAAGCTGTCACGTTCCCATTTCCACCGCCATCTTCATAGACGTTAAACTGACTTGTGTATAAGTTGTCATCCACGGTCAAGTTGGTCACACTTTGGAAAGAGGCATGCCGGTAAAGGTCATCGGCGAAGATATTGTTGCGAACCAAAATGTCATGAGGTGCGTAACCGCCACCGCTTGGATGGATTTCAATGGCTTGGACATTCTTGGCATAGGTATTGTTGATAATCTTCACGTTACGAACATTAGTGGTAACCTGAGTTCCTGCACCACCATTGACTCTGAGCTGTCCATTCCCATAGACAACGTTGTTGTAAACTCGGATATCAGATACATCACCATTGGAAGGATCTTCATCTGCAATGGTAATTGCATCAGCAGTGTTATTGAAGACAAGATTGTTGTAAACGTCAATGTTAAACATATTGGCACGGTTGCCATCAAGGTAGATGGCAGAACCACCGTTATAGCCCCTAGGTGTACCCTCAATCAGTGCTAGTTGAGTCACACTGTTGTCGTGGACTGAGCCATTGCGAGTACCAACTTTGAGGTCGATGCCTTCGCGGTTGCCTTGGTTGAGGGTATTATTCGCCACCTCAAAACCATCCACACCCCAGATGCTCATTGCTTCTTGCGTCCCAATTCCATAATTGCTGCCAAGCCATTTCCAGTTAGCTCGTTCAACGATGTTGTTGAGTACCTTGACATTTTTACAGGTGACCTCCTGATCCCCACCACCAAAGTAGCTTGCAGGCAGGATGATGATACCTGATGCACCAGTTTCATAGGTATGGTTGTTTTGAACAATCATGTTCTTGGCATCTTGCAGAGCGATTCCAGCCCAGCCTGTGTTCTGAATTAGGAAGCCATCGATGACCCAATAGCTTTTACCAGATGAGTGGATAACCCCTCTCCCAAAATCATTGCTGCTGGGGTCTGGGTCCTGCAATGTGACATTCCCATTGGCTTTGAGTGTGATATTACCCGACGTACTATCACCCGATTTACCTATGTCAATTATCTCAGTGTAAGTACCCGGCTGCACCAGAATGGTATTACCAGGCTTGACGGGAGATTTCTGACTGACCGCATAGTTAATGGTTTTCCAGGGTTGAGCACTTGTACCTGGGTTGTTATCATTACCACTTGGTGAAACGTAGTACACACCAGAGTTATTGACCTGTGCACTCACACGAAGAAATTTGTCAAGTTGATCGTTTCCCCAAGAATTGGATAGGAAGACAGTAAATAAAAAGGTCAAAGCGAAAAGGAGAACGGCAGAAGGCTTACGGAGTCTGAGGAGTTTGAGGTTTTTGTTGGCGATCATAATTTAAGGAAAAAACTAGGGAACTTAAACTGAACAAAACTGTCTAGTTGACCAGAAGCACTTATCGAAAAGCTGTTTATTTAGGATATACAGCGGTTTTCGGTTGGTTTAGACCACACTGAAGGTCTTTTTCTTTGCTACGAGTGCGACAGGAGTCGCCTCAAGTCGGGAAACCACGCACGGCAGTTGCATTGCCGTTGGGTCTCTACAATTTAGATGTGGTTCATTTATCTGAAAATAGATGCAAATCAACGTTCCGAATCCATAGCGGTTTGGAAAATCAAAGCTTTCTCTGACTAAAGTTGGGGTTTAAGAGAGAATGGCGTGGAACTTTTTTTGCTTAAACTAGCTCCTTCAATTGAAGGTATTAATTAGTGCGGTTACCCTACACCCTTATAAATCTAAAAGTAGCTGTGGCACTTGTTCACACGTTGCCATAGCCATTAAAATGTCTGCGTACCGACACTAAAATAACTTAGGTGAAGTCATTGACGACTCTCCACCAAATGACGTTGATATGCACCCCAGCCATCGCTATATAAAGCAAGTAGTCCTAATCGGCTCTAAGAGTGCTTTGAATCTCTGAATTTTTTGTTGCTATGTCTGTTCCTTTGACAGACTATAGAATCGGCACATCTGTTTTCACAAGACATGGATTGAGCATAGTAATTATACACTCAAGGAGGACGCACTCCTGTTAAAGAATGGGCAAAATAGAAACTTATAAGCAATTGCTAACTTTTTTGGGAACTCCATGGAAACTACATCAACACGTGGATATCGCACCATAACAAACCTCTGTTGGTGTTCAAGAAACAACTAATATATTCAAGACGCGGAAAACTTGAAATTTTGAAGTTTTCTCTCATTTCCTCATTGCATAAATGGGATTCCCTGATAATGCAGATAAACTTCTCTACAACGTGAGGACTTGACATGCGTTTTTACACGCTCATTGAGCATACATATTTTCTTTGTAAAAATCTACCCCTAGACAAATTAATACTTTTATTTTGATTTTTTTAGAAAATGGTGATAATTATTCCTTATCATTCGCTCCACTTCTTATGATAATAATTACTTATCATTTTGTCGTATTTTTGGACAAATTTGGATAGAAAAGTGCTGGAATTACAGAATCTAGTGCGTGAACGCGCAGGGTAACCAGCACTTTGCCGAGGCAATTCTGGGTTTTGAATAAGTAAAGCTAATAGCTCTTAGAACTTTAATTCTCTAATCCTCTTGCTGAAATCAAGTAAAGATAGTGTAAAGTAATTCAGTAAGCAAAAATTTCATCCCCTAACTGATGGATAAAAAATTTCTCCCAATCATTAAAAAATGAACACCACCTTACAACAACCCACAAGCGCCAACGTATGGGAGCGTTTCTGTTACTGGATCACCAGCACCGAAAACCGCTTCTACATCGGTTGGTTCGTCGTCCTCATGATCCCTACCCTCCTCGCTGCTACCATCTGCTTCGTAATTGCCTTCATCGCAGCACCACCAGTAGACATCGATGGGATCCGTGAACCTGTGGCTGGTTCCTTGATTTACGGCAACCACATCATCTCTGGTGCAGTTGTTCTTTCTTCTAACGCGATCGGCTTTCACTTCTACCCCATCTGGGAAGCAGCTTCCTTAGATGAGTGGTTGTACAACGGCGGTCCTTACCAGTTGGTAATTTTCCACTTCCTCATCGGTTGCTTCTGCTACCTAGGTCGTCCGTGGGAATTGTCCTACCCTTTGGGAATGCGTCGTTGGATTTGCTTAGCATCTCTAGTTCATCACCGAAAGAATCCCCTAGCCCAAAGGCAGGGGAATCGTCAATTGGAGTCTGATATGACACAAAGGTGGCGGGAGAGCTTACCCCTTTGTCGTGCTTGGAGGAACGCCGCGCCGCCTTGCCGCATGGGGCTATGCCCTATTCCCACCAAATCCCACCTTTTCAAGGGATGGGATTAGCTGAAAGTATGGTTCTCACTGTAACGGATGCGGATTTTTACTCTTATCTGCATTTTTGAGGATAGTCAAGTAGTTATCAGCGTAACGAAAAGCAGATGCAGCGTCGTAATCAGCTATAGCTATAGCTTGCAAAAAAACTCCAATGGGGATTTCAAAACCAGAAAATTTTTCCCCTAAAGCTATCAAATCCTCATCTGTTGCAGGCAAGGCATTTTTTTCTTCCTGTTCCGGCACATCAAATATCTCTTCAATAAATACTTTATGCATTTAGCACCTCCCTCCAAGCACAACATGCAACGCCAACGATAAAATTAGAGCAATTTACAGGTAAATAAACCACGGTCGTAGGGGAACTCGGCTGTTCGCCCCTACAAACGGTGTGGTTCATTTGTGTGAAAACTGCTGTACGTTCTTTTTCATAGGTTGTTGGATTTATTAGGAGTTTTTTGCCAGAGCATCTTATCTCCCTCAAAATCTGCAAACAATAAGCACTCAGTTTAGTGTAAGAGGCTCGCTCCCACTTGATAGCTACCTCTCTCCCCCTCTCCACATTGACTAGGATTACTTTCATAAATGCACCCTAATAAACTGGATAATTGCAGATTTTATCAGAACCAAAAATTAACGTATCAGTGTATTTGCGGAAATATATCAGAACCAGAAATTAGCTCTTCAGTGTATTTGCAGAAATGAATCTAACCGCCCATGCTATAGCAATCCTATTTAAGATCTGAACAAGAGGGACAAGGTGGACTTGGGGGACAAGGAAGATTTGGAAGACAAGGAAGATTTGGGGGACAAGCCGCTACGCGGAAATTCGCTCATTCGCTCATTCGCTCATTCAAAATTTAAAACAATGCGTGACTTTTGAGAGAAGTCTGAGCGTCGGTCTCCGGCGATGGCAACGCCTACGTCTTCTCCTGTGGTCTGTCACTCGCGTTCGACGGAATAGTTCTTCGGTGCTTTTGACGAACCCTTTGGGGCGGGGTGTTTGTAACTCAAATAGGATTGCTATAGAATTTAAAGTATCTCTAGGAAAAAAACTGGCATTTATGTAGAAAATCCCAAGCTTGATTACTGTTAGTTGTGCTGCTGTTGCTGGGTTACGCGCAATAGGAAAAATACCACGCCAATAGAATTACGAGCTACGCCAACTAAGTAAGTCGGCGAGAATAAATGTAATGGTGTTTCCCTCATGACCGACTGGCGTTAGCGTTAGTATTTCATAATTCATAATTCATAATTCATAATTTAAGGTGACGTTCCCCTTTGTTTATAGGTTGATGAGCAAATTTGCAACGCTTGAGCCGAGCGCAATACCGCATCCAGCAAGCCTGGAAACAGCGTCTCTAAATCTTCTCTCCGCAGTATGTTAATATGCTGTGTCCCTTCTTTACGAGTCAAAACTACGCCCGACTCCCGCAAAATCTTAAAGTGATTTGACATGGTAGACTTGGCGATCGCAAAATCGAAGTCACCACAGCATTGCTCCCCTGTGGTTGCCAGGAGACGTACAATCTCTAGCCGCACAGGGTCGCCCAAAGCATACAGCACTCCTGCCAAAGATATATGTTTTTGGTCTGGATGATAGAGAAATCTCATACTTGCATTATCCCATAAAATCGATTATATTTTATTTATTCGATAAAGTCGAATAAATAAAATATAAGATTGGCAGGGCAAGTATGTCATCCATTACAAACGTGACAGATGCGACATTCAAGCAAGAAGTCCTCGAAAGTGAAATTCCCGTCTTAGTAGACTTTTGGGCACCTTGGTGTGGTCCTTGTCGCATGGTGGCTCCAGTGGTAGATGAGGTTGCTGTAGAATACGTCGGACAGGTGAAAGTGGTGAAGTTGAATACAGATCAAAATCCCACTGTAGCCAGCCATTATGGAATTCGTAGCATTCCCACACTGATGGTGTTTAAGGACGGTCGTCAAGTGGACACCGTTGTTGGAGCAGTACCAAAAACTACCTTGAGTAAAACTTTGGGACAGTATATTTAACCGAAGGAAGGGTGTAGGGGTGTAGGGGTGTAGGGGTGTAGGGGGAAGAGCGGAGGTTTTGGGTTATGTTCACAGCTTTCTTTAAGGCGGAAGCCCACCAGCTAAAGAGAGAAAACCCAAAAAGTTTTCTCTCTAAGCGCGTTCTTCAGGGGTGGGAGGAAGCCGAAGTCCGTGCTTTAGCTGCCGTCCCCATTGTTCAATCATCTCGCTTCCGCTGATGCCTTGATTATGAGCAGTCTCAAGAATTAATCGCCAGCAAGTATCAGTAAGCTTTACACTGCGAGTTCTTTTTACTTCATCATGAAGTATTGGAATATTTCTTAATCTTTTTTGTCCTTTAGGCATTGACCTTATTTAGTTAGAGAATATATACTAACCATAGGTCTCTCTAGGAGATGCGTCAAGTGCAAGTCAGCTATCAATACAAATTACGCCCTAATGACATACAGTCCAAACGAATGGATGAATGGATTAACATGCTTAGGAGTCTGTACAATTGGATGCTGGCTGACCGAATTGACGGTTACTATCAGACATTTATTATGGGGGATTATTGCGATATCCGTACCAAGGCAGAGATATCCCCGTTAACTTGCTCTTTGAGCAAAAATACTAACCTCCATAATCCTTGGAAGAGTCCCGATGAAGAAGGCAAAGTTAAAAAGCGTTCTGCTTCTTTGATGCAGGATGCCTACTTGCCAGAATTAAAAAAATCTCGCCCAAGGTATGGAGATATTCATTCTAATGTCCTTCAGATGCTGATAAAGCGGCTAGATGCGGCACTACGATGGGTTCTTTAAACATGGTCGCGGTTTTCCAAGATTCCAAAACCGTTCTACTTTCCGGTCATTCCAATACAAGCCGGGAGATGCCAGAATAGATGGGAATCGTATCTATTTGCCCGAGTTTGGATGGATGAGGTTTTTTAACTCTCGTACCATCCCAGCCGGCTTTGAGATTCGGACGGTCACAGTGCGTCGTAAAATTGATGGGTGGTACGTCAGCGTACTTATCCGGGACGAGTCTGTACCTCAAATACCCGCCCCTAAGGAGATTAAAACCGTTGTCGGGGTGGATATGGGCTTGACGAAACTCGCTCACTTATCGGATAGGTCAGATTTTGACAACCCACGTCCTGCCACGTCAAAAAAAGGGAAGCGCTTTCTTAAGCTACGTCAGAGGCGAGTTTCCAGGAAAAAGAAAGGCAGTAAAAACCGTAAAAAAGCAACGCAAATTGTAGCCAGACTGCATAAAAAGCACGTTGATAAGCGAACTGCATATCAATGGGACGTTGCCAACCAAATAATTAACCGTGCAGATGCCATTGCTTTCGTGAACCTCAACATCAAGGGAATGAAGGCTAAGTGCAAGCCAAGGCCCGATGATGTAAATGTAGGACGCTTTCTCAAGAATGGGCAATCAGCAAAACGCGGTTTAAATCGTTCAATATCCGACGCCTCTTGGGGAACCTTGATTGACTTGATTGAGTACGCTGCCGGGAAGCTCTTAAAGACCTTTTTCAAGGTAGACCCCAAGAATACGAGTCGCACTTGTTCAAAGTGTGATGCGGTTGATGGGTTGTCTCGCTTTGGTGAGAAGTTTGTGTGTACATCGTGTGGATACTCGACCCATGCAGACAAGCAAGCCGCGATCAACATTAAGCGTCGTGCTATTGAAAATAATGGGTTGACCATCCTCGTGGTGCGTAAACCCAGAAAGGTACGGCAGGACTTGCCGGAACCCAAGCAGCTTTCGCTGTTTGAAACGCCCACCCCTGAACCGACAGGGGTTAAAAGGAGACAACATCGCGCCGTAAAAGGCAAACGCGATGTGCCTGGGAACCTGCCAAACCAGCTTAGTCTGGATTTATGGGGTAATGTTGGGTGTGGCTACCCGCATGAATCCCACCTCTAGAAGAGGTGGGTGCGTCAAATCGGAACAAATTGGGAACATGAGCGAAGGAGTTGAAGTCTTGTTTTATATCATGTCCGTTTAAATACTTATAATTAGGGCTGACGCTCCAGACACGGTGACACGGTGAGGCGGAGATGTTTTTATTATGGGCAATTAGACGGACTTGATATCAGAAGGCATCAAGTAGAAGGCAAGGCGATCTGAAGGGAATCCCCACGGATGAATCTGGGGGATTAAACAACGTTGCGACGCATCTATCTTTCTCCATCCATAAATTCAGGGGCTTTATAGCAGTTTTCACATAAATGAACCACACTCTTTGTAAGGGCGAAGTACTGTTTGCCCCTACTACTGTGGTCTATTTCCAAAAGTTCTGCCCTTTGCCCATGACTCATAGCTGCCTTTCTTTGGTAAACAACATCATCAAAGTCAGGAACAATCATGAACATAGCCACAGTAATTAATCTCTCCTTAATCTCTATAGTGGCATCCTCAAATATAGCCCTCGGAAGTATTGAGTCAAAAACATATTACCAAACACCTAATTCTCCATCAATTTGTGATTTATCTCCTAATAAAAAAGGAGTCAAATGGAGTGAGCCTATATTGGTAACTGACTCTAATAACAATGAAATTTCCGTGGTTTTAGACAAAGAATACTCAAATCCTACTAATTCTTTTTTTCAAGGAATATTCGATAGTAGGAAAGCCAAAAAAAAGCTGTTTTTAACTATTTGGACTAAAGATGGGTTGCTGTTTAAATATTTAGTTAAAGGGCAACAATGGGCTAGACCAAAAGATTTGGAAGACCAACCATTAACTTACTGGGCAAGTAGCAATACTGAATTCAATTTAAGTATTGATAGTAGGGAATATCGAGTTACCGCGAAAATGCTTAAAGATTCTTGCCAATACGGTCAGACTAATGTTATTTGGGCTGATGAACCTCCACTCTTCATAAGTTTCAGCGAGGACATTCAAAACGCACTAAAGAAAACATCTAAACAAAGTAAAATTAAAATTATTTGTCGTGCATATCTAGAAAATAAAATTAAAGAGGTATCTTTTGATATTGGAAATACAACAATTGAAGCATGGAAAGCTCTAAAATAATCACCACAAAATTTACTTGGAGCGATCGCTCTGGGAAAAAGCCGCTTTGAGCAGGTGTTGATGAACTGCACTTTCAGTAGCTACGATCAAGGAAGGTAGCTTATAGTCTTTACAAGTATGTAACGGTGGTACGCTACACCCATCCAGAGTTGTGACGATACAGCCAGCTTCTTTTGCAATAAAAGCGAGTGCCGCACCATCAATAAAATTACCCGATTTGATCACTGCTCCCATCAAGTCACCACTCAGAATGCCGTTGAGATTGAGAATTTGAATGTCGGTTGAGTAATCAGTTGCTACATCAATGACTTTATATTGCTCTTTCAGTGCTGGTGCTAAGTCACTCATTCCCCATCCCAACAACACAGTTTTGTTTGAGGGTGTTATTCGTAACGGGGTGCAATCTTCTAAGTTCATCTCAAGGGTACCCCTCTTAGCACCTGAACCTCTTAGTGCATAATAGTAAATGTTTTGGGCAGGGGAGATGGCAAGCACTGCTTCAAAATCATCTGCATTGAGAATACTAAAAATAATTTGATAATTAGAATGTCCATCAAGATAAAACCTTGTACCGTCGATAGGGTCAAGGGTGACCAAGTAATCGTCTTGTGGACCAAGTTCGATAGAACGAAAATATTTAGTATTACGAGATTGTTCGTACTCTTCCCCATAGAAGCGAATTTCCGGAAAAGTACCCAACAGGACTACTTCCACCAAATTCTGAATAGCTAGATCCGCATCAGTTAACGCAGCAGCAAAAAAGTTACCCCCACTCTGTTTGTCGGGAAGTGCGGTAAGACTTCGTTGAATTTGATGGGCATAGGCTGCTGCTACTTTTAGATGTGGCAGCAAAGTTTCCAGAATCAGACGCGGGGTTGGTGTTGTTGACATTCAAGCAAAGTACTCCACAAAACTTGTTCAGTGTACTCACAGGTGGGATGTATTCGCATCAATCATACCATGGCAAAACCATACATGTGCCTCCTGCGGGTTGAAACTTCCGTCTGACGTGAGATAAAGAAACCCGGTATCTGGAAGATACCGGGTTTCTGAGGCTCGGTATTTTCTCACAAATCAAATAGGATTGCTATAGTAACTGAAATTGGAACTTATGACTAACGTCCAAACAACTTTAGTTCTAGGAATGACTGCTGATGGAAAAATCAGTGGTGAAGATCCTAAGGCACCCCCTAATTTCTTTCCAGTAGATTTTGCACACCTAGAATATCAAACTTCCCTTGCAGATTTAATCCTAGTTGGAGCCCGAACGATTCGGCTTGAGGGAACAACTTTTACAATTAATAATCCTGAATTGTTGGCTGGACGTAAAATACGGGGTCAGTCTCCCCAGCCTATTACCTGTGTTGTCTCACATTCACTAGACCTACCGCCGACTATGCCTTTTTTTAGCCAAGAAGTTGAGCGATGGATATTTACAACACAGACTAGTTTGGAGCGCAGTTCTGATGCGACAATCTTGGGTAAACAAGCCGAATTATTTGGTTTTGGGGATACAGACTTGGACTGGGATAAAGCCTACAATTTGATAGCAGAGCGTGGAATCCGCAAGGTTGTTGCTCTGGGAGGCGGTTCTTTGACAGCAACTCTAGTAAAGGCGGGGCGAATTGACGATTGGTGGTTAACTATTTGGCCAGCCATTTATGGAGGTAAGCAGGCACTAACTCCCGTAGAGGGAGTCGGTTTTATGCCACATAGTGCTCCTCGTCTCGAACTGCTCGAAACACGTCAGGTTGGAAGTGAGTTGTTTTTGCACTATCGTATGCTGAAATAATTATCCGATACAGCAGACAAAAAACTTGACATAGGAATTCTAAATCATTAGGACTTACGCATTGACAGACATAACTAACTGTGCATTACCTCTCGTTACAAGGCTCTGCCTTGTAATGGTCTTATGGGAGGCTCTGCCTCCCCTCAAACCGTCCGGCAGAGCCTAAGAGCGATCACATTCTGTGGCAGAGCCTGGGAACGAGGCAGGGCAAGACTTTTATCTTCACAATCTTGCTATCCACATGATGACAAATTTGTAAAGTGCGTAAGTCCTAATCATTATGTTATTAATTTAAAATAAGATTATACCTCAAAATGGGATAATTCTTTCTTTCCCTTCAGCAAATAGGTAATTTATTTCTGCGCTGTTCCTTAGCCAATTTCCGAAAGCTTTTCTAAAGCACTCTTAGTGTTACTAGTTTCTGATGTTGTGTAAATATAGGTTTGTGGTTCAGTGATTTTTCGAGTTACGAAGATTTTTTCTGCTCGATCCCACAGATCTGTATCTTCTCCATAGGAAATATTATTAAATCCTTGCAACTCGAAAAATACGTGTCTCTTGGCAAAAAATGTTGCTCCCGTAACACATTCTCGAATATTAATTGTTTGATTTTGGTTAAAATAATCTACTACCCACATCTCCTGTTCAGTTTCAACGCCACCTGAAATCAAGTCAATTTCTGGGTTAGCTTTCATATATTCAATCCTCGACTCCAGATGGTTCGGCTTGTATGAGTCGTCACTATCTATAAATGTGATATATTTCCCAAAAGATGCCTGGATTCCAGCATTTCTAGAGTATCCAGTTTTTCTATTTTGATGTTTAAAATAACGAATATTGTTGAAGTTTTGAACATAAGTATTGACAATTTCAAAAGAATTGTCTTGGCTGCCATCATCGACTATAATAAGTTCCCAATCCTTAAAAGTTTGATTGATGACACTATCAATGCACCTGTTTAAGTATGTAGCCCGATTGTAGGTAGGTAGAATAATTGATATTTCTGGAATCGGGTCAAACATTACACTGTTCATTTCTTGTATGATTGTGGCAATTCTTGCGGATATTTTGGTGATTATAGAGCAATCCGTGCAGGAGTTACAAACACCCGCCCCAAAGGGCAAGTCAAAAGTCACGCATTGTTTTGAATTTTGAATGAGCGAATGAGCGAATTTCCGCGTAGCGGCTTGTCCTCCTTGTCCCCCTTGTCCCCCTTGTCCAGATCTTAAATAGAATTCCTATAGTCTACCGGCTAATGTCCAATATTCCCTGCTCTGCATCTAAAAGTACCTCCACACCTACTGGTAACGCTGCATTACAGCCGTTATGACCGAAAGGAAGATCACAAACAACAGGAATGCGTAAATCGCCCAAGCGATCGCGCAACACTTCTTCAACACTCAAGCTAGGAA
Source organism: Stigonema ocellatum SAG 48.90 = DSM 106950 (assembly GCA_016903675.1). GTDB lineage: Bacteria > Cyanobacteriota > Cyanobacteriia > Cyanobacteriales > Nostocaceae > Stigonema > Stigonema ocellatum. The sequence goes on along the minus strand of JADQBA010000080.1, from coordinate 3,131 downwards.
CATTTGGTAGCGGTTCACAACGACTAAAGCTACCTAGTGCTATACCACGGACTTTTGAGAAAGCACCGCTCATTCGCCACTGGGTTAGCATTCGGTCAATGCGGTAGGGAGTCTCTGTCACATCCTCCCATGCCAGAATCACACCATCTAGGTTTGGTTGTATTGGCGTGCCAAGGAGATGGGTAGCCACCGTAAGATTTGCTGGTAATAGTATACCACTAGCAACACCGCCACCCCAACCACAACCTTTTAAAGGGGCAAGAGTGCGACCTTCTACCCAATCAAATAATCGTTGAATTGACCAATCAGGCTCTCCTCCTAGTGTTGTTAACACAGGACCATGAACACCAGAAATTCCCTCTATGTAAAGGCTCCATAATAGGGCGGTGATGTCAGAAAAGCCAATGAGCCATTTTGGGGAAACAAGGGAGGACATTACCCCCTCTTCTCCCCAGGTCCAATTCTCTAAAAGGCGGGTACTACCGAAGCCACCTCTAGCACAAAGGATACCACGACACTCTGGATCTTTCCATACTGTTGCCAGCTGATGGCGACGGTTTTCGTCTTTTCCCGCTAGATACCCCCATCGATTATCTATTTCTGGAGCCACTTCTATTCGGTAGCCACGCGATCGCCAAATTTCCACCCCTTGTTGCAATAGCTCAAATTCTCTTACGGCACCACTAGGCGCAATTACCCATAATAAGTCTCCTGGTTGTAAGGGTGGCGGAATGATTTTGGATTTTAGATTTTGGATTTTGGGCATGAATATAATTAGAAGTGAATGGTAGCATGTTTAGGATAATGCAGAAAGAGCTTATATTAAAGGTTTGTACAAGATGACTTCTGCCGCTTTACAAAGCAGCGATCGCTATTATAATAAACTTGTCCATATTTTGATGCAATCACTGCTGGTCATTTTATTAGGTTTATTTTTATTCACTATAGGCGGTTGCCAAACTTTTAAACAAACAGACCAAAACATTGTTAAGATCACTCTTTGGCAGGGCATTGCTCCGCCTCCCAATCGGGATTTATTTCAAAAACTGGTAGACCGATTTAATCAGACTCATCCTAATATTCAGGTAGAATCTATCTATGCGGGTCAACTCGACCAACAGCTTCCCAAAATATTAACCGCAGTTGTCGGTAATGTGCCACCAGATATTTTATTCTTCGGTACCCAGATTACAGGTCAGCTTAGAGAACTTCAGGCAATTCAACCCCTAGACGATTGGTTGGACAAGTCTCCACTGAAGTCCGAAATTATTCCGAATTTCTTTAAGGAAATGCAGTTAGACGGTCATATTTGGTCAGTTCCTTTACTTGGTGGTGATATTGGTCTTTTTTACAGGCGCGATCTGTTTAAAGCAGCAGGAATTACCGAGTTGCCAAAGACCTGGGACCAATTGCAGCAAGTTGCTAAAAAATTGACGCTAGACCGCAATGGTGACAATCGTCCTGAACAATATGGTATGTTAATGCCCCTTGGTAAAGGAGAATGGACGGTTTACAATTGGTTTCCTTTTTTATTCAGTAGTGACGGAACAGTGGTAAAAAATAACCGCCCTGATTTGGTCAATCCAAAGACGATCGCTGCTTTGCAATTTTGGCAAAACCTGATTAAAGATGGTTCTACTAAATTCTCTGCACCAGAACGTGGATACGAAGAAGATGATTTCATCGCAGGTCGTGTTGCTATGCAGATTACAGGACCCTGGACATTGATTATGAAAAGCAAAGTCGATTATGGTGTAATGCCGATTCCTGCCAAAGATCATCCAGCAACTGTACTCGGTAGTAGTAATCTGTTTGTGATGAAAACTACACCTAAGAAAGAACAAGCAGCCCAGAAGTTTCTAGAATATGTTCTTAGTGAAGAATTCCAAACTGAGTGGAGTATTGGTTCAGGTTTTTTACCAATCAATCAGAAATCTGCCCAAAGTAAAGCTTATCAGGAGTTTATCAAGACAAAACCAGTCATGAAAGTTTTTGTTGACCTCCTGTCTGTAGCTGGTTCTCGACCAATTATTTATGGTTATAGTCGTCTGTCTGATAGTCTTGGTCGAGCGATCGAAGCCACTATGTTAGGTGCGTCTCCAGAAACAGAACTGAAAAAAGCCCAAGCACGCCTAGACTTAATTTGGGATTAAGCTTACCACACGATATTATATCTTGATTACACATCTCCAGAAATGATGTTGGGGCGTATTGCAATACGCCCCAAAAGCGGGTTTTAACGAACACATAATTAATTTTTGGAGATGTCCATTAGAGTAATAAAAGTTCGTTAGATGCATCCTGCAATTTTTTCTTTAGAGACTCATCATCACAGCAGATATAACAGGTTGTTATCCCTGTAACTTTTTGAACAACCAGTTGTGGAAAATCTGAAGCATCGAGAAGACAAAGATGTCTCTCCGCTTCATTACCCCCCCATGAGTCTTGTGGATATTCTCTATTAGGAGTGGTAGCAATAAATACTAATGAAAGCTTTAATAGCTGACTTATCAAGAGCCTTGCTTCCTCTCTCTCAAAGTGTTCTAATACGTCATTACAAAGTATGAGATCATACTCTTCTAAAGAGTCCACTAAATCTCTGATATCACCTATAGAAACCCTGCTATAGGCATAATCCCAAACTGGATTACGGTAGCCTTCAAAAATTTCAACACCGTCAATTTGAATTTGCCATTCTGACTTTTTCAACCGTTCTTGACTTATATCTAAGAATTGGCGTATCAAAAATCCATAACTACCCATACCGATGCCCACGTCCAAAATTCGACGGGGCTGTAAAATTGATGCAAAATAAACGACAGATGTTAAATGCAGCGGGTTACTCATTGGCATAATAATTTCATCTTTTTTTGTAGAGATTTGTCAAAAGTTGTATTTTATCACGCCGAACTACTTATTAACCAAGGAAATTTCCTGGTTTGCTGTTCTCTCCCTCTGTCTGTTTTTCTCGATTCTCCTCCACGGACTGCGTGGGCAAAGCGCGGATACGATTCATCTGTGAAAGAGCATATCGCGCTGTTGCCTGCACTTCAACATCAGGGTCTTGTGCCGCATGAGACAACATTTGGCTCATTTGAGACATTGAGTCATATACGCGGGTCAGGTCACGG
>JADQBA010000289.1 GCA_016903675.1 Stigonema ocellatum SAG 48.90 = DSM 106950 | reverse complement strand
ACCCTAAATACCACAAGTGAGGAGCCGATTGAAGAAATAGTTAGTCATTTTTGAACCAAATGAGGAATTCCACCAGCGCGAAGGATGACAGCCTATGGGCGCAGCAAGGGTATAGTCAAGGTCATCACACTTTAGCCATTTGTTATCCACGCGCCAGCCTACCTGTTCACCGAAGTGCTCAATAAATTTGGTATCTTGAGCGATGGTAGTTTCAAGAGAACCACCGACACTTTGATAAATTTGCATCTGCACGCTGAAGCCGAAACGACCCTTGCTATAGGTTCTCCAGAGGCTGTCTATAACACGAAGTTCATCACAAAAAATGTTGTGATCCCAGCCATACCGAAATGCCAGTAAGTGGTAGCTTAAAAAGATCGAACCCTACACCCCACACCCCACACCCCACACCCCGTTCTTGGTCAAGCCCGCACATCAAGAATTCGACGTGTATGTTTTTACGTATTAGCAACGAGGTGAACAACTACTTAAAAAAGCTTTAATTAACAATAACAATCTTACCCGATAGGAAAGCATCTCAATCATGGCTCAACTTGAGGATTTGAAGCGCGGTGTTAAAGTTAAGGGTATCCTGCCAAACAGTATTGTCACATTAGTAGATGTCGAAACGTATGGCTCAGAAGCTGTAAGCGTTATTTATAAAGATGACATTGGCAACACAGGAAGTCGCGTGCTGTATGGTTGGGATGAGCCAAGTCTGGAAATTGTTCACCCAAAGTCTCTTTGGAGATTCGATGCAGATGGTGCTTTATTTCGTCTAGTGTCAGAAGCCTACCGTATTCGTTTAGCTCATCTATTCGATCCATTTCTTGCCATTCACACTTCACGGGTCGAGCCTTACCCTCACCAGATTACAGCAGTCTACGCAGAAATGCTGCCCCGCCAGCCCTTACGCTTTTTGCTGGCTGATGACCCAGGCGCAGGCAAAACTATCATGGCAGGATTGCTTATTAAAGAATTAATGATCCGAGGCGATTTGCAACGCTGCCTAATTGTCGTCCCAGGTAATTTAGTAGATCAGTGGCAACAAGAATTGAGGGAAAAATTCGAGCTAGATTTTGAAGTTCTGACAAACGGTCATATGAATGCAGCTAATACTGGCAATGTTTTTAACAAAATGCCCTTACTGATCGCTAGGGTGGACAAGTTAAAAAGGTACAAATCACCCCAGGACAAAAAACTCCAAGAAGATTTAAAGCAAATTGATTGGGACTTAATCATCTGTGATGAAGCTCACAAAATGTCTGCCTCATTCTCTGGGGGTGAAGTGAAGCCAAATCAACGCTATAACCTTGGAAAGCTGTTGTCTGATCATACTCGACATTTTTTACTGATGACTGCCACACCTCATAATGGCAAAGAAGCAGATTTTCAGTTGTTCATGTCTTTAATCGACCGCGATCGCTTTGAAGGAAAGTTTCGCAATGGCGTTCATCCTACCGATGTTTCCGATATGATGCGGCGGGCGGTCAAAGAAGACTTGGTAAACTTAGACGGTACAAAGCTACTTCCAGAACGCAAAGCCTACTCTCCTAACTATACTCTTTCAATCTTAGAAAACCGTCTTTATCAACAAGTTACAGAGTATGTGCGGGAAGAATTCAACCGTGCAGAGGCACTGGAGTCTGGACGCAGAAGGACTATAGGTTTTGCCCTCACAATTTTGCAGCGAAGGTTGGCATCTTCCCCAAAAGCAATTTACCAGTCTTTGCAACGGCGGCTCCAACGGTTAGAAGAAAAATTGTGTGACAAGCAAATTGAGAATGAGGTAACGCTTGACACTGATCGGGATGATATAGAGGAGTTAACAAGTAAAGAGCTAGAAGAGTTGGAAAATAAGTTTGTAGATCAAGCTACTACAGCGCAAACTATTGTAGAACTACAGGCAGAAATTGAGCGTCTGCGGCAGTTGGAAATCCTAGCGCAACAGGTTAACTCAGGTTTAACAGACTGTAAATGGGAAGAACTCTCACGGCTATTTGAACACGACCCAGAGATGTTTGATGCTCAAGGAAATCGACGCAAACTCATTATCTTTACAGAACACCGTGATACTCTAGATTATCTGGTAGAGCGGTTGAGGAAATTGATAAGTTGTCAAGCCGTAGTGACAATTCACGGTAGTATGCAACTAGAGGAGCGCCAGCGAACACAAGCAGCGTTTAATCAAGACCCTAATGTGCTAGTTTTAGTGGCTACCGATGCTGCTAGTGAGGGTATTAACCTTCAGGAATCATGCCATTTGATGGTTAACTATGATTTGCCTTGGAATCCCAATCGGCTAGAACAGCGCTTTGGTCGCATTCACCGACTTGGACAAACAGAAGTTTGTCATCTCTGGAACTTAGTAGCTGAGGATACACGAGAGGGAGAGGTTTACAAAACGCTGCTGAAAAAATTAGAAGCTGCACGAGAAGCTCTGGGAGGTAAGGTATTTGATGTCTTAGGAGAGGCGATCAATGGTGAGGAACTACGGCAACTGTTAATTGATGCGATCCGCTATGGGAATCGACAAGATGTGCAAGAGCGATTATCCCAAGCTGAGGCTGGTCTTGAAATAGAGCGCCTGCGGAAATTATTAGATGAGCGGTCACTAAACTATGACTATATGGATCTTTCCAAAATACGTCAAATTCGTGAGGACATAGAGCGGATTGAAACCCGTAAACTACAACCATACTTTATCACTGAATTCTTCTTACAAACCTTTGGGCAATTGGGCGGCAGAATCAAAGAAAAAGAATCGGGACGTTACGAAGTCACTTTCACTCCAGTTGATATCCGCAATAGATTATCTAAAACCTACAGCGACATTTGTTTTAAGAAAGAGCTGATCCACCTACGGAACAAACCTCCTGCCGAGTTCATCTGTCCGGGTCATCCGCTGTTAGATACCATACGTGACTTGTTGTTGGAACGCCACCGCACCTTGCTAAAACAAGGAAGCATTCTTGTCAATGAGAACGATCTTGGTGAGCAAGCCCGTATTCTAATTTACTTGGAACACGCAATTCAAGATGCACGTACTAACAAAGCTGGCCATTACCGTGATGTGTCCAAGCAGATGCAGTATGTAGAGATTGACTCAGAAGGGCAAGTCCACAATGCTGGTTACGCTCCCTATCTCGATTACCGACCATTAGATGAATCAGAACAACCGTTAATAGCCCAGATATTCGTCGAGCAATCCGCAATGCTACAGAGGGGGATTGACGAACAAGCGCAGGAGTATGCCATCAGGCATTTAGTTCCCCAACATTATCAGGAAGTTCAGCAGCGCCGGACAGAGCGGATCACTAAGACAATAAAGGCTGTAGAAGAACGGCTGACTAAAGAAATCAACTACTGGGAGTCTCAAGCAGAAAAATGGCAACAAAAGGAACGAGTCGGAAAACAAAATGCCAGACTCAGCTATGATAAAGCTCATCGGAAGGCAGAGGAAATTAAGGCACGTCGGCAAAAACGTCTAGAAGAGTTAGAAAAGGAGCGTCAATTATTACCGCAGCCACCGCTGGTTGTTGGTGGTGCATTGATTCTACCAGGTGGTCTGATTCGGCGTTTGAAAGGTAATAACCCAGTTATTCCCAGTACTTTCGCTACTGAAAAGCAGCGAATCGAAAAACTGGCTATGGAAGCAGTGATGGCATCTGAAAAGGCATTAGGATTTGAGCCGCAAGACGTGAGTGCGGACAAGTGTGGCTACGATATTGAATCGCGTATTTTAAGCACAGGTCAGCTAAGGTTTATTGAGGTCAAGGGACGTATTTCAGGTGCTGACACAGTGACTATCACGAAAAACGAAATTTTCACAGCGCTGAACAAGCCAGACGCTTTTATCTTGGCATTAGTAGAGGTGCCTCAATCTGGAAATTGGTCTAAGGAAAACTGCGGTATCCGTTATATAGTTAAACCCTTTAATCAAGCACCAGATTTTGCTGTAACGAGTGTGAATTACAACTGGGAAACACTTTGGAATCAAGGAGAACAGCCACATAAGGGACTTGCAGAAAATAAAATATAGAAAAAACTCAGTACGAGAATGATAATAGTTCTTGTACTGAGGGGGATGGGGAAGCAGGGCTGTTTCATTCTTGGAAGAAAAATGGTTCAATCAATATTGAGGTAACAAACGCGGATCGAGGGTGCGGCTACGCCGCACCCAAGCGCCAATCAAACTTTCGACTTTCTTGTCCGGGGGTATTTATGACAGCAGGCTTGATTGAAGAACTCAAAAAAGTTAGGGATTTTCGCACCAAAAAGGGACAAAGACATCCATTGTGGTTTGTGTTGTTGCTAGTAATTATGGGAACAATGAGTGGTTGTCTTGGTACTGGTTGGTTGGGAGATTTCGTCAAACGGCATAAACAATCTGACAATCGCCTGTAGTTAAAAAATTTTGTATGTGCTCTTAAGGGTTGCTACGTGCTACGTGCGTGTGACCATTAAAAAAAAAGTCCCTCCAGAAAGCGATTTAAGGGGCTTAAAATGAATTGGCGATACAATACATCAAAATGAAAATGTCACAGGATTTGCCTTTATAATCGCATTCGCTCCAAATGGACTAGTAAAGTGTTTTTAACCTAATTGTTGATCTTGCCCGTGACGCTGCTCAAAACCACGAGAGATTAATACTTTGAGGGTTGTGTTCCACGAAACTCCTCAAAAGTGCCGTACTGCCACTACGAGATAATTTATAGTTTTTAACTACACTGGCTTCGTTAACACTCCAATATTAAATTTCGCCTCACTTCATAATCACATAATGAGGAAGAGACAATATAAACCCCTTTCGCGGCTAAACCCAACAACCAACGTTCACAAGCTTCCGCCTCTCGTTGTTTATGAGGATTAGCTATTAAACCGATAATCCCCGAATCTAACCACACAATTGCCATAGATTAAGAATATAGTTTACATCCATCGGGTCGTTCAGCATCGATATTTTGTTTAAATCTTTCCCAGGCTTCGGCTTTTTGTGCAGCTTCAGTATCGCTCATTGATTCATGTCTAGAGATTCTGGCTTTTAGTATTTCTACCGCTTGTGGTTTTGCTAAATTGAAAAGCGTATACTCACTTTGAGGTGTAGCAAATACTTGTTTTTCATCTCCTAAATATTTGGTTAAAATATCCAGGTCATTCTCATGAATGAAGATCCCTTCGGAGCTACCTTCAAGAAAAAGTAGGTAATTGTCATTGTTGTTGCTAGGGACTAAAGCAACAAACCGAGACATATCGATAATTCTATTTTCCGTAAGTTTAATTAACTTCATAAATTTAGAATCATAATTGTAAACCTTGTCTCAATTATATAACGCAGTGCCTCAGCAATCGTTGTAGCCTCAAGGAGAACTAACAGTGTCTTCCCCCTGCTAGTGCGATCGCTGATCTTGTCATGACAGTCAATGAATCAACCAAAAAATTTGTGAGACAGAGAGCTAAATTTCTATGTGAATACTGTCATTCTTCAGAAGAAGCAAGTACCGCCCTGCGGTTCGTCAAAACTCAAAACTCAAAAGTCAAAAAAATTCTGAGCGGATTGACGATATTCCCGTAATAGTGGAATGCGGAAAGCAGATGGAAATGCAAGAATGTATTGACAACTAGGGATTGCACCGAGATCCTTGAGAAAAAGTGCCACTTAACATGGCACTTCACCACCGCAGACACACGGGTAAAACTTCAACGCCTCTATCCGGTTATCAACGATTAAGGGCTACTAGCATTGATCGACCCTAAATACCACAAGTGAGGAGCCGATTGAAGAAATAGTTAGTCATTTTTGAACCAAATGAGGAATTCCACCAGCGCGAAGGATGACAGCCTATGGGCGCAGCAAGGGTATAGTCAAGGTCATCACACTTTAGCC
>JADQBA010000280.1 GCA_016903675.1 Stigonema ocellatum SAG 48.90 = DSM 106950 | reverse complement strand
AAACCGGGTTTCGCAGGAGTTACCCGGTTTCTTATTTTCACTCTTTTCGATGTGATATATACGAATCCTCCGCAGATTTTTGAAACACACGTAGGGTGGGCACTGCCCACCAGGTCTGGGTTTTGGTGGGCTACACTACTTGAGATTTTTCATAAATGATTTAGTCTGGGTTTTGGTGGGCAGTGCCCACCCTACACAACTTGAGATTTTTCATAAATGATTTATTCTGGGTTTTTGTGGGCAGTTCCCACCCTAAACTACTTGAGATTTATCATAAATGATTTAGACTGGGTTTTGGTGGGCAGTGCCCACCCTACACTACTTGAGATTTTTCACAAATGATTTAGGATTCCTATATATTCGTTGAAATCCGCTTTAGGGGCGCAAGGCCTTGCTCCCCTAAATCAAGATGTCTATTTGAGATTAATCCAAAATCACTAACTTGCTCTTAAAAAAGGTTCATAGGGAACGTCACATAATAAACTACGTTTATATCGCTTAACTTGTAATTGAATCCCATGACGATATGTTACTTGAGATTGCAAATCTGGATGAGAAATTTCTTCATTCATCCGATTTTCAAAATATTTCAGAAAAACTCGTCTTGCTGATTGATTTAAATAGACTCCTCCAGTGCTAGAAACTATGTCAAAATCTTGTGGTTTCAGTAAAGAATGATTAACAATGTTTAAAACTAAGCTATCCACAATAACCGACCTCATTTCCTCCATTAAATCAAAAGCTAAATAGGGTTTCTGCTTCTCACCATAGTGAAAATTGCCGAAATAGGGAGAAAGCCCTTCAGCAATAATAAAACTTAAAACATTATTAAATAAAAGAGTGTAACCAAAACTCAATAAAGAATTTACCGGATCGGTGGGTGGTTGACGGTTACGCAGAGAAAATTCAAACTTGGAATTAGTAATTAACTTGCCAAAAGCTGGAAAATATCTGGCAGCGGCAATCCCTTCATAACCACGCAATGAATCCAAATTATCTACATATTCCAAAGCATCAATATCTTGATTAATGCCATAAATAGCCTTTTCCACATTTTCTAATTTGCGTTTACGATTAAATCGCATTAACAACTGCTTGGAATTCATTAATTTACCTAAAACAACAGCCTTGGATACCCTAAATTGAAAATAATCATCATTGCGTCTCTCAACTTGAATTAGCTGATTATCCAAATTAGTTGACTCTTCACTCCACAAATGACCATGATATTGTCCAGATTGACTGAGAAATAACACACCTATTTTATCTTGCAAGCAAGCATTAATCACAGGAGTTGATAATTGAATATTGCCAAAAACAAGAATTTGTTCAACTTCGCGAATTGGAACTTCAATCCGAGGTTTTTCTGATACATGAATAATAAAACGTTGATAGTCTTTATAGATTGAAGTTCCTTGTTCAATTAAGTAAATAACTGCCATTTCTTCATTAAAGATATTTTTTTGAAAAGGGCTATTATCCTCATTCTCTTCGTTTTCGAGAGGTAGTTCTGTCTCTACTTCAGCAAGGAAGGGTTGATGTAAATAAGCAATATTTCTTCCATCTGCGTCCTTCTCCTCACCTAAGTCTCCAACCTCCTTCCCTTCCAGTAAAGGAGGAGTTTCTAAGCCTGTCTCCTTGTAGGATAGAGGTTCTTCTGGACTTTTTTTTTACCAGAATTTTTACCTTGTTTTTTTCCTTGCTTATCCTCTATTCCAGACTTCAACTTAACTTGATTTGCGTCTACAGGAAAAATTGCATTTTCTAAAAAACCATGACCTAAAAACCGAAAACCACGCTCAAAATTAGTAATTTGGGTTTTCTCAGTATTCAGCATCAATCCCATTGAATCTAACAGATTGATAATTTCTAACTTTGCTTCTAAAATCCGTTCTTGACTGCACGATAAAACCAGGAAATCATCTGCATAACGCACCAGTTTTAAATCAGTTGCACTCACTAACTCATCAAACTCATGTAGATAAATATTCGCCAAAATTGGAGAAATGACTGCACCTTGAGGTATACCCTTTAGGGGTAAAATTAATCCTTCCTGTGTTAAGACCCCAACCGATATCCAAGATTTTATCAAACATAAAATTCCCACATTATCTATATGTGATCTTACCTCTTGTAATAACCTATAATGGTCGATATTATCAAAAAATTTGACAATATCTGCATCTAACACCCAAAAATAACCCATGTCTCGCCAATCAGCAATTTTCTCCACTGCATTGATATAAGATAAATTGGGGCGATAAGCAAAACTTACAGGTGAAAATTTCTCCTCCATTAACGGATATAGCACATTTAATAAAGCCTGCTGGACAATTCTGTCCCTGACTGTTGGTATTTTCAACTCTCTTTGGGTGCCGTTTTTTTTAGGAATAATCACCTGCTTGCAAGGGAGAGTTTGATAACTACCATTAGCCACAGCATTTAGTAATTGATAAATATTAACAGTTTGATTGCGAGCAAAGCTATCAATTGTTTCTCCATCTACTCCTGCACAACCGCGATTGTCGGCGACCTTTTGCCAAGCACGTTGAAAATTATTGATATCGAGAAATTTGCTAGAAATATCAATCATAATAATTCGCGATCCTATTTTCACGAGGTAGTTTATATTCCAATACAGTTCAGTTAAGGAGAATCGTAGGTTGGGGAACCAGCGCTGCACTCTTGGTTTCCCTCTGTAGGCGACTGGCGTTTGAGGCAATGCGTTACCCAATTCACATCTTGCACTGCACCCACATCCGCCTGGGACTTGAAGTCCCAGGCGCGAGTAGCATAAGTCCTCTGAAAGAGGACTTTTGGGAGTTGTGAAACAACTGTCAATTTTATGACTTCTTATTTGGTTATTTGTAGTTTCTACTTAGAGGTGCAAGATATAAGCCAACAAACCGCGAAAAATGTTGGGTTTCGTTCCTCAACCCAACCTACCTATCTCCCTTGTGGAAGGATTGGTGGTAATATTGCTCCGTTAACTCATATCTTGCATCATCATCTTATTGCAAAAAAAGCAGCCTAAAACCCTTATTATTGCGTAGGGTGGGCACTGCCCACCAACCCTTATTGAGAAGGTGCAAGATGTCAGTTAAGCGAAAATAAGAAAACAAGAAACCCGGTTTCTGGCACCTCAACCAATACGGTTCAGTTAACGATAATTGTAGGTTGGGTTGAGGCTTTGCGAAACCCAACAAATGCTGTTGAAGAAGAATTCAGAATTCAGAACTCAGAATTCCCGAATAGGGGGATTCAAACCCCCACTAATTGTAGACCGCTAAATCAAAGATTTAGCGGGGGTCTTAAACCCACTTACTCATCCGCCAGTCATACAGAATACCCAACTGAATTCTGACGACTGACGCATGTGTTCTGTTTGATAAATGTTGGGTTTCGTACCTCAACCCAACCTACGTGAACGTAAGTTTTTGGCTTAACCGAACCGTATTGGCACCTCAACTATCGTTAACCGACAAGTATTGCTACTTAAACTCACTAACAATGCGATTTAATTCCTGTACCAACCAGGAATTAACCTCAGTTTCTAAAAAGACTTCCAATAGAGTGCGGTAATACCATAACGTACCTTCCTTACCGCCTTTAAACTTTTCCCAAGTTGCTTCCCCAATTCTTGATAAATCTCTCAAAATACTACGCGCATTATGTAATTTATCCGCTAGCGCTACCCTGCGAACTGAAGCTGAAGCATGACGTATTTTTTCAATATATTGCTGCTTGCGTTCTAGCCAAGGCGGTTTTGGTATAGTATCTGCATCGGTACAACCATCAACTATTTCCATAACTCTTGTACCAAACATATTTAAAATCACTTCGCGGGTTGCTGTTCCCCCCTGGTCTTCCACCGCATCATGTAATAATGCAGCTATAGCCTCATCTTCATCACCACCATCTTCTAATACCAGTGCTGCTACACTTAATAGGTGACTAACATAAGGTATGTCACCTCCTTTTCTAGTTTGTTTGCGGTGCAATCTATTTGCATAAACTAAAGCTTGTTCAAAACGATGGTTTAATTTTGGTGTTTCTGTTGTGTTCAAGTTCATAGTGTTATTCCGTAGTTATGTATAGCAATCCTATTTGAATTCCAAATTGACTATTCTTCAGAAACCCGGTTTCTTCAAGAAACCGGGTTTCTCTGTGTTCACAAATCATTTAGGAGTCCCATATAAAGCTTGTAAGTAGCTTCCATATCTTTTTTGATATCTTGCCGAAAGTGTAAAGGTAAAATCACTTCAACATTCGGTCCCCAAGCCCGCAAACGCATCACGATATTATTATCCTTGGCGCGATAATCGATTTTGCAGTAAATATCGCTAGCTGAACGAGATTGTACTGTTAAAAGCAGATTTTTTTGTGCTGTTGATGCTGCGGGTGTGTAAGCCTTGACGAGTTTTTCAACTTGTTGACGGGAGATTTTTGTAAACATTTCATCCCGTTCAGTCCCCCGGATATAATTGCTATAAAAATATTGGTCAAACCTCAACACAAGTAATTCCTGCGGTTTGTAAATATCAAATCCCCAAGCTGCGGACATTTTGTCTTTAATATCATCAGGACTTGGTGGATATTTACCCTGACATTTATCTACAAAATGTTTGGGAATATTGACATTCTCTAAATCTTTTGGTAGTTCATCTAATTTGAGAATTCGGTCGAGTCGATAATCATACCAATCAATTTTACTCCAACTATTTTTGCTATTTTGCTGCGGGGTTTGACCGTAAGCAAATAAATAAAGGGCACGTTGGTAGTAGTAAATACACACTGGATAAACAATACAATCGACAGTATCTTGATATAGTTTCGCACTCTGATAGGTCAATTGTACCAATGGTACTTTATCTTGTGTCCAAATATTTTTTAACTGTTTTTGCAGTAATTCCACACGATTATATAGCTGGGGATGAACTATATATTCTGTATGTATAAAAAATCTCTGAATACCATTAATTGGTGATGATAATGAATTATTGAAAGCAGATAATTCTTCATTTGTAAATTGTTCTGATTGGGTTTCTGCATCTTGCAGACGGGCCAGAAAAAATTCAGGGAATTTATCTACTTTCAAATATGTATCTTGGTTATTGACTTTTTTTATCTTTAACCAGCCGAGATTTACTAATGATTGAAAATCATGGTCTTTGAAGTTCCGACTGATGACAGCAAATAAACGCCCATCAGATAAGGATTTAGAAAAGCTGTGAGATTTTTGGCTAGTGATATTATCAACTGAGTTGTTATCTTGTTTACTATTTTTGAGAGAATTATTAATCATGCCAGTCAATAGTAAATTTTCTAATTCATCATCTTGAATAGAATAATATTTCTGGAATGACTGACACCATTGACTTTTTTCAACACTCAAATTTGATGTAAATAACCAGTCAGTTAATTTTGTGGCACAGTGACATTCTTTATGGTGTAAACTTGGAGCTTTATCGCGTACATGATGCTTTGTCGCATCTATAAAAAATAAATTGCGCCATTGCAGAAAAGCAAACTCTTCTTCTAATGCTAATTTAACTTCATCACCATCATCTCCGTAGAGCGAACGTAATATAACCCATAGTCTTACCGCTTTTCCTAAGTTTTGTTTTAGAGAACCTGGTGTTAACAACTTTAAGACTTCCACAGTGGGAGGATAGTTGAAAACTTCTCTCTTCATAGTGTGTCCTACTGCTTGTGGCTGTATGTCTCCAGATTAGCAGCAGGTGGACAACGCTATTTCCACCATCCATCATCAGGGTGAAGAGACGCGATAACCCTTGTCTCTACTGGATTTGATTAGACATAGTCGTGAAAATTAATTATGCATTACCTGAAATCCGCTTTTGGGGCGCTTCGGCCTTGCGCCCCTACATGATTTCCACGACTATGTCTATTGAGCATCTAATAATCTTCATAATGGTAATTGCTGCTCGTAAACGACATCTTCGTAAAGCTCGGCTATTGTGACTTCAAAATTAATACTGTATAATCGAAATGATTTATTTTCTGTTGTGTAAGATTGCAAAACCCATAGCCCTTCATCATTACGGCGGAAACATTCGACTCGCTGACGTTTGGTGTTAATTAAAACGTACTCTTTGAGGCTTTCTAAAGTTTGGTAATCGGCGAATTTGTCCCCCCGATCAAAGGCTTCAGTAGAGTTAGATAAAACTTCGACAATTAAACAGGGAAATCTTTTATACCCT
>JADQBA010000467.1 GCA_016903675.1 Stigonema ocellatum SAG 48.90 = DSM 106950 | reverse complement strand
AATAGACTTGTCAATGGTTGCAGCATCACCCAAGTCTACCCACTTTGGCTCACCAATGGATCGCAGTACAGCAGCAGCATAATGTGGTTTGCCCTTAGATTGGCTTAGTTTAGCTTTGGGATTAAACGGCTGATACTGTACTATTTCAACTAATGCCGCATCAATGGGTATTTTAGCTTGAATTGTTTGTAACTCCACAGGCTGTGTCTTTTTGCGGAATTCGGCACTTTGAGTACTGATAGTCTCTTCTAAGCGTTCTTTTTTATCTTGCAATTGCTGGAACTGAGCTTGATACTCACTAACGCTTTGTTTTCCCAGTCCCTTGTATACTAGTTGTGATAGCTGCTGTTGAACGTTCTGCCACTGGTCTAATAATTTTTGTGTTTCTGGCTGACTAGCTAATTGAGAACGTAGTATTTGGATACTACCTGCAACTGCATCTAGTACCAATCCCTTACGGTGTAGCTGTGTCGTCAATGCTAGGCGTGCTATTTGTGGATTGTTGACGCCTTTTTGGAGGGCTAGAGTAATAATAGCGTCTGTTGTTCCTGTAAATGTTCTGGCATAGTCTTGTTTTCTTTGCTCTGAACCTACAGCAAAAATGAGTTCTATATAATTATGGTCTTCAATTGCTAGCCCACGACTCAAGAAATCAGTAGCATGGGTGATGTCGCCCTTTGCCCAGTATAGAGCAGAC
>JADQBA010000151.1 GCA_016903675.1 Stigonema ocellatum SAG 48.90 = DSM 106950 | reverse complement strand
AACTGCGAACTTCTGATGCTGTTACTGCATTGCGAAAGGGTTCAATCAATGCTTTTGTCTGGGCAAATCTTCCTAACAATCCCAAGCTTTCTTGAGAAATTTGGGGTTGAGGAGAGGGTGCAAAGTAAACATCTATTTCTCGTACTTCCCCTGCCACATCCTTACTTGTTTCTACTGAACCTAGCGGTGATAATAATTCTTGGAGATAATCTTTGGCGAAGCGGTCATACGGGAATCTTGTCATTTTACTTTGCGATCTACTATCGATTATACACTACCATACGTATGGTATCTAATAGACATCTCCGGAAATGATGTAGGGGCGTATTGCAATACGCCCCTACCAAGGATTTCAACGGACGCATAATTAATTTCCGGAGATGTCTAATGGTTCGGGGGTGAGTCCATTACCGTAAGATTCGAGGGCGAATAACATTTCTAGATAACTACCGCGAAAGGCAACGACTGGGGCAAAAAATTTATTTTGGCGATGGCGGGTTATTAGTTGATCGACATAACTGTTGTAGTGTGCGTCTTTATCTAGCCAGATGACTATACCTTGTTCCCGTAATTTCTGTTTTATTTTTTCTTCTAGATAGGTGGTAATGATAAGCATAGGAATTGAGGGGAATATAAGGTTCGTAGTGAGGGCTTTAGCCCTATTTTGAGGGCTGAAGCCCTCACTACAAACAAATTATTCTTCTTCGTGGTCTGGGGCTATGGGGATAGTCCAGTCTTCTTCTGGGTCTTGTTTTTTGCGTTTGCGTTCTCGCCGTTTGTCTTCTTTTTCTCTTAGTTCGGCTAGGAGTTGGGGTTTCTGTTGGATAAGTTTTTGTCGCAATTGGTCGGAGTCAATTTCATCTATGGTAAAGTCGGGGGCGATTTCGTCTTGTAGTCTCAGTTCCCATTCGTAGGCTTTGGCGGGGTGGTATTTCCAGAAGCAACCGTGGGCTACTGCTAGGGATGGGTCTTTTTGACATTTCTCGTCTACCCGTTGGGGAAAGTATCGGGCGGCTAAGTGTGACCAGTCGTAGTCTTTTTTCCCTTGGGCGTTGCTGAGTTCTGACCACCATTTTTTGGGTTGTGTCCATTGGGGTTCTAGTAGGGGCCAGAGGGCGGCGCTGTTGATCATGACGCCATCGTCTAAGTCAAGGTGAAAACGGGCGTCGGCTTGGCGGGGTGTGTCTTTGGGGTTGGCGAGGGGTGTCCCTTGTTCGGCGCATTGTCTCACTAAGTCGATGAAGGTTTTGAGTTCGGTTTGCTGTTGTTGGAGTTTGTTGTAACGTTCTTCGGCTTTGGCTTGGGTTTTTTTATCGCCTTGGTTGCGGGATTCGATTAGGTCGTTGAGTTCGCCTTCAATTTGGCTGAGTTCGGGGATGAGGCGATCGGCTAATAGGGTTTGTAAGGTGTTTTCTGTCCAACGGTGAATGCTGATGTGGGCGACAAAGTTCTTTTTGGCGGATGACAGGGGAAAGTATATTGGGCGGCTTTCGTACATTCCTAAGTGAACGTCTTTGAAAAATGATTGTCGCAGCCATTCACGTAGAGTTTTACCTTTGGCTATGGTTGTACCATGATTTTGCCAAGTTTGGTGGAGAATTTCGCAGGCGGGATGTTGTAAGCTGTCGCTGTGGTTGTAGGCGGAAAGGTATAAAATCCCATCAGGTAAAACTCTCTCATCTCCTTTATCTACCGCAACGATACCCTCGCCGTTTTTATCGAAGCGACCAAGGGCGACGCCAAGGGCATAGGATATATAGTTGGTGGCTGGCGGTTGATCGTAGGTTGGTTGATAGGGCGGTAAGGGTGTACCGGATGTTCTGTCTACGGCGATTTGCGCCCAGGCTTGGGCGTAGTTCCAGGCTGAGGGGGCGGGTTGTCGGAATTCTACGGATGTTTCGCGGGCGGCTTCGTGTTCGGTGAAGGCTTCGTCTAGTTTGGTGAAGATTTCGTCTGCTGATTCTATGGGGAAGAGGGGGAGGCGTTTTACATCGCCTACTTGAAAATTAATAGTTGGGTTTAAAGCTGAAAGAATCTGACGACTTAAATCACTATTCATCAAGCAAGTCGCATTATTTATACTTTCAGGAAATACTGAAGAACCTGCATCGCCAAATATGCCACTATATCTATAAGCACGGGATGAAAAATCAGCACCTATTTTTGGAAATGCAACCCCAAGTTTAAAAAAGTAGTCTTGGTTTCTAATAACACATCCTGAGCTATATGTAGAAAGAACTTTTAGCTCTAGTCCTGATTTTTTCCATGTTAATAAATCTGATAAATTGTCTATCCATTTTCTTCCAGATGCTCCTTTTATATGGGGTATCCAATCGAATATATAAGTATCAGAGATATTTATTTTCTCCTGTCTAGATATCCAAATTTTTGAAAGAGGTATTTCCCAAGGAAGGCGAAGAAATCGAGAATTATTAGATGTTTGCATTCCAACTCTTACTTCAGTTTCATCCCCTAGCTTTGGTGTCTCAGCATAGCGGTTGAGAAAATCATCATCCCACCAATAAATGAGAGGCTTTTCTTTGATAAGATTAAAACGATCGCTCCAAAATTCAAACCGTCCAACCTGAACCAAAACTGCTGCTCGTTTCCGCTTTGTTCTCGCGCTATCTCTTGAATTATCATCTAAAGCAGTTGGCTGTAATGCTATACTAATTGCCTCATGAGGTGATGCTTTTTGAAATACACTCATTACTGTTGCCACAACTTCATCAGGTACTTCTTCAAAAGCACCCCTATCTAAATCTCCCAACAAACGCAAATCAAAATTATCTAACAACCACTCTCGAATTTGAGTAAACTGCTGAATAAACATCCAATTTCGCATCGTCAGCAGTGCTGATATACCCCCATCTTTTACCAACTGCAAACCCCGTTCTAAAAACGCCGCATATAAATCAGCCTTACCCCTTGGATATTCCTTCGCTACATATTTAGCATCCACCATCTTACTCGTCCCTTGATAGGGTGGATTCCCAATGACTAAATCATAACAATTTTCTCGCACAATGCGAATAAACCGCACACCCGCCGCTAATTGTTCACCCCGCAAGCGCAAACCCAAATCATCACCACTGGTGCAACGGTTTAAAAAACTTTCTAATTTTTCCAATAAAGATTTCTTTGCTTCAACAGAATCAAAAGCCGCTTTCTCTTCTACCGCAATTTGACCAATTTCTAACTGCAAGGGGCGAAAAATTTCTTGTTCATACTGATTAATCGCCTGATCAACCTCCGCGTCAACCTTCAACAAACTACCTAAATAGTCTGCACCTTTCAACGCTTCCACAATTTTATCTGTCAACTGTTCTGGAATACCTGTTGCCAATTTTACTTCCTGACGCAGTTCCACCCGTGCAGGGTCATCTTCCGCCAGTGCAGACAATTGCAAGTTTGATGCTACCAAATTTAACTGCTTAATTTCTACTTGCGGAGACAGCAACCGCGCTTTTAATACCAACGCCGCCGCTGCTATTTGTACCGCCCTTGGATCAATATCAATCCCAAATAAATTCTTCTCTAAAATAGACTCAACAATTTCTCTATCACTCCAACTTTCCCCCCGATGCTGGGCTTCTTCTTGGTAAAGGGCAAATAATAACCCAAAAGCTATGACTAAAAAATGCCCAGAACCACAAGCGGGATCAAGTATTTTCACTTCGCGGATGCTTTTAGCTGCATGAGTTATTAAAGGTTGAGAAACCCAATATTTCCAACGTTCTTCTGCTGCTGTTTCTATCTCCATCAGCGCATCTAACGCGACTTCCCCCCTTTCCCGTTTTCCTCGCCACTCCTCGCGCCTTGCTGCTAAACGTTGCAATGTTCCATCTGCTTCTACTGCGGGTGTCCATCCTTGCTGTTGACAAATCGCTAGCCAAATTTGCCCTAAACTGTTGTTTAACAACCATTCCACCATGTAACGTTCGGTGAACATTTGGGTTTTGCTGGCGATTTCGTGGGGTTCTACTTTCCCTCCACCGTTGAGTTTTGCGTCTAGTGCTTCCCGTTCTGGATCGTTCCAATATTGGTAAACCCAGCCCAATGTAGTATCATCCAACCAAGCATCTTTTAAACTTGGGTTGTCTAAAGCTTCAATCACTGCGCGTAAGATATTAGCAGGTATGGGAAATAAAGCTGTAACTCCCACATTGCCAAATAACCCCGGTAAATCTTGGGCGAGTTCATCAAAAAGGAATTTTAACAGCGTCCCGTAACCCTCGGTTTCATCTTTGAGTAATTCCGGTGCAAAATCCCGAAATTCCCGATAAGCTGGACTTTGCCAACCTCCTGTCACTACCGCTGGTTTAATGAGTCCTTGGGCTTCCATCTGTTTGATGACTACCAGTCGGTTGAGTAATGTGGCGGCTGCTAATTTGACGGCTGTGTGTAAATAGCGTTCTTGGCGTTGCTTTTCGGTCTCTTTGTTCCCCTTACCCTCGCTACGGGCTTGTTCTTTCAGCCAGTTTTCTAACCGCTTCCGCTTCTGGTGTTGTTCTTCTGGGAGTTCCGCCTGTGATGCAGGGATAGACAGGCGATAGGTGCTGTCTACGACGTTGTGTAAATCGGTGAGTAGGCGTTCTCGCAGTGTGCGGATGGTGTTTGATAGCTGGGTTTTGGCTTCTGGCGAAAGATACATGATAATTTGTGCTTAAATTAGGCGAATACGGGTATTATTTTTTAGTTTGGTTAATAAACGCTCTCGTAGATGATTTAGCAATGTTTCTACCTCTTCTGGGGTGCTGACTTCACGTCCACTAAGTTCTAAGTCTAGTTGTATGACTTGCTCTTCAGTCACTTTAGATAATAAATCATCTAAATTTTTATTGGTTGTGTCTTCGGCTTTTTGAATTTGAATGACGGCGGAATCTCGCAGTTGCAGTAAGGAGGGGTAGAGAACTTCTTTGGTGGTATCGAAGGCGGCTTGCTGTAGGGGGCGAAATACGTATTCTGATTGTTTTTCACTGAGTTTGTTAAAATTGGGACGCTGTTTAATGCGTCCTCGGATTTCTGCGGTTTGCCGTTCTTGGCGTTCGATGAGTTGCAAGCGCACGGCTTTATAATGTTGCTCGATCGCTTGCAAGTGCAGTTCTAAACTGTTAATCTCTCGCCAAGGACGATCGCTTTGCAGTTGTGCTTCTAATGCTGCGATCGCATCACTGATTTCTGCTAAACTTTCTATGTCTCGCAGTTGCTTAACTTGGTGTTCTTGGATCTCAACTGCCCTAGTCACTGCTACCACCGCAGTATCAGTTAAATCTGTTTCCACGATACCAAGCTGTTGAATGCCATCCCGCAACGCATCCAAATATTTCTTCACTGCAAGGACTGTGTTTTCTACTTGGCGGGAGGCGGTACATTTTTCTAAGGCTTCCCGTAGCTTATGTAATACTACTGGTAATTCTGGGCGATTAGGTAGCTTATTGTACCGCCGTTCTATATCTTGCAACCGCTTCACCAAACCGGGGAACTGTTGAAAGGAAGCATCGGCGATCGCATCATTTTCCCGGTCTAAATCGACTCCAAGGAACTCCTTAAAGAACTTGCAAATAGCAATGCGATCGCGTGGGGTAATACTGGTTTCGTTGGGTGGGAGAATATCCGCACGTTTGATTTCCCGGTCTTTTTCAAAGATATCTCTAGCACCTGGGTCACGGACTGAGGTAATTTCTGGTCCAGCCTGGGGACGAATTCGCAGTTTACCGCCACGCAGTAAACCTACCAAACAAGCTTTCACTACATCCGCTGGGTAGCCGTAGGGAGGACCGCCAAAGTAGTTGAGTAAAATGTTACCACCCACCCCGTTTTGGTCTTGAATATATTGGGCGATGCGGGTAGGAACTTCACCGCTACAGGTGGGTGAATATTTACCCGCGTCTAGTTCCAGAATGCCCAAACCTGTTTTCATAAACTTATGGGAAGGCCCAGAGAGATTGAGTTCTAGGAGTTGTTTCAACTCATCCGGTGTTACCGCCACATCAATATAATGGCTGTAAAGTTCAGGGAGAATGCTTTCACCCACCCGTTCTAAAATAGTGTTAAAGGTTGTACCATACTGGGGTTTATCGATTTGTCGTCCTCGGAAGAAAATTTGACCCTCAGTAAAAGCTTGGGCGATCGCATTTTGTACATCTTTTTCTAAACTGTCACAGCGTCCTTGTTCTTCAAACCACAAACGCTGTTTATCTTTAGATATAGACTGGTGACGACCTTCGTATTTCTGGATAATATGCCGTGATTTCGCCAATTCTTTGACTAAACTAGCTAAATCACCCGTCGTCCCTACTAGCCAAATGAGGCGATTCTGCAAATTAGGGCTACTACTCAAGGGTATCCATGTATTAGGGTTGCGGTCTTCGTTATTGGTCAAATAGCGAAAATCCACTGTCACTACTGCTACATCGTTAGTAGACTGTAAACGTTCATCTTGGCGTTGTCTGCCATCACTGTAAAATGCTGCCCAATAAAAGGTTTTATTCTTATAGTGGGGGCGGTTAACACTACCTAAAAGGCTTTTCAGTTTCTCTGCAACAATGATACTAATAGCGTCAGTAATTACACCATATTGCTCACGTTCTCGTTGCCATTCTTGCCCAGCCGAACTTTGAATTTTATAGCCGAGTTTATCAGAATAAGAAAGCAACCCTAAGCCTCGTAACTTTTCTAATGCTAGGGTAACAGTCGGTTCTGGATTACCCATACCCAACTCAGAATAAAGGCACTGACTCACTAAATGAGCGGTGGTAGGTTCTTGTTCTTGAATTAACTCTAATAGTGCCACAACTTTAGCCACCTTTACTGCCATCTCATCTTTAATGACTTGTTCATGGTTAAATAATCGAGCTAAAGTGTTCTGCACATCAGCATCTAGGGCAGATTGTTGCACTTCGTAGATATTCTCCAAAGTCACCAACGTACCGATAGGCTTGTCGCCTAATTTCTGTTCCCGAAACAATTCCCCCAATAGCTGCAATAGTCCGCGAATAGCGTAGTCGTCACCTTTGGCGCGGCTGGAACGAGTGCGGAGGTTAGAGGTAATCTGCATGAGCAAATCAACATAACCGGGAAGCATGGGATAGACTTCCACAAAGTCTTCCTCAGTCATGGTGTCACATTTATAACCGTAGAGTTTCAAATGACTACGGTGTTGCTGAAATAATGCTCTTAATTCTGGTTCCTTGCCAGGGGCTTTTTTTAACAACCGTTTGTGAACGACATCCCGAATGTTAGTCGGTGCGAGGTGAACCCGCAACTTCGGCGGAAAGCGGTCTTTGAGTTTACCGATATTACTTTCGTCGTCGGAATCTTCTAATTTTTGTTGACCAGTAGCCAGCAACCACACCCGCCCTTTTAGCTTTTGTCCCAAGGCAGACACAAAGGATTGCAATTTTAACATCCGGTTGGTGTTTTGGTAGATATACTGGCTCACTTCATCTACCACCACAAACAAGTTTTTACTAGGCGCACGAAACTTCAGCATATTAATAATTGCTGTGGTTGTTTCGTCTACTGATGTACCGATTCCTGTTTGAGCCCCAGCACGACTATCAAGCCAACTCATGGGTTCAATGTAGCGGCTGGGGTTCATGGCGTGCATCACTTCCGAAAAAGCTTCTTCTGCTAATTGGTCATTTTTTGCTGTTGACCAAGGTTCGCCTAAAGTTTGTTCTGCACAACTCAGAAATTCATCCCATTTGCGGTCTAATTCTAATTTTAGTTCGTGGTCAGCAACATAATGACTGATGGTGCAATAGCCCAAACGTGATTGAATCTCCCGCTTAACTGCGGAGTGAATATCCTCGTCATCCCGTGCGACTGCACCAATATCAAAAACTACAGCAATAGGGTCAAGTTGATTTCGTAATTCATGCCAAGCATCACGGAATTCTTGACTTTTTGGTGAATCATCCCGTTCTAAGAGGGTATCAGCTAAAGTGCGACCATTAGGTAACATAATACCATCTAAAGCCAAACCTAAAAGTTTAGCAAAACTAGATTTACCAGAACCGTAAAAACCTGATATCCAAGAGGCTGGTAACTCGACACCGCCCTGTTTGTGTAATTCTTCTGCTATGCCTTTGAGGAGTTTGACAAATTGTTCGTGAATACCCGATTGTACTCGCTTGTGGCGGGGGTCATTTTCAGGATAACCACCTGTAATAATGTATTCCGAAACTTCTTCCAAAACTTTAGCCTGGTCTTGCTCATGAAAATAAACAACTGGTGCAATATTACGAGCAATATCAGCAGCAAAGATTTCCTTAATTGTCATGCCAAATTTCCTCTAGCAGCAGGAGTTAGGAGTTAGGAGTTAGGAGTACCCCTGTTAAGGTGGGTAAAAAATTTGGAAAATCATGTCCAATTTTCGACATTTTACCTTCGTGTTCTTCGCGTCTTCGTGGTTTAAAAATATTTTTGAACCGCGAAGGCACGAAGAACACGAAGAAAAACTTAACTTTTACGCTTCACCTTAACAGGGGTAGAGTTAGGAGGCGCGGAGTTAGGAGTGAAAAGGGCTTAGAGTCTGCCTTTTAGACCTCAGTACTGTACTTCATTTACTTGCAATGTGCTGTGATCATGAGTAAATTCTCGGTCGATAGTCCCGGTCTGATGGGAGTTCACCCATAAAAGATAGGGCATTTAAATCCTGTCGCTCCCCCGGATACAGGAGAACTACAGGTAGGTTGTTGGTTTTACCGTCGATGTGCTTCAGAAGCGCTGATGAACGAAAAAAAGGATACAGAGAACCTGCACGTCCCAGAAAAATTAAGGTGCGGTCAGATTGGACTGGATGTTGATTTGTGAACTCATTAATCAGTGTAATCACATCCTGAGCAATACCGTCAGATCCTTCAATGTATAGTGCTATTTTATCCCTTAAATGATTAAGTGCGCGGTCTGGGTCTTTCTTGTATAAACGCTGTTCGGTACTAATCAGACTATCTAAAATTCTTGGTTCCTCTCGCTTAAGCCTGTCTAAGAATAAGCGATGGAGGGAGATTAACAGGACATTCCAACCTTGACTTTTGAGATCATCTGTTAGCCGTCGAATGCGATCGCGCAGTTTAAATTCTTGGCGGGGGTCGTAGTGTAAAATGGCAAAGCGGTAATTCCGCATGGTGCTGATCTTGGGACCAGTGGGATCAAGGAGGTCATTTTTCAGTGATGCTATTGCGTTATCCAAAGAAGCATTTTCAAATAGATTACCCGTCACAGTCTTTCTCCCATTTCAACCCCAAAAATTCCCTAGTCCAGGACTTTAAATCAGCATATTGCCAGCCAAAATCGTAAAGTTCACCCATCCGGTTGAAGGAAATTCCTGGTAAGTTACGTAAACGCTGTTCTAAGAAACTTTCATTTAAACCAACAGAGTGAAAGTAAGGGTTGTTAATCAGAGTACCTGTAAAAGAAAGATGATGTAAAAAATAAAGCCAATAAGCTAAAGCTTCATCTGTGACTTTGGGGTATTTCAGTTGACGCTTACCAGAGTTTTCAGAACACAGTCCTGCATCAGCACTGGCTGCAATTAAACCAGTTGCCATTCTCAAAGTTGTTGCGGCTGACCATTCACTCTCAAGTTGCTGAGTCACCCAACGTGCTACTATATCCCTATCAACGTTGGGGTTTGGCTGCTGGCGACGCTGTTCTAAAAAAACACCAGTAAAATTACGATACATCGGGTCAGTCAGTTGCAAATGCCAGTGACAGATATTTTCGCGAGTAGTGGGGTTGGAGGGTTGCCAGTGTCTCAAAATATCTAGGGTAATGGGATAAGCTGCAAAGCGATGGCTGAATTCCACCAACAAACTGCGAACCCTGTCTATGCTTTTACTACCAAACCAACGTTCCTCAAAAGCTACAACTACCAACTTTTCCTTCGGTATATCTATTCTTAAGTGTTCCCAATAAGCTCTAGTTTCTTCCAAAGCTAAGGATGTCCGCAGCAAGCGAGTATGGAATTGATGGGACTCTTTGCCGTGCAACATAGATGTAGCCAAGTTTTGGTTAGCAACTGGGGAGGAAGTTATTTTTTTAGCCACAGAATTTAACGCTTTTGCAACCGATAAAATGGCATAGTGTAACTATCAGTCAAGGGTAACAGAGCCGCAGCTAGTTTTTTTGCTTGCTCTTCCAACGCGGACAGCATTTCCCCAACTATTTCTCGTCCATTGGGAACTACTGTAAAATCTACTTTTTGATTAGGAAGCCGAATCGCTTCCTCAAACTCTGCTTTTGAGAAGGATTTGGTGATATCTAAGGGTAAGCAAGACAAGGCTTCCAGAGGTTTTTTATCACCCCGTTTGTGAACAGCTAAACGTTCTGCTAACTGTTCATCTATGGTAAACCCCCAGAAAAAAAGCGATCGCACGGCATCTGGTTGAGCCATTTCTTGACGCTTGCGCTTATCTACTTGAATTGCTGCTAAACGCACCGCCTCTAAAGATGACCACTGATACGTCTTGGGGAAAAGCCGCCCAAACAAGTCACCGCCACCGTATTCATCGATTAAATCAGTACGCCACCAGTCTAAACGCTTAGGCTCACAAATTCCTTCACCAGCCCAGGCGACCATGATTTGCAGTGCCAAGACTTTATCCAGTGTACCTTCGGTAACTGTAATAGTAAGCATGAAGTCCTCACTAGAACCGCCAAAATCGAAATAGGGAACAGCAGTCATAACTTGTGTTGGTAGCATATCACCTATGCAGGACGCCCTTCTGTTTCTCAAACGAAAACTTAGGGATATGAGTAATTAACCTGACCTGCGCCTGTTGTGTACTGCCCTGGAACCTGACTAGAAGATGGAATATTATATTGAGGCACTTGAGTTGGCTGCTGCCAGCCGTAAGTGCTATAATTACTAACCACTGGATTAGAGGGAGTGACAACTCCTTGACTCGGAGTCTGGGTATAGTAGGGGGTCGTGTAGCCGGAAGCAGCCGAGGTTGCTGGTGAAACCACTTGTGTTGATGGCACGGCGCTTGGTAATACCTGACCACTAGTTGGATTAGTAGAACCGTTCAGAAATTGGTTAATCCCGTAACGGACTTGACCATACCTTGAATATGTATTGAGGCTTGAATAGGGATTTGGCAACTGATTATAACCTGTCACATATGGATTAATGGTTGAATAAGAATTTTGCGGCTGGTTTATTTGTGCAGGCTGAGTATAGCCTGTCCCAGTAGAAGTGGGATTAATCAGGTTTCTACTTAACCCGGTATTTTGTGGGAGAATTTGGCTAGGTGAGTAATTGGTGGGTAGTGATTGCCCGACCAAAGAATTTTGCCCAATGGTAGTTGTGCTGCTGACGCTTGGTAAATTCTGGTTTGTTGATTGATTAAATGCTGGTTGTGAAAGGCTGACTGGGGCAACACTTTGACTAGAGTAGATTTGAGTTGCTGATCCCATACTCGAATTAGGGTATGTTGGGGCTACTCCTAGTCCCACAGGGGATGAAATTGGGGCTACTCCTGGCTGCACAGAGGATGACGTTGAGGAATTGACTCCTAATAACTGGCGATCAGTCTGAGAAGTACCACCCTGCAACAAGTTTTGTGCTTGTGTCAAAAAGGGATTTTCCAACTTTAGGGCCGGTGAGGAATTAGCTGTGTCCACGCTAGGATTGGGTTTAACCTCACTTGCACTAACCAAGCTTTTGCTATTAAGATCGTCTAATAAGGGTTTGGTTTTGCTCTGTTGAATGTTGTCCGAATCAGTGCTTGGGGTTGGCGGCAAAGCTGTTTGATCTTCATTATACAGGACTGGTAAGTTATCAATGTCCGCAGCAATAGCTTTGTCTTCTTGTGAAAGCGAGGAGTTAACAGGCTGGTGAGACACAACTGGTTTTTTTTGCTCTTGAGTTAAAAAATCTGGATGTGTCCAGTATTCTTTGATTCCCAGCCCAACCACAGATAAAAAAATCGCTGGCACCCAAAAACCAGGTCGTGCTAGATTCCATAACCTGGCTTTGAGATAGCGTAAAAAGGCGGGGGGATAATAGCGGCGTGGCATAGGTCTAATTAAAATTTTAATTTCATCTTAACTGCTCAACAGTTATTAGTCATTAGTCATAGGGGTAATGTTTTTGACACAAGAAGGGGACAAATCAATTAAGAATTCAAAAAATGATTTTGAATTTTAATTTTCCAACTCCCCCTATACCAGGCGTGTCGCTTCTAAGTTAGATATCATCAGAAGTAGAAAGCTGCTCTAACTTATGGTTGTGGCAAAGCTTGAGTTCAACTCCATTTAATAGACGATAGCAGCCATGATGAAAGCTGAAGATATCATGACCAAGGAGGTCATTACCATTCGCGGTTCGGCGACTGTCGCCACAGCGGTGGGTCTGATGAAGGACAAGGGACTGCGGGCTTTGGTTGTGGATCGTGGTCATGAGAATGATGCCTATGGCATTGTCACTGAAACGGATATTGTCTATAAGGTAACAGCCTACGGAAAAGACCCTAAGCAAGTGCGGGTTTACGAAATTATGAGTAAGCCATGCATTGTTGTAGATCCTGACTTGAGTGTAGAATACGTAGCGCGGTTATTTGCCAACACTGGTATCCGTAGAGCACCTGTGTTTCAAGGCAAGCTGTTGGGCATAATATCTGTAACCGACATCTTGAGAAAGAGCGACTTTGTCGAAAGTCCAGTGTCGCTTTTCCTTGAGGATAAAATTCAAAAAGCAATTAAGGAGGCTCGTGCTATTTGTGCTATTCATGGTGCTGTTTCCTACGAATGTGCCACTGCTTGGGATGAGGTGGAAGAACTCCAGGCAGAAGTAGCCCATCAGAAATCTGAACAAATGGTGTCAGCAAAAACCTCCTTTGAGGAATACTGTGCCGCCAATCCAGATGCACCAGAATGTCGAATCTATTATGAAGATTAAAGACGATTGTTGATTGGGGAATTGTTGGTTGTTAACTGTTACAGTCAACAACCAACAATCAACACCTAACAAAATTACTAATTTATCGCTGCGCCACCCGCCTCAGTAAGAATGTACCTGTTCCTAAAAACAAAAAGTTGGGTAACCAAGCCCCGATAAAGGGAGAAAAGATACCCGCCTGTGCCATTGCACCAGTAATAAAATAAAATAAATAATAAGTAAAAATAACTAAAACGCTAACACCAAAACTTGT
Source organism: Stigonema ocellatum SAG 48.90 = DSM 106950 (assembly GCA_016903675.1). GTDB lineage: Bacteria > Cyanobacteriota > Cyanobacteriia > Cyanobacteriales > Nostocaceae > Stigonema > Stigonema ocellatum. Next base: position 7,376 of record JADQBA010000151.1, on the reverse strand, counting down.
CGCTCGCCCTGTACGCTGGGGTATAGTTCCCATAGCTGCACCCACCAAACCAAAAACTACACATACAAACGGTAAGGCAAATTTTTGTTGAATCCGAACTTCGAGTTTCCGAATTTTTTGCTCATCACCACCAAGGCGTTCAAGTTCCAGTTGTGCCAGCGCTTGGGTAATATTCATCTCGCCATAGTCCCGGCTTTTTTCTGCGAGTTCAAATGCTGTGCGAGGCAGTTTGAACTCTTGGTGTTCAAACCGCACAATGTTGCGATAAGAGCGATCTGGAGCAACTAAATAAATCGTGCCATTATATATATCCCAGATATTTTGTGATGGATTCCATTGACCTGTTTGTGCTACGATAATTTGATTCACACCTGTTCGGGAACGATCTATAATTGTTAAACCTTTGAACTGCTTACCATTAAACTGATCAGCGTAATACAAGCGTGCCAGAATCTTGTGGGTACTACCATCTGGTTGTTTTTTATCTTCCCGCGTTTCAGGATAGAGGAAGTTATCTTGCTTTGTAACAGTTGGCTTATCTGACTTTAAAGCTTTCTCTAAAGTGATCGTCGCTTGGTAATTTGCTGCTGGTACAATTTGCTCGTTAAACACAAATGTCATTCCTGTCACGAAAAAACTCAAAAGCACAGCAGTTAGCACCATACGATAGACACTCACCCCACAGCCACGGAGAGCAATGAGTTCACTCTCGCTAGAAAGACGACTGTAGGTCATCAAAGTAGCCAGCAGAGTTGACAAGGGGAAGGCATAAACGATGAAATTTGGCAGCTTTAATAAAAAAACATTCACGGCGATACCTATTGGTAACCCGCGTTCCACGATTTTACGTATGAGTTCAAACACAGAGTCAATGGTGACGCCGAGGGAAGAGAAAGCCCCAATACCAAATAAGAACGGCGCTAGCAATTCGCTGGCAAGGTAGCGATCCATGATGGAAAAAGGTAACAACGAGTTAAGGTTGTAGAAAGACGACTTGAACTTCTTTGATGTCATAAGCTATGAATAATAAAAAATCTGCAACCTAGACGCAGCGCAGCATTTATACTATACCTAAATAAATCGGGAAGCCTGATAGCCCCCTTTGCTTGACAACGGCTATTTTTTCGGTTATACTTTCTTTATAATGGGAAAATGTGCGCTCATATATTCCGGCTTGCCGTTAGGCATCGCCAACTCTCACACCAAATCTGATTTTCATCGTTTAGCAGGGATTATTCTCTCACCAGAGTGATGAAAGAGCGTTAAGGTGCTAACTCTTGACGATTTTTTTATGTAAAAATCAATGCAGTATGGTTATCAAGTTTCCCAAAATCATGGTGTTTATCAACTTTGTGGGTCCATGAGTAGAAACCAACCGACAACAGTTGCAATGAATGCTCAGCGGGTATATGATACTCTATGCTCTAGAACAAAATTAATTAACGCTAAGATTGACGCTGGGGGCAAAGCAACCACGTTGTTTCTAGATAAACATTTACTGGCTGTAGGTCTAGTTGAGAGGGATGAAAAGGGAAGGTATGCGATCGCTCCTTTAGCAAATTTTGTCGGTCTTTAAACGGCATTTAGCTGCTGGCTTAACCTGCGGCGGAAGCTGGAATGATAGAGACTGTAACGGGTTTCTTCTCCAATCCGTTCATGCTGTAAGAACTCCAGCCAATTTTCTAGCAGTTCCTCTACTTCATATTCATCTTCATTAATTAATTGAGCGATCGCCTCTGCTGATATTCCTCCCCCCTTCTCACCTCCCTTTCTAAAGGAAATCTGGAGAGTATCAACAAGAACACTCAGGACAGCTAACCCAACACGAGACAAACCCTGACCTTTCATCTTCTGCCAATGGCTTTGATAATATGCTTCTAAACCTGAGGAGTTTAGAGACATTGTCTGCAACATCTCTACAATTTGGAACGGTTCGGGATAGAAACCCTCAGCAATGACGCTTATTATCTGACTCAGGTACATGAAGTTGTTTTCGCTTGCATCTGTCAGAAGTGCAATGAATTCTTGCTCACTTGATTTCTTCCCTCGAGAACCTGGAGAGTTTTGTTCCCTCTTTCCCTCATAAGGAAGGGTTAGGTATTGCTGAATATATGTTTGCACATCTTCTCGGGTTTCTTCTGGATAATCTCCCAAATCAAGTGTTTGTGATGGCGCTTCAATCAACAAACCCGATTTTTCTCTCAGGAAAGGTCTGCGGGTGAGGAGAAAATAGACCCTATCTGGGAGATATCTGGGAAGATAGAAGAGATTTGAGCCTAGGGGTTGACTGTAGTGGTTAATTGTGTCTAAAGCATCAATGGCAATGATCAGCCGTTGATTAGGTTCTAGCTGGTCACTCATTTTCTGAAGCATGAGGGACCTATGAGGGTAGACACCTCCTGTGCAGTTTCCAGATGCCAAACTTTGAGAGTATTGTCCACTGAACCAGAAACCATCTGCTTGCCATCGGGGGTGACGCCGATGGCATAAACGGACTCGCTATGACCTGTGAGGGTAGATATCTCCTGTGCAGTTTCCAGATTCCAGACTTTGAGAGTGTTGTTCACTGAACTAGAAATTACCTGCTTGCCGTCGGGGGTGACAGCGACGGCATGAACCTTGTTGCTATGACCTATGAGGGTAGATACTTCCTGTGCAGTTTCCAGATTCCAGACTTTGAGAGTATTATCCACTGAACCAGAAATCACCTGCTTGCCATCAGGGGTGACGGCGATCGCAGAAACTGACATACTATGACCTGTGAGGGTAGATACTTCCTGTGCAGTTTCCAGATTCCAAACTTTGAGAGTTTTGTCCACTGAACCAGAAATCACCTGCTTGCCATCGGGAGTGATGGCGATCGCAGAAACTGACTCCCTATGACCCGTGAGGGTAGATACTTCCTGTGCGGTTTCCAGATTCCAGACTTTGAGAGTTCTGTCGTATGAACCAGAAATCACCTGCTTGCCATCGGGGGTAACGGCGACGGCATAAACCCTGTTACTATGACCTGTGAGGGTAGATACCTGCTGTGCGGTTTCCAGATTCCAGACTTTGAGAGTTTTGTCCCATGAACCAGAAATGATTTGCTTGCCATCAGGGATGACGGCAATAGTATAAACTCTGCCACGATGACCAGTGAGGGTAGACACTTCCTTTCCAGTTTCCAGATTCCAGACTTTGAGAGTGTTGTCACATGAACCAGAAATCACTTGCTTGCCATCAGGGGTGACGGCGACGGCATAAATCCAGTCGCCATGACCAGTGAAGGTAGACACCTGCTGTCCAGTTTTCAGATTCCAGACTCTGAGAGTTCTGTCGTATGAACCAGAAATGACCTGCTTCCCATCGGGGGTGACGGCGACGGCACTGATGGAGTAGCTATGACCTATGAAGGTAGACACCTGCTGTGCTGTTTCCAGATTCCAGACTTTGAGAGTTTTGTCGTCTGAACCAGAAATCACCTGCTTGCCATTGGGGGTGACGGCGATCGCAGAAACTGACTCCCTATGAGGCGTTGCATAATAGCGGTATGAATCAGGCTGAAAGGGTGACAAAACCGTCATGGAGGTAATGGAGTAACAATTTAATTGAAAGCCTAAGCATTTCCTCTGATTTGGAATAACATAACGTCTTACGATGGAGACGAGCCAGATAATGCCTTAATCTTGTATTTTCTCCTTCAACCCGCGTCATATATGTTTTCTTGACAATATGGTCTCCATCATCAATAAAACATGGATAAACTGGGTATCCATCTGTCACATAAAAATAACTTTTCCAACACTTTATAATTCTCCATAACTTTTCACGCATTTTTTGCACTACGGTCTCCTAATACCCATGCGAGAATTCCCGGAAAGCTTTTATTTACGGCTGTCCAAATCCATATTTTGTTTTTTTTTCCGACAAAAGTCTCAAGCTCATCCACTTGCGTGACTTCGGGTATTTCCAAATTTGGTGGTGCATCTGGTAAAGACCCTGCGGCTTGTTTTACCCATTGAATTACCGTGTTATGGTTAACTCCCGTCTGTCGCTCAATCGCTCGAAAACCATTACCGTTTACGTACATCGTTAAACATTGTTTCTTAATTTCATCTGAATAACCCTGCTTTGAATATGATTCAATAAATTGGCGCTCGCAATCACAGCAAATGTGATTCTGTTTACCTCTTTTTTTTCCGTTTTTACGGATATGGGATGAGCCACAACGCGGACATTCCATGCACTTTCGCCTCAATTCATACCGCTATTATGCAACGCCATCAGAAGATATCTTTTTGCTCATAGAAGTGGCAGATACGACAGCTAAATATGACCGTGAAGTTAAAATTCCTCTCTATGCTGAAGACAACATTGTTGAAGTTTGGTTAATAGATATTAATGAGCAATTTATTGAAGTGTATCGAGAACCTATGCCTGAAGGATATCAGAATGTTCAAAAATGGACGCGGGGTCAAACTTTATCAATACAGGCTTTCCCAGATATGAATATTACCGTTGATGAAATATTAGGGTGATAAGGGGCGTTGCTGAATCACGCGGATGAACATCATCTGTAGAGACGCGATTAATCGCGTCTCTACAAAAATCGTGTTTGTACAAAAAACCAATTTCATATACAAATTCAGCAACGCCTGATAAAGAACGTGGATTTGGGATTTTAGCACCCTCGACCCAGATTTTCTCAGCTTCATCCGCGTTCATCTGCGTACATCTGCGGCACCTTCGCTATTAACCCAATCCAAAATAACCTTATTCACCTGTTTTGGGCTTTCATCGTGAGGACAATGCCCTACATCTTCTAAGCTAAGCAGTTGCAAATTCTCATTATACTGAGTAAATCGCTGAGCAAGTGCTGGGGGAACAAAGCGGTCTTTTTGCCCCCAAATCAAGAGCATAGGAATTTTAATAGTTGGTAATATTTTCTTAACACTAGGACTAAAATCCTTACCAATGGAGGCTTTGAAAAGAGAACTAAAAGCACGGATAGAACCCGTATCTTGGGTTGGTTCGGCTAAAATTTCTACCAGTTCATCAGTGATCGCGTCTCTTGAGGCGTAGGCGACACCAACCCAGCGACGTAAGAAGCTTGGTCGGCGCACGAAGAGAAACAAAGGCTTAAGTAACAGTGGGGAAGCCACAAGATTTTTGATTGCCAAAACTGCGGGTTGCAAGAAAGGAGGGATAGCTTCTTGCTCCAATGATGGATCAGGTAAACTCATCATCACTAAACCTTTTACCATGTCTGGATGAGCATGGGCGGCGGCTAAGGAAATCAGCGAACCATTGGAATTGCCAACCAATATCACAGGTTGACGGATAAATACTTTCCAGAACTCATAAACCTGCTCTACCCAAAAGTGTATGCTATAATTTGCACCAGGTTTTTCTGAAGCCCCAAAACCTAACATATCAAGGGCATATACTGGGTGGTGCTCGCCTAGTACCTCTAAATTGTGTCGCCAATGACCAATGGAAGCACCAAACCCGTGTAGCAGAATTAGCGGTGTTGTGTTTTGGTGATTTTTGGTAGGACGGATGTAAGTGTAGCGGGTTTGCCAGCCTCGCCAAACCCAGTCCCTTTGATTGCCGACCCTTTGCTGCCAATGGATTGCGGTGGTCACAGTAGCCTCCGATTTATCAGCATAGAAACACGATATAATTTCTTATTATAGTTTCTACGTTAACGCGGGTTGTACCCCAAGAAACCCTTACGTATTTATTCTTGGTGTTCACCTACACCACGAATAGTACTCTTGCGACCGAACATTGCCGGGTAATTTCTTAGTTCGTAGTAGCGCTTTAGCGCCGGTTAAATCACGGTTTTTTGCGCTAAAGCGCTACTACAAACCCGTCAAAGTTCACTTGCCAGACTACTACTTAATTTGTTGTTTCTCAGAATTAATACTTATTTTTTTTGTTAAAATAAGGTAATAAATGATACAATTAATAATCCAATAAAATCTATTTGTGTTATTTAGGGTATAAAATGTTATCAGTACACTAAAACGTCAATGGCTTTAGTAAACTTATACAAAGATTAAAGTTTGCAACTGTTGTCTAATTTAGATTAACTATTGGACAGAAGCTTTCTCACAGTGAGTAAAATGGCATATACAAGGACGACCATACCACTTTTCTATGAATTAGCTATTCTAGTAATATAGGCTCCATTCTAAGTCCTCAGCGTATTTAAATCAAATATTTTGCTTCTGAGGCACTTCACCCGCTTACCAAGCTAAATTCTTCACGAAGAGGTCCCAAAACTCATAATGCCTGTGATTGAGAAGAAAAGAACTCGCGATCTGCCCCAAATAAACGAACGAATTCGCTTCCCGAAAATTCGGGTTATTGATACCGATGGTTCCCAACTGGGGATTATCACCCCGCAGGAAGCATTGCAACTCGCGGAGGAAAAAGAGCTAGATCTGGTGCTGCTCAGTGATAAGGCTGACCCGCCCGTTTGTCGAATTATGGACTACGGGAAATACAAATTTGAGCAGGAGAAGAAGGCGCGAGAAGCCCGGAAAAAGCAGCACACAGCCGATGTCAAAGAAGTGAAGATGCGCTATAAGATAGAAGAACATGACTACAACGTGCGTGTTAAGCAAGCAGAGCGTTTTCTCAAAGATGGTGACAAAGTCAAGGCCACTGTGATGTTTCGGGGTCGAGAAATTCAACACAGCGACTTAGCAGAAGAGTTGCTCAAACGCATGGCTACGGATCTAGATCCTGTTGGTGAGGTGCAGCAAGCGCCTAAAAAAGAGGGAAGAAACATGATGATGCTCATCTCGCCCAAGAAGTAACAGTGGGGGAACACAGGAGAATGAAGAATCCCTCTCCTGGTTCCAATACCCTCCCCCTGCTTTCCAAACTCCAAGGTGTGGGAAATTGATAGCAAAGCGATAGTCCTGAGTGCTGAGTGGGAAGAATAATAGTTTAACCCTGCATAGTCAAATATAGTTAGACGTAGCTTTCTATGATAGATAACTGCTACTTCTTCACAGAGTTTTGTAGAAGGATCGGAATTTAATCCTAACCTAGAAGGGAGTCACCAGTCTGGGTGCATGTCCTTCTAGATGTACCTTCCTTGGGGTAACTAACACCACGCTATCCCCTAGGACGAAGGCTTCGGGGAATGCTTTGACTAAAATGTTGTAACTGCCATTAATGTCAGCGTTAATGGCTACACCATTTTTAGTTATGTAAAGACCACGCTTTACTCTTTTACCTGGGTAGGGTCGAGGTGTGCATTACTGCATCACCCCTCCCATTCGGAACCGTGCTTGCACCTTTCAGCGCACACGGCTACTCAGTGTGTTGTCCATTTGTCAAGTCGGGCTTCCTGACAGCACGACCAATGAAATTAGGGA
>JADQBA010000327.1 GCA_016903675.1 Stigonema ocellatum SAG 48.90 = DSM 106950 | reverse complement strand
GGAGGATTTACGCCTCCACTGCCAGACGGGGCTTGCACTCCCGTCCTCAAAAGTGAAGCTTTGGGAATCCTTTTAACCACCACGCCCGTAGTATTCCCGGTGTTCACGGAGGAGTCGCCTGTAGAACCTGTTAGATTGGGTGCGAACCAAGCATTACGAGAACCTTGCTCCAAGTAATGCTTATGGAAGCGCTGCCAATGTGCAAAGACGTGCTGACGAGCCTCGGTTTGAGTCGAGGTATGAAAGGCGTATCTCGCTGGCAATCGCTCATAATAAATCCCCATGCCACGCCGCGATATGACTAGAGAGGCAGCGGTATTGCTTCCCATGCCGTAACGACGCATATATTTAACAATGCCGATTTGGCTGGAGTATTTAGGGCTAACCTCGATCACTTTGATGCCTAACTTTAAGCATCTGGATTTCAACAATTCAGAAAATCTGCGATAGGCAAAACCAGATAGCATCCGGTTGTATTTTCGACCTTTTTTGAATTGTTTCTTTTTTTCAGAAAAGTCTAATTTCTCAATGACTATTGGCTTTTTGGTAGCTAAAGCTCTTTGAGTAATCTCTGTAATTGCATCAGCTAAGCGTGCTTCTGTTTGTTCTGTTGAACAGGAGTGTAAATCTAAATTAACCTTTCCCCATGCCGAAGGGTTTCCAAATCTATCAGTAGAACACCAGCCTATAGACCCCGGATTAATATCTAGTCCAATACATCCGGTTGCGGTATCTTTAATCTTGATGAAGAAGTCTACGTTGCAGGTAATTGCTACCACCCAAAAACCTTTCTTGTTCTGACTGAACACGTAAGTCAGTGCGGCATTTAATGCCCATGCCGAAAGGATTTTGTCGTATCCACTTTGGTTGATTTTGTAAAGGGGTAAAACTACATATTCGCCAAAATTCTCCTCCAAGAAATAAGGAACACGAATTTTTAGGCTAGGGATGACATCGGGGGTTAGCTGACAGATTTGATTACTGTTGTTTTCTCCGGTTGAACCAATAAATGGAATACAACCCAGGTTGCCCAAATTCACGCGAACACCACCCCTGATGACTCTGGCTTGACGGGCTAAATACATATCTAGTTGCCGCTTTTTTTGATGCAAATTCTGCTTAGCTATTTGTAGGTATGTCATGCCATAGAACTGCTTTCCATTGATGGGGCAAGCGTCATCAAATTCTGGCTTTTTCTTTAAAGATGGGACTTTCTTAGGCTTTCGGGCTTTAGTTTTTTCTGGCGTTTTAATAGCTAAATTCCGCTTTTCAACTGCTTGTACATATTCCCTATGAGCCTTCAGCCTTTTATTTAAGTCTTCTATAGATTTTTTGGTTGCCTTAATCTTAGCAGAGAGTGTTTCAATATGGGCTTTGTGGCATTCTTGGGCTGATACTAATGCCCCACTGACAAAGTTGATAATGCTATTAGCATGGCGTTTATTTACCTTGAATTGCTGCTGAAGTTCGGTATTTAACTTGTCTTTCTTCACCTGGTTTTGCAATCCCAACAATGCAACTTTTGACATCTGGGCTGCAATGGGCGAAAATTCCTCTAACATCTTCAGAGCCGGGTTCTCAAGTTCATAATTATTTGATATTTGAGTGACGTAAGTCTGGTAGACTTGCGGCATTTACTTTACCTCTCCACTTTGTCGAATTTTGATGGTAGTGCCTTTATCCATTCTCTAAATGCTTGTGACATATTCCAACCTTGACTATCGGCATAAGCTTGAAACTTATCCAATTCCTCCTGAGTCAACAATGCTTTAAACCATTTATCTCTTTGCGGCATAACTTTTCCCAGTTAATGGTCTTATTCTACCCAAATAATGACCAAAAGCAAAGACGGGAAACCGTCCATGAACCGAACACGCCTACCCATCCGTGGGTAATAATGGGAAGCTTTGTCCAAGGGCTAGGGTACAGTTGTTAGCCCTTGTCTACCAAAATAACCTTTGCTCCGTTGGTTGCTGCACTCCAAGCTGCCCAGGTACCAGCAGGACCACCACCTATAATTAATACATCGGTTGTTAAATGTAGGTCAGAATGATTTTCTGAAGAATTTTGATGGATATAATTATTCACAAAATTTGCTCCTTTAGGCATGAATTGTGTAGATATTTTAAGGATTTGGGACTTGCCAATTTTTGATGTCAAAGTCTGACCTCAACAATTTCTGGTTAGTTAGAAACTGCTTGGTTGAATTCAAGAGTTTCAATCCTTCCGGTGTGAAAGGCTCAGTGGGATAGAGATTTAGTGGATAGGACTCCTTCACAACTGCCAAGGGCATATCACCACTTGCTTTAGCAGCAAACTGGTAAAAGGCTTCTGGATTGGCTTTAATCTCTTGTAGTGCTTGCTGTCTAATCTTGTTCCACTTTTGCGGTAGATCTGGGTGCTGAGAGAGCAACTCTTCTGTGATGATACTCACTCCCGTTCCAACCAGTTCATGATGATCTTTGGCTTGATCTATCACTGGAAATCCTTGGGCAATCACCATTGGTCCAGAACCCATAGCAAATGGATAGGCTGCAATATCCCCCCGTTCTAGTGCTGCTTTAGCATCGGCAGACGGAATTTGCAACACCTTCACATCTTTGCTTAGTCCCTCTTTTTCCAGCAAACCCATGAGATATCTATGAGGATAAGTGCCTTTAGCAACCCCTATCTTCTCGCTCTTGAGTTCCGCAACTGAGTGAGGACCATTTTTTTTGGTGACTAACCAGGCATTCTGACCCACCCGTGTCTGATTAATTAATCGGGTTTTGATACCTGCTGCTCTGCCAATCAGGGCTGGGGTGTCGCCATACAAACCCATATCTAATTGACCACTTACCAGGGCTTCGTTTAGGGCCGGACCTCCGTTGAAGGGAATGAATTTTACTTCTGTTATACCTAGGCTTTTAAGTGCAGGAGTTAGCGTTCCCTTGGAAATCGCCCAACCCTCAGGACCAATTGGCAGTTTGCTTTCAGTACTGATGAAGCCAACTTTGAGAACCAGTGTTTTCGTCTCACTCGAACCGGCTCCAGTGCTTGATGAAGCTGTTGCTGAGGTATCAGACTGGCTTTGCTTGGAAGCACAACTGCTCAGGGTGAATAAAAACGCAACAGTTATGACTGAAGCGAAAAGTCGATGAAAAAAACTATGCTCAAGTACCTGGGATCTCATAGACTGAGACTGCTACTGTAACAATTAATTTTCAAAGTGTAACCAACTTAATTTCCTGACACAGTCTGGATGATTTATGTACGCGGGACTTAGGATAAGACTGTAAAATACTATTCATTGACCGATATATCGGCGTTTAATTTAGGAGTATGGCACAGCTACAGATAAAATTCAAGTCCTTCACTCTAAGAATATATGTTTAACTGAATTTACGCAATGCTAATTGTTAGCATATCTAAATATTTTTTCGTTGCCAGAGTATACTCTTATATTGTTACTCGTCGGAAAGAGTTCCAGGCGCAGATCAGCGGTGACCTCGGCGACTCCTTGAACTAGATCTTCGTGGGTGAGGGATAGGATTGACGCCTTTTGTCTCATTTGACCAAAAAGAAAAAGGTACAAGCCCCTAAATTTATTTATGGAAAATAAAAAAAATGTATTTCGAGACGCATAGCGCAAGAAATACTACGTCCTTACTACAAGCCCCTAAATTTATTTATGGGGTTCTTACTTTTGACT
>JADQBA010000216.1 GCA_016903675.1 Stigonema ocellatum SAG 48.90 = DSM 106950 | reverse complement strand
AATACCCGTGAATGAATAGAATCAGAGGGCAGTAGTTCTGGTATTTCATCCTCATGACCGCCCTCAAGATAGCCCAAGACGGGCACCCCTCTCCCAATTTGGGAGAGGGGTAGGGGTGAGGGTTTTCATTCACGGGTATTGTACTTAGAGCCGCAAAATATAAGGTATTTAGTATTACCGAAAATCACGTTTTTTGTAGCGTTTTGATACCATCTTTGGGGACTAACTAGCAACTTACGTTACTACTGCCTGGTTTTGGAAAAATCCCCTGAAACGCCAATTTCTTAACGACTCCTTATTCTTATCACTTTGTCTGGTTGGTTTTGTATCTGCTCGTTTCTCCTTTGGAACTCATCTATATATGGTCTGCTAAATTGTTTTATTGCCCTTGTTTGTGAGATCGCTTGTTCAACATCAGTATTAAACTTGCGGACTTGCTGGTGAATACGCAGATGTAATAACACTTCGGATTCTGCTTTTTGCTCGTTTATGATACTTAATCTGTAAATTCGTTGCTCTTGTTGTGCTAAAGCAGTCGCAGGTGTGAAAGCTAAAATTGACACTAACAATAGTGATGATATTTTCATAACATATCACTCCTTAAAAGGAGATTTTACAAAACTTCTTATAAAGCCGATTCCCTACTTTCAGTATAGCTATTTAATCCAAAAATTACCCAATGATGCCCTGAAGTCTTTCTCTCCTATCATAAATTTCACTGTGGTAAATACAAGATTGAATTCCTAACATTTTATGTCCCTTTTTAGGAGGCAGGTGAATAGTAAGAATACATCCGTCAGAATATAGGAGTAATATCAGGTTCGGTTAATTGCTGAAAAGTAAAAACCTCTCCGCGTCCCCGTGTCACCACAGGGGTGTAGGGGTGTAGGGGTGTGGGAGAAAAATGTGTTCCTACAAGATGTTGCTAGTGGCGATATCTGACGACAAGCCGCTAGTGAGGGGCTTTCAAGAAACACGGGAAGGAGGAGGGGGGGAGTGGGAGAGGGGGGCGATCGCCATCTCTAACAAAGGTGATCGCCTTTGGCTCTTTTTTGTCCTCACAAGTTCCTCAAACTCTTTGCTTATAATTCACGGTATGGAGGTTAGAAATTTTGAGTTACCAATCAGCTGATTAGGATGAACATTATTTACCAACTAATTCAGTAGACAGTTTAGGAAATAAATTCGGCGTTGCTGAATTGAAGTATGAAATAAAAAAATGGGGTACTTTAAAACTCTTTCTCTTTGCGCCTTTGCGCCTTTGCGTGAGGTAAATTCATAATGTGATTCAGCATATAAAAGGAATGGATAATGCAGAAGCCTCTCAAGCCAACCAGCGATCCTGCCCATGATATACTAAGGTCGAGCTTGTCTCCCCTCGATGCCATATTTGCACCAAAGAGTGTTGCAGTCATTGGTGCCAGCGAAAAGCTAGGTAGCGTCGGACGTACCCTCCTGTGGAACTTGATTGGCAATCCTTTTGGTGGAACTGTTTTCCCAGTTAATCCTAAGCGACACAGCGTACTGGGAATTAAAGCATACCCCTCTATATCCAATCTACCAGAATCAGTTGATTTAGCGGTTATTGCCACCCCAGCACCAACAGTTCCAGGTATTATCGGTGAGTGTGTGGATGCAGGCGTCAAAGGAGCAATTATCCTGAGCGCTGGTTTTAAGGAGTCAGGTGTAGCAGGTGTTCTCCTAGAACAGCAAATTCTCTCGCTGTCGCAACGGGGTAAAATCCGAATCATTGGTCCTAATTGCTTAGGTGTAATGAATCCGCGCACGGGTTTAAATGCTACTTTTGCAAGTGGGATGGCTCGTCCTGGGAATGTAGGCTTTATCAGTCAAAGTGGAGCGCTGTGCACTGCTATTCTTGATTGGAGTTTCCGAGAAAATGTCGGCTTTAGTGCGTTCGTTTCCATTGGCTCAATGCTTGATGTGGGTTGGGGCGATCTCATTTACTATCTTGGTGATGACCCGCAAACAAAAAGTATTGTAATTTACATGGAATCAATCGGGGATGCACGGTCTTTTATCTCGGCGGCGCGGGAGGTAGCATTAACCAAGCCGATTATTGTCATCAAAGCTGGTCGTACTGAAGCAGCAGCAAAGGCAGCGGCTTCCCATACGGGGGCACTTGCAGGTAGTGATGCAGTTCTGGATGCTGCTTTCCGGCGTTGTGGTGTGTTGCGCGTCAACAGCATCTCTGACTTGTTCGATATGGCGGAGGTACTGGCAAAACAACCCCGTCCCAAAGGACCACGCCTGGTGATTCTCACTAATGCCGGAGGACCGGGGGTACTTGCCACGGATGCGCTGATTGCGACTGGTAGCGAACTTGCGCCAATTTCCGAGGAAACAAAAGCATCACTCAACCAACTACTACCAGTACACTGGAGTCATAATAACCCGATTGACATTCTCGGCGACGCTGACCCACAGCGATATACCAAAGCTCTGGAAATTGCAACCAAAGATCCAAACTGTGACGGCTTATTGGTGATTCTTACTCCTCAAGCCATGACAGATCCCACCCAGACTGCTGAGCAGTTGAAACCTTACGCACAGATTCCTGGTAAACCAATCCTCGCCAGCTGGATGGGGGGAGCGGATGTAGCCGCTGGCGAGATGATTCTTAATCGTAACAGTATTCCCACTTATCCTTATCCTGATACGGCGGCGCGGATTTTTAGTTATATGTGGCAGTATTCCTATAACCAGCACGGCATTTACGAAACTCCTGTGTTAGGGAATAGTTCATGGGGAATTGTCGATGGCAATGCTGTGGTGACGCAGATTATTGATGCGGTAAGACGATCTGGTCGGACAATTCTGACTGAGGTGGAGTCTAAACAGATTCTAGCAGCTTACGGTATTCCAATTGTGGAAACTTGCGTTGCTAAGAGCGAGGAGGAGGCAATTCAATGTGCTGAGAAAATTGGTTATCCAGTCGTCCTGAAGCTTTTTTCGCACACGATTACTCATAAAACCGATGTCGGAGGTGTACAGTTAAATTTAACTGATGCCGAAGCTGTGGGACAAGCTTATCACACCATTGCAGAATCAGTGAAGGAGAAAGTTGGTATTGAGCATTTTTTGGGTGTAACAGTTCAGCCAATGGTGAAAATGGACGGCTATGAACTTATTATCGGTAGTAGTGTTGATACACAGTTCGGACCAGTACTGGTTTTTGGTTCAGGGGGACAACTGGTGGAAGTTTTTCAGGATCGGGCGATCGCACTCCCACCCCTCAATACCACCTTGGCGCGACGCATGATGGAACAAACTCAAATTTATAAAGCGCTCAAAGGAGTCCGGGGGCGTAAAAGTGTCTCACTCGCATCCCTTGAGCAGCTGATGGTGGTATTCAGTCAGCTGGTAGTGGAACAGCGCTGGATTAAAGAAATAGATATCAACCCCTTACTGGTTTCGTCGGAGTTCGCGATCGCACTGGATGGGAGAATTGTCCTCCACGAAGCAGGTGTCAGCTTTGAACAACTGCCTAAATTAGCAATTCGCCCTTATCCCACACAATACGTTGGACAATGGACGATGAAAGACGGAATACCAGTTAAAATCCGCCCAATTCGTCCAGAAGATGAGCCGCTGATGGTTCAGTTTCACAAAACTCTCTCTGAGGAGAGCGTCTATTTTCGTTATTTTCACCTAATTAAACTGAGTCACCGCATCGCTCATGAAAGACTAACACGCATTTGCTTTATTGACTATGAAAGCGAAATGGCACTGGTTGTTGAATATCAAAACCCCGAAACACAGACACGGGAAATTTTGGCAGTCGGTCGATTGAGTAAATTGCATGGCACTAATGAAGCTGAATTCGCCATAGTGGTGAGCGATCGCTATCAGTGTCGGGGTTTAGGAACCGAGTTACTGCTTCGGCTGCTGCAAGTTAGTCGTGATGAGCAACTAAGCACTATAAGTGCTGACATCCTGACTGACAATGTAGCAATGCAAAGAGTTTGTGAAAAAGTTGGTTTTCACATCGAACAAACAGCCGATCCAACTGTAGTGAGAGCGTTCATCGATTGAGAGCAGTGGAGGAAATAAGTTATGGTTTTGCGCTATATTTTGGCATGGGTTCCAATGATATTTATTGCCATTGTTAATGGAAGTATACGAGATTTAGTTTACACAAAGTATCTCAATGAACTCCGCGCCCATCAAGTTTCAACCGCGACAGGGATTATCTTATTTGGTTTGTATATTTGGGTACTAACTAATTTTTGGCAGATAAAATCAACCACGCAAGCGCTGAGTATTGGATTAATTTGGTTAGGACTCACAGTTGCTTTTGAATTTCTTTTTGGTCACTATGTTATGGGAAATCCGTGGAGTCAGTTGCTAGCTGATTACAATCTCTTAGCTGGACGAGTTTGGATTTTTGTACTTATCTGGACAGCGATCGCTCCATTTGTCTTTTATTCACTCCAGAATCAGATGTAAGTCAAGTCGCTATCTCCCGAGCATCATTACGAATTACGAATTATTCTGCCAATCCATTACTCAAAATTGGTGCAAATTTTCAATACCTATATTTGGCAATTATTATTGCTCTATTAAACCCAAAATCATGAGAAAACGACAATTTTTATTTCTAATATCCGTGGTTGTACAATTAAATATTTTGCTTTATTTCGGCATGCCTTTAATAACAAATGCATTAATTACGACCACCAATTCTTTACTAGACCCTACAACTCAACCCAAATTCTTAAATTCTTTGCCATCTCCTGTAAAAATAGATGCCACAAAAGGCGGAAAATTCAATGTTGAGATAAGTCAAAGCGAGCAATGGCTTGGATTATACAGCAGTGCTGGTGCAGATGGCGTGTATGGCACAGGGGATGATGTACGCTTGAACACAACTGTTTGGGGCTATAGTTCACAAGGTCAAACAGGTGCTAGCAACTTTGCTCCTACATTTGTCGCCCAAAAAGATGTACCGATAGAGGTCTTGTGGTCAAACAAGCTACCTCAAAACGGACACTTATTACCAGTGGATACAAGCATCATTACAGAGTCTTTACAAAAAGCTCTTCAACAAGGATATGTGCCCACAGTGACGCACTTGCATGGTGGTCATACTGAGTCCGCAAGTGATGGATTACCTGATGCTTGGTTCACGCAAAATTTTTCCGCAACGGGTCCTGATTGGGTTAAAAGTAACTACAGTTACGCAAATGACCAGCAAGCAGCGACGCTTTGGTATCACGACCACACCTCTAGCATAACCCGTCTAAATGTTTACGCAGGTCTTGCTGGTTTCTACTTCCTGCGAGATAACAACGAGAATAATCTCATCGACAATGGTGTTTTGCCAAGCGGCTTCTACGAAAGAGAAATTGCAATTCAGGACAAACAGTTCACAACGAACGGTCAATTGTTTTACCCATCCCAACCATCCGGAACAGGTGCGCCAAACCCAAGTGTACAGCCAGAGTTTTTTGGCAATTTTATCCTGGTAAATGGAATCGCATGGCCCAAGCTTGAGGTTGAACCGAGAAAATATCGTTTCCGTTTACTAAACGCTTCAGATTCACGTTTTTATAAGTTGAAATATGATGATTCCAAAGAAAAGTTTTACCAAATTGGTACAGAGCAAGGCTTTTTAGAAAAACCAGTTGTTTTGGATGAACTCGTTCTTTCTCCAGGCGAACGCGCTGATATTATTGTTGACTTTACTGGCGATTCTGGAAAAGAGTTTATTCTGAAAAACTTCGATGCTCAAGCTGATGCTAATACAACAGGTCAAATTATCAAAATTCTAGTCAACCAGCCTCTTGCTAATTTCCCAAACGCTACCATTGACACAGATGAAAGGGATGGACTAACAACGCAGTTGCGACCTGATAAAATTTCACTTTCTACTCAAACAGGTGCTACCAGAAAATTAGTTCTTTTTGAAACTAAAGACCGATATGGTCGAAAAAAATCACTTTTGGGGACGTTAGCAGATGGCTCATTGCTTTATGACGATCCAATTACAGAGAAACCGACATTAGGAACAACAGAAGTTTGGGAAATTTACAATGCTACAGATAAAGCTCACCCAATACACCTACACTTAGTTTCTTTTCTGGTTCTCAATCGCCAGCCATTTGCTGGTGGTATGATCCCTGTTGTCAATAACCCTGGGGCAGGAGGAACTAAGCAATATCTACAAAGTGTCTCCCTCATCGGCACTTCTGTTGCGCTTGCGCTATCTGATAGAGGGTGGAAAGACACCGTGATTGTCCAGCCTGGTGAAGTCACTCGTATTAGTGCCACATTTGATAAACAAGGAAAATACGTTTGGCACTGCCATATGCTGGAGCATGAGGACTACGAGATGATGCGACCTTACATTGTCAATTGAGGACAACAGTCGTAAATGACGCCCGACTCCCGATTTTGACAGTTACTTTAAGATGCGCAGATTGGTATGAGTATCAACTTGAGGTAAATAGCTGATGAGCTTTCAAATGATCAGATGCTACGAATGTCGCTATCCATTTTTGTTAAAGGATACTGTAAAGAACATTAGCTGTAATGCCGAGGGACTTGAGATGAGCGATCGCAGCCGGATGAGTTAGCCCCGCATAAGTTCCCCGTAAGTTTTCCGGAATATCTGGATGCAGTTGAGTAAACCCCTTGACATGAGTTTCGTAAATGACAGTTTCAGACCAAGGAATTTGCAGGAGTTGATCCCCTTCCCAATCAAAGGTATCATCAATAACAATCCCCTTAGGAATCAAATGAGCATTATCTAAGCTTAAATAGAACAGCGATAGATTTTTTCTTGAATCTTCTAATGAATAGTTAAAAATCTCTTGTCCATAAATAACATCGCCTGCGATCGCCTTAACTCACATCTTGCACCTGTCTGGATAAACCCTTAATACACCAATAGGAGTGTAGTAAAGTAACACGATTCGCGAGAATGGGCTTACGCAATAAAAAATCATAAATATAACTTTATAAATGTTGATATTACTGAAACATACCTCAGCACTGGCGATGCCTGCGGCAAGCCGCTAAGAGCGTCTACGTCAAATTGGAGAAGTGCTTGGATTTGCACTCATGAGGGGGGAAGCGGTCGCTGTTGGCGACCGCTTCCCCCCCCCATAATAGCGATTATCATTATCACTAACTAATGCTAATTTGGTTTCTAAGCAAAGTCATGCCTATTTGCATTATTGTGCCAAAACATGAGAAAAAGGGCGTTGAAATACATATGAATTAAGCAAGAAAAATGGTTTCAATTCTTAGGCGCGGGACAAAATGCGCGTTTACACCCTGCTGTCGTTGATGCCCTCTGTTTACCAACAAGAAAATCTCGAAACGATGTTGGGGTTGTTCTTAGAAGCACAGGGTTATCCCCTTCCTCAATACAGTAAAAGTAAGTCACCTAGTGCATTAAGCCGATTTCTCAATGTATACGATTGGTCAACTAGGGGTGTGATTCGCACCACTCGCAACCGTGTTATTAAGGAGATTTTATCCGAGCGGACTGTGGGACGCCAGCCATTTTTACAAGTGATTATTGACCTTACAACTAAGCGTGAAAGTTGGAAAATTTAAGGTGTTTGAAAATTTAATCCGCGTATATAACGGAAAACGAGGTTTGCACTTGGTTGTGGTGTATTTAGTTGTTGGTCGGTGGCGGGTTCCTTGGAATTTCCGCGTCTGGAGGGGAAAAGGCTCTACCTCTCCAGCAGCATTGGGATTAAAAATGGTCAAATCCTTACCTGAAAAGTTAACCAAGCACTTCACTCAGGTGATGGTTTTAGTAGATACAGGGTTTGGTAGTGTGGAATTTATACAGGGAGTCCGAAAGAAAAAATACCACATCATTGCTGGCATCGCTCGTACTCGCAAGTTAACTGATGGGCGCTGTGTTGCTCAATTACACAAGCGCGGACAACAGCTTTATCTTCAGGGTTTGAAGTTTCCCGTCTTTGTATCTTGGTATTATTTTAAACGGAATGATGGCAAGTATGAAAAACGATTTGTCATTTCTACTAAAGCTCTCAAAGCCAGTACTATTTCTTGGTGGGGCAAACGAAGATGGCAGATAGAGGGCTGGTTTAAAACTGCAAAACACCGTTTTGGGTTGCACCGTTTTGGACAGGGGACACTTTTAGGCGTGTACCGTTGGTTCGTACTGTCCCTGATATCTTATGTTTTGGCGCATTGGGCGCAACTTCAGACAGCGATCGCCTCCGACGAACTACCTGATTGGGGAGAAGCCGCAGAAATTGCTTTCCACACTATATTTCCCCATTTAGTAGTGTTACTTCTTTTACAAGATATAGAACGCCTGAGAGAACTGGCACTTAGTCAAGGAATTAACATTCAAATTTCCAGGTGCAAGATGTGAGACTGCGCTAATTAGTCAGCCGCATTAGTCGATGGGTAATAATTACGAATTACGAATTATCAATTACGAATTATTAAGATATTGTTCAGCCTAAAGAAACCCCCGTATGCATCACCGACAAACTCGGCATCTTTTGCAAGCATAAATCTGAACCTTAAAGTCTTTTTATGTATTTTTATTCTCTGTTAAAAATTTGAGGAACTTGTGAAGCAGAGGAAAGGTTCATAAAAATTAAAATATTCTATACAATCTAAAGCAATCCTAAATGAGTTGTGAAAAAAGACGTGTCCAGAAACCCGGTTTCTCCAAGAAACCGGGTTTCTAAATTTTCACGAATGATTTAGGTGTACTTTGTGATTAAAACTCCTGATGAACAGCGCAGAGAGGATAAATTTTTAACTGACTGAAATCGGTGAGCCGCTAGACAGAACAAGGGGGAAATTATGGACGTTAGGAGCATGCATTGCTTGAATTCCGAGGCTGGCTCGATTCAGCAAATCTGCTTCTGTATTAATGACTGCACCCCGGCTATCTAAGACGGAATGATGGAAGTTAAACCCATTCAAATTGAATGCCATCATACACACACCCAACGCCGCAAACCAGATACATACTGTTGGCAACGCAGCTAAAAGCAAATGGAAAGAGCGGTGGTTTCGACTACCAAAGGGAGGAATCAGCAAACGGCCTAAGAAACCATAGTGTCCTGCCAAGAAGTTGTAGGTAAAATGAGGTTGACCAAACTTATAACTAGCGTTAATCGATTCATCCTCACCAGTTTTCCGAATGAGTGTTGAGGTGACCAAAGAGCCATGCAAGACACTCAGAAGTGCGCCGCCAAACACTCCAGCAACCCCTAACATATGAAATGGATGCATCAGGATATTGTGATCTGCCTGAAATGCCATCATGAAGTGGAAAGTACCCGCAATTCCCAAAGGTAGACCATCAGAAAAGCTACCTTGACCAATGGGGTAAATCAGCAAAACTGCCGTTGCAGCAGCAGCTGGTGCAGAAAAAGCAACAGCAATCCAAGGGCGCAAACCCAAGCGATAGCTCAGTTCCCAGAGTCGCCCTAAATAGCACCAAATACCAATCAGAAAATGCAGCACAATTAACTGGTAGGGACCACCATTGTAAAGCCATTCATCTATAGAAGCAGCGTCCCAAATTGGGTAGATGTGCAGACCAATCGCCGCAGACGTTGGCACAACAGCCGCTGTGATCAAATTGTTGCCGTCCATCAGAGAACCCATGACTGGCTCTCGAATGCCATCCATATCTACACTAGGAGCAGCGATAAAAGCTAGGATGAAACAAGTGGTCGCAACTAGCAGACTAGGAATCATTAGAACGCCAAACCAGCCGATGTAGAGACGATTGTCAGTGCTGGTAATCCACGCGCAAAACCTATCCCAGAACTTGAAAAAATCGAATTCTTTTCGACGTTGAACAATGGTACTCATCGTTATATTCCTCCTCTATCTTCGTTATCTCCTCTTTCGTCTCTTTATTTTGTACAAAGCACAACTGTGCAAATCTCCAATCACTTAGAAACTGCGCATAAAGTACGTCAAGGCATGACTCTACCTTAAAGTTAGACTGAAAATTTGAGAAACTTGTGAGGCAAAAGAAAGTTTTAATGAAAGCCTTTATTCCCGTTTTCTATTCATCACCATCTGAACAGGATTCCTATTTGATTTTTGGACGTTGCTGAATTTAGT
Source organism: Stigonema ocellatum SAG 48.90 = DSM 106950 (assembly GCA_016903675.1). Classification (GTDB taxonomy): domain Bacteria; phylum Cyanobacteriota; class Cyanobacteriia; order Cyanobacteriales; family Nostocaceae; genus Stigonema; species Stigonema ocellatum. The sequence continues at coordinate 795 of JADQBA010000216.1, read as the reverse complement.
AATGAATTACGTTTAGTTACGAATTTGTAATTTTTCACAACCCTTGTAGAACGCGCGGCGTTCTACGATCAGCGTGATTTTCACAATTCATATCTAGATTCAGCAACGCCGATTTTTGAAATACCCGTCGTCGGTGCAGTGCCCAGAAACACGGGAAGGAGGAGGGGGGGAGGGGGGGAGTGTCCGAGGGGGGGAATTCGTGTTTCTGTAATGAGTAACGGGTGGTGCGCCGCCAGTGGGGTGTTCTTAAGGAACACGGGAGTGGGGATAGCCTGGGGTTTCAACCCCAGGAGGGAGTCGGGAGTCGGGGAAAAATGTGTTTCTTTCATATGTTGCGTTCTGCGCTTCTCCCAAGGGGAGAGCAAGCGGGCGAACGCAGTAGCGCTGACGCGGGAGTACCCGAAGATCGCAACGCTTACGCTATCGCCCAAAGAGCGCGATAGTTGGAGGCTCAAATCTTGCACCACTGTCTTGTTGCAAAAATCAAAGCCTAAAAACCCTATGATTACGTAGGGTTGGCACTGCCCACCCGCTGAAGCTATGGAAGGTAAACAATGTCAGTTAAGAGGCTTGCACCCTTGGGGAATCGCTCAGATACAACAAGAGCCGGTTAATCACAATACCGCTGAATCAAATCCCTCACCCCTAGCCCCTCTCCCAAATTGGGAGAGGGGTGCCCGTTTAGGGGTATCTTGAGGGCGATAAGGACAATGAAATAGCCCCGTCTTGCTGCTAAGAGATGCCCTTCATTCACGACACCCTGGTAGAGACGCGAATAATCGAGTCTCTACTTTT
>JADQBA010000308.1 GCA_016903675.1 Stigonema ocellatum SAG 48.90 = DSM 106950 | reverse complement strand
GTCTGGTTTGATTTTGACTGCGGCGTCGTAAGATGCGATCGCTTCTTGATAATCTTGTGCAGCAAAAAGCAAATTTCCCGATTCTCGGTATAAATCAGCTTGACGAATATCTGTTTTGTGGTCTTCTGCGAGTAATTCTTGAATTTTTAGTATTTTTTCATTTCTTTCTTCTGAGGTTAGCGTCAGGTATTTATCAAAATCTCCTTCCTGTAAAATACCTAATGACTCTCGTTCTATTGTTTCTGTATCACTAGAAAATTCAAAGACTCCAGAACGCCAGTCAAAAAAATCGGGGGCACGCTGTATCAGATACTTAATAGCAAATAGAGGTAATATAAAAACAAAGCATATATCGAATGTTTCTTTAAACCTTTCTCGCTGCTGGTTAAGGTTAATTAAAACAGGAGGCACTCCCTTCCAACTATAAGAATAAATCTCTCTAGTGTTCCAGCCACCTAGTTTTTTAACTTCTTCATATTTATAAAATGAATCCTCTAATCCTTTGATGAATAATATATCAGTGTTAGATTCTTGATAAGAATTATTAAGTAAATAATTATAAAAATTGCCTATTTCTCTATTTAATGACAAAACATCTATATTTTTATTAGGGATATCTTGGTTTACTTTCGCAATTAATTTTTCACCCTCGGAGGGAGAACAGCGAACAAATATCAAGCCAAAGCCTTCTGTGAGTTTAAGGGTGCGAACGAAGGCTTCATATTCCTCTTCTTTTTCTGGTGGTAGGTCTTCATCCCACTCAGTCAGTTCTAGTGTCATAATCCGAGGCATTTCATTTTATCCATTACCGCTTATAAGTCGGTAGACGACAGTAGGCTGTAGTATGTAATTTTTATTGGTGATGACCCAGTAGGTGTTTTATGATGGATTCAATTGATGAAAAGCATTCTGAAATTCTTTAATTCCTTTGATTAAAGGATGAACATCATACCAACATACACTTTCACCTTCTTCATCCACATAACGATATTCTAAGATACAGCGATTAAATAATAAGCCTCGATACAGTGCATCGTTTTCTATCTGTTTAGAGTCATACACTTTTGCGAGTGGTTGCCATTCATTGGCAAAAACGGTGTTCCGATAAGTATTTCGCAGCTCGCTAATTGACCGCTGTAAGGCCCTGGTAGGGATGGGTAGGGTGTCAGTGTTTTTAATTGCTTCCTTCATTAATAATAATAAATTTCGCACATGACCACCACTCATCAGGCAGAGTTTCTCTAAATCCTCACGCTGGCTAAAGATATTGACTATAGAAAGATTGTCATCTATCATACTAAGGCGCTTTTGCAGCACTTCTGTCACTTTATTAATTCCGCGCTGGTAGGATTGATTGTCAGGTGTTTGCACCATAATCATTGGCAATACTTGAGTATTCCCATATATATTTGCTACATCTGTTGCTCGATTAGAATAGAGAATAGAAATGGGTACTGTGTAAACCAAATGGCAATCTAAGCTTTTGAGTTGTTCGCTGCGGTCTAGAAATATGTGATCGTGATTAGTGCGTCCATCCTCCTGGAGTATTGGCACGATTCTGTCTAAGTTATCGGCAATGATGACGAGTTGAGAATATGCAGATGGTAAGTTATTTTTTGCATCTTTTATAAACACATTTAACGCCTCAATCAAAGTGATGGTGTGCGGGTTAACTCGCTCGCGAATTTTGTGGCGTAGAGTGGGTTCAGTTCTCAGACTAGCTGTAATCTTAGCAAATTGAGAGATTTGCGCTTCTACCTTTAAATTTTCTAAAGATACATCAGTTAATGCTAAGTCTTTTAAATCTTGCCAGCGGTCTTTCAACCAGTTCAGTAAAGGTGCTGGATTAGCATGATTTTTTAATGCTTCTAATAAGCGTCGTGTACAAGCTAGGAGAATATCTGTATATTGAGCATCTTCTGGTTCAATATCTTCTTCATCAGCAGCAAAATAGACAACAAAACAGCCTTGCTTATCTAAATAGTCCTGAAGACGCAGGAGTTCGGTTGATTTTCCAGCACCGCGATGACCTGCATACAGTTGACAAGTTATCCTATCTGATATCAGAATCTCTTTGCCTATTCCTACCAAGATGTCGCCTTCTCCCCTCACTTCATTACAATCGACGTAGGCTGGATCGCCTGCTGGCAAAGGTCGAAATGGGTCAAAAACGTTGTATAAGCGTTTTAAGAAAGCAAAATCTTGTACCATAGGTTAAATTATACCAACTTAAGGCTATAGGATTCCTATTTGATTTTTGAAGCCACAGGTAGTCCGGGCTAGTAGCTCTACCATGTCTGAATATTGTAGGGCATAGCCCCACCTACAGTACTTAAGATTTTTCACAAATGATTTAGGATTCCTATATACTAACTTACAAAAAAAAGGGAACGGGGAACTCTTAACAGGGAACAGGGAATATGAAACAAAAAAAACTTCAGTTGTGGGTCTAGTAGCTCTACTTATAAAAAAAAATATGTTTTTCACAGCGAGTAGGCGCTTTGAAATTCTACGTCCTTGTTTCAATCCCACGGCTTAAGCCGTGGGATACCCTGTTCCCCGTTCCCTGTTAAGAGTTCCCTCTGAAAACCTCAAAATAGCTGCTTGAAACTCCTCCTCTTCCCCCCACTCCCCACTCTCCCTACTCCCCACTCCCCATTCCCTACTCCCCACTCCCCACTGATTCACAGATGCTTGCAACTCCACTGATAACCAATGATCAAACTGTGGATATACTGGTAAACGCGGCACTAATTCCCAACCAGCGGGCTGTAATATTTCTCTCAATCTCTGTTCGTGAGGATGGGGATAATCGGGATTCACTTCATCTTTTGGTCCAATTCCACCCAAATCTCTAGCACCAGCTTCTAGACATGCAAGTAACCATTGGTCATCTTGAACTAAATTCGGCGGAATTTGGATGGTAATATCTGGTGGTAGAATCTGACATGCGCTGAAAATGACTTTTGGCAATTCATGCGGGTCAAAAGGTGGTGCTTCTAAGGTTTGCTGACTTCCAGGACTGTGGGGTTGCAGGATAACTTCTTGAATATGGTGATAACGTTGATGGAGATGAGATATGGCCTCCAACGTTTCCCACCAATCATCTTCTGTTTCACCAATCCCTAAAAGTAACCCAGTGGTAAACGGTATCTTTAATTCTCCCGCCCACTGTAATTGTTGTAACCGTACTTCTGGTAATTTACTTGGTGCGTGCCGATGCACCGTTGTTAACAATGCTGGTGTTAATTGTTCCAACATCAGCCCCATGGAAACATTAACATTCTTCAGCCGTCGCATTTCCTCAAAACTTAGTGGTCCTGCATTTGTATGGGGTAAAAACCCCATCGCAAGTGCCAATTCGCACAACTCATAAATTCGCTGAAACCACGCCTGACGCTGTGGTGAATGAGGATGCACCTCTCCACTGAGTATTAATATTTCACAGATATTTTGGCTTTGAAGTGGTTTTAAAAGGCTTTCTGCTGCTGCTGGTGTCATCCAAGGACTTTTCCCCGGATCTGTGCGAAAGTTGCAGTAGGTACATCGATTAAAGCATTCGTAGGTGGGAACTATGGTGTAAGCAGCGCTATAGGTGACTATTCGGGAATGAGAAATTGGCATATGAATTATGAATTATGAATGATGAATTATGAAAAAGAAGATACAAACGGCAGTTATCTCAACTCAAATATATTTTCCACCTTTACGTATAAACCACGGTTGAACAGATAAAAAGTTAGGACTTACGCATTGACATAAATTATCCAATATGATATTGGGAATTAAGAGCGCCTCAACGTTTGATTTTTTAACGAATGAGAACCATCATCACCCACCTCCTTTCTCGCAAGGCCGCCGCGCCCCTACAAGCCTGAAACGACCATTCGCCCTTAATGCATATAATAGTTAATTTGTACAGTGCGTAAGTCCTAAAAGCCAGCCCTTTCAAGGTGCAAGTCGTCAGACAAGGATTTCCTTCGTGTTCTTCGCGTCTTCGTGGTTCAAAAATATTTTTTAACCACGAAGACACGAAGAACACGAAGGTAAAATGACGAAAATTGGAGATGATTTTCGCGCATTTTTTACCCACCTTGAAAGGGCTAGTCCTAAAAGTCATAAAATCGACAATTTTTGCACAACTAGTTCAGTCCTCTTGTAGAGGACTTATGCTATGAGCCTGGGACTTTGAGTCCCAGGCGGATGTGGGCGCAGTCAGAAAATCATTAAATACTGAGTGTTTTTTAAGGCGCTATCAGGCTTGTGCAAACAGAGACACAGTCAACCACCAACCACCAACTCCTACCAAAAATAATTTTTTCTGAAAATACTTTACAAACTGCAATAGTTGATTTAGTATTGTGAGTAACAGGGTAAGAAAACTATCTTGTTACTTATACATCACATCAAGCAATCATAAAACAATGACCACAACCCTACAGCAGCGCTCTAGCGCCAACGTATGGGAGCGGTTCTGTGACTGGATCACCAGCACTGAAAACCGTCTCTACATCGGTTGGTTCGGCGTCCTCATGATCCCTACCCTCCTCGCCGCTACCATCTGCTTCGTAATCGCCTTCATCGCTGCTCCTCCTGTGGACATCGATGGTATCCGTGAACCTGTAGCAGGTTCCTTGATTTACGGTAACAACATCATCTCCGGTGCGGTTGTTCCTTCTTCTAACGCTATTGGCTTGCACTTCTACCCAATCTGGGAAGCAGCTTCCTTAGATGAGTGGTTGTACAACGGCGGTCCTTACCAGTTGGTAGTTTTCCACTTCCTCATCGGTTGCTTCTGCTACCTAGGTCGTCAGTGGGAATTGTCTTACCGC
>JADQBA010000287.1 GCA_016903675.1 Stigonema ocellatum SAG 48.90 = DSM 106950 | reverse complement strand
CAGTTAATGTGGTTTGTTTGCAAATAATGTGGTTTCATTTGCACCCAATGTGGTTTTGAAACCCCTCTTATTTGCAGCTAATGTGGTTTCAATTTTGACTTGTTTGCGGTTTGAAGCGTTCTTGTTTGCAGTTCCTTACATATAGGTGAGGGGAAAACTTCTGACCTAGGCTTTACTCGGATGCTGGAGAAGGTAATGAGCAAGACATCAGGGCTAAGCCTGAAGCGTCTGACCCCGGCGATTGTGGAAGCGGGCGACGAGGTAAGACCAGCAGCGTTGTTGCGTTTACCCAGAAGCACGACTCGAGAGTTACGAGCAGCAGATGTTCAACAAATTGTAGCTGCTATTAAATCAGCTCGTCCTGAATACGCCAAAATCCTCATTAGTTGGTTAGATGAAACCCTCCCCTTAGATGTGGAAGAGATTGTCTTTTGCGGAGGTACAGCGGATTACTTAAGAAAGGAACTTAATGAACATTACGACAGGATTCCTCTATCTTGGAATGCTGAATTGGTTATTCCCAAAGCCCTAGACACTTTTGGGTTAGGGAATCGACTGGCTGATGTGTATGGAATGTTCTTGTACTTCTCTAGTTTGGTTAACACATTGTCCAATAGAGATGAAGAGGGAGCGGCATAAAAGGTGAGAAATCATGGGTGAGAGAAAGAAGCAGGCGCACTTTTTCTGGCGCTATCAGCCAGAGTCGGACACTTTAGATGCAGTGTTGTTGGCTTATCTCAAAAATAATATGGTGATGCGGACAACCGATATGATGTTGCATTCTTTGCGGGCGTTTTGGTTACCACTGGCTTGTTTAAAGCATCCCGATTTATCTGAAGCCGACAAAAAACAGATGGCAAGGGATGCGGTGTATGCCCTGATGCGACAGGCGGATTATCTTTGCTCAAGTTTTGGTTTAGAGCGGGTTACTCCTCCTAACTCGTATGTAGTTTCTCCTGGTTCAATATCGCCAGTTTTTATGGGTAAAAATTTGGGGCAAGGAGCCGAATTTTCTCCTTCGCCTCCTCTGAAGTTGAAAGAGGAAACAAGGGAGAACTCATTATTGGTGTCAGAGCTAGAACGAGCTACTGGCGAAGGTGATTGGGATGATAACGGTTGGAAAAGTTAAGGAGAAATAAGGATATGGTTTTAAGAAATAAAAAGAAGAAAGAGATGACTTTTGAAGAAATAGAAAATCTCCAGATAGAAGACACTGTAACTCAAGAAGCAGATAGGACAGAGCAAACAATGGACAGTACTTCAACTCAAGAGGAATGCAATGTTGAACCCGAACTTCTACAAGCAAAGCAAATAACAAGAATTCATTTGGTAGATGGCGAGAAGGGGGGTGTAGGCAAGTCTCTAGTTGCTCGAACTATGCTTCAGTACTGTTTCGATAATTCACTTCCAATTGTTGCAGTGGAAGCCGACCGTTCCAATCCAGATGTGGCGGGGATTTACTCCGGTTGTATTGAAGCTGTATTTAGTGAGGATGAAAAGAGAGCTGATAAGGCGGATCAAATTTTCGAGTTGGCTCTTTCTAAGTCCGTGATTGTAAATTTGCCTGCTCAGGTATATGGACCGGTGTCCGATTGGATAAACAAGAATGGACTGATTGAGCTAGGAAAGCAGCACTCTCTAACTTTCTGTAAGTGGTTTGTCTGCACAGGTGGTTATGATAGTGTGCAACTGTTCATTAAGTCTGTGACGGATTTTGGTGACAAAATGCCCCATGTTTTGGTGCGGAATTTGGGATTATGTGACGATTGGTCTCATGTCGAGGGGATGGAGGAAGTTAAAGATGCTATTAATAAGTACGCGGTGCAAGTCATTGACTTCCCCAAGTTCAGCTACCGGGAGAGGAATATGGTAGACGAGAGGCGAATAACGTTTGCCCAAGCACGGGATTCGGCAGAATTTGGGATTGTGTCGAGGCAGCGGGTTCATAATTTTCTGAAGTCCGCTTATGCACAGTTTAAAAATACGGGTTTGCTACCGTGACGTTTTTCAAGAATGCCAAAACCCAAGATTTGCTGAACACGGTTCTGGAAGGAAAAACTGAGGAGTTCCAGCGTAGGGTGTTGAATCTGGTAGTTAAGGCAGGATTGGAACCGGATGATCCAGTTTTTCTAGTCTTGCTGGCTACTGGGCGTCTGGAAGTGTTGCTGGAGGAATCCCCTCAAGCTTTGGAGCGTCTCTTTAAGGGATGGACGAATGAGATTAAGCGTAGTCTGGATTTGGTGGAACAGGTTACTCTTGAACAGCAGAAGAGTGCGATCGCCAAAGCAGCAGGGGATTTAATTCGGCAAGCGGAAAGGAAAGAAGCCCGACGGTTTTTTACTTCTTTGGTACCGGCAATGGCTGTGTTGCTCTTTTGTGTGGGAATTGGCGTATTGTTGGGGATGACGGTTCCTCCTTGGATGGGTGGGGGATTGACAAACCCTCGCCGCCTGACAGTAGAGGAGGCTGAAGCCTTGCGCTGGGCGCAGAGTAAAGAAGGGAAGTTTGCCCGCAATCTCATGAAGTGGAATTCTGGCTCCCTGGACAATTTGGACTGCACTCAGGACGTAAAGCGCCTGGGTGTGACCTTGAAAGTTGCTGGAAGACCTGCCACGGCAGGCTTTTGTACGATTTGGGTGCAACCTCCGGAAAAGCGCCAGTTTAAGAAAGAGGAGTAGCTATAATGCCGAGAGGGACACTTTTCACTCTCGGTAGTTTTCTTAAAATTCATTGTACAGGAATGAGTAGCAAGGAGGAAGCGGGGTGCGATTGGGCACGAGGGCACTGCGCTTCTCTTCGAGACGCTTCTCTGCGAGACGCTTCGCGAACGCGAACGCGCAATCGCCTGTTTTTGCACTCTTTTTGAGCGAGGAGAGTGCAAGCGTTAGTTGCCTTTATATTGGGCAGGGGCAATTGATCAGTTTTAGCTAAAATCGAAGGTAAACAAAGGATGAAGCTGGGAGATATTGTTAGTCGCATTGTTATAGATAAGCGCAAGAAAAGCGGATTACGCTCTCAACACTGACAACCCCGTAGGTGCTGACAAGGCGGTAATGTTTCAACGTGATTTAGGCTTTACATTAGATAACTATCAACTTCTGCTAGAACAAATTTCGACTCAAGCCCTAGATGCTGAAGCTATTTTGGGGCGTGCCGATCAGCATGGACAACGCTACACTGTAGATTTGGATATTACGGGAACCCAAGGACAGCGAGAAATTGTTCGTACAGGTTGGATAGTAGAACCCGATAGTGATGAAGCGCTTGTTAGTAACGCTCTATGTTCGGAGGAAGAAATGACTAATCCAGAACTATTTGATGTGATTGAATTGTTAGTAAATCTGCATGAAGTTAATTTGCATGTGGGAGTTCGAGGGGCAATTGTGGAGTGTTACGATAATAATACGTATGAAGTAGAATTTACTAATGAAGAAGGAGAAACTTTAGCTCTTTGTACTCTTTCACCTGAGCAATTTATAGTTATTTGGAAAGCTAAAACTAAGAGTTGGTTACCAGTCTCGGAACAGATTGCTGCTGTGATTAACCATTTGTCAGAAGAACGTAAGCAGGAAGTATTAAATTTTGCCCGTTCTCTGTATGAGAGATAGTTCGTTGAAAAAGGAAAGTTGACAATACTAAAGCTCAATCATACTATTCAAATGATGCTGATGTTTACTTCAAACTGAGAAATATCTGTTTTGAGCAAGGAGATTTGCACTTGTGCAATGGCTTCTCTACGAAACGCTGCGCTCCGCGTAGAGCGCTTCCCGCTTTAAGAAAAAATTACCCCGCTACCTTAACTGGAGCGGGGTTGCCGTCTAATGTGTGACGGCAATACGTGTTAGGCTGATTTGGCTGATATTCTTTCAGTACGCTGCTGTTTGTGCAGCTTACGACGTACTTTGATGGCATCTAGGTCTGCCAATCCGTACAATAACTTTGCTTTCTTCATAAGCTCGCTCAAGGGTGTTTCTTTGTAGTCCTTGCGGAATTCAGCGTTATGAATTGTCCAGTCGAATTCTTCACCACTCCATTGGGCTGCGTTATCCAGTTCACGTCCGCTTTCTTCCCGTAAGACTTCCAAAGTCATAAGACGTATTTTTTCCGCATATGGGATTACGCGGTCTAATGCTTTGGCTTTGGGTTGGGCTTGAGTTTGAGACTTACGTGTCATTACATTTTCTCCTTTTTTAACAGTTGATATCATGTCGAAAGCAGCAATAGCTGCATTTCTGGTCAGTTCAATTTTGAACTTTCACGGGCATTTACAGCGGTAGCTGGTGATCCAGTTCAATTCAAAGGTTTAAACTTTCATGTATTAGCAGCGATCGCTGTTTGTTTGATTAAATTCAGCTTGAATCTTCCACAAAAAAAATGCCCTGCTTTGATGGCAGAGCATTGATTTTTTTAGTGAATCAGGCAGTTTACTCTAAGGAGTCATCTTCTTCATCTTCGTCGTCCTCGTCATCTTCTTCATCTTCATCATCGAATTCATCTTCGTCGTCCTCGTCCTCGTCTAAGTCTTCCAATTCTTCGTCGTCCTCATCCTCTTCCTTATTGTTGAATGAGTTACGCTTTTCTAGACTTTGACGATTGAATTCCACCAAGTCAGCAATTGCCTGTTCTGGAGTTAAATCGATGGTGTCGTATAGCATCGCTAGGGCGAGTGCTACAACTTCTGTGGGATGTTTGAGAGCGTCTGGTGCTCCGAAGAGCCGGATGAATACTTTGTTGTTCCAGCGGTTCCAGTCCAACTTTTTCCCGTTCTTCTTTTTGACTTGGGCTGCGATGTCAAGTCCGATTTTCTCTCGGCTGGCGTGACCCACTTTGGTGGCGATTCGCTGGTTACGAACTTGGAGTTTGACTCCGAATTCTTTGAAGACTGCGTTGCGAAGTTCTTTGAGCAATGCGATCGCTTGGTCTTCGACTGTAGCTTTTGCTGTAGGCGAGGCTGGTATCGTCGCTTTTATATTTGCAGCTTTGGCAGCAGTTCCGTTTCCATTGCGAGCCATATTAGTGCGAGCTTTGGCGGTAGTCATGAAGTTCCTTTTTTTTATTTATTGACTTCATGCTCATAGCCGCGTTAGCGGCATTTTTGGCTTTGCCACGTTAAACGTGGCAATTAAATTCATTTCATTTAATAAAGTGAAAGTATTTCGCAAAACCTTTACTAACGTTGATGCACGATCCTACATTATTTTATTACCAAATGAAGATGAACTCCCAAGCGATAAGTCTTATCATCCCACTTTTTGTCACTCATATTTAAGTATAAAAAAATACAAAATATAGCGATCACTATCTAACCACAAGCATCGCCCAGCCACCAATAATCCTCAGTATTAATACTTGATAGCATGAGCATTATTTGGTAATTATTTATGAATTAGTATATAATACATTTTGAAGTGCGAAATGTGGGTTGTAAAATAGGGGTTAGTCCAAAATGGCTCATGTTTCTTTCATTCATAACGGGTTGCGTTTGCGTAGCGTGCCGGAGGCAATCGCTACCCGTGGCTTGCAGATGTAATTCTATTCATTACGGTTGAAAAAAACTTGTTCATTCTGAATTTTTTGGAGAAAAAACACAATGGTTCGTAACTTATATGGATTGTTAGTAGGTATTAATCATTATGCTGACCCAAATCTAGACCTCCAAGGCTGTATTAATGATATTACAGAAATTGAAGAGTACTTAAACAATCGATTGGATCGGAATCAATATCAACTGCATTTACGAACGCTTAAGGACCAACAAGCAACTCGTGATGCAGTCGTTGAAGGCATAAAAGTAGCGAGGCTGACACCAGCCGCCACGCGACGGCTGTAATCTTTACCCCTACTAGGTTTCAGTAAAATATTTTCACTTTACGCAGCATCTAGTTCTAACCGCTCGTCCATGTTCAAGTGGAAGGTTCCG
>JADQBA010000326.1 GCA_016903675.1 Stigonema ocellatum SAG 48.90 = DSM 106950 | reverse complement strand
CCCCCCCCCCCCCCCCTTCCCCCCCTCCCCCCCTCCCCCCCTCCTCCTACTACCTCTCCCTTCCCGAACGCATTAACTCGCGTCCTTTACCACCTGTGGAAGTGGTAGATATGCGGCTAGAATTGCAGAGCTTGAATAAGTCAATTTTCAGCCGTTCGCTCCAAGTTGCTTTACAGCAGATGCAACAAAGGCATCAACAAGGAATTTTATTTATCAATCGCCGGGGACATAGTACTTTTGTATCTTGTCGCAATTGTGGATATGTGATAGAATGCCCTCATTGTGATGTCTCCCTTGCTTATCACCATACTGAGGAGGATGGACCTCAGTTACTGAGATGTCATTATTGTAACTTTGCGCGATCGCATCCGCAAAACTGCCCTGAATGTGGTTCTCCTTACCTAAAATTTTTCGGCAGTGGTACCCAAAAAGTAGCGCAGGAATTAGCAAGAGAGTTTCCCGAATTGCGCTTCATCCGTTTTGATAGCGACACGACTCGCACCAAGGGATCCCACCGCACCCTACTAACGAGGTTTGCTAACGGTGAGGCAGATTTGTTGATAGGTACCCAGATGCTTACCAAGGGATTAGATCTGCCTCAGGTAACACTAGTTGGTGTTGTGGCAGCTGATGGACTGCTGCATCTCTGTGACTATCGCGCCAGTGAAAGGGCTTTTCAAACCCTGACTCAGGTTGCTGGACGTGCAGGCAGAGGAGAAGAGCCTGGAAGAGTGATTATCCAAACCTACACTCCAGAACATCCAGTCATTGAGGCAGTGCAACACCATGATTATCAGTCTTTTATTCAAGCCGAATCAGAACAACGGCTTGCGCTCAATTATCCACCCTACGGGCGGTTAATTTTACTGCGGTTGAGCAGCCTTGATCCAATTCAAGTACAGAACGTTGCCCAAATGATCGCAACAGCCTTGGCTGCTGAAGATAGGTTAGAGATATTGGGACCAGCACCAGCGAGTGTTTTACGGGTGGCTAATCGTTATCGCTGGCAAATCTTGCTGAAATTTGCTCCTGATGCATTGCCACAATTACCACATTGGGAGGAAGTGAGAGCGCTTTGTCCTCAGTCTGTCAGTTTAACAATTGATGTTGACCCATTAAATATGATGTGATTTTCCTCACGCAAAGGCGCAAAGGGCAATATCACCGGACGCAATACTGCAAGGGCTGAGATAATTACCCTGATGGCGAAACCCTGACCAGACGCGATAACCCTTGTCTCTACAACCAGAATTCTCATAAAAGCCCCTCTTATCAAGGGGGGTTGGGGGCAATACTGCTCGGAAAGAGCGAAAATAAGAAACCCGGTTTCTTCGAGAAACCGGGTTTCTGGCATCTCCACTATAGTTAACCGACAAGTATTGGGGTTGGGGGGATCTTCAGGGAGTGATATCAAGTTCGGGTGATTACTTGTAATAAAAGCACCCCACCCCCTACCCCTCCCCGCGTGCGGTCCGGGGAGATAAAGCACAGAAGAAGGCGGGGTGGGGTGTTCTGGGAATTATAAGTGATTTACCGAACCTGATATGACGCTTCTAACTGAACCGTATTGCAACATAACCCTATTTTTTGCAGATCTTCTGTTCGGAGCTTAGCACTGACTCAACGCTGGACTGCTCTATCATATATGGTTCTTCAGTACTTGTTATGCTAAATTAACAATTTGGTAGAGGGAACTCTTAACAGGGAACTCTTAACAGGGAAGAATGTTAAAAGGAAGAAGGGAAGAAGGGAAAAAGGGAAGAGGGACTATGATTCTAGCTTCTTAATCAGAGCAATAATCATTCGACTCTCTTCTCGAAGTAAAGAAATAATTGGTTCTATATCTTCTTGTTTAGATAGTCCTACTCGGTAGTTGCGATAATATGGGTTTCTAATTCATTAACCGAGCCTTGAGAAATATTAAGAAATCTGATGTATTCAGCTGTTGATCTTCTGCCATATCCCTCGGCGATATTAGCTGGAATAGATACCGCTGATTTTCGGATTTGTTGCACTATGCCATATAACTCATCTTTCGGAAAAGGTTTAGTCAAAAAATAGCACTTTTCGGCTATATCCATACCCTTTTGCCAAATTTTCAAGTCTTTAAAATCATTGATTTCTGCCATTTATTCTCAAATTTATAATAATTAGGGGTTGCCGAAAACAGTTCTCTGGTGAGGGTAGAGAGTTCTTAACTCTTAACAGTTTAATACTTAATTTTTCCCATTTTAGTTATTCAGTACTTATCATGCTAAACTAACAATTAAAATGCCAATTTAATAAACATCTAATTTGGAAGTTATGAAAGTTTCTAAATCCATAAGCCGAGCGTTTAATTAGCTTGAGTTTGTTATTGATGCCTTCAACGACACCACTAGTTGTACGATTATCAAAGTAAGCAATAATTTCATCAAACCAGCGAATAATAGTACTGTTGCTATTTGGGAAATATTTTTTAGCTCGCCATAGCCACATACCTAGTTTAAAGACTCCTGTATACCAATCATTAGTCTTATTAAAAATTGTTCTAATTTTTTCTTTTAATTCATGCATTTCTTTCAGGATAGGAGATACATTTTTAACTTGAATGAGTTTATTTAATTGCTCCTCATTCAAATCATATTCATTCTTAAGTAAGGGATATTTGCTATTCTTCAATCCTTCTAATATTTCTTGATACTTAACTTTCTCCTCTGCTGAATTTGATTCCTTAATTAACTCTTCTACATTTCGTTTTTCTTTTTTTCTTTCTGTATCTAGTTCTTGATTAATTTGTTTCATTACAACCGCAACTTCTGCAACTACTTGAGCATTCGGTATTAATTCTGCTACTAACGTTTTATAGCCATGCCACAAATCTATACTTACTTCTTCTATTTTCTCTAAAACAGGTAATCCCCATTCCATCAGGGTTTTTCGGATTGTATCTTGTTTGCGGTCACTTAAAATTGCAATGAGTTTTGACGCATCTATATCTATTAATACTGCACAGTAATTACCATGACCTTTAGTCAGAGATATTTCATCAATTCCAAGTCTTTTTAAATTCAAAGGTTTTAAATTTGTTAATACTTCAGATTCGTCTTTTAACATTCGTTCTATTTCTTCTGTTGTCACAACACCTTTCGATGCTACAGTATGAATATCATTTTTCAAAACGTCTTTGATTGTCTGATTCGCAAGTCTTTTTGTATAAGTTCTTTTTTTTCTCACAAAATCTAGCTCTTCGCTAAATGGTTTTTCACATATTTCACATTTGAATTGTCGTCTATTGACTTCTAAAAATACTGGTTTTTCGCCAAAAGGCAAGTCTTTAACAATATGTCGATGATTCTGATGTAATTTATGGCTTTTTGTGCCACACCTCGGGCAATTACTATATAATTTTTTCGATTCGGTTTGTAAAATGATTCCAATGCCATCATGAACGCGATGTGATATAACTTTTATATCGTCTAAATCAAGAAGTTCTGTTAGAACTTTAATATCTCTTTTACTAGCCATGACTGTAAATTCACACAGAAATACGCTGATTCTATTTACATTTAACAAGAAATATTCTTCACATGTCAATCGGTACAGTGCTTGTTGTAACTTTTTTATACATAACTTTAATCTTCTTTAAGACGCATTACTAATAATTTGGCATAACAAGTATTGAAAAACCCCCGTTTTAGTATATTGAAGAACCTTATTTC
>JADQBA010000434.1 GCA_016903675.1 Stigonema ocellatum SAG 48.90 = DSM 106950 | reverse complement strand
GAATCAAGAATCCGCCCATGAACACAGCGGCAGCAAAACCTGCGATGGCTAAGCCAATTATGCGAAGCTGACGATTAGCTTTGCCAGTTATCCGAAACAGAGCCATACATTTATCCTGATAGATTTAGAAGTTGTAAAAACAATATTCATCTGCTTTTAAACAGCAGCAACGGCAGTAGTTTGTGCAGGGGAGAAGAGATGAAAAAAAATCACCACCAAAGATGAAATTTTTCTTCCCCACTCCCCACTTCTCAAGTGTTGTGGATGTACAGAATGCTTTGCTTTCTAATTAGCGACAATTCCTAGGGGGACACTACCATTAACTGATGGGAGTTGGAAGGGTGAAGTATCTACTTCACTGACAGTACCGTCTTCTGGGTTCACTTTGAGTACATGCACCCCATTGCCCTCCCCTGTAGTAGTGTCACGGCTCTGACCGACGACTTGCAGATAGGATTCTGTTGGATCCAGAGTGAGGTTTGCACTAGCACTACCACTGCCATTGAGCGTCACATATTGAATTTCTACTGGCGTGGTCGGGTCTTTTGCAATATCATAAACACTAACACTGTTGTCACCAAAGTTGCCCGTGTAGAGACGGGTTCCAGCCCGGTTAACAGCAATCCAGCAGAGTGCTTTACCAGAATTGGGTACGCTCTTGAGGAAAGTTAGCTCCCCTGTTTGTCGATCATAGGAGTAGACTGCCAACCTATTGATGGTAAAGAAGCCGGCATACAAGATTGGTCGTTTAGGATGAGCTTGAAGTCCGAGTGCGGTCACTTGTGTACCGGCTGGGGGAAATTCAGAGGCTGGCACTGGCTGTGGTGAATTCGGGCTTTCGCGCAGGCGACCTTCCTTATCAATTTTGAAAGAGCGAAGTTCGCCTACCCCACGATCAATACCGAAGAGGAAACGGTTGTCAGGAGAGATGAGAGCTTGGACTGGTCTGGAATCTGTGGGACCTGAGATGGTAGAGTTGGGGATGGGAATGAGTCTACCTTTAGGGGTTACGCGGAAAGCAGTATAGTTGGGGAAGGAACCGCTGACATCTTGGGTTGGATTCTCACGGTCTTTGTTCCTATT
>JADQBA010000083.1 GCA_016903675.1 Stigonema ocellatum SAG 48.90 = DSM 106950 | reverse complement strand
CGTTCAACCTGAACGGTTTCAACTTCAACTCTTCAGTGATTGATTCTCAGGGTCGCGTTATCGGTACTTGGGCAGACATCCTCAACCGCGCTAACCTGGGTATGGAAGTAATGCACGAGCGTAACGCTCACAACTTCCCCTTAGACTTGGCTGCTGGTGAAGCTGCACCTGTTGCTCTCTCTGCTCCTGCAATCAACGGTTAATATCTAATTAATGTAGAGACGCCGCCATATATGGCGTCTTGAGAAATCAAAAGCATCCTCCTTAAACGGGGGGTGCTTTTTGCTAATTATCTGCGTACCCTTCTCCCAAGGGGAGACGCTGCGCGAACGGGAAGCCGCCCAAGGGGCGTCTACATCTGCGTCCATCTGCGGTTCCTTAATTCTTTGATGTAAGTTTCTTGTAGCAAACTGGCTCAAAATCTATAAAATAGATATTAATATCAAAAAAACCTAACTTGCAAAACATAAAGAACAAGGATATTTTGGATTGTAAGTCTTTTTGTTAAAACAAGACTCTATATAAAGTCGGCTAATCGGATTATATTTCCTCAGCATCATGGGTAACACTTTTGGTCATCTATTTCGTATCACCACTTTTGGCGAGTCCCACGGCGGCGGTGTGGGGGTTGTAATTGATGGTTGTCCTCCGCGACTGGAAATATCGGCTGAGGAAATCCAAGTAGAGTTAGATAGAAGGCGTCCAGGACAGAGTAAGATTACAACTCCTCGAAAGGAAGCTGACGCATGTGAGATTCTATCTGGGGTGTTTGAGGGGAAAACCCTAGGAACGCCAATCACAATTCTGGTACGGAACAAAGATACTCGTTCCCAGGATTATGATGAGATGCAACAGAAGTATCGCCCTTCCCATGCCGATGCGACTTATGATGCGAAATATGGCATTCGCAATTGGCAAGGTGGTGGTAGGTCGTCGGCGCGAGAGACAATTGGACGAGTCGCAGCGGGTGCGATCGCCAAAAAAATTCTCCATCAAGTTGCCAATGTGGAAGTCATCGGTTATGTTAAGCGCATCAAAGATTTAGAAGGCGTCATTGATCCTGATACCGTTACTTTAGAACAAGTAGAAAGCAACATCGTCCGCTGTCCCGATGGTGAAATTGCAGAACGGATGATTGAATTAATTGAACAAATTGGCAGACAGGGTGATTCCGTCGGCGGTGTGGTGGAATGCGTAGCGCGAAATGTGCCGAAAGCCTTGGGCGATCCAGTTTTTGATAAATTAGAAGCAGATATTGCCAAGGGTGTGATGTCTCTCCCCGCAAGCAAAGGCTTTGAAATTGGTTCAGGTTTTGGAGGAACACTGCTGACTGGTATTGAACACAACGACGAATTTTATGTTGATGAAAAGGGTGAAATTCGCACTGTAACTAACCGTTCTGGTGGAATTCAAGGGGGAATTTCCAACGGCGAGAATATCATCTTGCGGGTAGCATTTAAGCCCACAGCAACTATTAGAAAAGAGCAAAAGACAGTTACTAATGAGGCTGAAGAGACCATATTAGCAGCGAAAGGGCGTCATGACCCTTGTGTGTTACCTCGTGCGGTACCAATGGTTGAGGCGATGGTGGCGCTGGTGCTGTGCGACCATTTGTTACGGCATTATGGGCAGTGTAAGGTGTTGTAAAATAAATTTCTAGAAACACAGGGAGTATATGTCTACAATATTGCTCGATATTCCCGTAATTGATTTTTCTCTGTTTACTAACGGTGATGCAACAGCCAGACAAACTGTAGTTGAGCAAATTTATCAAGCTTGCCATGAAATCGGCTTCATGTACTTAGAGAACATGGGTATATCTATTGACGTACTTGAAAAAGTATTCACACAGAGCAAATACTTCTTCAATTTACCACTGGCAATGAAGCAGCAGCAGGCTTGGAGTCATGAATTTAGCAATCAAGGTTACATTGGTATAGAGAGAGAACGCCTTGACCCAAACAAACCAGGCGACCTCAAAGAGGCGTTTAATATAGGCAAACAAGATGAGGGAGTAACATCCCCTTCATCCCCCTCCCTTGCAAAAGACTCCCATATTCTCTCCTTTTATGAGGCTTGCACTGAAGTTGCTAACAAAGTATTACAAGCATTTGCTTTAGCTTTGCAATTGCCAGAAGATTTTTTTGCTACAAGACACGATCGCCAAAATCATACTTTGCGACTGCTGCATTATCCCCCATTGCAGCAATCTCCCAAACTAGGACAGGTTCGTGCTGGTGAACACTCCGACTATGGCAGCATTACCTTGCTGTTTCAAGATGAAGTCGGGGGGTTAGAAGTGCAAACAGCATTTGGGGAGTGGATTGCGGCTTCACCGATTCCTGGTACTGTGGTAGTCAATACTGGGGATCTCATGCAGCGGTGGACAAATCATGTATTTTGCTCAACTAAGCATCGGGTGATGATTCCGAGTGATGATCGGGTGAAGCAGTCCCGGTATTCTGTAGCGTTTTTCTGTCATCCCAATGATGATACAGAAATTGCTTGTCTCGAAAGCTGTCAAAGTGAGCGATCGCCTATTTATCCCCCCATGAAAGCTGGAGATTATTTGATTAGTCGTTTACAAGCAACATATTATACCAATTCGTAAAGTGATTCTTTCTCAAGCTGGTACTCCTATTGCCCGCATCGTCCCACTCACTGACCAATCATTACCCCGAATTCCAGGATTAGATCGTGGTAAGGTGGTCATTGCCCCGGACTTCAACGAACCCTTACCAGAAGATATCTTAAACGATTTTCTCAACCCCCTAGACATTCAGAATGAAAGCATTACTTGATACTCATGCATTCATTTGGTGGGTAACAGATGATTCCCAACTTTCATCCACCGCTCGCAGTATAATTGCTGATCCCAGAAATATACTGTTCTTAAGTGCTGCAAGTGTTTGGGAAATAGCAATTGATATGGGTGACGGAATTCTTCTGAAACCAAAAAAACCTTTTTTAAAAACCACATTGGCTGATGTTGCTGGATGCTTAAAATACCAAGGCACACCAAAAACTCTTGAAGAAATGGATGATGCTATTCGTCAGGGTATAGAGGAATCATGGCATGGTGGCAAGGTCGTCGGCGCGAGAGACAATTGGACGAGTCGCAGCGGGTGCGATCGCCTGTTCCATTTATAACGACTCGTTATTTCGGGTGATGCACGGGCGCGGTATCATGGAGGTGAACAGGAGCCAAGGACTCGAAACCCGAGAAGGGATCAGTATGACGACACACGTACCGTTTGACAGAGAGAAGGAAAGAGCGAGATCAAGGTTCCTAGAGCAGTTTGCCGAAACGCACCGCGAGGAGATTGATGCCGTCACGCGTATGTTGGCGAAGATAACGAGCCTTTCCCTGGAGCAGATTACTCCCCACGTTCACACAATGCTTTCGCTGCTCGTGCTCCCCCAAGAGCGGCCATTTTACGAAACGGCAACCCCGGAGGAGTGGGTAGACGCCTTACGTGAATGGAGCGAGAGCCACCGAGGGATGAATCTTCCTTCACTCTCGGACTACGCGGTAAGCCGTGAAAGCATGTACGACGACGAACGCCTGTGAGCTTCCTTGTGGATACGAATGTAATTCTCCGAACGATCGAGCCGGACCACCCGATGTGTGCCCAGGCACTTGCCGCACTCGGTTATCTGCGGCAGCAGGGGCTATGCCCTACAAAACCCAGACATGGTGGGCAGTGGCCACTCTACACTACTTAAGACATGGTGGGCAGTGCCCACCCTACACTACTTAAAATTTTTCACAAATGATTTAGGATTCCTATATAACCAGCATCTAAAACGCGCTGTTTTTCGGAAAAACCTCAATAGCCGTTGAAGAAACCCAGTAGAGACGCGATTAATCGCGTCTCTACTGGCTCAGACCCAAACACAGATAAAAAAAGGATTCTTTGCTCATGGCTACTCCTTCAACAAGCGCTTCTGCCCTTACACCCAGTCAGGCTGCTACTTTTGCTTCTTCTCAAGGAGAATTAAACTTTACAAATTTCAGTCTACCCTTTTCCATAGTCGAAAAACAAAATCAAGGTGATACATCCCCTACTGCCAAAGGTGGCAATGTGGAAGCTCAGAATCTTCATGCGATCGTAAATGTTCAAGAGAAGCCTGCATCAGCATCTACTTCTGCTTTAAGTCAAGCATTTGGCAACAGCAAATTTTACTCAGGAACAGCAAAAACTCAGTCTAAAATTATCGCGAACTTTAATGTAGAACCAGGAAAACTTTTTTCTTTTGACTTCTCAGCTACTGTAGACCTACAGACAAGAATAAATGAGCAAAAATTTGAAAAATCAAGGGCATCTGGAGAGATTTCTTTCAAGTTATTTGACACCACTGACATACCTAAAGAAAATCTTCCCAGCTTCCTTGCCGCATTGCTATCAGACGACACAAATCATAGCATTAAAAAAAGCCCTTTAGACTTCTTTTCCCTGACTGGAAATTTAAATACTCCAGGTAACAATGATTCTATTGCAAAAGAAAAAAGCCACAATGTTACCATAACCAGTGAAGACAAAAAGTTTAATATTGGAGGGACGCAAGAATCTGCTAAATACCCCGTTAAGGGTTCTTTTAAGCATTCCTTTGATAAACGAACTAATTTAACTTTAATAGCCTTGAGGAAGACTGAAGCTACAGTTATATCATCTCAGCGTCCAAACGCTTAGCCTTGACCTTATTTTGACATTTCTGATCGCATTTGAACCGAGCAAACTATCAGGGTTGTCAGCAGACCTAGTGGTCTGTGTCATTAATTTTGATGGGTTGAGAAAGTTTGTAGTAAGCACTTTAGTGCTTAAATTGAGCAGAACTACTACGAACCCCTCATAATTAATGCGATGAACTATTAGTAGTCTGGCAATCGAACTTTGCTTGGTTTGTGATGATTTTTTCGTAGTGAGGACTAAAGTAGTCAAAAATACGAGGACTAAAGTCCTCACTACAAACCCATCAAACTTTATTGAATCATTGTCATTGTGTCTTACCGAAAAGGAACTAGTACCGCTGCGCGGAAGTCAAAAAAAGAAAAAGGATTTTATGAAGCAATATCTCGTATTTGCTCAACATTTTTTTCTACTAGTTACTCCGTTAATAGCAACTTCCACACTCTTAACCTCACCTAGTCAAGCTGCCACTTTTTCTTTCTCTCAAGGAACATTAAATATTACAAACCTGAGTGAAAGCTTTTCGACAACCGAAAGTCAAAATCAGGGTAATGTCTCTGCTGTTGCCAACGGTGGCATTGTGAATGCTCAAAATATGAAGGCAGTGGCAAATATCATACCAGATCCATTAGAAGTCTATACTTCTGCTAAAAGTTTAGCTTCTGGTGAAAGCAATGATTATTTTGGAACGGCAGAGACAGCAGCTAAAATTATCGGGAACTTCGATGTAGATGCGGGTAAACTCTTTTCTTTCAACTTTGCATCTGCTTTAGACTTGAAGACAACAATAGATAACCCACCCACGGAGAAGGCTAGTGCATCGGGAAAACTTTCCTTCTTATTATTCGACACAACTGACATACCTGAAAAAAGTCTGCCAGACTTCCTTTCCGGATTGTTAGCCAACACAACTGACAGCATTTCCAAAAATCCTTTAGACTTCTTTTCCCTCTCTGGAAATTTAGATACTTTAGATAACGACAATTTTATTACAAATCAAAAAAGCGAAAATGTCATCCTAACCAGTGAAAACAAGCAGTTTAGTTTTGGAGGAACGCAAGAATTTGCTACAGATTTTGTTGAGGGTTCTCTACAACGTTCTTTTGATCGCAAAGCCAATTTAACTTTAGTGACTTTAAGAAGCACTCAAGCTAGAGTTATAGCACCGGAACCTTCGATGAATCTAGCTTTATTTCTATTTTTTGGTTTATTTGTCGTTGCGACCAAAGCCCAATAGAGCAGTTCGTGCAGGAGTTGTGAAAGTCCAGAAACCCCTCCCTTGTATCGTAGTAAGCGCTTACTACAAACCTTTAATTATTAGACATCTGGTAGAAATTATTAGTCTAGATGGAAGCAGTTCACAAGGAATATAATGAAAACTTACGACTGGGTTGTTGTTGGTGCTGGTATTACAGGTACTGCACTCGCCTACGAACTCGCGAAAAAAGGCTTTGCGGTACTTTTATTAGAGCAATGCGCAACACCACAGAATGCAACTCGTTATAGTTATGGTGGTATAGCCTTTTGGTGTGGGACTACTCCACTAACTCGGCAACTTTGTGATGAGGGAATTGCACGTCACCGCCTCTTATCTGGGGAGTTGGACGCTGATACCGAGTTCCGCGAGTTAGACTTATTAATGACCATTTCTACCGATACTGATCCTAAAGCTGCTGCTGA
Source organism: Stigonema ocellatum SAG 48.90 = DSM 106950 (assembly GCA_016903675.1). Lineage (GTDB taxonomy): Bacteria > Cyanobacteriota > Cyanobacteriia > Cyanobacteriales > Nostocaceae > Stigonema > Stigonema ocellatum. The sequence goes on along the minus strand of JADQBA010000083.1, from coordinate 33,485 downwards.
ATCCTACGCTCATTTTGCGATCCCTCCCAAATTACTGAGTGTCAAAGAAGCCTGTGAATTAGAACCACTACTGAATCGCGAGGCGATCGCAGGTGCTTTAACTGTTAAACACGGTCATATCCACCCTGAAAAAACAGCACAAGGTTACATTCAAGCCTTTGTAAATGCTGGGGGTGAAAGGGAGATTACCAAAGTAGTACAAATACTGCCTGGTCAAGTCAAAACCACTACCACAACATACCACAGTGCCAATGTAGTTGTCTGTGCAGGTGGACTCAGCCGACAGATCCTAAAATCATCGGGTATTCCCATCAAGGTGTATTTTACCCATGCGGAAATTATTGAAACCTTACCTGTGGATTTGGAATTGCGCACAATCGTAATGCCAGCGGAGGTCAAACGGTTTCAATTAGAAGCCAACTCCACTCTAGTTGATAAAATCTGGGATGAACCAGGTAATGAGCCACTACCACCAATTTTGGATGCTGGCGCGGTTCAATTTAAAGATGGTACTTTACGCTTGGGTCAAATTAGCCGCGTCCTCACAGATCCTCATGCCAAGGTAGACTTAAATAAAAGTGAAGGATTGTTACGCAATAGCGTGGGTGAAATTTTACCAGCTTTAAGAAGCTTACCAGGAACTTGGCGTCATTGTTTGACATCATTTAGTGGCGATCGCCTCCCCTTAATTGGTGCTATCCCCGGATGTCCTAGTGTCCACATCTTCTCAGGCTTTAGCAACCCCCTAGTATTTGTACCCCCCTTAGCACAACGCTTTGCCAATTTCGCCTCTACACAGAAAGACGAAATCATCCCCCACCTATCTCCAGCCCGGTTTGAGAAGTTAGGAGTTAGGAATTAGGAGTTAGGAGTACCCCTGTTAAGGTGAAGCGTAAAAGTTAAGTTTTTCTTCGTGTTCTTCGTGCCTTCGCGGTTCAAAAATATGCCTTTTTAAACCGCGAAGACGCGTAAGCCCTTGCGGGCAAGCTTCGCGTTCGCGAAGCGTCTCCCCGAGTGAGTAGAACACGAAGGTAAAACGGTTCGACGGGTTGAATTAATCCCCATCCCCAGCGATTATCAGGACGACGCTGCAAGCCTCCAAGCCTTCAAACCTGACAACCAACTTCCGTAAATCCCGACCTAATTTGGTGGTTATCCGCACCCAAGGCCATTGCCATGAATTATGAATTATGAATTATGAATTATGAAAAAGAATAAATTCATAATTTATAATTTGATTTGGTGCGTTGTGTAATTGGTAAAAGTTTATTAGTAATATGTGCCTAAAGCACCTCACTGATAAGTAATTTAGTCTAATTATTATGGAATAATAAATATCTAGATTGTGAAGGGATATTACAATTTTTTCAAAAATATTTAAAAATTATCTAAAAGGGAAACATGGTTCTAAGGTAGAAACTAAGGAGATGCTATAGGCAATTTATGGTGAATAACATTCAAAAGTATCGGTTTGTCTGTACCCTTACCTTTGGCGATATATATGGTCAAATAATTGTTTGGCTAATAACCATCACCATCAGTTTGGCGTCAGCTTTGGCACTCATGGGTGCTAAACGACCAGTTTATGCTTTAGCCGCAGTTGGACTTGTTGTCCTTCTATCACTGCCTTTCTTACTTTTTGCCTTCGTGACCACCTTGTTAAATCACATTGAATTGTCTCCTGTAGAACCGGGAACAAAAATGGAACCAATGCCCGGAAATGTTTCCCAGCAACAACCTGTACAAGCAACGAGTTGAAAAAAGAGTTAGGAGTTAGGAGTGAGGAGTTAGGAGTTAGGTCCTCACTCTAAAATCCAAATTGCATCCCTGTCTATTGACGGGGAATTTTTTTAGAGGGAGTGGGGGGTCAATACCAATACGGTTCAGTAGAGACGCGATAACCCTTGTCTCTACATAGGTTGACGGTAGATAAATTATCTTAACACTAAGCGTATTGGGGTCAATAGGGTTTGGGTAGGGGGAATATTCTTCCTCCTCTATTGCCTACTCCCCTTTATAAGTCACTATAGAACAGCAGAGTCGCGCTTTTTTGCCGTTGGGATTAATTATGCTAGAACACGATGTCATCATTGTTGGGGGTGGATTGGCTGGATGCCGTGCTGCATTAGAAATTGCCAAGATTGGATCCAACTTAAATGTAGCTGTGGTTGCCAAGACGCATCCAATTCGTTCTCACTCAGTCGCTGCCCAAGGAGGCATGGCAGCAAGCCTGAAAAATGTTGATTCCGCCGATAGTTGGGAAGCACATGCTTTTGATACAGTCAAGGGTTCCGACTACTTAGCAGACCAAGATGCGGTGGAAATTCTCACCCGTGAAGCCCCTGATGTGGTGATTGAACTGGAACACATGGGGGTTTTGTTCTCGCGGTTACCCGATGGTCGCATTGCTCAACGGGCTTTTGGCGGACATTCCCACAATCGCACTTGCTACGCCGCTGATAAAACTGGTCATGCGATTTTGCACGAATTGGTGAACAACCTGCGACGATATGGTGTGTATATTTATGAAGAATGGTACGTGATGCGCTTGATTCTGGAAGAAGGTCAGGCAAAAGGTGTCGTCATGTACAACATCTTAGATGGGCAAATAGAGGTAGTGCGGGCTAAAGCAGTGATGTTTGCCACTGGTGGTTATGGAAGGGTTTATAACACCACATCTAATGATTATGCTTCCACGGGCGATGGTTTGGCAATGACTGCCCTTGCTGGATTGCCTTTACAAGATATGGAATTTGTACAATTTCATCCTACTGGGTTATATCCGGTAGGAGTGCTGATTTCAGAAGCGGTGCGCGGAGAAGGGGCGTATTTGATTAACAGTGAAGGGGAGCGCTTTATGGCCAGATATGCTCCCAGTCGTATGGAACTTGCTCCGCGTGATATTACCTCACGGGCGATCGCTTACGAAATTCGCGCCCATCGTGGTATTCACCAAGATGGTACTGCTGGGGGTCAGTTTGTCTATCTGGACCTCCGGCACATGGGTCGAGAAAAAATTATGAGCCGCGTTCCCTTCTGCTGGGAGGAAGCCCATCGCTTAGTCGGTGTTGATGCCGTGACTGAACCCATGCCAGTACGCCCTACCATTCACTATTGTATGGGTGGTATTCCAGTTAATACCCATGGTCAAGTCCGCAGTAGTGGAGAGGGTTTAGTTGATGGCTTCTTTGCCGCTGGCGAAACTGCTTGTGTTTCTGTACATGGCGCAAATCGCCTAGGCAGTAATTCCCTATTGGAATGTGTCGTTTATGGACGTAGAACTGGGGCTGCTATAGCACAATTCGTGCAAAAACGCAAGTTACCCATTGTGGACGAGCAACGCTACGTTACCGAAGCTAAGCAACAAATTCAAGCATTGTTAGAACAGCGTGGACAGTACCGTATTAACCAAGTGCGTCAAGCCTTCCAGGATCATATGACTCAGTACTGCGGCGTTTTCCGCACCGAGGAATTAATGCAAGAAGGTTCGCAAAAATTGCAAGAATTGCAAAAGCAATATTCTCAGGTCTATTTAGATGACAAAAGCAATTGCTGGAATACGGAAATTGTGGAAGCCTTAGAACTGTGGAATTTGATGGTAGTCGGTCGTCTGATTCTGGAATCAGCCATCAATCGCCAGGAAAGTCGCGGCGCTCACTTCCGTGAAGATTATCCCCACCGCGACGATACCAACTTTCTCAAACACATAATCGCTTATTATTCACCAGCAGGGATTGACATCCAGTATCGCCCAGTCACAATTACCATGTTTGAGCCACAAGAGAGGAAGTATTGAACTAGGGGAGTGGGGAATGGGGAGTGGGGAGTGGGGAATGGGGAGTGGGGAATGGGGAATGGGGAGTTAGGAGTTATTAATTAACTTTTTTATTCTTGTTTCTTATCTTTATTCTTCACTCCTCACTCCTAACTCCCAGGTACTCCCCCCTCTTTATTCCTAACTCCTAACTCCTAACTCCTAACTCCTAACTCCTAACTCCTAACTCCCAGGTGTGGGTGTGGGTGTGGGTGTGGGTGTGGGAGATGAGGATGCGTGCTTGTTGATTTCGTCTTTATAGTTAGGTGGTGCTAGAGATACGGCTTTGTCAAATAGAGGTTTTGCCTGATTCATTTTGCCCTGTTGCTTGAGAAGCATAGCCTTGGCTAAGACGGGACGAAAATCCTGTGGGTCATTTTTTATTGCCTGGTCGTTGACGGCAAGAGCTTGATCGTAGCGTTTTTGGAAGGCATAAATGTTGCCTAACAGCACCTGGACTGCGATGGTATCCACGCTTCCAGGCTGAATTTTATTTACCTTTGGGGCGTTAGAGAGGGTATCTTGTAGCAAGCCAATGGCTGCTTCCGGGCGTTTTTGCTTTAGCAACAGAATCACCATTCCCTGCAAAGCCTTAATGTCCCCTGGTTTTGTTTGTAGAATTGAGCGATAAGCAGCCGCAGCTCCTTCGGTATCGCCAATGCCCAATTTAGCTTGGGCTAGCAGCACTGTGTATTGTGTATTTTCTGGATTCAGCTTGGCAAGCTTTTCTAGAGGTTCAATGATCTTCTTCATGTCACCCTTTTCTTGCCTAAAAAGTTGCAACCGTGCTTCTAATAGGCTTTTGAGAGCGGCTTGGTTCTCTGGTTCCCGCTGCAAAACCAGTTCTAAACCGCGTATTTCGTCTTCTAGTTTTGATTTTCCTGCTACTCCGTCTTCTAGTTTTGATTTTTGCTCTGGCGCTGGCTTATTCAATGCCCCAATGATGGGAACTATCGAAACTCCCAAAAAAGCAAAAAGTGCCAGCACCAGCACGACCTTAACAATCCAGCGATTCCGAGGTTGAGACACAAAACCTTCCTTAACTCTAGTTAAAAATTTGAAAAACTTTGCGGAATCCCGTGTATTGGTTGTGAATTTTATAACAAATAGGCATTGCCGTGCTGCATTCAAAAGTGATGAATTGAGGAGGAACCGCAAAAATTACTGCTATGGTATGCTTCCGAAACTAATGGAAAAGCGCTAAATTACACATTTAATATGTGTTACAGCTGATATGTGTTGCGAAATTTGAGGCGTCGCCGTGGTAAACCAGCGCTGTTGGCCCAGCGTCTCCATCAGGAGAATGAGGTTTTCCCCACTTGAGGCAACTACCTTCGCACCTTTAGTATCACACAGGACGTTGTGCAATGGATGTCTTGAAAGCAAATATACTTACAAGCCCCGCACAAACCCTCTCTCGAGCTGCCTTTGTTAAATCCCACAATGGGATGTGTCTCCGCCGCAAGGAGTTTTTATGAATTCCGACCTGATGCCGTCGCCTGAATCGTCCAATAAGAATGCCTCTAACGAGGCCCAAACTCACAAAGTTACCCCTGTTATACAGCCACCAGCAGCCGAAGCCTCTAAACCAGAGAATTCGCCCTTTCTGCCAAGGGAGACTGCTAATGATGGGAACTTGGCAAATCGGCTGCAGCCGATTCCGCCTCCAAGTGAACCAATGCAGTATCGAGCCATCGGCTTAGTCCGAGGTCGTTATCTTGCCAGTAGCGAACAATTTACTCAAGGTACATTGTTGACCAGAGATGGTACAATGCTCGATGCCGTCCTTTTAGGTCGGATTATGAGTTTAGTTAAGAATCACTTGGATCTAGACAAAGAACATCTTTGGGTAGTGTATCCGCGCACTAGACAAGAAAATGACAATTTACATCTCCAAATTGTAGGGGTTTGGGAGCCTGAAAACCTAGCTAAAAATTCAACAACCCACCACGAGCTTTCTTTGGCTGCACCAGCAAACCAGACTAACAATAATGGCTCAAAACAGATGCGCATACCCTCGACAGAAATGCCAGATGGAGGTTTTTCTGTTCGTGGCGAGGTCGTTTACCAGTCTTTTGAAGCTGAAAACTTGGTGGTCAAAATTAAGCAGGCTGCCCGCAAACAAGATGACAAGCCCAAATATTTCAAGTTGAAACTTAAAGGTCGGCTTCAGACCAAAGCAGTAGGAAAGTTCTGGGACTTTCAAGTCAAGCGACAAGCTGACGCATTGGTAATAGAGCGCAGTGAGGCGATCGCTGACTTGCCCAAAAAACGGAGACCGCCACAGACAAGAAGCCCTGGAGGGCGTCGTCCTGGTCCTGGTTCTGGTCCTGTTAGCAGGAAACCATTCCCCAAACGAACTGGGGAAACCCCTCGCCCTATTCGGAAAACAGGCGATGCCTCTGCTACGCCACGACCTTTGCCTAAAGCACCAACGCCTAAACCTATCAAGCGTCCGAAGCCACCACAAGAATAAGGGAATAGGGAGTGGGGAGTGGGGAGTGGGGAGTAGGGAAGAAGTCATTGATACTCTTTTCTCCCACTCCCTATTCCCCACTCACCACTCCCCCTTATTAAAATTCTGTCCAGCGGTCTTGAGGGAGAAAAGACCGCTCCATTGGAATTTGGGAAACAGGCTCAGTTAGGGTAAATTTGCCAGCCTCAATCCACTGTTTCAGCAAGAGTGCCACTTCCCTAGAAAGAAACATACTAGCGAGGGGTGCAACGCGCACAGGTTTGCCCTCAATAGTGATGCGCCCAGACTTGAGTTGAGCATAGCTCACCAAACCAAAGGTAGGACGAACGCGCCGGGGAATGGAAAAATCCACTATCGGCGCGACCAAGTCTTTATCTTGGACCGCACATCTGGCTACGACTTCTTCTTCTAAAACAGGAAGTGGTACCCCTACTCCCAACATCAAAGAAGGACCGTAACTTTTGAAGTAACAACCACGTACCCAACGAGCATCCATCTGCTTGGCATCCCCAATTAACGCTAAAGTCGCAGCCGGACCAATGGGTGTCCGATTGGGTAAACGCTTTTGTAAGGGGAAGTGTTGGGTTCCTTCCCATGCTACATAGCCAATACCTCCGCCCAAGAAAATCCGCGTACCAATGCCAATAAGTTGGAGATCAGGGTCGTTGAGTAGCGGGGAAATGGCACCAGGGTTAGAATAGACAGCATTTCCCAAGCGGGGTTGTAAAGGACCTAGGTATGTAAATAGTGGGCGATCGCCCCCGTTCACCCCCACAATAAAATTTTGGTAAAGATTGCGCGGATTAAATAAATAAAACTGATTAATAGTTTCACGGGTAATGGTAGTTTCAAAGGTTGTCCTCGGGTAACAATCTGTTACTTGTCCCTGCGCTCTTACGTGTACAGGTTTACCTGCTATCAAATCTTCGATGACATGACCGCCACCGCGTTCCCGGAGTTCTTCCCCCTCCATCTCTTCTACCGCACAACTCGCGCCCAAGTATAAATCCACTGCCCCAAAACCAGAGTATGCCGATACACCATCCAACCAGCAGCGGCGGATTTTGATTGGGGGATCGGTGTGTCCCAGGTTAATAATTGCACCACTAGATTCCATCGGTTCAAAAGTACCAGTGGTTATGACATCAACTTCTTTGGCTGCTTTGGTAACACCGACTTCTACAACTCGTGCTTTTATTTCTTCCACAGTCAAGACCACAGCACGATTGCCGCTGATTTTATCGTTTATTTCCGCAATTGTTCGCATAGTGAGTGTAGCGGATGATGTCCTTATGGGGAGATGGTATAGCAATCCTCGGCTTTCTTTGTGAGAAAATACTGAGCCGACTATACCCGGTATCTGGGAGATACCGGGTTTCTTTATCCTATAGCTAAGTAGTTAGTTAAATCAGAGTAGCTTTTGAAATTTAACAGCATCTCACCCAACTCGTCTAGTTGAGTAAGGGATAAGGTGCAAATCCGCTGTTCAATTTCCGGCTCAAGGGTACCAAACTTGCGAGTCAGTAGCCGCAATATCAATGCCTCCTCTCCAAGTTGTATTTCTTTTTGTACTCCTTTGTGATAAATCTGTTGAGAAATTACAAATTCTTGCATGATTTTCTTGGGACTGGTTAGATGTCACTTTGATATTTTCTGATCGCTTTAATTCTTTTTGACAAATTACGTTAACACTGCTTGTCCTAACCGCTTCAAAATCCGCAAGACCTCACTCAACTGAGAAAATGTCCGCGATGCGTCCTATTGGGGAGCTTGTCCTTGATTCAGTTTATATTAGGCTCATTACCCCATTGATCCAAAACATCTTTAATCAATACCTCTTGTAACCAAATCTTAGCCACAACAGTCAGGGGTAGGGCCAAGAACAATCCCAGAAAACCAAAGAATGTAAAGAAAAACAACTGAGCGATTAAGGTGATAGCTGGTAGCAGTGACACTTGATGCGCCATAACGAACGGGGTAAGAAGATTCCCCTCAGTCTGCTGAATAACAAAGTATAGAGCCAAAACAGCAAGGGATTTCCAAGGAGCATCCAAAAGCGCGATCGCCATTGCTGGTATGACGCTAATCGTTGGACCAAGATTGGGAATCAAGTTCGTAAATCCTGCTAAAACCCCTAAAGCTAGTGCAGAGGGAACACGCAAAACTGACAAACCAATCATACTCATGGCTCCCACAGCACACACAGCTATGAGTGCGCCTGTTACCCATCCCTCCAATGACACCTCGCATTGATCCAAAATTCCATCCACCCGCCGTCGATAAAATGAGGGAAACAGGCGGATAAATACCTTGCGGTAAGCTACAGGGTTGGTTAATAACATCCCCGTCCAAACCAGCACCAGCAAAATCCTCAAAACAACTTCCAAAGAGCTAGAGACAAAGGCCAAAGAGCTTCCTAATGCACGATTTATTAAGGGTTGTGCTTGTTGGCTAAGGCTGTTGATATCAGGTATATACGGACCCAGTTCAGGAGGGATGCGAGATTCCAACTGATCCAGCAAACTATTCAAGCGTGCCAAACCCTGAGGAACCTTTTTGGTGAGTTCTTGAAACTGAGCGGCAAAAGGCGGCACAACCAGCCACAAAAAACCCAGAATTATAATTATAAACAGGACTACTGACAGGAGGACGGCAAATCCACGCTTTAAACCTGAGCGTTGAAACCTTCTAGCCAGCCGATTTAAAGTAGTGGCTAAAACAATTGCGGCAAACATCAGCAAAAGTACTTCCCGAATTTGCCACAGAATGTATAAGGAAAGAAGTATGGCGATTAAGCCGATCCATTGACCTAGGTTCACAAAAAAAGGGGTGTAGGGGTGTAGGGGTGTGAGGGTGTAGGGGTGTAGGGGTGTAGGGGTGTGAGGGTGTAGGGGTGTAAGGGAAATTATATTTGAATTATTGCCCTACACCCCTACACCCCTAAGTTAGTCGTTGGAATCGCCATAGTAAAGCGATCGCCACCATCACTGTGGGCAACAGAACCATAATCAGAGCATTCGTCGCCGTCATTGGAATGGATAGGCTAGGAGCGAGGTACTTAATCAAGAACGAGATTCCAGCCGAGAGAAGAAACACTTTTAGCACAAATTCAACTTGATTTTCCATAGTAAAGTACGAAAATACACATTCTTGTTGTGGGTTAACACGATTCGGGGCTGTTCCACCCAATTTATACAATAATAGGACTTACAGATTGACAGAAATCGTCAGATATGTATTACAAAAAATGAGGAGTTACTCCCAACACGAGTGTAAGATTACCTATCTTCTTTTTGATTTTCTTGGCGTCCAAGGCATTTGCAGTTCTGATCGCCGGAGGCCGGCGCTCAGACTGCCTCGTCTTGGCGGTTCATTAAATTAGGTATTCTTAAGCGCGGTTCGGGAGTAGGAGTTGTATTAGTCTTTATTCCTCACTCCTCACTCCTCACTCCTCACTTTATTCCTAGCTCTTCTGCCAAATCTTAATTGTTTTATCCAAACTTCCACTCACCAAAATTTCTCCTGAAGCAGTAAAAGCTAATGCTGTTACCGTATGGGCATGACCGATAAAGGTACCAAGCAGTTCGCCTGTTTTTAAATGCCATAGCTTAATGGTTTTATCCACACTGCCACTGGCAAGAATCTGCCCATCGGGACTCAAGGTGATGACATACACTTCATCCCTATGGCCGGTGAGGGTATGTATTAATTCTCCAGTCTCCAACTGCCAAATTTTAATCGTTTTATCCCGACTACCACTGACGAGAATTTTCCCATCAGCACTGACAGCCAAGGAACGAACAACGTGAGAATGACCTGTAAATGACTGTAGCAACTGGGGTGGCTCGGCGAAAGTTTTTGAGCGTCTTAGTCGTGAGAGCCGCCACACTTTGATTTTGCGGTAACTACCTGTTACTAGGGTTTGTCCATTTGGACTAAAAGCTAAAGCATGAACGGCAGTATCATCTAAGGATATGGCGATCACTACCTCACGCCGGATGAAATCCCAGAACATAATTTTTCTGTCGTCACCGCCAGTTACTAAGATCCGTCCATCTGGGGTGAAAGCAACACACCGCACTATTCCGTTATGCTTGTGTAAAATATCTATCAAGTCTAGTGCGCCTGCATGCCAAATTTTAATCGTAGAGTCTGCACCTCCACTCACCAAAGTCTGCCCATCTGGACTGAAAGCAAGAGAATTTACTTCATCCACCAGCCCAGATAAACTCCAAGGAGACTCTGACAATGTACTGATTAACTCACCCTTGGTCAAATCCCATAGCTTCGTTTCTCCACGACTACCGCTAGCCACCAGAGGCGTGCTTGCGTCCTTTTTCACCCCTGGACTAAAAGCAAGACAGTTAATTCCTCTCGTGTGACCTTTGAGGGTTTGCCAGCATTCCCAGTCTCCTATTACACTCTTGAGTGGATGGTTTGGTGACAGAGTTTGAGTTGTCTGTGCTATCACCATCTCATCAGACACCGATGTTGAATCTTTTCTGGGCATAAGTGATTGTAAATACCAGCTTAATCCCCCCGCGTATAATAAGTCGCTGGGAGTGATGTACAGTTTTGGCTGACTCAATTCAATTTGATTTGTTGGTAAAAAACCTGTAATGACTACTTGTTTTTCGTAACTTCTTTTACTAGAAAATGGATACAACAAACACAGAAAAATTAATACATGATAATTTTTAAGCTCCTCTTGAGTAACTGACCACCTGGTTTTATTTTTCTTTAGCCCATTAAAACTTTCTCCATCAGCAGCGTGAACTTGAATACTAATCTTAGGGTTATCTGTCAGCAAGTAAGAAAATTTGCTTTCACTACGTAAGTTTCCCTCATCATCTAGAATCATGTTTTGCAAAGTGTCTTGTGACACTTTTTTAACCTGTTTACCCAAGTGTTCACTGATAAAGCGCTCAACGATTTGCTCTCGCAAAAGGTAATCTTCTGCTTGCTGTTGAAAGTATTTGGGAAAAGGTATGGTCCAATCGGGAGGTCCTGGATATTCAGGCGGTATAGGTGGTGGATTAAGAGCGATAATTTCTGCTTGTTGGCGAACAATTTCCAACATTTTTGCCAATGTTTCACCCGAAAATGCCATAATTTCACTGTGACAACCTTTAACTTGGCTTTCCAGTAAAGATAAGTCAATTATCTTAGGTTTTTTCACTCGTTGAAGGAAATCAGCTTGTTGAGCTTTAAGTAAACTAATCCAATCCATGTGCATTCCTACGGCACAGTATTGTATATTTACGTTAAGGTATAGCAATGCAATTGCTCAAGTTAATCAACTTAAATTAATCAGCAGGTGAGAGGTAGGGGTGTAGGGGGAGAAGATGAAGGGTGTAGGGGTGTAGGGGTGTGGGGGTGTAGGGGAACTAGAGATTTTCAAGAGAGGGTTTATCTATACTAATAAGCAATTACTTACCGAAGAAAGGCAGAGGGCAGAAGGCAGCTATGCTGAAGGGAAGAGATCTAAGGATGTGCTCTTCGGCCACTGGGAGTAGCGCCCCTAACTTTAGTTATGAAAAACAAAGAAAATATGTATTTCGAGATGCGTAGCACAAGAAATACTATGTCCTTAGTAAATCCCCTGAATTTATTTATGGGGATACATAGCTGCCTTCTGCCTTCGTACTTCTGCCTTCTTAACCCTACACCCTTACACCCTTACACCCCTACACCCTTACACCTGTACTTTCCTTGTTGTAAAATAAGAGAAGATGGATTCGGGGGACCAGTTAACTGGTCATAAACGCCTATAGAGACTATCTTTGGTAATCTCCAAGGTCTAAAGTCCAGCCAGCTGAAACAACTACAGCGGCTGTATCACCAGCGCATAGCGGGCGATCGCATTATTACAGCGGAGTTCTCCCAGCGACTGGCTGCAATTAGTACTGAAATTAATCAACCCATATGTGCTTACCTCAACCGTCGCGGACAAGTGATTCGGGTTGGGGTAGGAACACCGCGAGCAACGCAAATCCCACCACTGGAATTGCCCCGTTATGGTGCAGAACGACTCAGTGGTATTCGCTGCATTGCCACTCATTTGAAGCCAGAACCGCCTAACGATGTGGCGCTGACAGCAATGGCAATGCAACGACTGGATGCTCTAGTGATGCTAAATATCACCGGGACAGGATTTCAACGACGAGGTGGTGGTGCTACTGGGTATGTCAAAGAGGCTTATTTAGCTCATCTTACACCCCAAGACTCTCGCACCCTAATCACGAGTCTCGCTATGAAAAAAGTTTTGCCAGATTTTTCAGCGGTGGGTAAGGAACTAGGGAGCAACCTCTCATCACCAAATTGGAGCGTATCGCCGCCCATGAGTCTAGATATGCTGACAAAGCAGGACTTTGTTGACTTGGTGGAAGGACTAGAAGCCGAATTCCGACGGGAATTTGTTGCTCAAGAGGTAGACACTGATCACGATCGCGTCCTCATTGTCGGTGTGATGACCGATAAGATGACTACCCAACAATTCCAAGACACCGTAGCGGAATTGGCGCGGTTAGTGGATACAGCGGGAGGGGAAGTCTTGGAGATAATGCGGCAGAAGCGATCGCGCGTTCATCCCCAGACCCTAGTTGGTGAAGGTAAAGTGCAAGAAATTGCCCTGACCGCCCAAACCCTAGGAGCTAATCTCGTCGTCTTTGACCGCGACCTCTCACCTACCCAAGTCCGCAACTTAGAAGCCCAAATTGGTGTCCGAGTGGTTGACCGCACCGAAGTCATTTTGGATATCTTTGCTCAACGCGCTCAGTCCCGTGCTGGTAAGTTGCAAGTTGAACTTGCACAGCTTGAGTATATGCTACCGCGATTGACTGGTAGAGGTCAAGCAATGTCTAGGCTTGGTGGTGGTATTGGTACACGCGGTCCTGGTGAAACCAAACTAGAAACCGAACGCCGTGCTATTGCGCGTCGCATTGCCCGACTGCAACAAGAAGTAGACCAGCTACAGGCACATCGAGAGCGATTGCGACAGCGGCGACAACATCAGGAGGTTCCCTCAGTGGCTTTGGTAGGTTATACCAATGCTGGTAAATCCACCCTGCTGAATGCCCTAACTAATTCTGAAGTTTACACAGCCGACCAACTCTTTGCCACCCTTGATCCCACCACGCGCCGCCTTGTGATTCCTCAGCTTGTGAATGATGACTTACTCGAGATTCTACTTACAGATACAGTGGGGTTTATTCACGAACTACCTGCATCTTTAATGGATGCCTTCCGCGCCACCTTAGAGGAAGTCACAGAAGCTGATGCCTTACTCCATCTGGTAGATTTGTCCCATCCTGCGTGGTTAAGTCATATTCGTTCAGTCAGGGAAATCTTGGCGCAAATGCCGGTGACTCCAGGTCCAGCGCTGGTTGCTTTTAACAAAATTGATCAAGTGGATAGCGAATCCTTAGCTTTAGCGCAGGAAGAGTTTCCCTTAGCAGTGTTTATTTCGGCAAGTAAGCGTCTAGGATTAGAAACCTTACGTCAGCGTCTTAGTCAACTGATTGAATACGCTGGGAACATAGGGAATGGGGAGTAGGGAATGGGGAGTGGGGGAGTAGGGAATGGGGAGTGGGGATAGCCTGGGGTTTTAACCCCAGGGGGGAGTGGGGGAGTGGGGGAGAAAGAATTATTGCTCAACAACTCTTTAACTCTTTTTCCTCCCCTGCCTCCCTTGCTTCTCCCCACTCCGGTAAGGGCGGGATTACCCCGCCCTTACCCATTCCCTACTCGCCTATTTCTTGCGGTAAATACTGAAAATGAATTTTGAACCCTATTAAAAATTATCAGTATTATTACTGAGGATATCAGTATTCAACTAGAATATTATCAGTTTATTAGGCAGCTAGCACATGAAGATGGAAATAAAGCGACGATTAAAATAGACAAAAAGCTTATGTATCAAGCCTTATTGCCTTTTTGTACTAGTACAGGTTCGCGTAAATAAGCCACCCATTTGAAATGTCTAAAACCCTGATAGTCACGGTAATTACGAATTACGAATTACGTAGAGGCGAGTGCGGTACTAGTGCAAGTAGACATAAATATGATGGGCTAAGCATTTGGATGAGTTGGCGGTCTTTCTTGATGCGCGGATTCACAATCGAATGCCAGACTCCAAAGCTGCTAAATAAGTGTAATAAAACACTTTATAACTGTCATTTAAAGTATCTTTTTACACTACTAACGAGAGAGGGTTTATGTTGATTTAGATCAACTTACTTACCATCTTCTGAGGATGAGTACGTCTCGGGATAAAGCTCCCACAGCCAGCGCTTAGGTCTAAAATTAAGATATGTGAATCAAGTTGAGGACGTTATGGCTGCAAAAGTAGAGATTTATACCTGGAGAACTTGCCCATTTTGCATTCGTGCCAAAAATTTACTAACAGAAAAGGGGGTTGAATTCATCGAATACAGAATCGATGGAGATGAGGTAGCACGAAATAAAATGGCTCAAAGGGCAAATGGACGACGCTCGTTGCCGCAAATTTTTATTAACGATCGCCACATTGGTGGCTGTGATGATACCTACGCCTTAGACGCCCAAGGGAAGCTGGATGAGTTCCTAGCATCTGAGAAATTATGAATTATGAATTATGAATTATAAATGATTAAAAATTTCATAATTCATAATTTATCATTCATAATTTACTTGGCGATTGAGGCAGAACGAGTGAAACTGGCTTTTATCATTGATCCTATCCATCAGCTTGATCCATGTCATGATACCAGCGTTGCTCTAATGGAAGCAGCACAAACTCTGGGACATGAAATTTGGGTAACTCAAGCAAACTTGCTAAGTGTGGTAGAGGGCAAAGCTTGGGGAGTCCTAGAACGATTGGAACTCGTACCTGTACAGTTAGTAGAGGGGCGCTATTTGGCGACCAATCCTTGGTACAAGTTGAGCCATCGCACGGCCCTTGCTCTGGAAACAATGGATGCCGTATTCATGCGGACAGATCCACCAGTAACAGTCCCTTACTTGTATGCCACCTATATTCTGGACTACATAGACCAAAATAAAACCTTGGTAATTAATAGTCCTAAGGGCATCCGAACGGCAAACGAAAAAATGTATGCCCTCCAGTTTACCAAAGCGATTCCAGAAACCATCGTCACTGCTGATAAACAATTTATCCGGCAATTTGTGGAAGAAAAGGGATCAGCAATTCTCAAGCCATTAGGAAACAAAGCAGGAGAAGGGATTTTATTTTTACAACCCGATGATCGTAACTTCAACTCCATAATCGAACTCAGTACCTTCCAAGGTCGAGTGCCAATCATGGTGCAAACCTATCTACCAGAAGCAAAAGACGGAGACAAGCGAATTATCCTGCTTAATGGCGAACCAATAGGTGCCCTGAACCGTCTTTCTGCCCAAGGTGAATTTCGTAATAACATGGCGGCTGGTGGCACAGTTGCCGAAACCGAAATCACCCCTAGAGAACTGGAAATTTGCGCTCAACTAGCCGAAACCTTACGCCAGGACGGCTTAATTTTTGTAGGCATTGATGTTATTGGTGGCTTCCTCACCGAAGTCAACGTTACCAGTCCCACTGGAGTTCGCGAGATAGACAGACTCAACGGCACTCACCTTGGGCATCAAGTCATTAGATGGGTGGAGGATGAATTATGAATTATGAATTATGAATTATGAAATTTTTCCGGATTCATGATTCATCATTTTCTGAGTTGTTGGCGTCTACGGGGGTTGCTAAAAAAATAAATCTCGCCAAATCCCTGTACCGTCCATGGGACACATAAATCCCAAAAAATGGGGCGACCTCTATACAAAATTAATTAGTCTGAACACCAGAACTTAGACCCCTGTTGGTGGCAACATTTTTTCTAGGTAACGGTAACTCCACAGCAGCCTTTATACCATAGCCGTGAAGCCTCTACAGGGGCTACGTGGGGCACGAAGGCTGTTTTTCCAAAAGTATAGTTTCCCGCATTGACTTTAACAATCAGGCATGACAACTGAATTGCTTACCCCCACCAAGAGGGAAACCCTAGGACTGGTAGATGCGATGGGAGCACTTAGCATGACTCTAGACTTCAAATTCAATCCAAAATCTCTCCTCCAAAATGACTTAATTGCGTGGTGGTGTACGTCGCCGTTGCAGGAAATCAGGAATATCCAATCCGGGTTTTTCTTTGGGTTCTACAATTGGCGTTGACGGATTAACAGGTGGTGGTTGTGGAGTTGATCGTCTTGTAGACGATGAGGGTGCGACCCTTGCGTTGACAGCGTTTTGCGGTGGTGCGCCTTGCATTTCACCTGTAAATCCAGTGGCAATTACAGTAATTCTTACCTCACCTTGGAGTCTGTCATCAATGACTGCCCCAAAAATAATATTGGCGTTGGGATCAACCACTTCATAGATTGTTTCCGCAGCAGCATTCACCTCATGCAAAGTGAGGTCACTACCACCAGTAATATTGAAAACAACGCCTCTGGCTCCTTCAATGGAACTTTCAAGTAATGGAGAGGATATAGCAGCGATCGCCGCTTCTCTTGCTCTTGATTTTCCCGAACCAATGCCGATCCCCATCAACGCCGATCCCGCATCAGCCATCACAGCCCGGACATCAGCAAAGTCAACGTTTACCAACCCAGGAATTGTGATGATGTCAGATATACCCTGCACCCCTTGACGCAGGACATCATCTGCATAACGAAAAGCTTCTTGCACGGGCGTTTGCTCTGGGATCACTTCCAATAGCTTATTGTTAGGAATAATGATCAGTGTATCTACCCTACTTTTGAGACCTTCGATGCCTTGTTCTGCTTGGCTGGTGCGACGGCGTCCCTCAAAGACAAATGGACGCGTGACTACCCCAACAGTAAGAGCGCCCATTTCCTTAGCTACTTCCGCCACAACTGGGGCTGCACCCGTACCAGTCCCTCCTCCCATACCAGCAGTGATAAATACTAAGTCGGCACCATCTAAAGCTGTAGCAATCTCGTCCCGTGATTCCTCAGCAGCCTTTTGACCAATGGCTGGATTACCACCAGCACCCAAACCTCGCGTCAGCTTTTGTCCAATTTGTAACCGACAAGGAGCTGAAGCTAAGGTAAGAGCTTGGGCATCAGTGTTAATTGACCAAAACTCCACATTAGTGACATCTGATGCGATCATGCGGTTAACGGCATTTCCACCACCGCCACCTACACCAATCACTTTAATATTAGCGACCCGACCTGGAACAATATCGCCAATGCGCCTGTCTTCACTAGGGATCTTCTTACTGTCATTGTTTTGTCCAAAGTTTAACCCGGAATGATTAAAGGGATTAGTGGTATTGATTGCCAGCGAAACCCCTGTCTGTCCCTGAGAATGGGAGTTTTTATAAGTAAGCTCTTGGTTATTATCAAGTGTCATTGCATTCAGAAAGGTAGATAAACGACTTTTTAAGGTGTTATTCACCTAAGAATCAACTATAGTTTGAGGCTGCCATAATCTATGGCACTTTTGGTTGTTGTTCTCTCTACTGCCAACCTTTTGGGGATGGTAAGCGCGAAAGTTGGCTATGGGAAGCCTTAATGGCTTCCGATGGCACGGCTAATTCTAAAGAAGTATACCTATTATTTACCTAAAATTAACCTGTGTAACTTCCACAACATATTTATATCTTGACTACTATTTTGCCGCTTTTGCTCAGTAAGCTTTTGGTATCGCCACTGCTGCCCTCGACCTGTTTGTGTTCGTCATTTATACTTGTAAATAATTTTACAATATTTGCTAAGTACTGTTTTTTTGCCACCCACCACCAAGACTAAAGATTCACCATTCGGGATGATTGCAGCCTGAAACACAAAAATTTCCCTTTTACTTAATCTATCCTTAACCTTGAGATCACTTAAAATTTACTTGTCAGGTTTTTGAGTATCCTGATTAATTTGCTCTATGTTTCGCCTTCTTCGTACGGACATTTAGGTAGAACCATAAAAAAATTACCCAGCCCTTGTCTCAAATCTTCGTCACCCAACCAGTTACCCTGAATACGGCGCTTGTTATTTTTTCGCTCTCAAGCGCTTAGCTGTTTCCCACAGAGGGTGTGTCGAATTTTATTTAGGCACACATGGGTTTTCCAGTCTAGCACTCTGTCAAGTTTGAATTAACGGGTTGGGATTGACACGGGGACACACCAGACAGGTCGCCACGGGGATGCCTGTAGGATAGAGATCACAGCGATCCGCGACATGCGTACTCCGCGTCGCTCACGACACATCATTTCTCGGTTGACAGAGCACTAGACGCTATCATTAGATTGTGTAACATTTTAGACTCATTATGAAGATATTAGGATAACAAATCAAGGGCTTTGCATCCCAATCAGGAATTTTACAATTGTTCCTCCCATTTTAATTAGAAGTTAACACCGATTTTGATATGGATTGCTAGAAAACCAAAAATAATAAGTATATTTATCAGCATAGAACTTCTGGATTGACTAGGAGTGTTGCTTACATTAAATACACCACATATTTTTAAGGAGTTTGAGGATTAAGCTCCTGTTGTTTTTGGATCATTTGTACTAATGGAAATTCTGGATTTTTTAAATCAATGTACTCTATTTGACTCGGATTGAGTTGTGCAGGTAAATGGCGCATCTGCGCCATTACCCTGATTTGTTCGGGCAAATGGAAACTCGGTGTCCCAAGATATACCTTTCCTAGTTCTGTTTTCAAAATTAAATTAGTTGGATCTTGCCAATCAATTTCTATCACTTTAACTGAACTTTGGCTCAAAGCTTGATAAAGTTGCGCCCAATAGGGGCGATACTGTTCTGGTAAGCCAATAACTTTAAGACTGGGCAACTGTAAGGCGGGGTTCCGTAATGTGTATTTTTCTAAGGGCATCCAAACACCACTAGCGTCTAATAACCCCACTGATACTTTTTTCTTGCCAGTGTCACTAGGCGCTAGAACCTGTTTGGAACCGTCCTTCGATGCCTTGGACAGGTTGGTGGGGGCTAGGGCACACTCCGCGATCGCTACAGGTACTCGTTCCTTGATGTGGATGATTAATCCAGCAGGAAACAGGCGACGACTGACAGTTGCTTGTGCAATAGTTGGTTGCTGCTTCAAAGATTCCGCGATGCGAAACGGTTCAATTCGCCATAAAGACTGCGGATAAGACAGCACCAACACTGACTGAATCGCCTGTTTGGAAAGTCTTTGATTGCCAGAAATCACAATGTCTTTAGGAGCTTTTAGCACCCAAATCGGTTGAATTGCCATCCACAGCAGACCACCAGCCAGACCAGTAATGGCAAAGGTTCGCCACATAGCCTGAATAATTCTCATCTGCCGCTTTTTACGTAATTTCAGACGCCGCCCTTCTAAATTTGTGCGGGAAACTGATATAATGCCAGCCATTCAAACCCCTTCCACACTTTCAGTCCAAGTCTTTGTTGTACTCGTATCATTAGACTAATTTGAGTACACGCGGTTCGCTACGTAGAGGTGACAATCCCGCCACATCACCGAAGGTCAGGTGGCGCTACTAAATTCTTTACTATTAAAGTTTGAGCCAACTTTCTTAATTGAATGTAGCCTTTTTTGTGTATAATCACCGTAATTTTACACTAATAAAGCTACATTAAGGGTATTGACAAATTACTCATAACTTGCTTTAAGGTATTGTCTTGGCACTTGCCCGCCATTGGGAATGTCCTTGGATCTGTACGTCAGGAGGACACACCGCTGGACATTTATGTTTAGGAATCTCCCCTAGGAAGCTATGAGAAAGAAAATTACAGTATTTGTCAAAAATATCATCCCAAAATTTCCCGTTGTTTAAGGAATTCACAACCACAAATGTCGCCGACTTTTACTTTAGTCAGTAATATTTAAGACAAGTAATTTTTGAGACAAGTAGTTCAATAAAAAATTTTGCTCTTGCCAAAGATTAACATGTTCTTCTATACTTTAAGGAGGTTGACAAAAGATTTACGTCATGGTATTTAGCCTATGGCGTAAATTCTGATTTTTTGTATATAAACATACAAAGAAATCTGCATTTACATGAAAACAACACTGAATTTGTCACGCTTTTTCAAAGCCTGTAACCCAAGTAAAACGCTGGTTATGGGTGATGTGTCTGATCAGAAGTACTACATAGATTTTTCTGATGTACGTGGTTGCAAAATTGTTGAAGAATTGCAACGCACGATCATTCGTATTTCTCCAGATGAGCCAACCTGCCAGTTATTTACAGGTCATATTGGCTGCGGTAAATCAACGGAGTTGCAGCGCCTAAAGGCAGAACTAGAAATTGCTGGATTTCATGTAATTTATTTTGAGTCAAGTCAAGACTTAGATATGGCGGATATTGATGTTAGCGATATTCTGCTGAGTGTAGCCCGTCAAGTGAGTGTCAGTTTAGAAGCAATTGGCATCAAAGTTAAACCTGGTTACTTTAGCAATCTGTTCAACGAAATTGCGGATTTTCTGCAAACTCCTATTGATTTATCGGCACAAGCAGAGTTGTCCTTAGGTATTGCTAAAATAACGGCCAAAACCAAAGATAGCCCGCAGTTGCGTAATCAACTGAGACAATACTTGGAGCCACGCACAAATAGTATTTTGCAAGCAATTAACGAAGAGGTATTAGACAAAGCTGTTGAACAGCTAAAAGCTAGGGGTCAAAAAGGACTGGTGGTAATTATTGATAACTTGGATCGAGTTGATATGCGTCCTTTGGCATCTGGGCGATCGCAACCAGAGTATCTCTTCATTGACCGTGGCGAACAGTTACGCCGACTCAAATGCCACGTAGTATACACAATTCCCTTAGCATTAATTTTCTCTAACGAGTACGAGACACTCAAAAATCGCTTAGGAGGTGGCATTGCTCCCAAAGTGTTGCCAATGGTACTAGTGCGGCAAAGAAATGGCTGTCACCACGAACCAGGGATGTCTCTGTTGCGCCAGCTTGTCTTAGCAAGAGCCTTTCCAGAAATTTCTCTGAATGCGAGGCTAGGATTAATCACAGAATTATTCGAGCAACCCGAAATCTTGGATCGGTTATGTCGCATCAGTGGCGGTCACATCCGTAATTTACTGGGATTGCTTTACAGTTGCCTGCAAAGGCAAGATCCACCTTTTTCCCATGACTGTTTAGAAGCAGTGATTAAGGACTACCGCGATGACCTGCTGTTAGCGATCGATGAACAAGAGTGGGAACTACTGTATGAAGTAGTAACCAAGCAAAGCGTTAGAGGCGAGTCTGAATACCAGAGATTGCTACGAAGTATGTTTGTATTTGAATACCGCGATTCTTTGGGACGCTGGTTTGGCATCAGTCCAGCATTAGCAGAAACTGAAAAAGTTCTGGCGTGGCAGCAAAGAAAGTCTGAATTATGAATTATGAATTATGAATTATGAAAAAATAATTTTATAATTCATAATTTTTTTTACTACAAATGTATTTTGAGTTATGAAAGAGTGCCAATTCACAGCAGCGATGTCTACAGAAAATCAGCGTTCTCTGCAAAGGCTGGTTCGGGCGATCGCTCTCTCCAAAGGTCACTTTGCCCTGATTTTAGTCCGGTGTAACTATGAGCAATTACGCGAGCAAATATTGGTGAAGCTTCGCTCTCTCACCAAGGATATAAATTTACGCGAACTCGTTGTTTCGCCATCAACTACCTCTCTATACACCGCCATCATCAGTGGGGGGAGTGGCGAGATAGTAAGGGATAATTTTGCAGTTTCTACAGATTCTTTGCCGTCGGCTGTGATGGTTTTTGGGCTAGAGTCAGTCATTAAACTCGAAGACTTAATCATTGGCGTTAATCAAGTCCGAGATCTCTATGCCGATAGTTTTCACTTTCCATTGGTGTTGTGGCTACAAGATGAAGTAGCCACATTGCTTTCCAGGGTAGCACCCGATTTTAAAAGCTGGGCTGCAACCACCATCAAATTTGAAATGGAAAAAGAAGATTTAGTGGGTTTGGTAAGGCATCAGACGGAATCTCTATTTACCAAAGTGTTAGAAGCAGGAGCTTTGATGTTTTTATCCAATGCTGCCCTTAATTTAGATCCTAAATCTCAGCAACGGTTGGAAATTGAGTCGGCTCGAAATGATTTGCTTCGCCTATATGGCGTCGAATTAGAACCAGAATTAGAAGCAGGGCTTGAATTTGTACTGGGGCGCGATAACTACGCCAACGACCAAATCGATGATGCCCTATCTCATTTTCAACGGAGTTTGGTGATTTGGCAGCAGCTAGGGGGAGCAGGGGGAGGGGGGGAGGGGAGGAGGGGGGGAGGGGGAGCAGGGGGAGCAGGGGGAGGAGGGGGGGCAGGGGGGGCAGGGGGGGGAGGGGGAGCAGGGGGAGCAGGGGGAGCAGGGGGAGAAAGAATTATTGCTCAATACTCTTTAACTCTTTTTCCTCCCCTACCTTCCTCATCTCCCCTACCTTCCTCATCTCCCCTACCCCCCCTACCCCCCTCCCCCCCTCCTCAAGAGCCCTCATTAAAGCAGGCAGTAGTACTATTCCACCTAGGGCTGTGTTATCGCCGGATGGCAGATTTA
This sequence comes from Stigonema ocellatum SAG 48.90 = DSM 106950, assembly GCA_016903675.1. Lineage (GTDB taxonomy): Bacteria > Cyanobacteriota > Cyanobacteriia > Cyanobacteriales > Nostocaceae > Stigonema > Stigonema ocellatum. The sequence goes on along the minus strand of JADQBA010000083.1, from coordinate 10,628 downwards.
TACCCTGCACTTAATAGGAGCTATTGGCAACAAGCTCTATGTTGGTTTAGACAATGCTTGGATGTATGGTCGGCGTTACAAAGAGAAGACTTGGTTGCCAAATTTATTTTGCCTGCTTGTGAAATACTGCAACGCTTACAAGCTTGGTCCGAGCTGCAACAACTCGCTCAACAGTCCCACAAGTTGCATCAAACCTATGGGACAAAGGCGCAAGTTGCTCAAGATTATGGTTTTTTGGCAACGGTGGCTGCTGCATCTAGTGACTGGCTACAAGCTTATGAACTAGTTCATAGAGCACTTTCCATTGCAGAGGAGGCTACAGATGTTTCGCGACAGCAGGAGAGTTGGTATCTTCTCTTACTTGGGCGTACCCAGAGGCATTTGGGTGAGTGGGAGGAAGCTATCAATAATTTGGAATGGGCAAAGGTCGTTTGTGAAGCTCAGTATGAGCCATCCCTGTATTTGGAAATTATCGAAGAGTTGCGATCGCTCTACTTTTTTGAACGTCATGACTACTTAGAAGCTTTTAAGCTCAAACAAGAAAAAATTCAAATAGAGCATCAGTACGGTTTTCGCGCCTTCATCGGTGCAAGTCAGTTGCAGCCGCAACGCTACAGAATTAACCCACTTTACAATCCCCAAAAAATACCATCCTCTTTTGAGGAAGTTGCCCAGGAAATAGCAAATTCCGGAAGACAGCAAGATGTCAATCGCTTGATTGAAAGAATTACCCGTGCTGATTACAAACTTACAGTAATTCATGGACCTAGTGGCGTTGGCAAAAGTTCCATTATTAAAGCTGGGTTAGTACCAGCTTTGAAACAAAAAGTCATTGGTGAACGCCTACCTTTGACTGTTGTTTTGTCTGTTTACCACGATTGGGTTACAGCCACTTTCTCTAGTTTAAACCAGTCTATAAGCCAAACAAAAATCTCTCTAATTTCTGAAAAATCAATCACTGCGATTCTTGAGAAATTGCGGTTTTTCTCTGAGCATAATTATGTAATCATTCTTATTTTTGACCAGTTTGAGGAATTTTTCTTTGTCAATACGCAGGTAACACAAAGAATAGAATTTTATATTTTTTTGATTACCTGTTTGAACATGGGTTTTGTGAAAGTTATTCTCTCCTTAAGAGAGGATTATTTGCATTATTTATTAGAGATTGAACGCTTGAGTAATGAGAAAATTAAAGATAGCTACGATTTAGGAGTGATTAACAAAAACATTCTGGATAAAGATATTCGCTACTACTTAGGTAAATTCTCCATTCAGGATGCTATAAGCATTATTCATATTCTGATTCAACGTTGTAGAGATGCAAAATTTTCTTTCTCTACAGAAAATGAAGTCATTAACCAACTAGTGCGAGATTTAGCTGGAGACATTAATGAAGTACATCCGATTGAATTACAAATAGTAGGCGCTCAACTGCAAGTAGAAAAAATTACTACTCTCGAAGAGTACAAGCGTTGTGGTGGTTCAAAAAAACTGGTAGAGCGCTGGCTTGAGGAAGTCATCAAAGATTGTGGTGAAGAGAACCAACAGATCAGTTGGAAATTGCTATTTGAGTTAACTGATGAAAAAGGTACGCGACCGCTGAAGACGAAAGCTGATTTAGTAGTTGCGCTAGCAAGAGAGGGGGAGAGGGGGAAAGGGGGAGGGGGGGAGCAGGGGGAGCAAGGGGAGCAGTTCTTGAGAAAGAATTATTGCTCAATAACAATGACTACTTCTTCAGCCTCCCTCATCTCCCCAACCTCCCCCTCTCCCCCCCTCCCCAACCTTAAGTTTGGAACTGATTTTAGAAATTTTAGTGGGTAGTGGATTGGTGCTGCGAGTTTTGGAAGAGTCAGGCGATCGCTACCAGTTGGTTCACGATTATTTAGTTGAACCGATTCGCCAAAAAAACAACGACCGTATAGTAGCGGAACTAGAAAAAGTCCGATTGGAAAAAAACAGAGCTGAGGTAGCCCAAAAACTCTCTCAAGAGCAGCTTTATTTGGTTTTGCAACGACGACTGCGAGAAGCACGTTTAGCAGGCGTAGTGTTGATAATAATGGTAATGACAATAGGAGGATTATGGTGGCAAGCTGAGTCACAAAAAAGAGCAGCAGTTCGCCAAACGCTAAGAGCTGAACGCAGCGAAACTGACTTGAAAATTAGTGAGATCACTGCCGCTAGTGAAGCTTTGTTTGCTTCAAATAAAGAATTTGATGCTCTGTTAGAAAGTTTAAGAGCATTTCGGAGACTCAAACAGACAAATGCAATCCAACCAGACACCCAAATGCGGGTAGTGACAGCCTTGCAGCAAGCCGTTTATGGAGTAACAGAAGTAAACCGTTTGGAGGGGCATAATGATATTGTCTGGGGTGTAGCTTTCAGCCCAGATGGTCAGTTATTGGCATCAGGTAGTAAGGATCGGACCGTGAAACTGTGGCGTTCTGACGGTGTCTTACTCCAAAGCCTTAAAGGTCATAGCGATGCTGTCACCAGCGTGAGTTTCAGTCCGGATGGTAAGACCCTAGCCTCCTCCAGCGAAGACAAAACAGTGCAAATCTGGCGCAGAAACCCGAGTACGGGAGGGTTTGACCCACTGCCATACAAAACCTTGGAAGGACACGAAGATTGGGTTTATAGCGTTAATTTCAGTCCTGATGGTGAGTTACTAGCTTCTGGTGATAAGGACGGTATCATAAAACTGTGGAGTGCAAACGGTAAATTAGTAAAAACACTGAGAGGGCATCAAGGCTGGGTTAACTCGGTAAGCTTTAGTCCTGATGGTCAGTTCCTTGCCTCAGCAAGTGACGACAAGACAGTGAAAATTTGGCGGCGAGACGGAACAAGCGCACAAACTTTGTTGGGACACTTCAAGGGTGTTACCTGTGTAGCCTTTAGCCCTGACGGGAAGATGCTGGCGTCAGGTAGTCGAGATAAAACAGTGGCACTTTGGCTAAGGGAGAGCAATGGCACTCAAGACGGCTTCGTCTTTCATCTCTACAAGACCTTGCCCCATACTGGTACAGTTTGGAGTTTGAACTTTAGTTCTAATGGTCAACAGTTAGCTACAGCAGGTGATAACAAGATTATCAACCTCTGGAATGTCAAGGGAACGGGCGAGTTGGAAAATCAGCCCTACAAAATCTTTAATGGTCACAACAATACCATTACCAGCGTGGCTTTCAGCCCAGATCATAAACTGCTGGCATCAGGAAGTTACGACAAAAGTGTGAAACTTTGGCGTTTAGATGCCCCAACACTGCCTATCCTTAAGGGTCATGAAGATCGAGTTTTGAGTGTCGCCTGGAGTCCGGATGGTCAGATGTTAGTTTCTGGTAGTCGCGACCACACAGTAAAACTCTGGCAACGATACACTAGTAGCCGTGGAGTGGAAACGCGGCTCTACAAGACTTTAGTGGGACACACAGATACAGTCGAAAGTGTCAGTTTTGACCCATTAGGTGAGATGTTTGCCTCAGCAAGCGATGACAAAACTATAAAACTTTGGCGGCGCGACGGCATCAAACTCAAAACCCTCCAAGGGCATAGCGATAGTGTGACATGTGTCAGTTTTAGCCCAGATGGGCAGTTGTTAGCATCAGCTAGTAAAGATCAGACGATAAAACTGTGGAACCGTGAGGGGAAGTTGCTAAAAACTCTCTTTGGGCATCGGGGTAAGGTGAATAGTGTGAGTTTCAGTCCTGATGGTCAGGTTCTAGCCTCTGCCAGTGATGATCAAACTGTCAAACTTTGGCGGCGAGATGGTACTTTGTTAAAAACTTTCTTGTCTTATGACAGTTGGGTATTAGGTGTCAGCTTCAGTCCTACTGACAACCTACTGGCTTCTGCTAGCTGGGATAATACCGTGAAGCTGTGGCGGTGGGATGGCACATTGTTGAAAACGCTGTTAAAGGGTTATGGCGATAGTGTCAACGCTGTCAACTTCAGTCCTAATGGGGAAGTTCTTGCCGCCGCTAGTTGGGATAGCACAGTCAAACTCTGGAGTAGTGATGGCAAGTTTATTAAAAGCCTCAACGGGCATCGTGCTCCAGTACTAGGTGTCAGCTTTAGCCCAGATGGTCGAACATTGGCATCAGCTAGTGATGACAATACCATAATTCTGTGGAATTTGGATTTAAATGACCTGCTTGGTCGTGGTTGTCACTGGGTTCGTGATTATCTCAAGTCTAACCCTAATGTTGACCAGAGCGATCGCACCCTTTGTGATGAAGTTAGGAGTTAGGAGTGGGGAACTCGGGGCCCCCTCTGGGGATAAGGGGCATGGGGATTGGGGAGTGGGGAGTGGGGATTGGGCATTAGGAATTGGGTTTACAATCGAAAAATTATGGAATTCGGTTCAACTCCCCATTCCCCATTCCCCACTCCCCATTCCCCATTCCCCATTCCTAACTCCCCATTCCCCACTCCCCTTCACTGTGTTTCCTCGGTCGCTTCTTGTGGCAAATTCTCTAAAAAGGCTTGCAGCCTCATGCGCTCAATATAAGGCCAACCTCCAACAGACTCTATATCCTTAAGCAGGGAGTAGACTCCCTGACGGTTATCAGGCAAACTCTTTTGAAAAACGCCATCCCGGATCTCTCGGTGTAACTGCTCCAATTGTCGCAGTAAAGCCAAAAGAGCCATGGGATCCCCTTGACAAACTTGAGCCGCATCATGTACTACAGATGCGATCGCTTGCAGTTCATAAGACAACTTTTCTGACTCAAAACTTTTGCTGTTGCTCATACCTGTGATCCTGAAAGTTGGCAGTTTACGGACTTTCTGTAACTTCTTTCATCTTCTCGCTCCCGATGGGTAAGCCACGCCAATAGCCATTGCAAAACTTGTTGCTACTATATAGGAGGGTAATCCACACTTCGAGAACAGATGGGCGGAACCACTTGCCCTTGCCTTTAATCGTGCCGTAATCCGTCCGGCTGCATGGATTGTAGGCAAACCTTGCATTTGGTGCTTTCACCTAGGCTTTCAGGAATCACAAAGAAAATATATTTACCCACACTTCCTAAGATATTGGCGATTAGCCGTAACTTCGGGGCAAATTTTCTTCATTATAACAGATTTATTGGCTAATGAATGCCAAATATTCCCAATTCTTGCTTGAAGTTTGATTTTTTTCCAATAGTTCGGTTTGATCCATGATTGTAGGGGCTACTTGCAATACGCCCCCTGCTTGCCTCAACAAATAACTTTCAACCAGACATACCCTATAGGGGACATAACAGAAAATCTTTTTTCTGGTAACACCAGTTGAAGTACATTTAGCACAGACAAGTTTGATCTGCGGCAGCCACGCGAATGGTACTGAGTTAAGACTTGAAATGAGGACAGACACGGGGACACACCAGACAGGTCGCCACGGTGAAATCAGGACTCGCCGCGTCGCTGCGTCCCAAGCTCTCCGAGTCAACCTCAACCAGCAAGTGTTAATTTTAGTGACATTCGGCTTCCACGCCCAGTCGCCTGTAGGGCGGCTTGTCATTAGACATCAAAGCTTTGGTACAGTTTTATAACTTAGATATTAATTTTTGAGATTGAGGTTGACCATGAGGTATCGCGCTTTAATTGTTGCATTCTTCGCTTTGTGTTTGGGGTTTCTAACTGCTTGTAGTGAGGGTCCCGCTTCCGCAAGTACAGAGGTACTCACATACGATCAGATTAGAGGCACTGGCTTGGCTAACAAGTGCCCTCAACTGGCAGAAACAAGACGTGGTTCCATCCCCATTGATGCCAGCCAGTCCTACACCATAAAAGAACTTTGCTTAGAACCAACCAATTTCTTTGTGAAAGAAGAACCAACAAATAAACGGCAATCACCAGAATTTGTTGCTGGCAAGTTGTTGACTCGTCGCACCTACTCTCTTGACCAGATCCAAGGTGCGCTGAAGGTGAATCCAGATAGTAGCCTCACCTTTAAGGAAAAAGATGGTTTCGATTTCCAAGCTATCACTGTGCAACTGCCTGGTGGTGAGCGAGTGCCTTTCCTGTTCACCGTGAAAAGTTTGGTTGCTCAATCACAACCTGGCTTGACCAGCATTAGCACCTCAACTGACTTTGAAGGCACCTTCAAAGTCCCCTCCTATCGCGGTGCTGCTTTCCTCGATCCCAAAGGTCGCGGTGTTACCGCAGGCTATGATAATGCGGTAGCCCTCCCTGCCCAAGCGGATGATAAAGAACTCACCCGCACTAACGTCAAGCGTACTGATGTTTTAAGTGGCAAGATTTCTCTGCAAGTCGCGAAAATAGATGGCTCTAGTGGTGAAGTTGCAGGTACTTTTGAAAGTGAACAGCCCTCCGATACTGATTTGGGCGCTGACGAACCTAAGGAGGTTAAGATTCGTGGTCTGTTTTACGGTCGGATTGAACCAGTTCGTAGCTAAATTCTTTTAACCTTCCCTCACGGGAGGTAGGGGAGCAGGGGGGCAGGGGGGCAGGGGTGATGCTTTCGGCGTTGCTGAATCACGGTATGAATTTGCACGCGCGTAAAGTCAAGGCAGGCAGAGCGCCGGCTTCCGGCGATCTGAACTGCCGCGCAAAGGCGCAGAGAGAAAGAGTTTTAAAATACCCGATTTTTTCATTTCATACTTCAATTCAGCAACGCCATTCTTTCTCTCCTCCGCTCCTCCGCACAAGGTGCTCCCCCTGCTTGCGCACGTAATAGCAACAGATTTAAGTACAACAAGGGCATCTAGCCCTTTTTTTTTGCTGATAGGAATATCCATATAGCAATCCGTGCAAGAGTTACAAACACCCGCCCCTTCGGGTTCGTCAAAAGTCAAAAGTCAAAAGTCAAAAGTGTTTTAAGTTTTGACTTTTGAATTTTGACTTTTGAATTTCCGCGCAGCGGCTTGTCCCCCTTGTCCCCCTTGTCCGGCTTTTAAATAGGATTGCTATATCTAATTTGGAGCGGCAATTTTAAAGATGAGATGAATCACATCTGAAGATAATAAGTATTTTTAGTTAGAAAGCCTTGCTATTTTTCTACAAAATTGTTCTTAGTCTCGGATTACATCTATAAATAAACTTTATCATAAATTCTTTGAATTCCGTACAATTTCGGTTCTGTTTTTAGGGAAAAGTTTCTTATTTTGATGTCATGTAGTTTTTAAAAGCTACTATTCAGACCAAAGCTCACGAAAAAACAAAATATCTCCTATCGCTCATTTAAATTAGGCTAGATTGTCCATTTACTTGTGGCAGATATTTCCATGAAAAAAAGTTGTTATTTGCCATAAGTGCTTCTCGGTTGTATGGGGCGATGTAGTTTCGCCGCGACCAGGTACGTCGGTGCCAACCAACTGGTACGCCGCAACAACCGAGTATGTATGTACATCACAGCTGGGTTTAAAGGCGAGTATTTGATTGTTTTTTTAACCAATCAACGCGGTGCTATGCCAACCACAGTCGCCTACGAACTCAAGCATGAAATCTGGCAGTTGTTGCGAAAATATCAGCAATCTCACTCACCAGATGTTCGCAATCAACTCGTGAAACTCAATTTTGGACTTGTCAGAAAAGAAGCTCACTACTGGATAAATCAATGCCATGAAAGCTATGAAGACTTGATCCAAGTGGGCTGTTTAGGTTTAATTCGAGCTATTGAGAGATTTGAAATTTCCAAGGGTCATGCTTTCAGTTCCTTCGCCATTCCCTACATTCGTGGGGAAATTCAACACCACCTTAGAGATAAAGGGGTAACAGTGCGAATTCCCCGGCGTTGGCTAGCGTTGCAACAGCAAGCCATAGGGGTTTCACGTTCTTTACGGGAAAAATACAATCGCCCACCAACTGACTCTGAATTAGCAGCAGCACTGGAAATTTCCCCAGACGAGTGGCAAGAAATTAAATTAGCATGGGTTAATCGTGCCCCTTTGAGCTTAGATGTGCCAGTGCAGGATGGGGAAGAAGGCTCGACATTGCTCTTAGAAATGGTTCCGGATCACAACTACCGCAGCTTTCAACTGGCGCAAGAAGACCAAATTCGCCTACAACAAGCACTAGTGCAGCTAGAACAACGCACCCGTGAAGTCTTGGAATTTGTGTTTTTGTATGATTTGACGCAAAAACAAGTAGCAGAACGCCTCGGTATCAGTGTAGTCACGGTTTCTCGTAGAGTTAAGAAAGGGCTAGACTTGTTAAAAAACTTAATGTGTGTGGCAGAGAGTTAACACCCGAGACATGTAAGTCCGCGTGAATAAACACAACTAGGACTTACTTATGGTATAAATTGACTATCATATGAATCAACAGATAATGGTCGTTTCAGAGTTGTAGGGGCGTATTGCAATACGCCCCTACAACTCTGTCAAGGCAACTTTGATGGGTTTAACAGATTTGTTAGAGTCGTCAAAATCTTTCCCCACTCCCTACTCCCCATTCCCTACTCCCCATTCCCTACTCCCTGCCTTCTCCCGTCATTTTTGCGTTGACAGACTACTACGGTGGGTGATGATCGTTGTGATTGTTTATTTGCGCCAACCAAGTTAAACCCAATACCCGTGAATGAAAGCCCTCACAGAAAGCCCCTCTCCCAATTTGGGAGAGGGGTGCCCGTTTAGGGCGGGGTGAGGGCTATTTCAGCCTCATTTAATCCGCCTGAGAATAAATAGCGTTCTCGTTTGAGTCAAATACAGAACCGCCCTCACAGAAAGCCCCTCTCCCAAATTGGGAGAGGGGTTGGGGGTGAGGGTCGATCTCTTTCATTCACGGGTATTGAAGTTAAACCGTAGTTTTGCTAGGCTGGGATAGTATTGAAAGAAACCCTTGAAATTTATAAAATTAGGTTATAACAGTATCAGATTTTACCTTTGATGCAAATTTCAAAAGGTAGATTTCAGCAAGCAAATTTTTTTACGGCTTTTGAGAACGGCTCATGGGCAGAAATTTTAAAATTGCAGTTGCAGCCATTCTAGCTTTAGCAGTTGCTGGATGTTCGTCGGAACAAGTGCAACAATCTACTAACCCGACACCGACTAACATGCCAGCAGCAACGAAAAAAGCAGCAGCTCAACCCTTTAGTAATCCAGTGGTACCTGCCAAGCAGGCTCAATTAGTTGCTTCTACAACTACTAGCTTGATTCAACCAACTAATGCTACAGAACGGGTAGCTATTGTGTTAAAAGGTCGGGCTGACCCGTTTGCACAAATTGTCGGACAGTATCCCGTCACATTACCAATTACTAGTGTAGTGCCAAAAGCTGTTCCTGTGTTACCACATTTGGCTACTCCAATTACTAGTGTAGTGCCAAAAGCTGTTCCTGTGTTACCACATTTGCCTACTTCGACATCGGTGGGAAAACCGCCAATAGGAAAAGCGGTGATAGGTACCACAATTAGAATTAACAAAGCGCCCATACCAGCAGCAAAGCGCTCTATCACCCTCTACGCTTCTAAGCCGATACAGAAAAAAGCCAATCCTATCCCTCCGTTGACACCAGTTCTGCCTAAGGTATTGCCTCAAGTTATTCCCAACCAGACTCTAGTATCTGTATTACCACCACCACCACAACCTGAGTTAGCAAGAGCGGTTCTGGTGACAGGTGTCGTTCTCATTGGTCTAGAACCCCAGGCAATTATCAAGGTACCAAATGAGCCAACTAGTCGGTATGTACAGGCGGGACAGCGATTGGCAAGCGGATTGCTGATTAAACGTATTGAAATGAATCAAGGTTCTGATCCCACCGTGATTCTGGAACAATATGGTATTGAAGTTGCCAAAATGGTAGGGGAAGCGCCTGTCAACGCAAAACCGTCATCTACAGCTTCTGCTAATCCTGTGTCGTAATATACCGCCTGTATCTACTAGAGCTACGTAACGATGGAAACAAGAGAAATAATTGAATTTGCTCGTTTACCTTTAGCAGTCTATCGGGAGATAGCTGCTCACTTGCATCAAGTACAAGGGGTAGAAGTGGGTTTAATTCCCCAGTCTTCCCAACAGTTTGATTACAATCAAAGCCAAATCAGTGGCTTGTGGATTGATTACACACCAAACTCTGGATCACAAAGTCGGCAACAGGTAGAGCAAATTTTGGCTTACTATCAAACCCGCTATGGTGTTTGAAGACTTCCACGGGTTGTGAAAGTTCGTAGTAAGCACTTTAGTGCTTGAAATTGAGCAATAAATAGTAATCCTGAATCATTCGTGAAAATCCTGTAAAGACGTTAGATGTAACGTCTTTACAATTTGTAGATTGCATTTTTTCAAAAAATATGCGTATAGCACAGTACGGTTCAGTTATATCATGTCTCATATCTTGCACCACCGTCTTGTTGCGAAAATCAGAGCAACAAAAAGCCTATCCCGATCGTAGGTAGGGCTAAAGCCCACCTACCCTCCCACAAAGGAGTAGGACTTACGCACTTTACACATTGACCATCATGTGCATGGCAGACTTATTAAGCTAAAAGTCTTACCTTGCCTCGCTGCCTCGTTCCCAGGCTCTGCCACAGAATGTGATCAAGGAGGCTCTGCCTAGGCTGTTGACTTTGATGTAATTTACTCGTTTAAGCCTCATGCATTTCTCTGGTTAAGAGCCTCAGGCTCTTAAACCATTCTAGGAGGGCTGCTGCCTCCAGTTTAGAATCAGAAAAGGCTGACACAAAAACTGCAT
>JADQBA010000196.1 GCA_016903675.1 Stigonema ocellatum SAG 48.90 = DSM 106950 | reverse complement strand
GGCTTTCAAACTATAATATTTTCAAGGTTCGGCGTCCCTCCGGCGTCGCTTTTTGGGCACTCGCTTTTTGGGCACTCATTTATAGTAGCGAGTCTATTTCTGTCTGTCAACCTTTTTCCAAAAGTTTTTTGGGAATTTTTTTGAGACTACCCAAAACTGGTTACAGTGCTAGGTTTAAGCAAAAATAGGTTAAGCACTGTGCTGATGAAGGAAGCGAGAAGAAGTGAATTTTCAATCGGTAATAGCCATATTGAATCAGTTCTGGGCCGATCGCGGCTGCCTAATTGCCCAGCCCTACGACATTGAGAAAGGAGCCGGCACGAAAAACCCCCACACATTTTTAAGAGCGCTCGGACCAGAACCGTGGGCTGTCGCTCACGTCGAACCGTGTCGCCGTCCTACAGATGGACGCTACGGCGAAAACCCAAATCGCTTTCAACACTACTATCAGTTCCAAGTCCTCATTAAGCCCTCACCAGAAAATATTCAAGACATTTATCTCGACTCCTTGAGAGCTTTGGGCATTCGTCCTGAAGACCACGATATCCGGTTTGTGGAGGATAACTGGGAAGATGCAACGGTGGGAGCTTGGGGTACTGGCTGGGAAGTATGGCTAGACGGGATGGAAATTACTCAATTTACCTACTTCCAACAGTGTGGAGGACTTGATTGTCGTCCAGTGTCCATTGAGATGACCTATGGACTGGAGCGACTCACCATGTATCTCCAAGGTGTAGAAGCAATAACTAAGATCCAGTGGACGGACAACATTACATATGGAGATGTTTTCCTCCAAGGAGAGATTGAGCAGTGTGTCTACAACTTTGAGGCCTCGAATCCTGAAATGCTGCTCACTCTATTTAATATGTACGAGCAAGAGGCTCAGCAATTGACGGTGCGAGGACTGGTGTTACCTAGCTTGGACTATGTGTTGAAGTGTTCACACACCTTCAATTTGTTGGATGCGAGAGGAGTTATTTCCGTTACGGAACGGACTCGTTATATTGCCAGAATTAGGCATTTGGCGCGGAAGGTGGCTCAACTGTATGTGGAACAAAGGGAGAAGTTGGGTTTTCCCCTGCTGAAGAACCAATAGATTGATGAATGAACCGCCAAGGCGCAGAGAACGCCAAGTAGGTCAACTACCTACACTGACACCTTCGGGTACAGTGTAGGTCGGAATCAGTTGAAGTTGGATCTTGCTATTTAATCTGCCTCTTGCCAAATTCTTTCTGTGCCCTCAGACTGGAAGTCTGGGGCTACACGAACCAAGCCAGCCTACTGAGGCTTGTTAAAGTCCGCTCTCGGCGGACGAGGGTTTTTGTAGCCGCGACTTTCGTCTTTGGGTAATTGTGCAAGAACTGTGATGATTCAGGCAAGTGGTGTAATTATTTGTCTTGGCTATATTCTGGGATTACTATTTACAGCCGTGCCTAGGGGTGGTTTTTGGGTGTTAGCTTTGGGCGTAGTACTGGCGGTTGTGTTTAAAGTCCGACGCCCTACACCACTGAAACCACCTCAAATAAGGAAAAATGTACTGCGTACACTACAAAAGGATGAAAATTCTTCTTCCCCACTCCCCATACAATTTGCCCCCAAGCCAAGAGTATGGCTAGTTGCTGGTGTGGTGGGGTTGTTGGCTAGCCTGTATTTTCAATTGCGGATTCCCCAACCAGGAGTCAATGACGTAAGTACGTTGGTTCCTTCAGAAAAGAGTAACCATCACGAACAACTATTTATTGTTCGCGGTGAGGTCATAAGTACACCCCGCTTAACTCGCAATCAGCGGGGACAATTTTGGTTCACAGCGACCCAGTTGGATGAGATAAAGAATGATTTTGGTCCAGCAAGTGTAAGTAAAGGAATCACTGGTAAGTTGTATGTCACTGTACCTTTACTTGCCGCTACTGGGTTACACCCAGGTCAACAAATTGCTGTGACTGGCGTTTTGTACAAACCACAGCCACCATTAAATCCAGGCGGTTTCGATTTTCAGCAGTTTCTCCAGCAAGAAGGCGCTTTTGCTGGTCTGAGTGGACGGCAGGTAAGTATTCTGGATGAGGAGGGTAAATGGGGATGGTGGAAAATTCGACAGCGAATCGTGCGATCGCACGTTCGTTTGTTGGGTATCCCCGATGGTCCCCTTGTGAGTGCTATGGTTTTGGGTAGCAAAGCGGTTGATTTACCCTACGATATCCGCGACTTATTTGTGCGGGCGGGTCTAGCTCATGTTTTGGGATCGGCTGGGTTGAAAACTTCTTTGATTTTGAGTGTGGTTCTGGGATTGGCAAGGCGTTCAACACGAGTTACCCAATTTACCCTTGGCTGCATAGCATTAATTATCTTCTTGGGTTTAACAGGTTTTCAGCCTGCGGTACTTAAAGCCGTAATTATGGGATTGGCGGCATTAATCGGAATAGGATTGAAACGAAAAATAAAAAAGTTAGGTGCGCTGCTCTTTACGGCGGTGCTTTTGTTGCTGTTTAATCCGCTGTGGATTTGGGATTTAGGTTTTCAACTCAGTTTTTTAGCAACTCTAGGGTTAATTGTCACAGTACGACCCTTAATTCAGCGTTTGGATTGGTTACCACCTGCCATCGCTTCTTTAATTGCTCTTCCTCTGGCTGCCACAATTTGGACGTTACCCCTACTGTTGCACGTTTTTAGCGTGATAGCAATTTATAGTTTGCCATTAAATCTCCTTGCCTCCCCATTTATTTCCATAATTAGTATCGGTGGGATGCTCAGTGCCTTGGTAAGTTTAATCTTGCCTGAAGTTGGCAGCATTTTGTCCGGTTTATTGTATTATCCAACACATCTATTCATCGAGTTGGTGAGATTTTTCTCCCAATTGCCAGGAGCATCTGTTGCTGTTGGCAGTATATCTATTGAGCAGATGATAGCAATTTATACAATTTTTATTTTAACTTGGCTGATATCTTGGTGGCAGAAGCGGTTCTGGTTTTCTCTTGTAATAGCCTTTGGATTGATATTAATACCAATTTGGCATTCTGCTAGCACTCTGTTTCGGATTACAGTGCTAGCATCTGGCCCAGAACCAGTTTTGGTAATTCAAGATCAAGGAAAAGTGGCGCTGATTAATAGTGGAGATGAGGTTACGGGACGTTACACCATATTGCCATTTCTACAACAGCAGGGTGTGAATCAAATTGATTGGGCGATCGCCTCTGATTTCCAAGGCAATGGCAGTAATAGTTGGTTACAATTGCTACAACGTTTGCCCGTTAAAGTTTTTTATGACTATTCCCCTACCAAAGCATTTGCTTTGGTAAGTATGGGAATTCAAGCACTTGTGCAAAACCAAAAGGGAATGTACCAGCCTTTAATGGTTGGTCAAACGGTGAATATTGGTACAACTGTCGTACAGTTAATCAACGACCAATTGCCGATTTTGCAACTGAACATACTAGGTCAGAATTGGTTATTGGTAGGTAATCTCAAACCCGATGCACTCAGTCAGCTTGTCAAAACTGGGGGAGTACCTCATTCGCAAGTGCTATGGTGTCCTGGTGAGTCTTTGAAAGAATTAGTTCAGACTTTACAACCACAGGTGGCGATCGCTTCTTCTACCACCCTTGACCCACAAAGTCTGTCTGAGTTAAATCAAAGTCAGACAAAAGTCTTCATTACAGGACGAGATGGTGCTATTCAATGGACACCTAAAGGTCAGTTTGAATCATTTATGCAGGTAACAGAAAACAAATCTTCGGTCTTGTAAAAATTATTGCCAAAAACAAGAACCCCATGATATCAATACCGATCTCATAGGGTTCTTGTTCGTGGTATTACCAGAAGTGATTAAGGAATGCGATGTAGGCTACACGACTGATACCAACAGTCTCCTTAATAAGGACGAGTAGGATACTCGGCATAAACAGTAGTTGTTTGACTCACGGCACTCGATTGAGAACCATTATCGGTGTTGTTTGTATTAGAGACAGCAAAGGTTGTAACGTAGCCGAATGGGTCGGAAGTTTTACCTAGTGCAATAGCCGATGCGTAAGCATTAGTAAGAAAATTCGTATCAGCTCCAGGAACGTAGGCAACCCCATATTCATAACCACCTACTACGCTGTTTGCTTCGGAAGCTGTAAGTTCATTGAAAAGTAATTCCATGACTATTTTTTCCTTCAATTTAAATGACCGAGAAGCTGGATAACCAGTGGCTATCCACTTATTTTTATCTTCTCAAGAAAGTACCATTTAAAATTTAGTTTCTAAGGCAATTTATGCAAAAAATAAAAATAGAACACTTTAATAAAAAAAAAATGGGGTATTTTTTGATACATGTATTTTGTTTTTACGCCTAAAAATCGGTTTTTTCTACCTAATGAAAGTCATAAATTATACTTTTGGTGTAAAAATACTGAGTTAATGCATGTAAAATTTAGATAAAATATCATTTTCCATACGGATAAAAACTTAGAGGTTGTTTGAAAAGTTGTTGGCGGTATCGAAGCACTTATTGATCGGAACTAACCCCCCTTAAAAAGGGGGGAACTGGAATCAAAGTCCCCTTTTTTAGGAGGATTTAGTTCTATCTAAAAGTATTTGATACATCACGCTTGGACTTTGAAAACATCAAGAAAATGAGTCAGATTTCCTATAATTCAAAAACAAGCAACAGAAAGCTGCTGCAAACAATTATTAACGGAGTTGCAGCAATATTGAGATTTATAGCAATGTGCTGTACAAAATCCTGGTAGTCCTAATTTTTTCTTGTGAATCCGAAAAATTAATATATTTAAGCCCAATACCCGTGAATGAATGGAATCAGAGGGCAGTAGTCCTGCTATTTCATTCTCATTACCGCCCTCACCCCTCGGACAATTTGGGAGAGGGGCTAGGGGTGAGGGCTTTCCATTCACGGGTCTTGTATTTAAGCCTGCGTAGACCCAAGAGTTGTCCTATTTCCCTTTTGATGGTAAAAACTGATAAATCTATGATAACCTTGTAGAGGTTATTGGAAATAGTATTCTCTGTGGAGAGGTGTCCGAGTGGTTGATGGTGACGCACTCGAAATGCGTTTTGGCGGCGACGTCAACGGGGGTTCGAATCCCCCCCTCTCCGTTTAATTTGGATTTTGAACCGCAAATGGAGAGAAGTCTAAGCACAGGCTTCCGGCGATGGGAACGCCTACGTCTTCTCCTATGGTCGCAGCGCTTGGGAAGACGCGAAGCGCGAACCGTGGGCGATCAGAACTTCTGAGGAGATGAACGCAGATGGATGGCGAAAAGTTAGCTAAAGTATTTTGCTGCTGGATGCTTCCCGATTTAAAACCTGATTCAGTTTCCCACTGCGATAACCTTCTAAATCCAAGGTTACGTAGATAAAACCAAAGTCCTGAAAAGCAGAGACTACTGACTGTAAATCCGTTGTCAAGACAAACTCTTTGATTTGTTCTGACGGCAATTCTACACGTGCTGTATCCCCTTGAGAACGCACCCGCAAATTCTTAAAACCCAACTTCCGGAGGTAAATTTCCGCCCGACCCACTCGTTGTAACTTGGCTACGGTAATCTCTTCACCATAGGGAAAGCGGGAACTGAGACAAGGTTGTGCTGGTTTATCCCACCAAGGTAAACCGAGTTGTTGCGAAAGTTGGCGGACTTCAGCTTTGGTGACCCCAACTTCTGCTAGTGGCGATCGCGCACCTCTTTCTTTTGCGGCTTGAATTCCTGGACGATAATCATGCAAATCATCAGCATTCACCCCATCCACAACATAGGGAAAACCCAACTTGATAGCTAAAGGCTTGAGGGTGTCGTGCAATTCGCTCTTACAAAAATAACAGCGATTTACGGGGTTAGAAGTGTAATTGGGATTTTCCATTTCATGGGTCTGGACGATTTTATGCGGAATCCCAATAGTTGCTGCTTGTATCTTCGCGTCTTCCAACTCTTCTGGCAACAGTGAAGGCGAAACAGCTGTAATAGCCAAAGCGCGATCGCCCAGCACATCATAAGCAATCTTGGCAACTATTGTGCTGTCAACGCCACCAGAGTAGGCAATCAAAGCCTGCTCCATTTCTACAAATATGGCTTTTAGTTGCTCAAGTTTTTCTGCTAGTATCATCTTTCAACCCAACCCAAACGGAATAGCACCATTGACGCTCCCCATGCCTAAAGGCAAGGGGATTCCCTAAGAGGTTCTGCCGTATCTCTTGGGTATCCGACTGTTGGCAGAAAACTCAGAAGTATCAAAGAGGGACAACTGAATCGGCTGCCCGTAGGCATGGTTCCTGGACTCAACACACTCAGGTGCTGATAACGAACGTGGCGTAACTTTCGCGCAGTCCGCACGTAGTGTCTTTTTATTGGGTGGGAAGACAAGTCCCACTCTTCTAGCTATCGTTCTAGAAGCTTTTGTGTCTGCATGTTCTGTGTAGTGACACACTGTGCAGAGAAACTTTTCACCCTCGCGGTTGGTTTTATCGATGTGTCCGCATTTAGGGCATTCCTGAGAAGAATGTTTTGCCGGAACTGGCACTACATGCGTGCCCGCTTTAAGTGCAAGCCAAGCAATTTTGTTGAAGATGTCGCCCCAGCCTGCATCAAGGATAACGCGATTCAATCCGGTTTTACGTCGAGCACCATTGCGTTTGTAACCACCCTTACCATCGTGTTTAGGCTTAGCACGTTTTACCATCGATTTGATGTTTAAGTCTTCCCGTGCCACGACATCAGCCGTCTTAACAATGGTGGACGCAACTTGCCAGTTATACCCGTCCCTGTGCTGAGCAGTCTTGTGCTGCTGTTTGGCTAATTTTTTAATACCCTTAATTTTATTCTTAGACCCTTTCTGCTTACGACTAATAGCGCGTTGTCGCATCGCTAACCGACGTGCTTTTTTCTTGTTAGTTGCTACCCTCTTGTTCTCTTGAAAGCTGCCATCAGATAGCGCAACTAACTTATTGATACCCATATCAATCCCCCCAACGGATTTACACTCATCTAATGGCTTCAATTCCGGTAGTATAGCGGGAATATCAACCAGCATGCTTATATACCAGCTGCCGCCAAAGCGCTTGATTGTGCAAGTCCTTAAGTCTTGAATTAAGCATAAATCGCGACTGTTATGGAATTTAACATCGCCAATTCCCGGTAAGTAAGCAGTAGCATAGTTTTTCCGGATGTGACGCAAGATGACACGACCGGGTTTGTACTCAAAAGAGTCCAATCGTCGCAGGAACTGTGGAAATCCTCTCTTGTGCTTCCAAAAATTTGTGTAGGCGGCGTCCAGATTAGCAATGTTGCGTTGCAAAACACATGAATCAATTGCAGCAAAATGAGGCAGTGATTGACGCAGCAAGGATGTAACTTTCATCTGAATACCAGATGCTGAGTCCCATGCAAGAGTAGGCACGTTTGCGGGGGTTGCTGACCCCGCAAAGCTGCTAGTCGATATAACTTTCTTAGTTTCTTTGTATGACGTTTTTGACTCTTTGAATGCTAATTCTAGATTTTGGGGAATGACACCGTGTTTCTGTACTGGGCAGGTTAGAGGACAACAGGAGCCATACTCTATTTTTGAATCTAAATCACAGTAAGACCCATAAGTGTAAATGACTTGGGCATCCACATCTTGATTGTTGGTTTCAAAACCATCGCGGCGCTCTCTCAAAGCGTAATTACGATGTTTTTTTAATGTTACTAACCATTCCTCAAGAGTTGCCTCCTGAGATTGGTTGGGCAACATCTTAAAATTCCATCGTACCTGCACTGGTTAATCCTTGACTGTTATACTTTTAGTGTAGCGCCAGTATCTAAATATGTCTAGCAAAAAAAGATTAAGAAATATTCCAGTTTTACACGATGAAATTAAATCATCACATCACATATTTTTGACTCCTACCTCATGGCTCAAGCTTCAAGAGCGTGCTGCATTCTTAGGAGTAAGCGTAAGTGAATTGATTGAGACGTGGGCTAGAAATATTGACGGGGACTAAAGTCCCTACGTGCTTACCCCATGCATGAATGCAGGGGCCCCGGCCCTATGACTTTCGGTCAAATTCTATTTTAGGTAGGAAATTAAGAAATGAGATTAACTTGGTTGTTGGTTGTTAGTTGTTAGTTGTTGGTCAAAATTTCCCCCACTCCCCCACTCCCCTACACCCCCACTCCCCCACTCCCCACTCCCCCTAAATTGGTTTGCTGTACTTTGACACCAAAGTTGCTAAAATTACCAAATCAATAGGTTTAGAAATATAGTCGTTGATCCCAGCAGCGAGACAAATTTCCTGATCGCCTTTCATAGCCATTGCTGTTTGAGCAATTACGGGAATTGTCCGATACTGCTGGTTGTCTCGCAGTTCCTGGACTAGTTTAAGACCATTGCTATCAGGCAGTTTAATATCCATTAAAATTACTGCTGGGTGTAGCTGTTTTAACGATTCCCACATTTCGGGAGCATTTTTTACCCAAGTCACCTTATATCCCAATCTCCCTAGATACATTTGCATCATTTGGGCATTGGGTAAGTCATCTTCCACGAGCAGAATATCTGGGGAGTGGGGAGTAGGGGGAGACGAGGGAGTGGGGGGAGATGAGGGAGTGGGGAGTGGGGAACTCGGGGCCCCCTCTGGGGATAAGGGGTAATGGGGAGTGGAAAAGGAAAGGGGGAATGTATTAATAGAAATCTTTGCGTCTGTGGGTCTTCCACTCTCCGAGTCCTCGCCCCCATCTCCCCCATCTCCCCGTACTGGATTCAGGGGAAGTACGATGGTAAAACGCGAACCGCGATCGACTTCTGATTCCATTTGCACTGAACCACCGTGAAGTTCAGCTAGTTTCTGAGTCACCGCTAACCCTAAACCAGTACCTTCGTCACCACCAGATGGGGTGTGAGGAATTTGAAAATAGGGTTGAAATAGTTCAGCTTGGTGTTGTTTCGATATACCAGTGCCCGTGTCCCAAACTATAAAATGCATAAATAAGCCGTTGGTTTTAACTTGTAAACCTACGGTTCCTGCGCTTGTAAACTTTAGGGCGTTGAAAAGCAGATTCAACAGCATTTGCTTGAGTCGCAAAGGATCGGCTATCATGCTTGTAACATTTGGAGCTAGGTCGAGTTGGAGTTTCAAACCCTTATTAGCAGCTTTCTCTTTGACCAGTGCCAAAACATTGCGACATAGGATTGGCAAGTTTACTGTTTCCCACTGTACTTCTAGCTGGTTAGCTTCAATTTTGGAGAGGTCTAAAATGTCGTTAATTAAAGCTAAAAGGTGCCTACCGCTAGATTGAATAATATGCAAATACTCTTGGTGGCGCTCTTTTGTGAAATCGTAGCCTTGAGCTAAAAGCAGATGAGTAAAACCGATAACAGAACTCAGGGGTGTACGGATTTCGTGACTTGTGTTTGCCAGAAACTGGTTTTTGAGTTGATTAGTACGCTTCAGTTCTTCATTAAGGCTACTTAATTGTTCACACTTCTGTTGCAAAGATTGCATTTGCCTGACTTGTGCTATGTTCGCAGCACATTGCTGGGTGGCGCGTGCCATCAATTGTGACGTAAGTGTAGAGCATGTGTCTTGTAGTGACTCGCAACCAGACTGTATCGATGCTTTAGCGAGAATTAGCCAGCCTATTACCCCACCATATTTATCGGATAACCGCCAAGCGCTTGGGGGTTGTTGGGTTTCTAAGTACTGCAAATCTTCAATGTCTATGACTTCTTTGAGTCTGAGGTGCAATTTTTTTCCTCTATTTCCCATGACTTCTAGCAATGGAGTTTGTGAAAGTTGAGATGGGGAACGAGAAACATAGCAAACTTTACAAACTTTTTCTTGTGGCTCAACGAGAGCAAGCACCACCTGAGTCGTATTCAAAGCACTGTTGAGTTCGTTCACCAAGGTGTTGAGTTCACTCACCAAGCTTTGGAAAATTTCTGCTTCTGGAACTGTTACCTGTTGATTGGTAGTAAAAACAGAAACAAGGCTATCATTCAGGCGGTGTTGCAACTGGTTCAAGCTGCGTTCCAGCCACAACTGGGACCTAAGTTCCTGTTCCTGGATTGTTGTTAAAAGTGTTGGCGTTGAATCAATGTGTGAGTTGTGGTCTGGTAAGCTTGAATACTGCTGCATGGTCAACTAGACCGCTTAACAAATTTTGCATGACACAAAAGTGCCAACAGGATTCTATGTATACTAGGACACTATTCCTTATATATTTATAAACTAAATAGAACAAGTAGTGTCAAATATTACGATTATTCAAAAAGTTTTTTTATGAAATCACATGGAATTGCCTTAAGACAAAATTAAGACTATGGATGTACAACTCGCTCAATTAATCGTCAATGGTATTGCCGTGGGAAGCATTATCGCTCTAGCTGCGGTGGGATTATCCCTAACCTATGGAATTCTACGTTTGTCTAACTTTGCCCACGGTGACTTTCTCACATTAGGAGCCTATCTGACGTTTCTGGCTAATACCTTTGGGGTAAATATTTGGCTGTCAATGGTCCTTGCAGCATTGGGGACAATAGCAGGGATGGTATTATCAGAAAAGTTGCTGTGGTCAAGGATGCGCTCTGTGCGTGCTACTTCCACCACACTGATGATTATTTCCATTGGGCTAGCCTTATTCCTTCGCAATGGCATTATTTTTATTTGGGGCGGTAGCAACAAAAATTACAATGTGCCTGTTAGCCCTGCTTTAGATATCTTAGGTGTAAAAATACCACAAAATCAATTGTTGGTTCTCTTACTGGCAGTGGCGGCGATTTTGGCGTTGCACTACCTTCTCCAAAATACCAAAATTGGTAAGGCGATGCGAGCAGTTGCTGACGATCAGGATTTAGCTAGGGTATCTGGTATTAATGTTGACGAAATAATACTTTGGACTTGGGTGATTACAGGCAGTCTTACTTCTTTGGGAGGAAGTATGTATGGATTGATTACCGCCGTACGACCGAATATGGGCTGGTTTTTGATTTTACCGCTGTTTGCCTCAGTAATTTTAGGAGGAATTGGCAACCCCTACGGTGCGATCGCAGCTGCTTTTATGATTGGCATTGCCCAAGAAGTTAGTACTCCTTGGTTAGGTTCTCAGTATAAACAAGGTGTGGCTCTGCTCATGATGATTCTAGTGCTGCTCATTCGTCCCAAAGGTTTATTCAAAGGCACTATGTAAAAGTGAGGAGTTAAGAGTGAGGAGTGAGGAGTGAAAAGCTTTGTAACTCCTAACTCCGCGCCTCCTAACTCCTAACTCCTAACTTCGCGTATCAAGTGCGGTAGTTAAGGATTAATTACATGGAAGTAGATCGCTGCTACCAGGATATTACCAGCTAGGAGAATTCCGCTGACTACGGTGCGAAACGTGAAAGGAGCTGTGCCTCCTGTTTTAGCAACGTCTATACCAACTTTTGTGCTAGCAGGCGCTTTCTTGGTTTGAGCAGTCATAATGTTCTCTCCTGTTTAAAGACTTATTAACAAATACCAAACAGCCATCATATTGAGTGGAATTTGTTAAAAATATTTTTGTGGATTTTGCTTTTGCCTTTTTCAAAAAGGACTATAGCGGTTCTTACTCGGAGTACATACAGAACGCCCTCACCCCTAACCCCTCTCCCAATTTGGGAGAGGGGTTGGGGGTGAGGGCCGATCTCACTCCTCGTGTATGGGATTCAACTGAGAACCGCTATAATGAGCGCCAGCGTGGTAAGAACTGCGAACTAGAGGGCCACAACGAACGTGGCTGAATCCCATTTTCTGTGCTGTATTGCCCAATTCGTCAAATTCTTGTGGAGTCCAGTATTTTTGAACTGGCAAATGTTCTAAGGAAGGACGCATATACTGACCAACAGTTAGGCGATCGCATCCTACTTGGCGCAGATCCGCCATTGTTTCGATAATTTCCTCAAGAGTTTCACCGTGTCCGAGCATCAAACCAGATTTTGTGGGAATGGTAGAATCAATCTCCTTGACGACTTGGAGCACCAAGAGTGAGCGATCGTATTTTGCTCCTCGCCTTACTGGTCCAGTTAACCGTCGCACTGTTTCAACATTGTGATTATAACAAGCTGGCTTAGCGTTCACAACCATATTTATACGTTGGCGTTGACCTTGCTCTCCAGCACCCACACCACCCCAGAAGTCTGGTGTCAGCACCTCAATTTGAGTTTCTGGGTTCAACTTGCGGATCGTCTCCATAGTCTTGACAAATTGACCAGATCCTTGATCTGGTAAGTCATCACGAGCTACAGAAGTCAGTACCACATAACGTAATCCCAAAAGCTGTACTGCCTCTGCTACCTTTTGTGGTTCGTCTGAGTCCATAGGCATGGGCGCGTGACCTTTATCTACTTGACAAAAAGCGCAAGACCGAGTACAAATTGGTCCCATAAGTAAAAAAGTAGCAGTTTTTTGGGCGTAGCATTCTCCCCGGTTGGGACAACGTCCTTCTTCGCAAATCGTATGAATTTGACGCTGCTTAATAATACGTTGTACAGTTGAGAGTTCACTAGCTTTGCCAATGGAGCGACGTAACCACCTCGGCATTGCCGTAATTTCAGACTTA
Source organism: Stigonema ocellatum SAG 48.90 = DSM 106950 (assembly GCA_016903675.1). GTDB lineage: Bacteria > Cyanobacteriota > Cyanobacteriia > Cyanobacteriales > Nostocaceae > Stigonema > Stigonema ocellatum. The sequence continues at coordinate 1,215 of JADQBA010000196.1, read as the reverse complement.
AGCTGGGCTTTTTGTGAAGAGGTCATAATACCAATTTTAGATTTTAGCTTGGTCACTTTGAGGAGCCAGCGCCAATGATGGGTTTGCCGACCCAGGCGACTGGCGTTGATGAAAGCCTTTGCCACGCCAATATGTATAGCACAGCTATAGCAATCCTATTTGAGATCTGAACAGAGGGGACAAGGAAGACTTGGAGGACAAGCCACTCCCCATTTTTGCACTTGGCATTAAATAGCACTATGAGCCACAATAAAAGGAACATAAGCAAAAGTTTATTCAAAAACATTAGATATAGTCAGATATACGGGAAATTACTCTCCCCCAATCAAGATAGATTTTAGATATAGTGGGATAACTTAAAAGCCTTAAACGGCGAAAACGCCATCTAAACCTCAAGTTTCTGTTAGAGCAATCAGTCGTGGCAAGTAACAAAATTCTAGTTATTGATGACACTACCGTTGTTAGGGTAAAAGTACGCGAAATGTTGCCTCCGGGCAACTTCCAGGTATTGGAAGCAAAAGACGGTCTAGAAGGACTGAGTTTAATCCGTCAAGAAAAACTCAGCCTAATTATGTTGGATTTCCTGTTGCCTAAAATGAGTGGCTGGGAAGTTTTCCAACAAATTCAATCCCAACCAGACCTCAGGAAGATTCCTTTGGTAGTAATGTCGGGTCGCAAAGAAGAGGTGACAGAGAAAATTCCAGAACCCTTTGAATATTTTGAATTTCTTGGAAAGCCTTTTGACCAGAAGCAACTCATTGGCGCGATTAAGTTAGCAATGACAAAAGCTAAACAGCCGCGCCAAGAACCACCCACAGTAGCAGCAGTTGCTACTAAAAAAGAAGCAGCAACCTCTGATGCTGGAGAGGTTTCGTCTCGTGAAATTCAAGCGTTGAATGAAAAAATGAGCAAAATGCAGATGGAAATTGATGGTTTGAAAAAACAGCTTGCTCAAGTTGTGACCTTTATTAAACAAAAAATTAAGTAGGACTTACGCATTGACATAAAGAGCTAATTGTGTATTATTTCTCGTTACTGGGCGGCTGCCTTGTAATGGCTCTTTTGGGAGGCAGAGCCTAGGCTGTTGACTTTGATGTAATTTACTCGTTTAAGCCTCATGCATTTCTCTGGTTAAGAGCCTCAGGCTCTTAAACCATTCTAGGAGGGCTGCTGCCTCCAGTTTAGAATCAGAAAAGGCTGACACAAAAACTGCAT
>JADQBA010000048.1 GCA_016903675.1 Stigonema ocellatum SAG 48.90 = DSM 106950 | reverse complement strand
GGAGATGGGGAGATGGGGAGATGGGGAGATGGGGAGATGGGGAGATGGGGAGATGGGGAGATGGGGAGATGGGGAGATGGGGAGATGGGGAGATGGGGAGATGGGGAGATGGGGAGATAGGGAGATGGGGAGATGGGGAGATGGGGAGATGGGGAGATGGGGAGATGGGGAGATGGGGAGATGGGGAGATGGGGAGATGGGGAGATAGGGAGATAGGGAGATGGGGAGATGGGGAGATGGGGAGATGGGGAGATAGGGGAGTTATTATTCACCTACACTCCCCCACTCCCCCCACTCCCTACTCCCTACTCCCCATTCCCCACTCCCCCCACTCCCTACTCCCCACTCCCCACTCCCCTCATTACTTCAGTGATTTCATTGACAAACTGATCCGCTTCAATTTTTCGTTGACTTCCAGCACTCGCACTTTCACAACTTGTCCGACTTTGACGACTTTCTTTGGATCATCTATATACCGGTCAGCAAGTTGGGAGATATGCACCAAGCCATCCTGATGCACACCAATATCAACAAAAGCGCCGAAGTTGGCGACATTGGTGACTACACCCTCTAGTTCCATCCCCTCAAGGAGGTGGGAGATTTCTTTAATTTCCTCTTTGAAGGTGGCATACTTAAATTCAGCCCGTGGATCTCTTCCTGGCTTTTCCAGTTCGCTGAGGATATCACGCAAGGTGGGTTCGCCTACGCTGTTAGTGACATATTTTTTGAGGTCGGTTTTCTTCAGCTTTTCTGCAATCTGGGTAATTTGAGTTAGTGGTATGTGGAGGTCGGAGGCGATCGCTTCCACCACCGGGTAACTCTCTGGATGTACGGCTGTATTATCCAGGGGGTTATTACCACCACGAATACGTAAGAAACCCGCCGCCTGTTCAAACGCCTTTGGTCCTAACTTGGCAACTTTCCGCAGTTCCCGACGATTTTTAAAAGCACCTTGCTCATTGCGATAGGCGACAATGTTGTTAGCAACTGTTGGCGTAATCCCAGAGACAAAGGTCAGAAGTTCTTTTGATGCGGTGTTCAAGTCCACGCCGACGAAGTTAACGCAGCTTTCTACAGTTTCATCCAACTTCTTTTTCAACAACTTCTGATCCACGTCGTGTTGGTATTGTCCCACACCAATAGATTTGGGATCAATTTTCACCAGTTCGGAGAGTGGATCTTGTAAGCGGCGACCAATGCTAATAGCACCGCGAACGGTAATATCTAAATCAGGAAATTCTTCAAGAGCAACTTTGCTTGCAGAATATATAGAAGCACCCGACTCATTCACCATCACTTTAATTGGTAATGGTTCTACTGTTTGCAGCACTTGTGAGACAAAGTCATCTGTCTCGCGGGAAGCTGTACCGTTACCAATAGCAATTAACCCTATTTTATATCTCTCAATCAGATTTTTGAGAGTTTGTGCAGCTTTTTGACGTTGTTCAGCAGCTTGATGGGGAAATATCGCCTGGTATTCCAAAAATTTCCCAGTTTCGTCCAGGACTGCTACTTTACAGCCAGTGCGAAAGCCAGGGTCGATCGCCAACGTTGGTTTCATCCCCGCAGGTGCAGACAGCAGCAACTCCCGCAAATTAGCTTCAAATGTCTTGATGGACTCCATATCTGCGGATTTTTTTTTCTCTGACATGACTTCAGTCATCAGGGAAGCTTTCATCAGGCGGTTAAATGCATCCTTGATCATCCCTTGATAAAAATCCCGAATGACGCGGTCTTTCGTCTGAATTTCTTTGGACTCTAGATAGGAAAGTACAACATCTTCATTAAAGGAAATTTCAAAGTGCAACACTCCTTCAGCTTCACCCCTACACAACGCCAACAGATTATGAGGTGCAATATTTTTCACCCGCATCTGATAGTTGCGATACATCTCGAACTTGGTTGTCCCTGAAGGATAATCATCTTTAATATGGGAGACAAACACCCCTTCTTCAAGCAAGTAGTCCCGTAGATATGCACGCAACTCTGCTTTTTCTGCTACCTCTTCTGCTAAAATATCCGCAGCACCTTTCTTGGCGTCTTCTGGTGTCTTGACTCCCGAATCCTCGGAAATATACTTTGCTGATTCTGCATCCAGTGAGGCTGATGTAGCATTCTTGACATTCAGAGACTTGATGAACTCGGAGAGTGGTTCTAGTCCCTTCTCTCTGGCGACGGTGGCGCGAGTTCGTCGCTTGGGACGGAAGGGTAGATACAAATCTTCAAGTTCGGTTTTTTGGAAACAGGATTCGATTTTTGTTTTTAGCTCTGGGGTAAGTTTACCAAGTTCAGCGATCGCATTCAAAATCACCGATTTCCTTGCTTCGAGTTCTGTTAGATAAGTGTATCTGTCAGCTATGTCGCGCAGCTGGACTTCATTCATTTCGCCGGTGCGCTCTTTGCGGTAACGTGCAATAAAGGGAATTGTTGCACCCTCCGCTAGAAGTTCCAGCGCATTTTGCACCTGATAAGGTTTGAGGTCTAATTCAGTTGCTAGTAGTTGGGGAATGTTCAGCATCGGGTGTTTTAGTGGAAAACGCTACTTTCCAAGGTAATACGCTCTATCGTTTCATGTGTACCGGTTCGGGAGTAATATCATGTCCGGTTGAATACTTATGATTAGGACTGACGCGGGGACGCGGGGACACGGAGACGCACCAGAGCTTTTTCTGATCAGTAATTAAACGGACTCGATATAACCACTAACCGCCTCTGGTCGTCTATCCTATTATAAGTATTCAACCGGACATGATATTATAGGTAGTATGTTGTATCTAAAACCAAATTGCCTGTAGAATTAATATACTTTTACCCAAAATAACCTTATTATGCTGACATAAACGCTTCTGCTTCAAGTTCAGAGGTGATAAAATATGTCTCGATTTTTCCTGATTCTACTTTTTACTGCTTTAATAAGTGGGTACATCTTAAAAAAATGTAACGCTAGAATTTTGGCTATTGTGGATATATTTGCCGCTGTCAGCCTATCCCGAAAATCAGGAGTGGGGAAGATTAATTTTCATGCCTTTGTTGTCGGTGATGTCTCTTGACTCGCCGCCCCGTGTCTACGCCTATAGGAGTCTAATCAGGAATGAGTCTGGGGTAAAAATTTATTTAGCGATTTTTTATAATTAATTTATCAATATATAAGTTCTCATGTAATCTGTAAATACTAAAGCACTAGGGCTAGCAATTATTAACCCACGCTTAACAGAGCTTAAAAGGAGACCTATGAGTGTCAATATGCAGACATTATGGCAACGAATTGAAGCACACCTTGTGCCTCATGAACAAACTAAATGTGTTACAGCTCCCAGAGTAGCATCTGACGAGGAAATTTTGGAGTTTGAAAGCGAACTCGGAATCAAGCTCCCTGATGAACTCAAACTATTTTATCAAAAATTCAGCCACGATTGGGCTTGGCGTCTTGGCAACTGGGTAATTCAACCTCTACCAGATCTAGGATTTTTGACCGACTACATGGCAGGAAAAATGGTTTTTGACTATGTATTTGTAGATAACGAACAGTACTGGAATCCAAAATGGATTGACTTTGCTGAGGATTTAGATGGCAAGAAGTTTATGTGTGTTAACTTAGACCCTGATATCTATGTAGAAGCACAAGAAAGTATCTTCAGCAAGGTGGGGGAAGTTTTTGAGTTTGATATGGAAGAGGGCTATATTGTCGTTGAAGGAGTTACTTTTCGAGATTGGTTAGAAGATTTACTGACGGAACTTGAATCTAAAGAGAAAGCTTTTGGTCTGTGCAGCAAAGAATAGATTGTTAACATTTTTTAAGAAAAACCTTTATCAGGGAATGTCATAGCTTCGCTGCTGCCAGGATTTCAGAAGCCACTCACGTGAGGTCCGTCTATTTATCCCGAATCGGGTTTGTCAAGCTCTCTTTTATAATAGCCCGCTTATGCGGGCTAACTTACAATTGTCGTCCTGGTAGAGACGTTAAATATAAAGTCTCTACAGCCTGTTGAGAAAAAGAAGGTATTAAATGAGGGATTAGCATCACTTATCCTTATCTTTGTCCACTGGAATTAACATGTAGGCTGTCTGGTTGTCAGGTATGTTAGCGCTTTGACTACCAGATTGCTCGTTATGCTCAACTGCACTATTGGTTACCTCCACTGTCCCTTTGACAGTATCGTTAACACCTACAGCTGCACCCTTGACCACCTCCACTGTATTCTTGACAGTATCGTTAACACCTACAGCTGTCCCTTTGACAGCATCTACTGTATTTTTGACAGTGTCGTTAACGCCTACAGCAGAACTCTTGACGGCATCCCCTACATCTTTTACAGTGTCGTTAACAGCCTGAGCTACAGTTGTTATTGCATCTCCTACACCTTTTACAGTTTGGTTAACACCCTCAGCGGCACCTTTTACCGAGTTTCCTACTCTTTTTACAGTTTGGTTAACTCTTTGGGTGGTACCCTTAAGAGTTAAGGCTACAGCTACTGCACCCAACGCAGCACCAATAAGTGCTCCGAGTGCTACTTTAGCTAGATCATTATTCGTGCCTCTATCTTCTGTATAAGCATCAGGTTGATCTGTAGGGACAATGGTAGTGTTCTGAGGCTGATCCAAAAGCTGTTGGTTCCCATTCACAGTCATCTTCTCCTTTATATAAAGTCCTGTCCGCGTCCGCTTGATTGCCCAATAGAGTTCGATTGGGCAAGGAGACAATATAATTCGTAATTCGTAAATCGTAATTAAATTCTTAGCTACGATTTACGAATTATGGTAGTTTCTCTGTCCCTGAATTAATTAGGAATTATTCAGTCTTCTCCGACTCTGTTTCTAACAGTCAGTCAAGCCGAGCAATTTCTTGTGCAAGCAACTCCTCTTCAGCAGAAGATATTGGTGCGTTTGGATCTACACGGGTAATTGATTCAATCACAACTAGCTCTGTATGCTCTGGATTTGAAATAAAGATCGTCGGCGTAGGATCTTGATTCCTAATTAGCTGGTTGTCAGCAACCTTCCGGTCTTGATATTGATTGCCCTGATTTTCAGGTGACGCTGCACCTTGAACAGCTTGGCTAACACCCTGCGCTGTATTCTGTACTGCGTCAGCTCCAGCTTTTACTGTTTGTTGAGCTGTATTCTTTGCTGTGTCAACTGCACCTTGAACGGCTTGGTTAACACCCTGCGCTGTATTTTGTACTGCGTCCAGTGTACCAGCCGCAGTTTGCACAAGCGAATCAGCGACACCCTCAACTGCACTCTTAGCTATGTTTGCTCCAGCTTTTACGGCTTGACCAACACCCTCTGCTGTGGTCTGTACTGCATTCAAAGCACCTGCTGCTGTTTGCTGAACACCCTCAGCGACACCCTCAGCTGTATCCAATGCACCGCCAACAACGGCTTGGGTAGCACCTTCCGCAACACTCTTTGCCGCGTCCCCAAGACCTCTTGCTGTTTGACCAAGACCCTCACCAATAGTCTTTGATGCGTTTCCTACGCCTTTTGCAGCAATGTTCAAGCCCTGACCTATTCTTTTCCCAGCCAAAGCCCCTACTATAGACCCCAACGTACCACCAATGAGTCCGCCTATTAGTGCATTAGTTAATGAAGGACTCCAGCCTTTTCTTGCTGAACCACCAGCTTGTTGAGGCGTAGATGTAGCTACCCCAGTAGCTCTGTTTGTGCCAGTTGCATCAGGATAAGATTCACCTGTGGTCGTGCGGCTACCATATTCGGTGCTAGCTACCCCAGGAGCTCTGTTTGTGCCAGTTGCATCAGGATAATATTGACCTGTGGTCGTGCGAGTACCATATTCGGTGCTAGCTACCCCAGTACCTCTGTTTGTACTACTCGAACCTGCATAAGATTGACCCGTTGTGATGCGATCAACATTTCCACCCTGGTTTTCAAAAGCCTGTCTGCTTTCAACCATATCACTGGTCTCCTTGATTAAATCTGTCTGATGCAGATTGTGTTCTAGGGCAAATCTAACAATTACAGATAAAAACTTTATTAATCTAAAGAAGCACATTATTAAGTAAATTGTCTGTCTCAAGTTGTAAGTTTAATGTGTGATTTTAATAACATTATTTGCTTTACATTTCTAAGTAAATAAAACTGCACAAATCAATGAATACATTAGACCTCTTACGTAATTTTTTTGGCTCACGCAAAGACGCAAAGACGCAAAGAAGAACACCAAGAAAAGGTCTTTGGTCATCAGTATGCTCACTTTTTTTGATTTTTACTTTGTCGAGATTTCACAGATGTAGAGATGTTCCATGCAAGATCAAGACAAACGTTATATCACAATACGCTTGGTGTTAAGATAATTTACCTACCGTTAACCTATGTAGAGACAAGGGTTATCGCGTCTCTACTAAAATTCTCACTCTCACCGTATTGCGTTATATTATGTCCGGTTAAAGACTTATCATTAAGAAGGCAGAGGGGCAGAGGAGAAGCGATCAAGGGAGTTTTGCACAGATGCGGAAATTATAACTAATTTGCCGAACATGATATTATTTATATTTTGCTAATAACTGAAGATATTTTTCATTTGTTTTGGCTTGTATCCACTTTTCTTTAAAAATTGCTGCCGATTCAGCTTTAAGGGGGTCTGGTTCATTTGGTAAAATGTCTTTTCTGGCTTCTGCTTCGGCTTCTTTGGAATTTGCTTTTTGAGGATTGTTTTGATATTTTCTGCCGCTTTTGTGATTAGCGTAACGACGCGATCGCGTATAACCCATTTGTAAAAATTTACGCGCCATATCCGCACCTACAAAATCATCTTTATCCAAATATTCAAGAAACATTTCATAGATTTTTTCGCTAGACTCTCTAGCAATTTCTGGAGTTTTAAAATGCCAGTGCGGAAGAATTTCTGATTTGTATGGTTCTACTAAAAGCACACCCTGTTCGCCTTTACCAACTCGATAAAGCTCAGGATTTTGCCGGAAATCAATATTTTTAAAGTCTAACGAATAATAAATCATACATGTTAATTTTTTATGATAAATGATAATTTTTAAATAAAACTCTTTCATATCAGGTTCGGTTAATTACTTGTCATAAAAAGCTCTCCGCGTCCGGTGTGTCACCGCGTCAGAGCGTCAGTCTTAATAATAAGTATTCAACCCAACAAGATATTTCTCCCTCACAGTATAGCAATCCTCTTTGATTTGTGAAATTATAAGTAGGGTGGGTATTGCCCACTTGTATACTGATTGAGTTCTGCCATGCTGTCTCACCCTACAACCCCAAGCACTGCTCTGAGTATCGGAAATTTGCGGCGAGTACACCACATCGCCCTCAATGTTCATGATATGCAAGCTTCTAGAGATTTCTACGGTAAACTCCTTGGTTTGCATGAGTTGACAAACGAGGAGGTTCCTGCTACCCTAATAGACTTGGTAGCAAAAGGGAAAGTCGCTAACTTTGTTACCCCTGATGGTACTATCCTAGATTTATTTTGGGAACCAGATTTATTACCCCCAGATGCCAATCCAGAAAGGGCTTTCACCAGAGCATATCACCTAGCTTTTGACATAGATCCGCAATTATTTGACCAAGCAGTCGAAGTCCTCAAAGAAAATCAAATAGCGATCGCCCACGGTCCAGTCACTCGTCCCACTGGCAGAGGAGTATACTTTTATGATCCCGATGGGTTTATGATTGAGATTCGCTGCGATCCTGAAGCATCGTGAATGCCTAATATAGGAATCATATTTGAGATCGGAGGGGGACAAGGGGGACAAGGGGGACAAGGGGGACAAGGGGGACAAGGGAGAGGTGTTTGTTACTCCTGCACGGATTCCTATAGTTAATAGCTAATAGTAACACCCAACACCCAACACCCAACACCCAACAATCAACAACCAACAACCAACAACCAACAACCAATGCAAATCTTTCAGGTGATTGAGGAAACAATCAAAAAACCTCCTATTCCACATGAACCATACAAGCAGTCACTGAAGGCTTGGGCAATGTACTGTCTTAGAGACAGAGGTTTCAAGGTGATATATGCCGAAAAAGCAGACTTTGCTATTGAAACCAGAACTGGCGACAAGCTTTATTTTAAAGTCACAAATACAGCAATTGACTTAGATAATAAATACGGGTGGATAGTTTGGGATAGTTCAACCAAAAGCGCCAGCCTCATACCACCTGAAAGTTAAGGTCGGGAGGATGATATTATGCCGGCGGTTTCTCAAACACTATGATGTGCTGTTGCGGTAAGAAGTTTTTGGTTTCACGCCAAACTAAACCAACAGCTTCCATTTCTTTTCGTGCTTGCTTCTGAGTCATCTTGTGTAGAGGTTTAATCATGACAAAAGGGTTTTCACCTCGGTACTCAACTTGCACGACCCTACCACCTGGTTTAAGCGATCGCATAATCCCTTGCATCACTTCTCGTGGATACTCAAACTCATGATACGCATCCACCATCAACACCAAATTAACACTTTCAGGTGGTAGAGTAGGATCGGAAACGGTTGCCAACACAGACTCAACGTTGGTAATGTGTTTCTCTTTTTTACCAGAATCAATGATATCCAGCATTTCTCGCTGAATATCCACAGCTAGCACCTTTCCAGATGGTATCAAGGGAGCAATACGAAAGCTAAAAAAGCCTGTACCAGCGCCAATATCCGCCACCACATCATTAGGTTTGAGGCTGAGGCTTTTTACCAACTTGCTTGGTTGTTCTTCGGCTTCTCGGCTTGGTCGTTCTAACCACCCAGCTGCCATATGACCCATAACTTGGGCTATCTCTCTACCCATGTAGAATTTACCAATACCATCTGGGCTATGGACAAGTCGTTGTTCGTAAACAGTAGTAGATGTCCAAGGGACTTTTGCCATATCACCGCGCCCAAGCAGCAAGTATGACAGCATCACTAAGATAACCACGGTGAAAGGTAGAAAAATATATTTATATTTTCGATACTTATTCATTTTTTGTACATTCCAAATTTTAAAAATTAGGGATTTTCGCTGACGCTATACCCAACCTACAATTATCTTTAACTGAGTTCATTCATTTTTTTATACATCCCAACATTTCATTAGACATCAGGTAACAGGGGCAGGCGACGAATACGAATTCGGCTTGGCTCTACCGTCACAGCTGCACCCTGCTGTAACTCTTCCTCACATTCATTAATCACTTTTACTAACAGATCGGTCAATGCTTGGGCACGTAATCTCTCAATACGAATACGAATAACTGAGGGAAAAGTTGCTTCATAAAGGGCTAATAATCTATGAAAGTCTGCGTCGAGCGTCACAACAACACGCTCTTCCTCTGTTGCTCTTTGAATAACCTCTCCGTCTTCGGCTGCTGATAGCCCAATCTCGCTAACGTGAATTGTGTCAATACCTACATTACGTAGCCTCGCAGCAGCAGAGCGTGGTAGTCCTTGATCAAGCAACAGTTTCATAGCTTTGAGGCATCTCAATAATGCGATCGTCCAAGTAGGAAGAGGTAAAAATTAAAGCTTGCCGAATGTCTTCCTCTTCCAATTCTGGGAACTCTTGACGCAGTTCTTCTCGATCCGGGTAAGTAGCCAGTAACTCAATCACCCGACGAACTGTAACACGAAGATTACGAATGCACGGCTGTCCATTCATCCGATTGGGATTGCTGGTGATACGGTCTAATTTCATAAGATTGTTGTTGTTTCTATATCTTGAGTATTTCTAAAGCCGGCGTTGCTGAATTGAAGTATGAAATGAAAGAATTGGGTATTTTAAAACTCCTTCTCTTTGCGACTTTGCGCGGCAGTTCAGATCGCCGGAAGCCGGCGCACTGAGAGCCTTGACTTTACGCGCGTGTAAATTCATACCGTGATTCAGCAACGCCCTAAAGCCTCTAAGAGAGTGTTATAAATTTCTCCTCCCCACTCCACCGATGAGAAACGGTTCCAGATTATGATTGTACCACTCACCTTCAAACAGTTCCGCCACAAATGGTCTGACGATAAACCTGGGTGGGCAACCATCTTGAACATCGATGCGTACAAAGGAGTAGGGAAGTCGCTTTTGTACAGCGTAATCATTGCGACCAACAAAAAGTAGTGAATCCGCAACTTTACGGTCGTAAGTACCAGAAATATCCTCAAAAGTCTCCATCAATTCTGACCCATCGTCTCGCTGACAGCGGGGAAGATGACCGCTACCACCACTAATGATGCAGTTGATGTGTGAGTCAGCGTGTCCTGTGTCAGTTGTGCGAAGATATTCTAGACAGTGGGCGTGACCATTCAAAATTAAATCAACTATTGACCGTCCCTGAGTCAAGGAACCAACGGTGTCAGCAACCTGATCGAACACCGAACGTAGATGGTGGCGAACCGCTAAAGTTTGTGCTTGATACCACTTGGTTGCCTCAGTGACATAGGGAGGATGATGAAAGTAAATAATACGTCCGCGCACTTCCTTGGTATTCCAAGATTCGATGAGTCTGTCTCGCAGCCAGTCAAGTTGTTGAAAGTCGGTAGTAGGGACATTATGGGGTTCCAATTGTTTTTGAATATCAATTTTCACCTCATTAATTTGGTTTAACTGGGCGTTTAGGGTATCGAATTTTTCGGCTTGTTCGGGAATATTCGGGTTTAGGCGAGAGCAAACTGATAAAATTTGTAGTTCTTCTTGCTCAATCTCGTATTGACGCTTGGAGAGTTGGCGACGTTGGGTTTCTCCCTCTTGAGTTGCTCTCAGTGGTGAGGGTTCATTAAAAGTATTAGAATCAAGGGCGAAAAAGTCAATGCCCCCGTAGCGGAAAGTATAATAGCGATTGGGTAAGCGAGTGAAACGTCCGGGTTGGTAACGCAAACAGCGTCCGGTGTTAGTTTGAGCAGTGTAATAGCTGTCTAAGTGATGTTCTAACTGTTCATTAGGGGCAGCTGCCTTCAAGTAGTCAAGAAAAGCCTGTGCATAAGCCTCACCTTGATACGATCCGTGCCAACCAATCTCAAAATCTTTCTTGCCCATCAGGCGACGCAGGGGGAGTGTGGTTCCTGCAAACAAGCGGGACATCAACGGCATATCGTAGTAATCATGATTACCAAGCACCGGGAGTATCGGTATCTTAAACATCATCTGGTTATAACGAATGCGTTTGAAGTTTTCGCCTCCCTCCAAAAACTCGCGGTAAGGCTCAATAAAATTTGTCTGGTAATACTCATGGGAACCCACCACATAAATCACATCCCCCGTGTGCAACACAAAACGACACTGATCAAAATGAGCAAGCATCAGTTCGGCGATTTGTCGCTGGGGGTGGCGTTCGTAATGCGACCTCGTGCCAGTATCACCTATAACCATAAAAGAAAATTCTGGACTATGGGAGTTGCCATCGTCCAGAACCATCGAGGTTTGGTCAATTCCTCGCCGGACAATACTTGGATGCAGCCACCGCACCCGTTCCTTCATCTTTTGAATTTTCACCGGAATTGGTGGGTCAGAGATAAATTCCATAAGAAGTTACTTGTTAGTTGTTAGTTGTTAGTTGTTAGTTGTTAGTTGCAACAAACAACTAACCCATTTCCCACTCCCCCATTCCCCCACTCCCCCACTCCCCCACTCCCCATTCCCCACTCCCCCTAGCGGTAGCCTGCTGCTTGCAATGAAAACAGTGTCGCATAGCGTCCCCCTGTCTGCAACAATTCTTCATGGGTTCCCTGTTCCACAACTTCCCCAGCTTCAATCACCGCAATTTTGTTAGCCATCCGTACTGTGGAGAAGCGGTGGGAAATGAGAAATACCATCTGATTTTCAGTAAGGGCGCGGAAGTGAGTGAAAATGTCAAACTCCGCCTGGGGATCCATTGCGGATGTTGGTTCATCTAAAACCAGGATATCTGCCTGACTTCGCATAAAAGCACGGGCTAGAGCAATTTTCTGCCACTGACCACCAGAGAGTTCTTGTCCCCCCTTGAACCATTTACCAAGCTGAGTCTGGAAACCTGCGGGTAAATGTTCAATAAAAGGTCGCGCCATTCCTTTTTCAGCCGCAATTTCCCACCCGGTTTTGTCTTCCATGCGATCCACATCGCCCACACCAATATTCTCGCCAACGGTGAACTGGTAGCGGACGAAGTTCTGGAATATGACACCAATGCGTCGCCGTAGCACCTCAACATCCCATTCCCGCAAATCCAAGCCATCTAGTAAGATGCGTCCGGAGTCTGGGCTGTAAAGTCTCGTCAGCAATTTGATTAAGGTAGTTTTGCCGGAACCATTTTCCCCTACTATTGCTAGTTTCTCTCCTGGTTTCAGGTGTAGGGAAATATTTTTTAAGGCTGGTTGCGAACTTCCGGCATAGGTAAATGATACGTTCTCAAACCGAATTCCATCTTTGGGATTTAAACCAGTGGTTGCTTTCCCTCTTGGTTTTGGGACTTCCTCTTCTAGGAACTCGTAGAGGGTGGAAAGATACAGATTGTCTTCGTACATACCCCCAATGGAAGTGAGGGCGCTTGCAAAGGTATTTTGTCCTTGGCGGAATACAGTGAGATACATTGTCATGTCTCCCAAGGAAATTTTCCCGACTACGGTTTCCACTACAATCCAGGCGTATGCTATGTAAAAGGCAGCAGTACTCAGCAAACTTAGGATATATCCCCACCACCCCCGTTGTAGTGTCAACTCGCGGTCTTCACCATAAAGTCTATTAAACAGGCTGTGGTAACGTCCTAGCAGCATATCCCCCAATTGGTAAAGTTTGACTTCCTTAGCAAAGTCTTCTCTGGCAAGTAGGGTTTCTAAGTAATGCTGTTCTCGGGCTTCCGGCGCACGCCAGCTAAATAGGCGAAAGGCTTCCCCCGCAAATTTCGTTTCTGCAAAGAATGCCGGCATAGCAGCTATGATTAATATGAGTACGGCCCAAAGGGAGAATTTCACCAGCAAAATGCCGTAGGTTAGGAGTGATAAGGCGCTTTGCACTAAGCCGAAGGTGCGGTTTACCAGTGAAAGAGGACGAACCGATGCTTCCCGTCGTGCATTGGTGAGTTTGTCGTAAAACTCTGAATCCTCAAACTGAGAAAGATCCAAGGTTAACGCCTTTTCCAGGATGAGAACGTTAACTCGCTGACTAAGTAGCATCCGTAACAGTGACTGGCAAACGGTGAGTCCACGCTGGCTACCTGCAAGGACGGCTACAGCGATCGCCTCTAATCCCACATAAAGCAGGGGGCGATAGCTATTGACAAAATCGCTGTTATGTGCATTAATTTGAGAAGCAGCAACCACCCCATCGACAATTAACTTGCCGATATAGGCTACCGCAGCTGGTAAAAGACCAGCCACTAAGGTTAAAGTGGCAAAGAGGATGGTAAGAGAGCGGCTGGTAGACCACACCAATGTGATAGCTCGCCCACTGTAGCGGAACACCGCCATCGATTGACGCAGAGCGTTACGTTTTTTACGAATTCTCATATTCTTTTTATAGCGTAAGAAATTGTACTTAGCTGTCTCACGCCCTGTCCATCGCTTTCCCATTCTCTAAAACAAGAAGGCGATGGCAGAAGAATTATGAATGCTGAATTATGAATTATGAAAAAAATTTGCTACAAGTGCCAGCCCCAAGGAATGGCACGTCGCTAAGCAGGTAGGCCCAAATAGAGCAAACCATGTGTTGGAATGTTTATGGCTTGTTTTGTGCCAATGCCCTATCACTGTTCTATTTTGTCCATGTCTATTACTGAATCGGCGCTCTAGATATATCGAGTCAACAATTAAAATGCTTCCCAAAAAAACCTGAGCCAGTTTTATTGACTCAGGTTTTTAACTGACATGTTGCTCCCAGACGCATTCACCCAGTTCGGTCTTATGTTAATTGGTGGTTAATAGTTAATAGTTAATAGTTAATTGCAATTAACCATTAACTATTAACAACCTCACCGATAGTGCAAGTATTTAATCGGAGATGATATCATTAAACTAGTTACAAAAAAGCACTTCAGGCAGACTTAACTCCACAAACTGACTTTTCTCCTGAAATTATCGTTGTCCACTGACCATTCCAAGCTCCGTGGGCTGCTGCTGCTGCTACAGGGCATTTTACTTTTGCATCGTCATTGTTCCAGATTGGACCTGCGGATACATCTCCGGGTACACCAACTTTAGGTAGGAAGCTTAGGTTAGTGCCACAAACTGACATTTTTCCGGGTGCTGTCGTTGTCCACTGCCCATTCCATTGAGCACCATAAACTTGAGCAGCTACAGGACATTTGACTTTTGCATCATCATTGTTCCAGATTGGACCTGCGTTCACATCTAAGGCGAAAGCATTGTTAGCAAAACCTAACACAACAGAAACAATCAATAAAGCACCTATAGCAGACTGCATTAAAGCAGCAAAAGTTTTCTTGATCTGATCCATTCTCACGATCATCATAGAGACCTCAATAGTTTAATTGTGCGTAAATTCGTTCATAGCAGTGCGCTTGTCAACAGAGTTGTCAGAACCACTACCGTTCAGTTAAACAGTATAAATACGGTAATCAGCTATCTACCTCAGTATTTCTACTTGATAAAAATTTTATTTTTTTTTTGCAAGTACCGTAGTTTTACGGTAGGAGTTCTTGGCTTGAGGTGGCTGCTGCTTAACTGACATCTTGCACCGAAGAAGTGGGAGGGTTACAAATTGATGCTGCTTAGCAGATGCAGTTTTTTTCTGAAACACTTTCTAGACATCCTTTTCAGCCGTCGCGTGGCGGCAAATTATCTCTTCGCTGACGCTGTTGGCGAAATATATCTTAATACTCTAAACCCTTATTTTTACGTAAGTTGGGTGGAATGAAATAGAACCCAACGTTTTAAAAACATTGATTTTCCGACCTTCTAAATGTAACGAAATGTTTCGCCAACAGCATCTTCGCTACTTTTACCCCTATTACTTAGTTTCATAACTCATAATTCATAATTTCCTAATGTGATTTTAGTCATGGGTACATACATGACTATTTTCTCTGGTGATTTTTTGCGCGAACTTCTATGCTTCAGTCATTTGCAACCCAAAGGTAAGGTTCCGCATCTTGCTGGAACAGTAATCTCCGAAGGGTTGTGGGACATTTATGTTCCCGTCTGGATTAAATATGTTGAACACGCAAAAAAATATGAAATTTTCAAAGTCGGAAATAATAACCATTTTGACTGCATCAGCAGGAATGAGTGGAGCGATAGCAGCAACTATTGGGGGTGCATCCTGCTTAATTGGGTTAACTGGCGTAGGCACTATTGAATTAGGGAAATTTATTCAACCACATCGGGCTATCTTTCAAAAGATGGCATTCTACGGTGGCGCTTCTGTGGGAGCTGGTTTGTTTTTAAGTACGAGTGGTGTTGCGATAGCGAAGCGCTGCTGCTTTCAGCAGATCGCTCGTCATATGAGTCGGAGAAAGGCAGCTGAAGAATTAATGCCACCACAAGAGTCAGTTGTTGAATATCTTTTTAAGCCTACTGCTTGCCAAGAATGCAAATATTTTCATGGAATCAATTACAATGGCATTCCTTTAATTTGTGCCATCCACCCTCATGGGGTGAACAATGAAGATTGTCCTGATTGGGAGGAATTGTGAGTCGATAATATTGATTGTAGGGGATTGCATCCTTCTGGGGTAGTAATATCTTTCTTCAGATAAACACTTGTATGGACATGACACTCAGTTTATGGATAACGACAAAGTTATTTTTCTGATCAGTGCTAGTATATTTGTCCTATATCTCGTCTTCTCGGCGCTGACCGAGATGGGAACCAAGTTCCCTTGGAAAGATAAGGATTAGAAAACCCAAAATTCTAGGACGATCATGTATTCTTGCCGTACTTGTTAACCTCAATTGGTTGCGTCCCCTCCAATCCCTAGTGACTCGAAGCTCTTTGTTAATTGTTCCCAGAGAGCCTCAATTTGCTCGTATGACTCTTGGGGAGAAATTTTGCCCCTAGTCTCTAGATTACAGATATAGCCGACCCGTTGAGAAAATTCCTGAAGGTTGGCATTGAATACAAGGTTCTCTGGTTTGAATTGACCTTGGTATTTATAGTAACAGTAAAGGAAATTATTTTTATCTACCTGCATGTTGTTAGCCATAATACACCCCTTTGTGAGTCTGTTTTAGCTCAACTACTAGATCTCTGGCTAATTTCACTCTAGCCAGAGCTACCGATAAAAACAAATATTATTAATTATCCATTTAATAAAATAAACTGATTGGAAATCTCATGCTAGGATCAGCCCTTTCAAGGTCTAACAGCAATTTTCAGGTAAATAAACCACAGTCGTAGGGGCGAACATCTGTTCGCCCCAAGCTGGTGTCTGTCCAGCAAGGAAAGGCTGGTGACCAAGAGTGTTACGTAGTGGGGTCAAACTATTGCGAAAGGATACAACCCGATGGTCGCGATCAGCACAAATTGCCTCTAGGGTCGCACCACACAGTTCTTCGCGTGTCTTGCGGAAGTAGTCAAAAACCGCGACAATGCCGAACCTACTGGTTCACCGAATAATGATGGGCTATCAGGGTAGCTCTCCTCAAGATATTCGGCGATCGCCCTGGAATCGTGAATAACTTGGTCTCCATCAGTGATGATGGGTACTTTGCCCTGTCCTGAGAACGCAATGATTTCCTTTTCTGTAAACCGCCAAGGCACTGTTTCAAAGGGCAGTTCCTTATGGAGGAGAATTAGACGTACACGCCAACAGTTTGGGCTAAAGCGGCGATCGTCTTCATCTCCTGCCAAATCGTACAGCTTGATGGTTGTCAGTGTCATATGTTACACGGCTTAGGTTTAGTCTAGTTTGGGACATTTCCTAGCAGCAGATTACCACATAGTTGCGCCGGCATTTTTAGTCGTAAATTGACTGTAGGGCATTTTTATAACTGACTGCGCTTGCTAGAATTCCTAAAATCTTGGAGGGATTTTTAATCGAATATTCATCCAAGTCAATGATGGCTGTTTTCCCTTCTAGCTTGAGGAATAGCCAGTTAGTTCCTGTTGTCACAGTGCCATATATCGCAGGGACGCTATCTCCTTTTTTCTCATTAAAGATTTGAGCGGCAACCATTTCAGCCAAACATTGCCCCAAACCACCGTTAATATCCTCTTTCTTGGCTTCAACAACAATTATTACAGGTGAGCGAATAGCAAAAGTCTCAGAGGATTGTGTCATCAAAAAGTCGCAGTAACCGTTTAATCCCTGAGTCACGTCAACATTAAAATCTATCCCAGAAAATAGATTTATGGACTGGTTCAATTGTTTTCTTAAGTCAGCCAAAAGTGGGAAAATGAAAGCTTCTGAACGAAGTTTCTCGTTGTCACTGGCTCTTAGCAATGGGAAATATTCTGTCAGGATTTGCTTTAACAAGAAGCTAGGCTCTAGGTCTGGGACATCTGCGAAAATACCCATTCGTTCTTCAGTCACTAAGCCAAATTGGTCGATGACTTCTACAAAAGAAAACTCACTATAGCTCATAAAATTTCCTACATCCTTAGCGATCGCTCTTATCCCATACCTTTATCTTCCTCCAATTCTCTCTTAATATCCTCAATCCTGAAGCGATGAAAAGGGTGTAGGGGGTAGGGGGTAGGGTGTGGGGAACCCCATACATAAATGCAGGGGTTTCAAGCTTGGACGTCGTATTTCTTGTTGCACAAAGTGGCATCAGCCAGAGAAACTAGAGGAGTGGACGCAATTATCTCCAAGGGAGCAAACACATGAACAATCTCAAGGAACTCTTTCGTGTCATCCTTGCCGTATCTATCATCATAGTCGGCGTGACGCACTTTACCGTTCCAGACCAATATGCTAAAATTGTACCGCCTCAACTTCCCTATCCCGTGGGATTAGTTTACCTCAGTGGTTTTTATGAAATTTTGGGTGGTATTGGGTTATTAGTCCCTCCTGTCAGTCAAGCTGCTGCATGGGGACTCATAGCACTTTTTATCGCTGTTTTTCCAGCCAATATTAATATGGCTGTTAATCACATTAAAGTTGACAATATACCAGATTCAAACTTGTTACAAGCTGTGAGACTTCCCTTTCAAGCAGTTTTCATTGCTTGGGCTTGGTGGTATACAAAACCTACTGATTTGGAAAAACAAGCTTCAATAATTCCCAAGTCTTTCATCCCCAAGCAACTGAAAGACACCGAAACGTTAGGGTAATTCGTAATCACCCCACGCATCAATGGGAACCATCAAGCTCAGCATGTAGAAAATTCTCATTGTTCCATACATAAATTGACTTCCTCTCTCCTCAATTACGAATTACGAATTATGAGTACACCAAAGACAGTGCAAAAATTGCGGGCAGAATGGATAACTCCAGAAAATTTTCGTCGTTACGGACAGGTAATTTTTCCGAGTAATGACGGCAAATCCTTTGATGCAGAAGATGCTCAATTATTACTAGACAAAGGCGTACCCCGCTTTTATATTATGCAGTTGCACCGTAGAGGGCGGAATTTTCACACCATTACTCGTCATGTGCAATGTACTCAATGCCTAGGTTCTCTGTTCGGGAAGGACTGGTTAATGGCGGTTTGTCCTCCGAATAATGATGTGGATGAACCAGCTATAGAAGATATTGCAGCTTTCCGCATTCCCGGAAATTGCTTTATTAAGTTAGAGGTGGGTACTTGGCACGCAGGGCCATATTTTGAGCATGAGGTTGTGGATTTTTACAATTTGGAATTGAGTGATACAAATATTGTGGATCATTTCACTCATGATTTTCTCAAAAGTAACAATCTCGAGTTTGAGATGGTTTGAACGCACTGGGGTTTTTGTTTTCGGTTGACAGAGTACTAGGGGCACTCCAGTCGGAAAGCCCCTACCCGATGCAATACTGCGTAGGATTTGCAAAAATTAGAAACCCGGTTTCGTAGTAGGGGCGTATTGCAATACGCCCCTACGAAACCGGGTTTCTGGCACCTCAACTATTCAAAACCTACGCAGTATTGCTACCCGATGTACCTCACACCAATTGCAAACCTCTATAAATCGCGATTTTATGCGGAAGCTAAAAAGTAAAAGGGGCGATCGCTGCAATATCTGGATCTGAGTTCCCTACCTGACTCGTACTGAGTATCCATAGAGACGCTTCTTGTTCGATAAATATCTGTGTGACGGTATCGCTTGCCTTGTGAGGCAGCATGGTCCGCCAAGTCACTAAACCTGTGAAAATTTGTTTTAGAAGACCGTTGTCTAAAGAACTCCCCAGGTCTGGTGTTGAGTTCCGCCAGTCAGCCCTTGCTACCCCAAAGGGCAATAGCTGATGCCTGAGGGCTGTGGCTAAATTCCCCAAATGCTTGAAGCAGGTGGCTAGTTCGGGATGGCGAAGTAACCAATTTTTAAACTGCGGATCGGATTGGATAGGAACGTGGATACCTCTAATGGCTGCGTACAATGCTTGGTTAGAATCTTGGGCGCAATTGTTTGCCGGACCAATATAGGTTGCACCTGTACCATCCCCAATTCGGTAACGCGCTGTCATGATTTCAAGTTGATGGATGAGAACTCTCAATGGTGAGTGCTTCACTCCATTAATTTCGTAGTCTTCAGTGAAAGCATCTAACTTGATGAGGATATCTGAAACGGGACGAATTCCTAACCAACCAAACTGGCGATCGCCCATATAACGAATCCAAGACAAGGTACCCGCAATCAGCGCATCATCATTGTGGCAATAAACTTGGTGATACTTAATGTCAAAGCGCAACTCACCTGTCAAGGGTTCCCGCACCACCTGTGCCTCCCCATAGGCGAAATGACCAAAGTAGATCGGGAATTTAGCTGCGGCTTCTCGTTTTTTGCCGCCAATACCACCATAGAGGTGTACAAGCAAGGCACGGTCTCCCTCATGCCAACGGGACACTGCTTTCTTGCTATCCATGTCCTTCATACTCAAAAGAACAGATTGTATTTGTCCTTTGTGCTTGATGATATCCTGCCAACAGCTTTTTCTGAGATACTTTATTGCTGCTTTTTTGCCAAAAAGCACCTCTTCGGGTTGGAGTCGCAACAACGCACGGGGGGCTAGCGCCTGCACAACAAACATCTCGTCCGCATCTTTTGCACCGTAAATATACCACCCATCAGCATTCAGGGGAGACTTTTCTATACCGTCGCTGATTGAGGGGTAAATGACCCTCTCAAAAGGAATCACCTGCGGCAATCGTACCACTTCCTCAACTCCATCAAACTGACCGGAAGCGCCATTGAAATGAACCACCCGGAATTCTTCACTACCTGGTTGGATGGGCTGTAAAAACTTCACTAATCCATAAAAGCGTCCTGAAATTTGAACAGGTTCACTGGTAATATAAAGGGTGACAGCTTTGTGTGAAGGCTTGAGGGGGTGAGGAATATTCCCATGCTCATCAACCACCATCGGCTTGTGCAACATGACAATCACATCATCATTGGGTCTTGAACCAGCCAGTGACTCCAATGGAGTAACCTGTCGCCAATCATTCACGCGAATTGGCTCAATTTTCCCCTTTTTGTAGTTGTCAAGTGCTTCCTTGGTAAAGTTAACATCCTTTTTCAGCGACTGAACTGATATTTTGGCTTTGGGATCGTCAATCCACTTCAAATACACGACCTGTCCCACCAATTCTTCGTATTTGGGGTCTGCGTGATGCACTTCAAACTGAACACCTGATTCACGTTCCTCCTTCAAGGGCAAAATCAACCGTCCCATCCAAGAGGCGATTGGTCGATAAATCTCTAGGTTTACCGACTGATTTAAGGGATAGTGTTCTGGTCTATTAAACTCTGCTTGCCGATAGCGTTCGTAATTAGTAACCATGGATTTAAGTAGTTTTACGCATGTAAATCAACTATCGTAACAAATACAAATGTTGAAATGCTTCAAACCTACTAAGCAAAACCCTGTAGAGACGCGATTAATCGCGTCTCTACTACTGTAAGGGCGCTTGCACCCCTTAACTTAAAGGAAAGCTATCTTTATTCACGCCACTTACTCAGATGCTTTTGAAGGAAGGGATAAATCCGCTGGGTTCATGTATTCGTAGTGTTCAAATGGTTGGTGAATCCAGGGGTTTTCAGGCAGATAATCGACATAGTAGTCGGGAACTATGACCGAACAGGCTTTATACCAGATAACGCCAGTGCGAATTTCTTCAATTGGGGAATTACTATATTGTTTCAGCCATGGGATAGTCTCTTGAAGTGTGATTCCAGAGTCAACCAAATCATCTACCAAGAGGATATGGGAACCTAGATTTTGGGTGGTCATCGTTAAATGGCATGAAAAAATGAGGTTGCCTCTTTCTTGCTTGCCCGAACCACTGTAAGATGATGTTGCCAAAATAGCTAGAGGTAGGTTATATATACGCGAGAGAATATCTCCTACTCGTAGTCCCCCTCTGGCTAGGCAGACAATTTGGTTGAATTCCCAATGGGATTCATAAATTTGAGCAGCCAGTTGTTCAATTTTCTGGTAATACTCTGACCAAGAAATGTAAAGGTCTGGCATAAGGGGCGTGATTTATAGCTAATACTGGATAGCAAGCAATTTATTTTAATATGAGCGAGGCCAATCTAGTAGTCTGGCAACCCAAAAATGACCGGTGAAGGCAAGGAGTAGGGAGTAGGGAGTGGGGAGTGGGGAGTGGGGAAAGATTTTGACGACTCTAAAAATCTGTCAAACCTATCAAAGTTGACTTGTCAGACTACTAGCACATCGCCTCAGACATAAAGCAATCTTTCACTCATATAGGAATCCTAAATCATTCATGAAAAATTTTAAGTAGTGTAGGGTGGGCACTGCCCACCATATCCAGGTTTTGGTGGGCAGTGCCCACCCTACTATGTTTTAAAAATCAAATATGATTCCTATAGCACAAAAAGTTTATTCCGTACACCTCCCCCTCATCCCCCCGCCCCTTTGGGTTCGTCAAAAGTCAAAAGTCAAAAGTCAAAAGTCAAAAGTCAAAAGTGTTTTGAATTTTGAATGCGTGAATTTTGAATTTCCGCGTAGCGGCTTGTCCCCCTTGTCCCGATCTTAAATAGGATTGCTATAGTATGACCGATTCTGCCCCTCATCGTTCTCCCCAACCAACTCCTGAGAGTGAAAAACTGAATTTAAAAACCAAACTGGCTTTTGGCGCTGGGGACTTGGGAACTGCCATCACCGCTAACATTTTGGCGTTTTTCTGGTCAGTGTTCCTCACCAATGTGGTGGGTTTGAGTGCCGGATTGGCTGGCTATATTCGCCTGCTTAGCGGTATTTGGGATGCAATTAATGACCCGTTTGTTGGTACACTGACTGACAAGACACGTTCTCGTTGGGGAAGAAGACATCCTTGGATGATATTTGGGGCAATTCCTCTAGGAGTCTTCTTTTTTCTCCACTGGATTGTACCTCACTTTAGTAGTGACCCAGTTGCTAATCAGTGGGGTTTATTTTGGTTTAACTTAGTTATTGCTATTCTCTTTAATACTGCTTATACTGCCGTTAATCTACCATACTCAGCCCTGACGCCAGAACTTACCCAAGACTACAACGAACGCACCAGCCTCAATAGTTTTCGCTTTGCCTTCTCCATTAGTGGCAGCATTCTATCTCTCATACTTGCCCAAATTATCTTCTCTTTAATTAAAAATAATTCTGCTCAGCAGTATTTAGTGCTGGGCGGTGTCTGTGCTGTCCTTTCCATATTACCAGTTTATTGGTGTGTTTGGGGTACACGCGATCGCATGGCAATTGTTGAAGCGCAACACCAAAGGACGAATCATTCTGAATCCCTACCCTTTGGAGAGCAACTGAAAATTGTCTTCAACAATCGACCTTTTTTATTTGTTATTGGTATCTACCTCTTCTCTTGGTGCGGAGTACAGATAACAGCTTCCATAATTCCCTACTTCGTGGTGAGTTGGATGGGTTTACCACAACCTGTGTCAGCACAAATAGCTCTCGCTGTTCAAGGAACCGCCCTTGTGATGCTGTTTGTTTGGAGTCGCATCAGTGAGCGAGTGGGCAAAAAAGCAGTTTATTTCATGGGTATGAGTCTGTGGATTATCGCTCAGGCTGGACTTTTTTTCCTCCAGCCCGGTCAAGTTGTTCTCATGTACTTTTTAGGTATAATAGCAGGTTTTGGCGTTTCCACAGCATATCTCATTCCTTGGTCCATGATACCAGATGTGATTGAACTAGATGAACTCACAACTGGTCAGCGACGTGAAGGTATATTTTATGGCTTTATGGTTCTCCTGCAAAAAATCGGTTTAGCACTTGCACTGTTCTTAGTGCTAAAAGCTTTAGGCTGGGCAGGATACATCTCAGGTACTGGGAATGTTATCCCCACCCAGCCTCCGAGTGCGCTCCTAGCTATCCGCATCGCCATTGGTCCCCTACCCACCATTTGTTTGATTTGTGGCTTAGTATTAACGTATTTTTACCCAATTACCCGCGAGGTACACGCAGAAATTATGCTCCAACTTCAACAGAAAAGAGAGGAATTATGAATTATGAATTATGAATTATGAATTATGAGTTAAGTGTTAGTGGTTGGTTGTTGGTTGTTAAAAAAACTCCTAACTCCTAACTCCTAACTCCTAACTCCTCCCTCCTCGCAGCAATTATACTTATAAAAATATCAGTAGCGAAAATGCTTTAATGTAAATGGCAGATCTCAGCTTAGAAGAAATTTCTACTCAGTTAGAAAGTCCGAATTTGCGCGATCGCATGGTAGCCCTTGCTAGTCTACGGCAGATTCCCGCAGAGGACGCAGTACCATTGATTAAAAAAGTGTTGGATGACGAATCTCTCCAATTGAGATCAATGGCAATATTTGCCTTAGGAATCAAACAAACAGCAGAAAGTTACCCCATTCTAGTGCAAATTCTCGAAAATGACCCAGATTATGGTATTCGCGCTGATGCGGCTGGTGCCCTAGGATACTTAGCTGATGTTAGAGCGTTTGAACCATTGGTACGGATTTTTTATGAAGATACCGACTGGTTAGTGCGTTTTAGTGCTGCTGTCGCCCTTGGTAATCTTAAAGACCCTCGTGCTCATGATGCACTCATTAGTGCTTTGGATAGTGAGGAAGTCGTTATTCAACAAGCGGCGATCGCTGCATTGGGAGAAATCAAAGATATCGAGTCTGTCGATCAGATCCTGCGCTTTGCCCAAGCTGAAGATTGGTTGATACGACAACGTCTCGCAGAAGCCTTAGGTAATCTTCCCAGTCCCAAGAGTGTCTCTGCTTTGAAATATCTAGAAAAAGACAGCCATCCCCACGTTGCTGAAGCCGCGAGGATTTCTCTCAAGAAGCTAGAAGAAGTGGGGAGTAGAGAGTAGGGAGTGGGGAGTGGGGAGTGGGGAGTAGAAATTGGGGAGTGGGGAGTGGGGAGTGGGGAGTGGGGGGAATGACTAATGACTAACAACCAACAACCAACAACTAACAACAAACAACCAACAACCAACAACAAACAACAAACAACAAACAACAAACAACCAACAACCAACAACTAACATGACTATTGAAGAGTTTTTGCAGTTGAGTGCAGGTAAATGGTTTTCGCATCGTACTAGCCACGATTTGGTTTTTAAACAATCAAAAAACGGCAAATCAGATCTCATCATTGAGATGCTGGCGTCTGATCATCCAGATGTGGTCAAACTGTGTCAACAATACGAAATTGACCCCAGCCGTGCAAATTGTGGTGCTAGAGTCAACTGGAACGGCACAATGGACTCAGATCAAGAAAAACAAAGTGGTTCTACGGTGTTAGTAATTGTGCCAGATGAAGGGAATCCCAATGAAGGCAAGTTGCTACAGGAAATTGTCTACGACGACAGGACCCCAGTGGTCGGACGCTATAATATGGGCAGTGATGATGCATTGACCCTAACCATTGAGTCTGAAACCATGTCTTCTGAGGAGCGACTTTGGTTTGCCAGTCCCAATTTGCGTATGCGGACGAGTATGGTGAAGCGTTTTGGTGGCTTTACCCAGGCTTCCTTCACTTCTGAGATTCGCATGGGTGGGGGTCAACCTGCGGCAAAAGTTGACGCGGCTGCTAAGTCGGTGTCGAGTTAGGGTCTTGAGCGTGGATGTAACGGATAGATAACTCATCCGTTATATCCCAATACGCTTGGTGTTAAGGATTGTTTGTGGGGATTTCACGGGTGTAGAGACGCGATTAATCGCGTCTCTACATAGGTTGACGGTAGGTAAATGATCTTAACACTAATGTGAGGTAGTTTCTGTATCGCAACGCAATGTCCAAGATTTTTAATCTTTAGGTAATTTCATCAATTTCACCGTACCCCCATCAATAACCTGTATGTTCAACTCGTAACCTTCCATTAACGACATTCCAACAAGTGGATCGGAGTCGGCTTCATCAATTGGAATTGTTAAAAGCTGCCCATCCCAAATTACTGTTGCTTCGTAAATATCAAAGATACTTTCGCTACCGTCCGCCAATAATGCTCGTCCGCGTCTTTTCCAGTTCAGCCCCAACCCAGCAATCAAATCTGGAGGCAGGGAAAGCCAACCATCGAAACCTGTATCTATTACTGCATCTCGTTCGTGTACTTTTGTGAGTGCATCACAGATTGCAATGCGAATAATTGGTTCGTAGTCAGCGTTAACTTTCCCTGTGATCATGCTGTTTTTGGTTTTTGACTACTACTTGCACCAAAGTGACGAACATACCGAGAACCAACCCTTACAATCCAAATTTGTGCATTCGGGTAACGTGCCTCAAGACGAGTACAAGCTGAAATCTCATCATCATCTATTTCCCATGCACCTGTAGTAATGTCGATCGCAACTGTTTTGCCTTGACTATCTGGTTGAAGTTGTGGGTAAATATCGTGTGTGTAAATCTCATCACCCAGTCGTGCAAATTCTTCTTTACTATACTTTGGTTGTGGGGCTGCCATAATTTTTGTGTAGCTGGCTTTAATTAGGTTCTATCACCATACAAATAATGTATCACTTTGGCTTCAGCACTTTTGAGGTATGTTGTGGGTGCAGAATGTGGGTTCAATAGGGGTACCTTCATTCACTGTTGCTAACTTGGCGCGAAATTTTTATTTCTCCTCTTGACAAGTTGCTAATTTGTCGGATATGCTTTTAATATAATGGGAATCTGTGCGCTCATATATACCACCTCATACTTTGATTCAGCAGTCAAGATGGAGCTATTTTATGGAGCGATGAAAAGCAGGAATCCTGATGCATCTTGGAGGAGACAGCAAAGTTTTCTTAAAGTTTTCGTCTCATTTTCCTTCGATGATATTGCGGCTTTAATTGCTGGACCAATTCGCGATCAGCTTGCTAACCTCGGTACACCAATTGGCTTTAACGATTTGCTAATGAGTAATAAAAGAGCGTTAGTGTCAACAAGTCATTTTATTTTTGTAAACCTTTCTTAGCAAGAGTTTCAGACGTTACATGGCGGCTCATATCACGCTCGCTACTTTCTCCTCTACTAAACTTAGAAACTTGTGTTAAAGCCACATATTCGATTCAATTTTTATCAGTCTTGAACGAACTAACCGACTTAGGACATGGACAACTGTCTCATCCTTTATCCAGTCTTGAATAAACTCGCGCAATTGGAGTTCAGAAGGTAGTAACATTTGATAAATAGATTGTTCGGATGATACCTCGAATAATAAATGAAAGATTGGTTCATATGCTTGGGGGTCAGTCGGAATCGACTTCCAGTCAATCGGTGAAGTAACTAATAAGGAATTATCATCTGCTTTGAACTCTAGTTGCCGTGTTATGAGACCTACAGCCTTGTTTACCAAGTATCCTCCGAAGGTAAAATAGCGGATTCCTTGGAGTGACCTATTGTAAGGAATTTGCTCAAAACTACAAACATGCTGCAAGCTGTTTTTAGTTTCTGAAATGCTTTCACGTAGGTGTGGAGAGAGAACATCAAAAGGCAATTCTTCGCTGTGGATAATTTGCCACATACGATTGCAAACGAAAGCATCACAACCAATTCCTCTACCAGAATAGGTAAAGTCAAGGACGTTGCCTTTTCCTTGTGCTGGTTCAACCAAAATACATTCCACTGAAATCTTGCGTACCCGCCAGATTTGACCCGCAAAACGTACTAAAATTCTCTGTTTCAACCTCAGTAAGTTATCAGCAGGAACCTCGCCTAATACTTTATTCTGGTTTGCCTTCAGTATCAATAACTAAAAATTCCATATCACCCCTGACCCTAAGTAAGCTATGTCTAGCCTAGCCTGAGACATAAAGGGATACTAAGTGTGAATACACTGGGATTATTGTGAAGATTTCGCAAAAAACTGTGTTCGCCCCTCCTTTCGTACCATCCATCACCATTTGTTGTTGTTGTTTGGTGCTGTACGTTCGCTCCTGCATTCAAGGGTGACAGGAATTAATGCCTTGAGGGGAAAGGAAAAAGGCTATTTTTAAGTAATCCATTAATTGTCAGTAAAATTTATGACCATCTCTTCCCAGTGTAAGATTACCGATCTTCTTTCTCTTCTTTCTTCGTGTCCTTTGCGTCTTCGCGGTTTATTAAATAGGTAATCTTCGGGCGGTTCGGGAGTAGTGTCGATAACTACTCGGAACGTCATGCTTGGTGAGATTGCTGCCGCACAGCCTTAATTTCAGCCATGATGTTATCGTCTGTAATGTCATCAACGGGGGGTTGGACATAAAGTTCTTGAATTAAAGCCGTCAAATCTGAGGGTAAATCCACTTGAACCAACGGTTCGTCTGGTTGCAACTGTTGCACAGCCGTAATGAGTTGTTCCAAGGTGATAGGAATTGATACCATGTCAGTAGCCATCATTGAGTTTCTTCAATTGTAGTGCGTCACCCGAATGGCATTCCTAGCCTGTGAATTGAAAAGTAGGTGCTGTACCTACCCCTGTTAAGGTGGGTAAAAAATTTGGAAAATCATGTCCAATTTTCGACATTTGACCGAATCCCAAGGGGAGACGCTGCGCGAACGTGTTCTTCTCCCAAGGGGAGACGCTGACGCTCCTTCGTCGCTACCGCTTCGCTAACGCGAACGCGTCTTCGCGGTTTAAAAATATTTTTGAACCGCGAAGGCACGAAGAACACGAAGAAAAACTTAACTTTTACGCTTCACCTTAACAGGGGTAGTGCTGTACCTTAACGCTCTTTTATTACTCTCTCGCTAATTAAATTAGAAACCCCTATTTTCAGATTACTCCCACTCAACGAGGACTTTGTTCGTTTAGCCGCACCTGTGTCGGGGTTTTATGAGATTATTCTCTACCCAAAGTCATAAAACAGCGTTAATTAATGTTTGTAGTGAGGACTTTAGTCCTGGAGATGAGGACTGAAGTCCTCACTACGAACTTTTACCAAATTCGTTGGAGATTGAGTATAAATCCAATTGACTAATCATTTTAGATATGCTATTATGAGATTGATGAGGAAGAACTATTAAAGATATTTGAAGCTGAAACAGAGCCGTGTGTTTCACAGGCGAAGTCTTTCATATATAAACTCACATTACTTCCCGCAGACCTTGCTGTTGTAACAGTTCATTTGCCCAAGCCGCATCAACTTCGGACAATGGGGGAACTGGCTCACGAGTATAATTTATTGCCAAGTCAAGCCCTGCTCTGTCGTATACGCCATGTAACAAAACTTGCAAGTCTACTATGGGTTCTGTATCTTTGCGACGCAGGGGTAAGGGGAAGGATGGAATGGGGTGTTGCAATTCAAAGGGGTACAAATCAGCCCTAGGACGTTGATTGCTTCGACTCACCAAAATTCGATAACTTGTCTGAATATTATTATTTAAAATAGGCATGGGTTGTCCCCTTCGTAGCAAGTCAATTTCTACGAGATGGGAGGAACTACCCAGGATTTGTTGACGCTTGCTCTCGTATGCGTTTCGTCCTTCTCCTGAACGCTTATTTTTAGGGGAGAGAACTTCTGTAACTGTCACCACTTCCCCAGTTCCCACCTCCCGCACTTCTAGATATGCTTCCCGCACCTCTTCTGGGATGGGAACAGTGACGGTGACAGGAGTGGCTGGCGGGGAAGCAACTGCTATGTTAGACTGCTGTTTTTCAGTGTTGAGATTTCGACTGACAACAAGATCAGCATTACCAACTAACGCGGTAATATCATTTATCATTTGATAGACTCGTTGTTCAACTGCTACGCGGTACTTGGGGTGCAGGTGAGGACCAAGTGCGTCAGCGATCGCCACAATCAATCGAGTGTGGACTTCTGGCCAAAGTGCAGGATTTTCTAAGTAGGGGTTCATCCCCGGAAATGGAGAAGGCATATGCTGGCAGGCGATGGCATTCTTATCTTAGCAAATTAGGTCAACTCGAACCTGTGTTAAATGTGTAACAAGTGAGCGATCGCCTGCGGTAGTGGTAACACAATCACCACCAACAAAGCCATAGCCAGCAAACCCCAAATGTCACGTCCGTTATTGAGTTCCGACACATCATTCAGAGTCGGCTCATCAATGAGGGGCATGAATAATAGTATAATAGCCCACAAGAAAAATTCCTTCTGCACTAAAGAAAGGAGCAGCAGCAACAAGCGAGCAGTTTGACCGATGATGATTGCGGTTTTTTGCCCAAACATAGCATGGACAATATGACCCCCATCCAATTGTCCCACTGGCATCAAATTCAATGCAGTTACTATAAGTCCCAAAAAACCAGCTACTGCTACTGGATGCAAATCAATAGCTAATTTTGGTGTTAAATTAACACCCAGCGCTAACTTTGAGAGCAGGGCTACTAATATAGAATGATTGGGATTGAGAGCATTGGGATCTAGTAAACCTGTTTTTTCAGGCATGGGAATGAGGTGGGAATGTGCCAACCCCCATATAAGTAAAGGCAAAGTGGCGACAAAGCCAGCAAGTGGGCCAGCAATACTTACGTCAAATAAAGCCTTGCGGTTGGGTACGGGACTGCGCATCTGAATAAATGCACCAAATGTCCCCAAGAAAAAGGGCATAGGAATAAAATACGGCAGCGTCGAACGAATTTTGTAGTATCGAGCTGTCAAATAATGACCAAGTTCGTGGATGCCCAAAATGAACATCAGCGCTAAGGCATAGGGCAATCCCTTCAGAAGTATAGCTGGGTTAGATTGCACTGCGGTAGAGGTAACACCAGCAATTCTGGCTCCAACCAAGGTAGTAGTCGCCAACGTAGCGAACAACAGCAGCAGTGCTAACCCTGGTCGCGTTAACCGATCTTGGTTACGGTTAGGGGCATTACCTCTAGCAAATTGAGTATTGGGAACAAGGACAAAGAAGGGTTTGCCATTAAAACCTTCTTGAAAGATGACCAAGAAGCGATCGCCAAACTGCGCTTCAATATTTTCCTTAATTTTTTGGTAGGCGTTGGTTGCTGTAGTTCTTAGCTGACCTCGGCAGATAACAGCTTGAGGTCTATACTCAATGTCTTGGATGTAGTATACAGACCAAGGAAAACAATTTCGCAGTTGGGTTTCTTCTGTTGGTTCAATGGGACGCACTGATAATGGCTCTGAGGTAGGATGTATAGTCGATAGTGGTAATTTTGGGGCTTGGGATTGAATTTGTGTCCCCTTAAACGAGTTACGCCCCCACTGAAACAAAAGCCAGTATAAAAGAGGGCAGATAACTAACGGCCAGATAACCAGCCAGTGTGGTGGTGGGTTTTGCAATCCATTTTTTGCAGTCCAAGTTGTCCATAACAGTGCTGGTGTCATCAATACTAGCCACAACAGCCACACAGGCGTCCTGGTTATTTGCGCGACACTGCGTTGCACCATTAGGTAAGTAATTAATCCAAGTAAAAGAACAAACCAAAAAGTCATGCTATCTTTAATTGTTTAGAAATATCTTACCCTTGTGCTTGCAGTTGATAGCTCTACAGCTGGCTTCAACAAGCACAATTCGGGAAACACCAATTTTTTCGCCCGAACAGTTAACAGCCCCTCACAAGCGCGGTTTTGTTTCATGTGTCCAATACCAGCAGACTCAAGTTATACAACTAAGCCTCCACGGGTAGTTCTCTCTTACGAAATTCCCATGGGTTGTTTCCAGCCATCGGACTTCGCCCTAGATACCATTTTTGCATTTCCACCCAATCGGGACACATTAGGAGGAACCGCTTATCTCATTGTAAGAAACGAAGGTAATATCCTGATCGACTCTCCGGCACATGAAACAGCGAATCTAGATTTTTTGCATTCCCAAGGAGGCGTCAGTCGCTTATTTCTCACTCATCGGGGTGGTATTGGTAAAACAGCAGAAATTCAGCAAATCTTCAACTGTGAGGTTTTGATTCAAGAGCAAGAAGCGTATCTATTACCTGGATTAACCCTAACTACCTTTGGTCAAGAACTCAGCTTAGATTCCATAGTAAAATTAATCTGGACACCAGGTCACTCTCCAGGCTCATCTTGTCTTTACTACAGTAACCTTGGGGGTGTACTATTTTCTGGGCGTCATCTACTCCCCAACCCCCAGGGTGAACCAGTCCCATTACGAACAGCTAAAACCTTTCACTGGCACCGACAAATTAAAAGCCTCCATCTTCTCCTAGAAAGCTTCACACCACAAACCCTCCAGTACATTTGTCCTGGTGCTTATACAGGCTTTCTTAGAGGTAAGCATGTGATAGATGATGCTTACCAAAGAATTATGAATTATGAATTATGAATTATGAATTCACTCCCCATCCCCCCATCTCCCCATCCCCCCATCCCCCCATCTCCCCATCCCCCCATCCCCCCATCCCCCCATCCCCCCATCCCCCCATCTCCCCATCCCCCCATCCCCCCATCCCCCCATCCCCCCATCTCCCCACTCCCTACTCCCCACTCCCCACTCCTAAAAGTTCAACGGCTGCTTGATATTGGGTATCGGCTGCTGTGGCAATTTGTTCGCGGGATTTGAGTGAAGAGGCGATGACTTTGTCTGGCTGAATACCTAGTTTATTAATATCTCGGTGCTTGGGGGTTTCGTACTTAGCAATTGTGACAGCCAAGCCAGAACCATCGGACAACTCAAATAAAGACTGGATTAAGCCTTTGCCAAAGGTGGTTTCTCCCACTAACAGCGCACGACCCTTATCTTGCAAAGCGCCAGCAAGAATCTCACTCGAACTCGCAGTTCCTTGATTGACTAAAACAACCAGAGGATCGTCTGTCAGTGCTGAACCAGATGCTTCAAAGCTGCCTTGAATTCCATTTCGATTGACAGTGTAGACAATAGTGCCAGATTTTAACCACAAACGGGCAATTTCAATTCCCGCTTGCAACAACCCGCCTGGGTTATTACGCAAATCGAGAATATAGGCAGCAGCGCCTTTTTTTTCTAGATTAGAAATGGCCTTTGCTAGCTCTGTTGGGGCGTTAGCATTGAATTGAGTCAGGCGAATGTAGCCAATGGGGATTTTTTGGGGGGAAGAATGTAATTCTGCCACAACTGGGTTAAGGGCAATGCGATCGCGTGTCAGTTTAATTTCCTTTTGTGCCTCTCCAACTCGTTCAATCAGTAGGGTGACAGTAGTACCAATTGCTCCGCGCATTTTAGCAGCAGCTTCGTCTAGGGTGAGTTTGTCTGTGGAGAAGCCTTCTATTTTGAGGATTTTATCGTGCGGTTTTATACCTGCTTTTTCTGCTGGTGAACCTGCTATGGGAGCAATAACTTCTAACCCACCAGTTGCCGGATTCTGGGCAATTTGTAATCCCACCCCTGTGAGTTCCCCAGAAGTACTCACCTGCAAACTGCGGTATTGCTCCGGGTCTAGAAAGCGGGTAAAAGGGTCGTCAAGACTCGATAGCATCCTGGAGATTGCTAAATAAGCTGCTTGCTGGTCTTTGAGTGGCTTTTCCAGAGCCTTTTGCTGTACCGCAGTCCAGTTTTGATGATTAAATGTGTCATCCAAATAAGTCCGATGAACAATTCGCCATACTTCTGCTACTAGCTTTTGCTCAGTGGTCAAAGCCATTGCAGGTTGGCAAAAGCTGCCAAAGCCTACCCAAAACGCCAATAGCACTGACAATCCCAACCGAAAAACCTTTTTGTGCATGAACCCCATTTTGACTTTCATTCTTAACCCAAATTGCCAAAGCTTGATGCCAGCTATGTTGTTTGTTTATGAAAACTCTCTGTTGACTATGTTACTTTTTTTATAGAAGTGCTGCATTGCCCTCTCTACTGGTTTAGCCAACTGAGTCTGTGCAAATGCCACTCAACAAACGATAAGATCTACTTTGTGTCCTCCGTCCCTGGTGTTTGGGTGCAAAGAGAACGCAATACATTCCCTTTTTCCAGAATGTTAAGATTTGTTTAGAATATTAACACTCTGAAGGCTCATAAGTAAATGAGTAAATTGCTATGAGCTAAGATTCCCAAATAGCTATTTGGGAGATTTATCAACCGCGATTAATTTCTAGGAACTTGAGATTGTATGGCCAACGTTTACGACTGGTTTGAGGAGCGCTTGGAGATTCAAGCCCTTGCTGAAGACGTTACCAGCAAGTACGTCCCTCCTCACGTCAATATCTTCTACTGCCTGGGTGGAATCACGCTGACTTGCTTTCTCATCCAGTTTGCCACTGGATTTGCCATGACATTCTACTACAAGCCAACCGTCACAGAAGCTTTCGCCTCTGTGGAGTACTTGATGAATGAAGTGAACTTCGGCTGGCTAATTCGCTCCATCCACCGCTGGTCTGCCAGCATGATGGTGCTGATGATGATTTTGCATACCTTCCGGGTTTACCTGACTGGTGGCTTCAAAAAGCCCCGCGAACTGACTTGGGTGACTGGTGTGATCCTGGCTGTGATTACCGTTTCCTTTGGCGTGACAGGCTATTCTTTGCCTTGGGACCAAGTTGGCTACTGGGCTGTGAAAATCGTTAGCGGTGTACCAGAAGCAATTCCTGTGGTTGGTACCCTAATTACTGAACTGCTGCGCGGCGGTGCCAGCGTTGGTCAAGGAACCCTGACTCGTTACTACAGCGCTCACACGTTTGTACTACCTTGGCTAATTGCCGTCTTCATGCTGTTGCACTTCTTAATGATTCGTAAGCAAGGGATTTCTGGTCCTTTGTAATTTAAGGGTGTAGGGGTGTAAGGGTGTAAGGGTGTAGGGGTGTAAGGGTGTAGGGGTGTAAGGGTGTAAGGGTGTAGGGGAGGAACAAAAGGGTAAATCAATTAAAAATGCAAAATTAAATTTTGCATTTTGCATTTTTGTTCTCCCCCACACCCCCACACCCCCACACCCCCACACCCCACACCCCCACACCCCCACACCCCCACACCCCCACACCCCTAATTAGAGCAACGCCCTGAAACTTAAGCAAGAGAGCAAATAAAAAAATGGCAACACTGAAAAAACCCGATCTCAGCGATCCACAGTTAAGAGCCAAACTCGCCAAAGGCATGGGTCATAACTACTACGGCGAACCAGCTTGGCCCAATGACCTACTGTACGTCTTCCCAATCGTAATCATGGGATCATTCGCTTGTATTGTGGCGCTAGCTGTGCTAGACCCGGCTACGACTGGAGAACCGGCAAATCCCTTCGCTACACCGTTGGAAATTCTGCCAGAGTGGTACTTGTATCCTGTCTTCCAGATTTTGCGCTCAGTTCCTAACAAACTCTTAGGGGTGCTATTGATGGCTGCTGTACCCTTAGGGCTGATACTCGTTCCCTTTATTGAGAACGTGAATAAGTTCCAAAACCCCTTCCGCCGTCCAGTGGCGACTACGGTGTTCCTCATTGGCACCTTGGTAACCCTATGGCTTGGTATTGGTGCTACCTTCCCAATAGATAAATCCTTCACCCTAGGACTGTTCTAAGTCATTGAAAGAAGGGGTGTAAGGGTGTAAGGGTGTAAGGGTGTAAGGGTGTAAGGGTGTAAGGGTGTAGGGGTGTAAGGGTGTAAGGGAGGAATAAAAGGACAAATCAATTAAAGATTAAAAATTAAAAATTAAAATTTTTTGAATTTTGCATTTTTAGTTTTTAATTGTTGTGTTCCCTCATCTCCCCGTATACCCCTACACCCCTACCCCCCTACACCCCTACCCCCCTACTCCCTACACCCCTACACCCCTATTGACGCCTGTGAGTTTCTCAGCAAGTGCAAATGTACTGTTGAGAAATAATCAACAGGCGTTAGTTTTTCATCACCTAGGTCGCATCTGCCCCAATACGCTTACAAACACTTTTCGCCCACTTAATATTCAAGTCACGGGTCAATGCTTAGCATAGTGCAGCAAGACCATCTGACGGTGAAGAGCGAACTTAAGCTTCTAAACCGGGTGCAACAATGGTTTAATCACTTTTGTATGCAAAATTTGTCTCAATTTGGTTGGTCAGAAAGCCAAATTCATCGCCTCAACTTAGCCTTAGTAGAAGGTTTTACTAACGCTGTTCGTCATGCTCATCATGCTTTACCGCCAGAGACAACCATTGAGATTGACGTCTCTTTATGGATTGACAGACTGGAGATGAGAATCTGGGACCACGGAAAACCTTTTGATCCTAATGCGATCGCGGAGCCAGAGCCAGGTACTCTCCAAGTAGGAGGATATGGCTGGTTTCTGTTGCGGCGCTTAGCTGACCACGTTGTCTACGAACGTGCAGCAGATGGTAGAAATTGTCTGGTCATCGTCAAGTATGGTCTTCAGTAAATTTGTGAATGGTTTGTGATAAAAAAAATACCGAATACCGTAAATACAGCAT
The DNA here is from genome assembly GCA_016903675.1 of Stigonema ocellatum SAG 48.90 = DSM 106950. Lineage (GTDB taxonomy): Bacteria > Cyanobacteriota > Cyanobacteriia > Cyanobacteriales > Nostocaceae > Stigonema > Stigonema ocellatum. Next base: position 24,383 of record JADQBA010000048.1, on the reverse strand, counting down.
TCGAGTTACAGTTGCTCCTTTGCTAGGATTTGGCAAAGGTCAACCCCTACGGGTTCCTCAAAAGTCAAAAGCACCGAAGTTCTGTTCGTCGGAGACGTAGGCGTCCCTTGCGCGTCTCGCAGAGAAGCCATCGCTGTCTTGCCGGCGGAAAGACGAATCTCAAAAGTCAAAATTAAGAACCCCAGCCCCTTCGGGTTCGTCAAAAATCAAAAGTCAGAAGTCAAAAATAATACAATAAATTTATGTAATTCACGCATTGAAAACCGAAGTTAAAAACATCTTGATTTTGACTTTTGACTTTTGACTTCGGAGCGTTCGCGCAGCGTCTCCCCTTGGGAGAAGCGACGTGGTTCCTTTTTTCACTTTTGACTTATTACCTTAGCTTTTGACTTCGGAGCGTTCGCGCAGCGTCTCCCCTTGGGAGAAGCGACGTGGTCAGCTTGGGAGCAGTAACAATTATCAACGAAAATGTCAATCACTAAAGTGGGAGAAAACATAAATTTAGGTCAGCCATTGACTGCAAAAGCCAACCATGTTTTCGTGTTTATAGAAATTTTTGAACGCGAAGGTGGAATTCAATCCTACGTGAAGGATGTTTTTCGAGCCTATCTGGCGTTAAGGGAACCCCTATGTGCAGAAGTATTTTTACTTAGAGATGGTCCTGGCTGCTCAAATCCTTTTGAATCAGACAAGTTAAAATTTCATTACTTCAAAACTCAGTCTCTCCAACTAGGACGAGTAAGAATGACAATGGCATTACTCGCCTGTCTATTGCGCCAGCGACCCCAGCACGTCTTCTGCGGTCATGTTAACCTTGCACCCCTCGTTGGTATGTTGTGCCAACTTTTGGGAATCCCTTACACAGTGATGACTCATGGCAAAGAGGTTTGGCAACCGTTACCAAATGTGATAAAATATTATCTGCAAAAAGCAGCGCACATTTGGACAGTCAGCCGCTATACTCGTCAAGTCGCCAGTGCTACCAATAATCTTGATGCTGCTAAAGTAAAAATATTGCCTTGTGCTGTAAATGCTGATCACTTTACCCCTGGGGCCAAGCAGACTCTGTTGTTAGAGCGTTATGGTTTGACAGGGGCAAAGGTAATCATGACCGTAGCGCGACTGTGGTCAGGAGATATCTACAAAGGTGTGGATGTGACGATACTTGCTCTACCACAAATAGCTCGTGTGTTTCCAGAAGTCAAATACTTGGTCATTGGTCGCGGCGATGACCAGCCACGATTAGCCAGACTAGCCAAAGAGAATGGTGTTAGCGATCGCGTCATATTTGCTGGGTTCATTCCGACAAAAGAACTAGTAGCACACTATCGCCTTGCTGATGCCTACGTAATGCCCTCACTCGAAGGCTTTGGCATTGTCTATCTCGAAGCAATGGCTTGTGGTGTGCCAGTGCTATCCGGTAATGCTGATGGATCAGCTGACCCATTGCAAGATGGTAAACTCGGATGGCGGGTACCACACCGTGACCCAGATGCTGTAGCAGCTGCTTGTATCGAGATTCTCAAAGGACATGACCAGCGTTGTGATGGGCGGTGGCTGCGTTCCGAAGCGATCGCCCACTTCGGTATAGATGCTTTTCAACAGCGGTTAAAAAGTTTAGGGGTGTGGGGGTGTAAGGGTGTGGGGGTGTAGGGGGAGTACAAAAATGCAAGAATTTTTGTGGCAAATGTGGCTGTTAAATGCTATTGCAGTCCTAAATGATTTTTTTTACAGTTGACGGTTGACTGTCAACCGTTAACAGTCAACAGCCCAAAGGATATGTTCATAACTCAAATAGGATTGCTATATCAACGAGTTTCCACGGTCGCAACCGCCGACATTCCAGGGGTTATTCGAGATTCATAACCCCGAGTACTCTCAGGGTCAAGCACAATCTTGACAGGAATTTGTTGTATATCTGAACTCTTAATGGAAGTCATAGGGGCATTATCTTGTGGGAAGAGAGCAACCTTACCAAAAGAAGTGGGGGACACACTATCTACCTTGCCTTGGAACTGCCGATTGGGGAAAGCCGCAATTCTAATTTCTACCTTTTGCCCTGGCTGTATCTTTTCTAACTGAGTTTCCTTAAAGTTGGCAATTATCCAAGGATGGGGCTGCACTACTGTAATCAAAGTTTGCCCTGGCTGCACCATCTGACCAACTTGGACGTTTTTGTTACCAACTTTTCCGTAAGTCATGGCAGTAATGTTGGTGTAGGATAGCTCAAGTTCGTCTTTTTGAACCTCCATCTGCTTTGCCTTGATGGTCGCCAGCGCTGTTTTGTACTGTTGCTGATTTATCTCTTTTTGCTGCTTAATGGTTTGTGTCTGTAGCATTCTCTGTTGGACAGCAGCCTGTTTTGCTTGGGGGGTATCCTTGTTTAAGAACACTGGCTTTGGAACAGTGGCATAAATTGCCGCTTCGAGTTTTTTCTGTGCTAATGCGGCTTGCTGCTTGGCTAATTCTAGAGATGCTTTTGCCTGTGCGAGAGATACTAGATAGTTGCGCTGATCCAGCTTTACCAATATATCCGATGGATATACCACTTGATTATCATTAACTGAAAGTTCGGTGACTATCCCCGATATAGGGGAAGTGATGCGGTAAATATCTGCGGTGACGTAAGCATTATCGGTTTTTTGATATTTTTGACCATACTGTTGGGTATAATGCCACCAACGGTATGCGTAAATTCCAGAGGCGATCGCTCCGGTGCTTAACAACACCCCTAATACCAATTTTGGTAGTAGATGACCTGGGGATGGCGATACAGGTTTCTGGATATCACTGTTTGAGGTTGTGGACGTGATAGCTGCCACATCTTGTTCCAAAACGGGAGTTTTTTGTTTATCCAATTCTGCAACTTGCTGGATCTGTTGTGAAGAATTTAGGCGTTCCATTAGTAACCTTAATATAGAGCAATAATTACGACGTTGCCTGTTCGAGAAATGATTCATCTAAAATCCTTCTACAGGAGATATCATACTGGGTCAGTTACCTCAAAAGGGAGGCGCGATCACGCCAGCGTCTCTTCACAGGGGAGTGGAGCCATGTCCTACACTGAAAAATTACAAACACCTCTTCCTTGTCCCCCCTGTCCCCCTTGTCCCCCCTGTCCCCCCTGTCCCCCCTGTCCCCCTTGCCCGGATCTTAAATAGAAATTCTATACACATATGACCTCCGCACTCCAGCTTCTGACCGATCCGTTTCTGCAACTCCCAACCGAAACATCAGTACAAGTTGTATGGTTTACCGAGTTTGCTTGCTCTCAACACATAGTTGTCTACGGTGACAATCTTAATCAAACTGCTGTTGCTACCACCAGCCTACTGAGCCGTACACACGAAGACCAGAACTCACGAGTAGGTAATCAAACCCAAGACGGAGAGGTTTATCAACAACCTGTCAAGCGTAACATTTGGCGACACGAAGCTAAGGTTACTGGGTTAACTCCAGGGACAAGGGTTGCTTATCGCGTAACCAGTGTGCGGGAAGATGGTACTAGTGTCAGCAGTAAGGTATTTACCCTTGCAGCCGCGCCAAGTTTAGGCACGCCACTCAAGATTCTACTGACATCTGACCATCAACTCAAGCCTATGGTGGCAGCAAATTTACAAAAAGTAGTAGAAACCGTTGGACGAGTAGATGCAGTTTGGTTCGCTGGCGATTTGGCAAATATTCCTGATCGCGCCAGTGAATGGTTTGATGATAATCGTGGCGGTGCGTTCTTTCCTTGTTTGCAAGGTCGTGGCAACTATGAAATGGACAACAACGGCATTAAAACAATTTACACTGGCGGAGAAATAATTCAACACGCGCCCATGTTCACTTGCGTTGGTAATCATGAAGTTATGGGACGGATTACTCATGAGAGTTTGAACCATGAATTTAATGATACAATTCCCCGTGCAATTGCTCTCAAGTTGTATGGGGAGCAATCTCTAAAAGAGAACTCTTTTAATACCGACACCTACGAAGAGATTTTCACTCTACCAAAAAGTCAAGACGGGGGAAAAACTTACTATGCAGTTAGCTTTGGCGATGTACGTCTGGTAGTACTGTGTATAACGAATATGTGGCGGACTCCTCAGTTGGATGAGGAAGCTAGGGGTAGATACCGGGAACGAAAAGCCGATTTCCAAAACCCTGAAAATTGGGGATATGGACAGCATATCTATGAGCCAATTGTCAAGGGTAGCAAGCAGTATAATTGGCTTGTGCAAGAACTCAGTAGCCCTGAATTTAAAGGCGCAAAATATAAAGTGGTGATGTTTCATCATCCACCCCATACTCTGGGTGGTAACATTGTCCCTGCCTATACTGATCCAGTGCAGATAATTGAACGGGATGAAGATGGCAACATCAAGGCAGTGCGTTACGAGTACCCTAAGGATGCAGATTACATTATCCGCGATATTATGCCCTTACTTGAAGCCGCTAATGTGCAGTTAGTCTTTTATGGGCATTCTCATTTGTGGAATCGCTTTTGTAGTCCATCAGGGATGCACTTTTTGGAAACATCGAATGTAGGTAATTCTTACGGTGCTGCTTGGGGTGAGAACAAGCGAGAAGTGCCCATAGGGTATCAAGAGGAATATAATGAACTTGGAGATCCTAATGGGTTAGAACCTGTGATACCGACAATTGCCCCGCTACTGGGTGAAGATGGTAAGCCGATGCCGTATATTGCAAGCAATGACATCACGGTTTTCAGCATCTTTGACACGGGTACGGGTACGGTAAGTAGTTATCGTTTTGATACTCGTAAGCCGGATTCGGAGGTGTTGAAGTTCGATGAGTTTCAGCTTTATGGTTTAATTCAGTAAGGCTAAAAATGTAGCGGTTTTCAATTGGTGTGAAGTAGATGAAAGATATGAAAAACCGCTGATGAACGCAGATGAACGCAGATAAATCGGCGTTGCTCAATCTCGTTATGAATTTAGATTTTTCGAGATATTAGACAACAATTCTTTGCGCCTTTGCGCCTTTACGCGCGTGTTAATTCATCCTTGAAATCAGAAACGCCGATAAATCTGTACTTCACAAGGATTCTTAGCTTCAGAGTTAACTGTTGAGTATAAACGGTTAAAGTTGCCCTACTTCATACCCAATCAAGCGATAGTAAAACCACCCGGAAGTGAATCAGGGTATTTGCCTGATATCTTGATAATAAATGACGAAAATTTAGCAGCAGAACCATTGTGGGAAAAAGAATCGACAGTTTCTCAGGGTGCATCTGAAATGAAGGCTCACGCAAAGTCAAGGCTCTCAGTGCGCCGGCTTCCGGCGATCTGAACTGCCGCGCAAAGGCGCTAAGCAAGAGGTTGCAAAGGTTGGTGATGAAATTAACATTCCGGCTGTGGCTGAGGGTTTTCGGGCTTACAGCGGTTTTGCCCTCACCCCCAACCCCTCTCCCAAGTCACAGAGAGGGGAGTAAGTTCTCTTATCCCCCGAATCCCAAATTGGGAGAAGGGGTTAGGGGATGAGGGCAACCTTACCTACCTTCTACGTTAAGTTAACACCAATGAAGTATCTTGGCCCCTACAACTCTGATTATCAGTAATATGGAAGCAGAGCAAGTTCTAACACTGCTGTATCCAGCCTATGAAACCCAATTCCATTCCCATCGCGCAATCAGATCCACCCCTGCCACCAGAGCAAGTTCTGCCGACGATGTATGATCTCAAGAGTGAAGATCCACAGGAACCAGGTTTGCCCGATGAATTTCATGACCTCCAACCGCAGTTATTGAGTTGGACCCTGCGCCTTAAGAACTATAATCCTGATGAGTTCTTTACAGGTACAGATTTAAATTTGTATTATGATGCAGCACATCCCCAATGGCACAAACGCCCGGATTGGTTCTTATCTGTAGGTGTACCACGGTTATACCCAGGAGGAGATTTAAGACGTAGTTACGTAACCTGGATTGAGGGCAGAAACCCCTTGGTGGTTGTGGAACTTCTGTCTCCTGGTACTTCAAAAGAGTACGGTCTTGCCATTGGCTGAAAATTTGGCAATTGTTGCAATATTTTGCATTAATAAAACCAATGCCTTGAATGCAGTAATAATAGAAATAGGAAGCCTGTTACAGCCGCTTTGTCAGTGTAAAGCGATTTTACAGGGATTTCAATTATTGCAATTAAGTAGTTCATACAATTTGGAGGAAGTCCATATGTTTCACAAAATTTTGGTTGCAATGGACTGTTCTGAGACTGGTAAGTACGTCTTTGATGAAGCCTTGTCCTTAGCGAAAGCATTTAAAGCCCATCTGATGCTGTTGCATGTTCTGACTATTGAAGAAGAGGGCATTTTATACACACCTGTTATGCTTTCCAGTCAAGCCGGCTATCCAATGGTGGCGAATTCTCAAATGCAGAAACTCTATCAAGAGCGGCGCGAGACATTAATAGCTCAAGGTATAGAGCTATTAAGAACCCGTACAGATGAAGCAACTGCTGCCGGAGTCACCACGGAATTCACCCAAATCCTTGGAAACCCAAGTCGAACCATATGCGATTTTGCCTATAACTGGGGTGCTGACCTAATCGTTGTAGGGCGTCGAGGTCTTTCTGGTTTCAATGAATTTCTCCTAGGCAGTGTGAGTAATTACGTCCTGCACCATGCTAAGTGTTCAGTCCTGACTGTGCAACATTCTGTTGAACCAGCATCTAGCACTGCTACTGCGATGTGAATCGAGTGCATCGCTACTGGTGACGAGTTGGGGATTGTGACTATGACAGCGGATGTTGATGCTGTCAAATCGGCTCAGGCTCAAGGTGTAGATTTCAATGTGTACATCCATTCTCCTTGTTCTTTAACAGGAAACTAAAACAAGAGTAAGGGCGATCGCCTCTTGCTTTGGAGTATACCTTCAGGACAAGACATCACGCTTGGGCCCCTTCCGCTTCCCATCAACTGTTTTGTGTACCCATCTAAATCATCACGTAATCCCTCTGTACCAATTGTTCTCAAATATAACGTCAATGTTGATAACAATAACAACATGATAAATGTGGTGATTTCGCAGTATAACCGGAATGATATAGAGGGTGATAGTGCCATTTCGCTGCGCCGTTTTGGCAGCGTCTTTGTTTACTAGTAGTCCTTCTCGTCAACGAAAGCCTACTAGAACTATAACCGTAAAAACACGGACATCTAAATCAACAAACTTAACTGCGAACCTTCCTGGGTTTTATTGACTTCTATGCGGGCTTGGAAGGCTTCTTTGAGGTGAGGCATATGGGTAACGGTGAGGATACAGGCGAAATCGGAGGCGATCGCATTAATCGCGGCAATTAAGCGATCGCATCCTTCTGCATCTTGTGTGCCAAAACCTTCATCTATAATCAACAATTGTAACGATGCCCCCGCCCGCTGAGATAATAACTTTGCCAAAGCTAAACGGATTGCAAAGTTAATCCTAAACGCCTCCCCACCTGAGTAAGTTTCATAAGCTCGCGTTCCTCTGGCATCAGCAATCAAAATATCTAGAGTATCTATGAGCTTAGCATTTTTCTTTGCTGCCTTACCAGAACGCCCAGCTTTTTGTGTAACAAATTGAACATGTAACTGGTTAGCACTGAGTCGCGAAAGTAATTGATTTGTCTCAGCTTCCAATTGAGGCAACACATTCTCAATCATCAATGCCTGGATGCCATTTTTACCAAACGCTTGCGCTAATTCCTGATGAATGCGATATTGGTGCTTTGCTTGTTGTAGTTGCTCCTGTTGTTGCTCGTACTGAAGTTGTAGCGTTTCCAGTTGGTGAGTCAACTGCTCTAAGCGTCCTAGCTGCCCAATTTGTTCGTCTAGCTGTCGTCTGCGTGATGCCAACTGCTGCTCTAGCCCTTGAATTTGGGCAGTTGGGTTGGCTGTTTCCTCCATTTGGTGGGTGATACTTTCGATTTGCTCAAGGAGTTTTTGCCGCTCAGTTAATCTCGCTTGTAGAGAAACGTCTAACTCTTGCAATCTTGTCTTCAATTGAGGATAATGCTGTAGCGCCCCCACGAGATTTTGATAGCGTAACTCCCAGCATTGAGCTTTCCTGACAGCCAGACGTATGTTATTATGGTTTTCGGTATCGTAGCCAATTTCACTAATGTGGCGATCAAGGGCAGCAATTTGTCTAGCACAGTCACCATCTTTTTCCTCTTGCTGTACTCTGGTTCTTAATTGGGCAATTTGTGCCTGAATTTCTGGCTTTCGTGCTGCTATTTGTGCTTGTCGCTTAGCTGCCTCTTTAATCTGTCCTTGCTTAATCTCCGCCCATCGCCATCGCTCAACTTCATTCCGAACCAAGGCGTGGTCTTGTTCATTATAATTGAGTTGTTGCAGATAAAGTTCAAGCTGTCGCAGTTCCGCTTGTTTGTCATGGGCAAAATCATTTACTTGTAGCGAACGCGAAAGCTGCTCTGTTTCTGCTACAATTTGTTGTAATTGCTGTTCAGCATCACTGGTAGCTTGCAACTGTGCTGCCAATTGCCCGCGATGTTCGCGTAAAGTTTCGTAGTTCGCTAGTTGTTGGGATATTTCTCGGTATTCCTGCCTTAACACCTGAATTTCCCTGTCTGACACCGCCATTTGTTCCCGGAATACCCACAATTGTCCTTCTGTATCATTGTGTTCAACCTTGGTTTTTTCTACAACGCGATTCCAGTTATGTTCCTCCAAGGGACGTTCGCACAATGGACAAGTAGCATTCGGGTTTTGGAGAAGAAGGAGTTTTTGATTGAGTTCTCCCAACGACCTTTCATACTCCCGTTGTTGAGCTTGCAGGCGTTCAATAAAGTGACGTCTCTCTTGCCCTTTTTCCTGCACTCGTTGCAGGTAAACCCGTTTCTTCTCCATTTCCTCAATCTGCATCCCGACTTCCATGACTGCTTGTTGCAGTTGCGGTTGGCGTCGCTTTCGTGATTGCAGTTGGCTTGCTGTCACTTCTAGCTGTTCTAATCGCGCTACTAAACCTGCATGAACGCGATCGAGTTGGCTTTGCAAAGCTGCTTGCTGTTGCAGTAGGGGAGAAACTTGCATCCGCAACTGATCAAAATGAGCAACACGGTTACGTGCTGCGGCTAGTTGTGCCAAAGCAGCTTCTATTTCATCTGACTTAGTTAGGGTTTGCTGAATTTCCTGTTCTTGTTGCTGCAAAGCTTCTAATTGGGCTTCGGAGTGTTGCAGTTGCCGTTGGATTTCGTTAATTTGTTTGGTAAGCTGCTGTTGCTTTTGTTGGCGTGCTGCTTGAGAGCGAGTATATTCTTCAAACTTTGTAGCAAAAGCTTCTTCTTGAGATTGCAAAATTTGGTATTTCGCATATCCGGATTTAATCTCAGCTTCTTGACTTAATATTTCCTCTAAGTTTGACAGCTGACCACTAATTGCTGACTTTTCCTGCTGGAGGCGATCGCAATCTTGGGTTAAATTCTGGTATTGTTGCCTTACAAAATTGAGTTGTTCTTCCCAAGTTTGTCGCTGGTGCTGCACAACTTGCAAACTTTGTAACTGGATATTCTCAAATGCCTGTACCTGTTGCAGATGGTTAAGTTCTGCTTCTAAAGAAGCTTGTTTTTCAGCAATGCACGAGCGCTGTTGCAGTTGAGCTTTCATCGACTCCAAAGAACGCTCTAACTCCTCAGCCCGTGCTTTGAACTGACGCGACAATTCTTTTGCCCGTTCTTCCAATTCATCATATTGATTAAGTTTCAACAGTTCTGCTAGAATCTCTTTACGTTCGTTGGGACGCTTGAGCATGAACTCATCTGCACGACCTTGACGCAGGTAAGCAGAATTAATAAAAGTATCATAATCCAGCTTAATGTGTTCACAAATCACATCTTGTGTTGCCCTTAACCCTTTGCCAGTCAGGGCGCGAAACCCTAATGGTGTTTCTATTTGAAACTCCAAGACGCCACTACCACCCCGCTGACGCGTGCGAATGACTCGATAGATTTGCCCGCTTGTATTGAAGATGAAATCAACCCGAACTTCTTTAGCGCCAGTATTGATCACATCATCCTCAGCCGCCGCTCTGCTTTCACCCCAAATTGCCCAGGTGATAGCCTCCAACAGAGAAGATTTCCCAGCGCCATTAGAACCGCAAATACACGCCGTATGTAACCCGCGAAAATCTAAAGTTGCATCACGGTAACTCAGGAAGTTTTTGAGAGTAAGTCGTACTGGAATCATCGAGGCTTTAGGGCCACACCTACTTTTTAATAAATAGAACTACAGATGCTCTTTTTGCTAGTGTAGCTAGATTAAAAGCATGTTTTTACGCTTTAACTCTCTAATTTTACTATTATTAACAATAAAATGAACATTTTTTTTCTGTTTAGGGAACATTTTTGCATATTTGGAAAAAAATTAAACTTTCATCATATTTACCTGCTTTTTTAGGGGTGTAGGGGTGTAGGGGTGTAAGGGTGTAGGGGAAATTATATTAGGCATCTTGTGGAAAAGATGTAGAACGCCCCGCGTTCTACAAAGGATTTCCGACGACGCAGAATTAATTTCTGGAGATGTCTATTTAAAATTATTCCCCCACACCCCTACACCCCCACACCCCCACACCCTTACTTATTCAGCCTCGGCTTTGACAGTAAAATATGCCCAATCTAACCACGGAAGTAACGCTTCAATGTCTGCGGTTTCTACCGTAGCACCACCCCAAATCCTGATTCCTGGTGGTGCAGAACGATAAGAGGCTATATCGAAAGCTACAGAGTGCTTCTCAAGAAGTTTCGCCACTTTTTGAGCATATTCTGCCTGCTGTTGTGAACTTAAGGCTGTAAACCAAGCATCAACAATTTTCAGACAAATCGATGTACAGGAGCGAGTTTCTACTTTCTCGGCTAAAAAATCTACCCAGCTAGTTTGTTCTACCCATTTGGCGATAGTTGCCAAGTTTGCTTCGCTGCGGCGAATTAATTCTGGAAGTCCACCGATACTCTCTGCCCAGGTTAACCCGTCAATGGCATCTTCAACACACAGCATCGAAGGAGTGTTGATAGTATCTCCTTTAAAAATGCCTTCGATAAGTTTGTCTTTTTGCGTTAGGCGGAAAAGTTTCGGCACAGGCCAAGCAGGTTGATAGCTTTCGAGGCGCTCAACTGTACGAGGTGAGATAACGATGATACCATGTTGTGCTTCTCCACCCAATACTTTTTGCCAAGAATAGGTAACAACATCCAACTTTTCCCAAGGTATATCCATAGCGAAGACAGCAGATGTGGCATCGCAGATGGTCAGACCAGTACGGTCTGCTTTGATCCAATCGCCATTAGGTACCCTGACACCTGAGGTTGTGCCATTCCATAAAAACACTACGTCTCGGTTAAAGTCAACGTCGTCTAGATTAGGCAAACTGCCATAGGGTGCCTTAAGGAGGCGTGCATCAGGCAACTTTAATTCATCGACTACATCTTTGACCCATTCCTGACCAAAGCTTTCCCATGCTAAAATATCGAGGGGACGCTGACCCAGGAGTGACCATAAAGCCATTTCCACAGCACCTGTATCGGAAGCAGGAACAATACCCAAGCGATAGTCAGCCGGAATCCCGAGAATTTTTTTAGAGGTTTCGATGACTTGTGCTAACTTAGCTTTGCCAGCGCTAGAGCGGTGGGAGCGTCCTACACAAGCATTTTTTAGATTTGCAACATCCCAACCAGGACGCTTTGCGCAGGGACCAGAGGAAAAATGCGGAATTTGTGGTTTTGTTGATGGGGGTGTAAGATTGTTTGGCATTGGTATTAGTGTGCAGTATTTTGTGAGTGCTGGCTTAAATAATACCCTGAGCCTCTTGGAATAACCAAACATCTGTCCCCCACGTGGGCTTCTAAGTAGGTCGGCGTGAATATTTAAAGGTTTGTAGTAGCTCCGTGGGCGCTCATATCTAGGGCGCTGAAGCGCAACTACAAACCCTTACATAAATTCATATAGTTCGGTTTTTCTGGCGATTGGGGATTCGAGATTGGGTTTTTAAAGGTAAAATTGAATGATATAATACTGCCGTTTAAACGAAAACTCATATTAAATGTTATTCACAAACAATTCTAACCGGAAAAAAATCCGCTTTATGAAGAAGAAACTCATCTCCTGGCGTTGGCTCTGTATTATTCTTTTTTTTACGGTGACTTTTGCTACAATTGTCTCTGCTCAGATAACAACAAACCCTATTCCTGACCCAATCGTAAAGTCAGGGCTTTCCGTGGGATTGCAAGAAGTTGTAAAAATTCCTGATAGCGGAAGTGCAGATCAACCATCCGCTCAATTGAACTTGCTTGCTACCGCTAATGACGGTAGTGGCAGGTTATTCGTAAACGACACCCACGGTAAGCTATATGTAATTATTAATAGTGTTGCTAGCGTTTACTTGGATCTGAAAAGTTTCGTAGGCGCAGGATTTCTTGAAAAGAATAGTCAACAAGGGTTTTCATACTTTGCCTTTCATCCGAAATTTGCCACAAATGGGCTATTTTACACGGTACATGCTGAAAATAAAGATACCGGAACACCTGATTTTCCAGTTACGAAGACAATTCTTGACAACCATAAAAATGTTGTAGAAAGTTCTCACCACGACGTGATTCGTGAGTGGACTGCTAGTGATCCTACCGCAAACACTTTTTCTGGAACAGTTCGGGAACTCATCCGCATCGAACAACCCTATGAAGATCACAACTTAGGACAATTGGCTTTTAATCCTAATGCTAAACCAGGTGATGCAGATTATGGCATCCTCTACATTGCAACGGGTGACGGCGGAAGCGATGGCTTCCCTGTAAGCAGGACAGATCCTATTGATAATGCACAGGATCTAAGCACACCACTGGGAAAAATTCTCCGCATCAACCCTCTCGGTAATAATAGTGCTAATGGAAAATACGGCATTCCTTCTGATAACCCTTTTGTGAATAGTGGTAACTCGACTGCGTTAGGTGAAATTTGGGCTTATGGACTGCGCAATCCTCATCGTTTCAGTTGGGATACAGGTGGCGATGGTAAAATGTTGATTTCCGATATAGGTCAGGCTTTTATCGAAGAAGTCAATCTCGGAAAAAAAGGAGCCAATTACGGCTGGCCAGATCGGGAAGGCACTTTCTTGACGGATAGAAACAATATAAACGTTATTTTTCCATTACCTGCTAATGATGCTGATTTTAACTACACCTACCCTGTTGCCCAATACGAGCATACTATACCCTCAGATACTGTAGAATTTTATGGTATTTCGATCGCGGGTGGTTTTGTTTATCGAGGCAGTGTCATTCCTGAACTAGTCGGTCAGTATGTTTTTGCAGACTTTGCTAATGACGGGCGATTTTTCAATGTTCCTGTAGATAAGCTTATGGATGGTCAACAGGCAAAGATCAATGAACTTCGACTGTTTGATGGTACTAAGGAACGTTCCTTTCTACAAATAGTTGGTAACAGTCGCTCAGATGTCCGGTTCGGAATAGATGAACAAAGAGAACTCTACGTAACATCCAAGAGTGACGGCAAAGTTAGAAAAATTGTTCCCTCTGGACAATCAGCTAATTAGTAGGGAAACAAAGGACTCATACCAATCTGCGCAACAAGCGCGTAACTCTCAAAATCGGGAGTAGGGAGTGGGGAGTGGGGAATGAGAATTTCGCTTATTACGGTTGTGAATGCAAATTGGTATCAGTGAAGTCCCGATTTCCCTACCGGAAGCTCAATGAGAAACTTCGTTCCTTGCCCCAGGGTAGAATCACACGAAATTTTGCCCTTGTGTTTTTCTGCTACAATCTGGTAACTAATGGATAACCCTAAACCTGTTCCTTTGCCAATGGGTTTAGTGGTAAAAAATGGCTCGAAAATGTGCGATTGCACCTCCTCACTCATGCCAAGACCATTGTCAGCGATCGCAATATGAATTTGCCTCACGCAAAGTCGCAAAGGCGCAAAGAGAAAGAGTTTTAAGATCCCCGATTTTTTCATTTCATACTTCAATTCAGCAACGCCGCGTGAAAAATGTTGGGTTTCGTTCCTCAACCCAATCTACGCAGCTACTGGAGAAACCCGGTTTCTTGAAGAAACCGGGTTTCTGGACTGGTGCTTATGGGCACAGATAGCGAATCCTCAGTTACAAAAGAAACGCAGGGCAAGATCCCAAATAATGTGTTATTCAAAATACATTAATCGGAGCGGCGGGATTCGAACCCACGACCTCCACTACCCCAAAGTGGCGCGCTACCAAGCTGCGCTACGCCCCGTTAACCTCCCAATTATAGCACAAGTTCTAGAATAATCAACAACTTAATTCAAAAAACCTTCAGCATTTCAGCAGCTTGTACTAAACTTAGAACAGCAGAAGCACTCCACTTACCTTCTGCACAACGTCCTGTATTCAGGATAAACCGCAGACTGTAAGCATGGGGATAGCCTTCCACCTCCATCCATAGTAAATCACTTTCGGCTTCGCAGGCAATTTTTTCCTCATCCATCAATTCTGTTGCTAGTTGCTTCATCGTGTCTGCTAGTTGCGCCAGTAACCGACAGAAATCATTCAACTCAGCTTCCGTTAACTCCATAGCCCAATCATCTGTACCCACCAAGCCTTTAAATACAGGTGCGGCTGGGTTCCAGCCAATACGCCAACCAGGTCCATTTTTAAGGAGACGTTCCATGGGACATTCTTAGTTAAATATTAAGTCCTGTTGGCATGATAATTGGCACTTTTCTGCATAGACTCCTTTTTGTACCTCCAATACAATGAGAAGGACATATAGCAATGCTATTTAAGATCCAAACAAGGGGGACAAGGGGGAGAAGGGGGACAAGGGGGACAAGGGGGACAAGGGGGACAAGGGGGACGACTTGGGAGAGGTGTTTGTAACTCCTGCACGGATTACTATATATAGCAATGCTATTTCAGTTTTGAAAAATATCACTGGTGGCTGTTGACTGTTAACAGTTGACGGTCAACAGCCAGTATCGAGAAGTTGGCATAAAATTATAATGCAAACAATGCTAAAAAGTCAACCAATGAAACCAAACTTCAAGGAATTGACGATGAGCCAAGATTTTTTAGAGCAAAAAAAGCTGAAAATTCTGGTTGTAGATGACCATGAATTAATCTTGGATGGAACGCTTGACGTACTATCAACACAGTATCCAGAGGCTGAAATCATCACAGTTCAAACTGCACAAGATGTAATAGCGCAATTACAAATTGAGCAGCCTGACCTCGCTGTTGTAGACCTTTCTATTCCAGAAAAGCCGGGAATGACTGGTCAAATTGATACAGGTATTCAACTCATCCAGAATTTGATGAAGAACTATCCTTTCCTGAATCTCATGGTACAAAGTAGTTATGTCAAGGCACTGGTGCGAATAAGGCATGACATCGATAATCATCAAGGGGGCTTTGTCGTGGCTGATAAAGGACTTTCCAAAAAGGAAATGTTGGCTAGGGTGAACCTAGCACTACAGTTAGGAACCCATACGAAGGATTTAGGAATAAGAATAGAAGTCAAACCAGAGTGGCTAGAGGTTCTTCGGTTAGCCTTTGAAGAAGGATTAACAGATAGAGCGATCGCCGAACGTATGATTGTAGCTGAACGCACCGTGCGTAACTACTGGACTAAAATCCAAGACGTTCTCGGAATTTATTCTGAATATAGCAAAAAAGATCGCAAAAATATCCGAATTGAAACAGAGATTCGCGCCAGAGAAAAAGGATTAATTGATTGATAATAAGTCCTAAAGATACAAGTAGCAAAGCTATGAACAATTAACAAAATAAATTATGTGGCAAGGTATTTGGAGAAAATACAAAGATGAAATAAGTATCTGGCGAGTAGGAGCGTTGCCTGGTTTTATTGTTATTGCTGTCATAATCATAGCTCGTCTAACTGGCTCACTGCAATTTCTAGAGTGGATAACTCTTGATACCTTTCTGCGTTTCCGTCCATCTGAAACTATAGATAAAAGGATTGTCATTGTCGGCATTAATGAAGCTGATATCCAAAGTGTAGGAAAATACCCAATCCCAGACCGAGAGATTGCGGCACTCATTAAGAAATTGCAGAAGTATAAACCTAGAGCTATTGGACTTGATCTTGTTAGATATATACCCGTTGAGCCAGGTCATAATGAACTGGGCGAAGTGTTTAAAGAAAGTAAAAATATATACGGTATTGAAAAAATATTACTACCAAATTTATTTTATCCACCTCCAGAATTACCTCATAAACAAATTAGTTTTTCAGATGTTATTCCTGATAAAGATGGTAAATACAGGCGGATGATTCTGGGAATTCCTACTGATGAAGAATACAAACATTCCTTCTGTTTACGACTAGCAGAAGCTTTTTTATCTCATGAAGGCATTACGCTTGAAAATGGGATTCGTGACACCGCAGCAATGCGATTTGGCTCAACTGAACTTCCTCGTTTTTTGCCAAACACAGGGGGATATGTAGGGACAGATGCAGGTGGGGTTCAGATACTTCTCAATTTTCGTAGTGGTGCAGAAAGATTTAGAACTCTATCTCTGAATGATATTAAAACAGGGAACTTTAATCCTCAATGGATAGGCGATCGCATTGTCATGATTGGCATGACTACCTCAAGCACCCCTGACTTCATCGATACCTCTGCCACTGTTCCTGGTTTGATACATGACGGGCAAGTTTATGGGGTAGAATTTAATGCTCATGGCGTTAGTCAAATCATTAGTGCAGTTTTAGATGGGCGATCGCTGATTAACACTTGGCCCCATAACTGGGAATATCTATGGATATTCTGTTGGGGGTTTTTTGGAATTAGTCTTGGTCGGTTCACTCAGTCTGCATGGAAAAATTTTGTCGCTGTTGGCGTTGCTAGTGTTTGCCTAATAGCAATAGGTTATTATGTGCTCCTCCTTTGGGGTTTGTGGATTCCCGTAGCACCAATTCTGCTAATTTTGGCAATAAATGGTGTAGGACTTAGTGCTTTTGCTTTTTATCAATACGACCAAGGTTTAAAATCTCAGATTGTTGTACGACAACGCGCCATGGAGATGGCATTTACAGAAATTCACAACGGACCTCTGCAAACCCTAGCTACTCTTTTGCGAGGTGTTCAAAACCAGGAATTATCAAATGATGAATTACATTTAAGACTTCAAACTCTCAATGTAGAAATTCGAGAAATTGGTGAGTTCTTAACTCAAATAACCTTAAAAAAAGAAGAAGTATTACGTTTAGGAAGTGGTCTAAAAATAGACTTAAATCATCCAATTCATCAGCTTTTGTATGAAGTTTATAGCAGCACCACAGAGCGAAAAATTCCCTACTTTCAAACCCTCAAGGTAAAAGTCCGTTCCTTTGAACCTATCGAAGAGCAAAACTTAAGTTTTGAGGAAAAGCGAGAACTCTGCCAATTTTTAGAAGAGGCTTTGTGTAACGTTGGGAAACATGCAAAAGGAGTCACTCGCCTCTATGCTACAGGCACAAAAAAAGACGGCTGGTATACCTTAAGGATAAAAGATAATGGACCAGGTATCTGCTCATCTTATGAAAATAAGGGAACAAAGCAAAGCAAAGATTTAGCGCAACAACTAGGAGGCTTTTTTAAGCGAGAAACTCTTTCTTCTCAAGGCACTTTGTGTGAATTAACCTGGCCTATGTTTCAGAAGAAGAGTCTCTTGAGAAAAATTAAACACAGACTAAAAAACTTTTTCCAGAAAAAGTAGAGACGCGATTAATCGCGTCTCTACAATTAATCGCGTCTCTACATAGTAATTCAGTAGGGTGGGCACTGCCCACCAAAACCCAGACATGGTGGGCAGTGCCCACCCTACTTGTGTTTCAAAAATCTGCGGAGGAATCCTATATATGATCAATCAAACTTTAAATACCAGAGTAGTGACTGGCTGTGTCGTCACCCTATTACTTGCTATTACTCCAGCGGCTATAGCTGATTACGTTCCTCCCCCCGATCAGAAACCTCCCACTACCTATTCCAAGTCCGGGGGCGTTCGTTCAGGAGGATGTCCACAAGATAAGATCCTCCTGACAGTCCTTGCACCCAAGAGATATGTTGGGAAAACAACTTCAAGCTATCCAACTTTCGCTTGGTTTGTATCTAACTCTTCTCCAGTAGAATTTCGTCTTTTCCAGTTTGACCCAAATGGTAAACCTAAACAAATAGGAGAGAAACTTTCACTGCCGAGTTCACCAGGAATCAACAAGTATTCCCTGCCAAATAATCAGCCAGGACTAGTTGTAGGGCAAAAATATCTCTGGCAAGTTTCTATCAAATGTTCACAGTCAGATTTGATAGAAGGTGCTGAATTTACAGTTATACAAATGCCATCAACTTTGTCAAGTCAACTCTCTACTACAAAAGACGGATTAAAGAAAGTAGAGTTATATGGTCAAGCTGGTTTATGGTACAACGCCCTAGAAGAAGCGCTGAAATTGACTGAAGACAAGAACCCAAAAAAGGCGATCGCAAATCTCCTCCAAGACCTTGCCAAATCGGAAGAACCAGACGCAAAATCACAATTGCCAAAAGAAGAAGTTGATCAAAAACGGATTAATAACTTAAAACAAATCGCCAACTATAGCATGTAGATTGCTAGACTTCACCAAACCGGATTTCTTCAAGAAACCACATCCGCCTGGGACTTGAAGTCCCAGGCTAATAGCATAAGTCCTCTAAAAGAGGACTGAATGAGTCTTGAAATTACTGTCAATTTTATGATTTTTTATTTGGTTATTTGTGGTTTCTACTTAGAGGTGCAAGATATAAGTTGGATTACTAGTACAGGTCGGCGTAAATAAGCCACCCATTTGAAATGTCTAAAACCCTTATGTCACGGTAATTACAAATTACGAATTACGAATTACGAATTACGAATTCCGCCTTGCGGTACTAGTGCGATGGCGAATCATTTAGAACCTCAGACTAGAAGTCCGCCTACGCGGACTTCCCAAGCCAACTCGTTCTCACCCAAAGCGCATTTACGCCGACTTATATTTTCCCTTGGATAACATAGGGTTGAAGTAAGCGGGTCCAGCTGTAGTAAGCTTGTTTATACTCACTGGGACAACCTTTTGCTCTTTTACCAGGCAATCCACTAAAAGTCGGTAAAGTTGCATATTTTGATGGATTGCTTCCATAGAACCAGCAAATAATGTTGTAATATCTTTGAGCATTTAACGGATGTTCATCCCAAAAATGTAATTTTTCTGCTCCTTGTGCATTTTCTTTCAAGAAATTTGCTATTGCAGCAACGCCGATTTCCATATTACTACTACCATGTGAAAACAAGATAGCACTCAGTTGATCTGCGGCATCTTCTTCTCTTCCTAGTACTGGAAGATTCAACTCATGTATTAACGTATGGCCCATTTCATGCATCAAAATAAATGCTAAGCTGAGTGTAGTTGTTTTATACCATTCTTCTTTAGATGTAGCATAGTGTGCATTAAATTTACCTAATTTTTCAACTAACTCGTAACACATGATAATGGCATGTTTATTTTCAGAATAAAATGCATTTGGAGAGCCGCATTCAGCAGAAACGATTGTAATATCTCTCGGAATTATGAAAATTTTATTGAAACCATTGGCAATTTTTTCATATAATTCCGATTTCTGAAATAGGTCTTGCCAAACTTTGCTTGATGCCGTTTTTGCAGGAATGTAAACAGCTTTAAATTTGCCTCTGTACGTATCTTTTAAGCTAACGTTTTTATCTATTTCTTTTTGCCCATTGTTAATGGAAATGATGTTTTGAGCTTTTGTTACATGGGAAATATTGATATCTAGTTCTTGTGGTAGTGGAATATTCAAAGCTAAGTCTAGGGCATTTACTGGGTAAGGTTTTAACTGAATTGTCCGAGCTAACGCACTTTCCCATAATCCGCTGAAGGCTAGAATTGATGCGGCGGTAATTACTGAGGTTAAACGCTTGATATTCATCGGTAAAAACTCCATAAAATAGGTTTTTTTGTATATTTAATAGCTTAAAACTCATCTATGCTAATAAAGAAAAAAGCAAACCAACCTATCAAAATTAAGAATAAAAATACTACTAAATGTTGTCCAATAGCATTGGAAAATTTTATGTACATTAGACAAAGTAGTATCAATAATGATGATATGATAATTTGCAAATCTTGCTTATTTTTAGGATGGGAATTTTTCCTACCAGCAGGTTTTCGAGCAACGGTCGGAACAACATCAACTAGCTGAGACTTTTTCAACGCTTCTAGAGCGACCAAAGCCGAACTAAAACGTCTGTCAAGGCTAGGTTCTAGCATCTTCTTTAACCAGCGACTTAGGTCTGAACTCAGTTCAGTGACTTGCTCAAATTGAATGCGAGAGTCTTGCTGAGGTAAGTTTGCTGGATGCACTCTTGTTAGCAAATAAATTAACGTTGCACCTAAGGCATACAAATCAGAAGCAGGTACAGATCTGCCGCCAAATTGTTCTAGAGGCATGTAGCCATAACTTCCCACAATTGTAAAAGTTCCGCCTTCAACTGCTGCACAATTTTGCACTGAACCAAAATCTACTAAGTACACTTCACCTGCACTATGTGCTGAACCGTTAGCGAGCAGAATATTGCTGGGTTTAATGTCTCGATGGATAATTGGTGGTCTTTGTTCGTGCAAGTAAATGAGGATTTCTAAGAGGTTGGAAGCAATTTGCTTTACCTCTGCTAAGCTGAAGGAACGCCCAGCTTCAAGATGTACGTCTAATGACCGTGCGTCAATGTAGGTTTGAACTAGAGCAAATCCTTTACCGTTCGGTAAATCGACATCAAAATAATCGAGGTATTTAGGAATTGCGGGATGAGAGAGAGTTTGTAATATTTTCGCTTCCCTCTCAAACAGCCTCAGATGATCCCATTCAAAGCCGTTACCAAATGTTAGAAGTTTGACGATTACTAATTCCTTCCTCACAAAATCACGAGCTACAAAAGTCCGTCGTCCTGCATGATTGCTCAATTGCTTTTGAATCTCGTAGCGATCGCTCAATACCTGGTCTATCATAAGTTCCCTTCTCGGTAGTGTGCTATGAATGAAGTACCACATAGCTCCAAGGTGATTTTTCCGGCTTAGCTGAATACAGTCATGACAACTATAGGATTCCTCCTTAAATACACGTAGGGTGGGCACTGCCCACCATATCCAGGTTTTGGTGGGCAGTGCCCACCCTACACCACTTAAGATTTTTCACAAATGATTTAGGATTCTTATATTTGCCGATTTAAATACAATACCCGTGAATGAAAACCCTCACCCCTACCCCTCTCCCAATTTGGGAGAGGTGTTTGTAACTCCTGTACGGATTGCTCTATATACTGTTTCAACATGGTTTAGGAATTTTACGCACTCACAAAAAAAACTTTACATTTCTTTATATTAGGTGGGCATTACTCAAGTTCGGATTCACCCCCAACACTTTTCAGATAAGCTGAGGAAGCTAATTGTTCATTGCCATTAGCCATTTTTTTACAACCAATTGCCTATGAGAATGAAAGGTGCCCAATAGGCGGGGTTGCTATATTTATCATCACCATTAATGAGTTTTCGCTGAGATGCACGTAAAGCCTCTGCTTTACTCATTCCTGATTTTAGGCTTGCATAAAACTTCGTGACTAAATTTGGGGTAGACTCATCTGAGACGGGCCAAAGAGAAGCCAAGGTGCTTCTGACGCCAGCCTGCAAGGCGACACCAGCCAAACCAAGAGTAGCACGGTCATCTCCTAAAGCAGTTTCACAAGCCGTCAGCGCCAACAACTCTACTGCACTAGACCCGCTATTAACTTGGCGGAGTTGTTTTTCCAACTCATTAATGGTTATTTTGCCATTACTTTCTCCGGTGACAATAAAAGTATCCTCTGGAATAATGCCGAACTGAGCATGGGTGGCAATGTGAATAATTGGGTAAGCTGTTTGTTTAAGTTCTTTTTCTACGCTCTGAGGATTGAAAGCTAGGTCTACAAGAGGTTTATTTCTGGGGAATTCGTGCTGGACTGCCTCAATTTCTGAGGGCACATTTGTTAAGATAGGGTAAACTTTATTATCGACTTTTGCTTCTTTGGTAAGACCCAAAATCAAGGCTAGATTTTCTTTACTATTAAGTTTTTTAGGAGTGGTCAAACTGATACTGGGAGAAGTTGCAATGGCATACTTTTCTACTAAAAATTGCTTTGAAGTTGTGTCATAAAGTGCAGCCATTGGCACGGTGCGTAAAATGCCATCTTGGATGAAAACAAGGGTTTTTATCTGCTTTGGGTTTAAATCTTTCTCAAAAGGACGAATTATCGAGTCATACAGCTTACCCGCTAAGGTCGTATTGTAAATAATGTCAACTCTCCCATGCACTAGTCCGTCTCGAAATTGTTCGATTTCTTTGATGACATTTGCAGGCTCTATAATAGTTGCAGAATTTTTCTTGAGCCACTCAAACCTTTTTTCGCCGTTTGGTAGACTGAGTAGAATGGCAATGCCTTTGTCTAGGATGATGGAACTAAAGACAGCAGTGTCATTCCCCAGCAATTCATCTACACTTTTTTCGTTGATGGCTGTCAATATACAATCATTGCCAAAGTAATTTTGTAGTTCTGCTAGTTTTAGAGAATCAATGGTTTTGAGTGCGATCGCTAATTCTTTGTTACGCTTTTCCCCCTTAAAGGTTGCTGGATAGGCTAGTTCTAGGCTCAATTGAGCTAACTCACGGTATAAGGGTTGAATAATATCGCGAAAGTTAAATTGCAAGTCTCGCTCTGTGAGGAGAATATCGCTGCGAATTTGTTCTAAAGTGGAATATGCTCGCTGATAAGCTGCCATCGCCCTCTCTTGTTTCCCCTGAGTTTGCAAAAGTCGTCCAGCTTGCCATTCCCACAAATATACGCTGTCTTGAGCTTTCAAGTTTTGGTCAGCCGCCCACAGCGCCTTGTTGGTTAATTCTAAAGCTTGCGGGTATTCCTGAGTACATTCATAGAAATGACCAAGTACCCCCAAAGCAAAAGACTCAGAACGAGGATCTTTAAAAGTTTGAGCAGTTTTCACTGCATTGAGTAGCAGTTCTTTCGCCTGTGAATCTGGTAGTCTTCGTTTTGAAGAACATGGGATAATTGGCGAGGTGATATTCACAGAATTTACAGGTAGATTAGCTAAATCTATGGCAGCATAGACTTTATGAGGAGAATTGGGTAGTTTATCAAGTAGAGTTAAAGCGTCTTGCACCAGAGCATCGAACTGGGTGTCTAGGGCTACACTAGACTGAGGTTTGATGGATGCGAGGGTGGAAGCTTCTTGTTTTTGAAAATGGGAACTAAGCTGAATTAGATTGAGCAGAGTTTGCATTTCACCGGGTTGGTCATCTTGTTTGCGAGCAAGTTGCAGGCTCATCTGAAAAGATTCCCAAGCTTTTTTGTAATGATCGCTAGCTTGTTGCTTAAATTCACTAGCATTAGGAATCTCCAATTTTTCAGCAGAGTTAGCACGAAGATTCTCAATCTGCGCTTTACTATTATAAACGTTGCCGAGACTATTCAGCACTCTCCATTGATAAGTTGGCTCGTTAATTTCTTTGGCTTGCTGCAAATATTTAATTGCTTCGTCGTAGTTACCCCTAAGACGATAAGCTTCTCCTAAGCTTCCTAGGGCGGCGATTTCGCCCCTCAGATCTTGTTGCTTACGAGCAATGTGCAAAGCGCTTCCTTGGAGACAAGCTGCTTGTTTGGTAGATTTTACGTCGCCGCACAAAAGCGCGATCGCTTTTCTTGGTTGCCCCAAATTACTATAAGTTTGCGCCTCCTCTGTGAGGATTCGCCCCAACTGTTGTATGTTGCCAGAAGCACGATAATAGGCTATTACTTGCTCCCAATGGGAGATGGCTTCTTGACTTTGCCCAAGTTGCTGATAGACTCTTGCTAAATTTTCATTGACTATGGCTTCGTTTGCGCGGTTATTTGTTTTGTGGGATAAATTTAATGATGCTTGCCAAGATGCGATCGCACCTCTAAAATCTCCTGCTTTGTATAGTGTAATTCCTTGCTCGACCAATTGTGAAGCATCGGGAGATTGTGCGGTGACTATTTGCCCAAATTGACTCAGCCACAAGCAAAATACTAGGCTACACAGAAATAGAATTCGATGAAAGCTACCGACACGGGATCTGTTTTTCATAGGTGGTTAGTGGTTGGTGGTTGTTGGCTGTTGAGCGATTGAGCAGGGGCGAATTTCAGTAGAACACACTGCTATGTCTTCCAAGTCAGTAGCTTGTAATCGGCGCTGGAGGGCTATGGGTTCACCGTTGAGATACTTCACGCAGACGTTAGTATCAATCAAATACCTCATGCTAGCTCTTCATCCTCGTCAAACACACCTTCAGAATCAATTACTATG
>JADQBA010000362.1 GCA_016903675.1 Stigonema ocellatum SAG 48.90 = DSM 106950 | reverse complement strand
AATTAGTCGGGTAAGGTTTGAGCGTCGCCGCTCTCCCCTCCCCTAAGAACCGTGCGTGAGACTTTCGCACTCACACGGCTCAAGCCTTACTTCAAGCGAGCTTTAACTTGGGTTTTGTGTATCTGTTTGTGGCACGCTTTGTGTAGGTGCTGAAGGTTTTCCACGTCGTCTGTTCCACCTTCTGCAACAGGTACTATGTGATGGGTTTCGATTTCTTCTCCATTGAATAGTGGTTCACCACATCTTGGACATATCCAGTTTTGGTTTTCTGCTATGCTATATGGTTTGGAACCCTTTTCAAAGCGAGATTTACCAAATTTTTGGTGGCGCTTCTCCCAGTACTCTTTTAAGGAGGGGTCATCAGGGCTGGCGTCACCTTTGACTTTTATATGGCGTTCAATGGGTGTGTACGCGATTTGGTACAGAGCAAGTTCTTTATCCTGACCTCGTCGGTCGCTTGTTATACAAGCGAATACCCACCTGTTACCTTTAATGGTCTTAAAGTAACGCTTGCGTACCCATCTTGAGTTTTTGTTGGGGTGTCTACGCTTAGCCCACCGCCAAAGGTATTGCCATATTCGGTAAGAAATATAGCCGAAGGTTTCTTTGCTAACCACCCCTTTGTAATAGTTGGCAAAACCTCTGAGAATTGGATTAAGCTTGTTAATTAGGATTTCCTGTTCTACACTACTCAGGTTTTTGATTTCCTTCCCAATCCGCTTACAGAAGGATAGTACCTTCTTCTTTGACGGCTTGATGAGGAGTTTTCCGTCGTAGTGCCGGAGGTTAAACCCTAGGAAGTCGAAGCCATCTTCCATTGACGTAATAACCGTCTTCTCAGCGCTTAGTTCAAGACCTCTTTTCGACATCCATGCTTGAATCAGGTTTTGGGCAGTTTCGAGACTTTCTCTGTCTCTAGCCGAAACTATAAAGTCATCGGCATATCGCACCACGCCAACTTTTGGGTTGGTGGTTTTTATATAGGTTTCTAAGCCATGCAACCCGATGTTGGCAAGTAAGGGTGAGATAACACCGCCCTGTGGTGTGCCAAGTTCAGTGGGATGAAGATGTCCTTGGAACACAAAACCCGCTTTTAACCATCCTTTGATTAATTCCCGGTTCGGGAAATTGCCAATCATGGACAGGATGGATTCATGGGCAATGTTGTCGAAGAATCCCTTGATGTCAGCTTCTAGAAGCCACTTGTGTCCGCCAGCTTTATTGAACCCTACTTTGTTGAAGCATTGTTCAATGGCGTCTTGACAGCTTCTCCCAGGTCGGAATCCGTATGAGTGTTGCTCAAACACGGCTTCCCATTCGGGTTCTAGTGCGTTCTTTACTATTGCCTGTTCGATTCTGTCGCGCACGGTTGGGATACCGAGCGGTCGTTTTTTCCCGTTGGGTTTAGGTATTTCTACCCGGCGGGTAGGTTTGAGGTTTCCCCCATTCCAGTTGTTTACCAGAATCACCCTTTGCTCTGGGGTATTGATAATTTCTTTATCAATGCCTGCCGTTGCCTTACCAAGGTTTGTCTGGGTGATACGCCGAACAGATAATAGTAGATTGGCGTAGCTTAAGAGCATCAACTTTTGTAAGTTTCTCAGCTTACGAAAGTCCCCAAGCTTCCTCGCACGAAAGATTCTTTGCCGCAAGTTTCTAACAGCTTTATTCACCTTCTTCCAGTTAATCTGGTTCCAGCTTAATAGCTGTTTCTTCAGTCCGTTTGTTGTCATTTTTGACACCATCTAACTTGTCTTCGGATTAGATTCCTTTGTTTAGTTTCTTTTCGTGTAAGACCCAGAAGAAGTCTGCTTTCCTTTCGGTCAAGAGTGATGTTTCAACTCTTATCTGGTTCATTACAAACCAGCATTCGCTTTTTCTTCCATCCTCTACCCTCCAGAGAATTCCGTCTTTGTTACCTCAGACCTACTAAGAGTTATCGACCTCTCTTGGACTCTGTAGGGTTTCCCCTGTTGCGTCGTTTTAGTTTTTCAATTTCCGTTAGGTGCTATCTTTTCTGCGGTGGAGATTTTTGTTCACACAATTTATGAAAAACCGAGTCATAAATCCTATCCACTTACCGTTTTGGTCGGAGCCTATCAGCCTTATTTGGCTCTTTGTAGGATGACGCAGTTTCACCGATAGTTTACTTACGTTCACCATTGAAAATCTCCCTCTTGCTCCTAACCGGCTTGGGCTACTAGTTTCGGTTACGTTCGTGGTCTGCACTCCGACTTTTTCGTTACCTACTAGGTCGTGACCGGACTCTAGTGAGTCTTTTACGTGAGGGTAGAGGGTGTGAATCCTCTAGGAGAGTCGGCTCTCCGTACTAAACGACCTTTTCAGGTCGCGCC
>JADQBA010000379.1 GCA_016903675.1 Stigonema ocellatum SAG 48.90 = DSM 106950 | reverse complement strand
AATATCAATGCCCGCAATGCTGTCTCGTTGGAGGATGGCTCTGTTTTATTTGCAGCTACCAATGGAAACCAGAATGCAGGCAGCGTGACTATCAATGCAGGTGATAGCGTTTCTCTAAATAATGGTAGTAGTATTTTTAGTCAGGTGCAACAAACAGGTATTGGAAATGGCGGGGTCATCAGTATTAATACTAGAGCGCTTTCACTGACAAACGGTGCAGGACTATTTGCCAGTAGCGATGGAGCGGGTGCAGCAGGCAGTGTGAATCTCAATGCAAGCGATCGCGTGTCTTTGGAGAATGGGAGTGGTGTATACAACAGAGCGAACTCAAATGCTATAGGAAACAGTGGAGGCATCAGCATTACAACCGGAACACTCTCACTCACCGGGGCTACTTTATTGGCCAATACCGATGGCAACGGAAATGCAGGCAGCGTGATTATCAATGCAGGCGATAGCGTTTCTCTAAATGGCAGTAATATTTTTAGTAATGTCGAACAAAACGGTAAAGGAAATGGCGGTGTCATCAGTATTAATACTAGATCCCTTTCACTGACAAACGGTGCAGGACTATTTGCCAATACCCAAGGAGCGGGTTCAGCAGGCAGTGTGAATCTCAATGCAAGCGATCGCGTGTCCTTGGATGGGGATAAGAGTGGTGTATACAACAGCTTGAACTCAAATGCTATGGGAAACAGTGGAGGCATCAGCATTACAACCGGTACACTCTCACTCACCAATGGCGCTACTTTATTCGCCAGTACCAATGGAAACGGAAATGCAGGCAGCGTGAGTATTAATGCAGGCGATAGCGTTTCTCTAAATGGTAGTAATATTTTTAGTCAGGTGCAAGAAAACGGTAAAGGAAATGGCGGTGTCATCAGTATTAATACTAGATTGCTTTCACTGACAAACGGTGCAGGACTGTTTGCCCAAACCTATGGAGCAGGTTCAACAGGCAGTGTGAAGCTCAATGCAAGCGATCGCGTGTCCTTGGATGGGGATAAGAGTGGTGTATACAACACCGCGAACTCAAATGCTATGGGAGACAGTGGAGGCATCAGCATTACAACCGGAACACTCTCACTCACCAATGGCGCTCAACTCAATACCTCAACCAGTGGACAGGCGAATGCTGGCGATATTATATTAGAAGCACGCGATGGCGTCTCACTCACCAATGGCGCTCAACTGAATACCTCAACCAGTGGACAGGCGAATGCTGGCGATATCATATTAGAAGCAGGCGATCGCGTCTCCTTTAATAACAGTTCTGTGTTCACCAGTGCGGGGGAGACAGCCACCGGAAAGGGCGGAAACCTCTACATAAAAAGTGGGGATATTTCCTTTGATAATGGCACTATCTTGATTCTCGCTACTTGTGGAAAGGGGGATGCAGGTAATGCCACCATCACGACTCGGTCACTCTCTCTCACCGATGGCTCCCTACTGACAGCCAGTAGCAAGAACTCAGCGGGGAAGGCTGGTAACATTTCCATCGAGAACGCTGAGTTTGTCAGCCTTTCTGGGAATAATCCTATAAATAGACGCTCAACTGAAATATCTTCGGACACTAGAAGCACATCCACGGGTAGTGGTGGTAATATCACCATTGATGCTGCGAAGGTTAGTGTATCAAATGGGGCAATTATCAATGCAAGAACGACATCTAGTGGAACTGGTGGCAGCATTACGATTAATTCTAAGACCTTTGAGGCTACAAATGGTGGTGAGTTGATTAGCACCACATCAGGCAGAGCAAGTGCAGGTAACATTACGGTTAATGCTACCGACCGGGTCATTGTCAATGGCAGCGATCCTACTGTGAATGAGCGCAGGATCGCCTTTAAAGCAACAGGAGAGGACCTGGGAAATGTTGAATCTGCCAGTGGCTTTTTTGCTTTGTCTTCTAGTTCAGCAAGTGCAGGAGAGATTAAAGTGAGCGCTCCCCAAATTCGTTTAGACAACCAAGGAAAATTCAGCGCTAACTCT
>JADQBA010000058.1 GCA_016903675.1 Stigonema ocellatum SAG 48.90 = DSM 106950 | reverse complement strand
GTCTCGCCAGAGGAAGCGATCGCGCAAATCGAAGAATAATTATAGCTGCGATGCTAGACTATATATATGTGCCCACATTTTTCCATTATAAAAATAATACCCGAAAAAAAAGCACAAGTCAAGCTCTCCACATTAATTCCTAGTAATCTGCCACAGCAACTTTCACGGCTAATTTCTCCAACGTGTGAGCGCTTTAGCGCCGGTTAAATCGCGGTCTTTTTGCGTAGACGTGAAGCGGCTCAAGGGTAGCTCTACTACGAACAAGCACAAAGTTTGTTTGGCAAACCAAAAGACTAATTAACCGATTAATTTTTACCCAACAAATTAGCCTAGACGCGCTAGTAGGTTGGGGAGCCAGCGCTGCAAGAGGGTTTCCCTCGCTCCGGCGACTGGCGTTTGAGGAACGAAACCCAACATTTTTCGCAGTTTGTTGGGTTTCAGTTCGTTCAAACAATGCTCTCGTTATCCACTTCAATGGGATAGTCAAGATTGATTTCACCAAAATGGTTCTCGAACCGTTCACGAGCTGCTTGCTTTTCTTGTTCGGATAGCAAGCTATGGGTACTTAAGATTTCACTTTGACGCTGAAGAGTAACCATTGCCCATTCTGTAAGGGATATTCCAGCAGCCTCAGCTTGCTTCATCATCGCTATGTAGACTTCATCATTCAGTTCCAAGGTCAAAAGCTGACTCATTGCACCTTGCCTCAATTACCTTTGCTGCTAGCGTAACATGGAGTTATCATTAAAGCATTTCACAAGTAGCGATATGCCGCTAAATGAACTCCTGCCTGCTGTCAGTGAACTATCACACCTAGAAACACGGGATGTCTGGTAGCCCCGTTCGCGCAGCGTCTCCCCTTGGGAGAAGGATGAGTGTCAAGGAATTAAAGGAATTGATATCAACGCTCATAAATCCCCACGAGCCGTGCTTGCTCGATGACATGATCGGCGATCGCATCAAGAAGTTGCTCACGGTTCAAGCCGGGTTTCAGGTCGAGTGCCTTGTCCAAGGCGTACAGCCAAAAATAGTAGTGGTGGCGTCCATGCCCGACTGGTGGTTCTGGTCCGGTATACCCTAGCTTGTCGGAACTGTTAATGCCTTCGGTGAATTTGCTACCCCCTACTTCAGCAAGCTGACTAACGCTTGGCGGAATGCCGTAAATCACCCAGTGAGTGAACCCGTGAGGAAGCGGCGCGTCTGGGTCATGGCAAATCAATGCCAGTTGTTGGGTCAAGGGCGGCAGTCCGCTCCACTCTAGTGGGGGTGTGATATTCTCTCCCTCACTGGTGTAGCGTTTGGGGATATGTTCGAGGGGGGCTGACTGCTGCTCGCTAATATATGGGCATATCTCCGCAAATCTACTATTTTGCAGAGATATATAACTTACTCCCTCCAGTTTACTCCGCATTAAGTCTTTGATTTTCTGCCCAAGCTTCGATCTGTTTCCTAACCCATCCGCCAATTGGCTCGGATGGGTCTTTGATTTTGTTTATTTCTTCGATAACCCAAGGCTTAAGAACGACAGTAGCAACCGTATTGTTTTCTTTGTACTTTGCCGCATACTGCCTGCTTTTGTGCGCGTTTTTTTGTCTCCATTCAGGTGTAGGCATTTTTTTTATTTCCCTTAATTAATAGTTGACAGTCTAAACGGTTAGACTTATAATAATTAGTATAGATAAACATGACACGGGAGGTGATAGATGTGGCAGAGTCAACTAAAACTTATACAGAACAAATAGAATTCTGGCATTGGGGCGAGTTGTTTGCTCTTTCTAATTTAGTTGACTCGGCTCGTCACTACTGCCTTGAGTTAATTCTTAAAGGGAAAAGTAAGCTTGAATGCAATAAGGAATTACAAGCTAAGTTCAATGTCAATAAACGGTGGGCTAGCTCTATCTACACCGAGGTACAAGGAATTGTATCCAACATTGACGAGAACAGAGCTAACCACATCAAAGTTTTAGAATATCAGATGAAATCAATTAAATCTGATATCAGAAAGCGCGAAAAACAGATTAAGGATTTTGCTAAGCAGGAGAAGAAAGAAAAATCCTCGCGCTCTAAGAAAGGTTTTTCAGCTATAAAGATAAAAATCAAAAAGGCTTGCTGCCTTGGGGCAAAGGAGCGCCAAACAACACAACTTCAAGATGCTAAGCTTGGCTTGCACCAAAAAAAGCGAAGACTAAACTTATTAGAAAATCAACTTAAACATCTTACCACAAAAGCGCCTAATTACGTCTTACCCGACGCCAATGGTTTTATGCTTGTTGGTAGCAAGGATGAGTCTTATGGTAATCAATCAGCGCAGTTTGACTATGTTGAAAGCACCGATAAGTTTGTTCTTTCTATCCGAACTCCTTACGCTTTAGAGTCAAGATTAGGTGGTCAATATATTCGGATTGACGGACTGAACTTTAAGCACGGGAAGCACGAGTTAATTGAGTCAATCTCCCCACGTTGTTATAAAGTAAA
Source organism: Stigonema ocellatum SAG 48.90 = DSM 106950 (assembly GCA_016903675.1). Taxonomy (GTDB): domain Bacteria; phylum Cyanobacteriota; class Cyanobacteriia; order Cyanobacteriales; family Nostocaceae; genus Stigonema; species Stigonema ocellatum. Next base: position 50,215 of record JADQBA010000058.1, on the reverse strand, counting down.
GACCAAAAATGAAACCGTAAAGTGGGAGGTAGGATATAGCGCTGTAACACTTCGTTTTTCCTGGAAAAATAATTGCTGGTATGTTGCGGCAACGACAGATATTAACCTACCTGAAATTACCTCAGACTACCTTTCTGGTTATGTTGGGATTGATTTAAATGCGGACTCTGTTGGGTGGGCTGTATGCGATGCCCAAGGGAATTTACTAGAATTTGGTGATTACAAAATCGATCTTCATTCTAAGACTTCCAATCAGCGAGAAGCAATTCTTAGTGATGCCGCCACCTTCATTGCTCTTAAAGCTAAACACTACAACTTTCCCATAGCTTCAGAAAAATTAGAATTTTCTGGCAAGAAGGCACAGTTACGAGAAAAAGGCAAGAAGTATGCAAGAATGCTATCTTCTTTTGCCTACAGTCAGTGGAATGAAGTGGCAGTTGCTGCTTGTCAAAAGCATGGGATTTACCACAAAAAGGTTAATCCCGCTTATAGTAGTCAAATTGGCATGATGAAATTCATGTCAATGTATGGCATGAATTCATCGTCTTCGGCAGCGTTTGTGATAGCGCGTCGTGGTCGAAGATTCTCTGAAAGACTTCCTAATAAACATCATTTACTTCCTTCCAAGTCCGCCTACACCAAGGGTACTAAGGTGAAGCACGTTTGGTCGCATTGGAGTAAAGTTGCGCGGAATGTCAAAGGCACTCCGAGGCATCAATATTATACTGCCCGTCCTAACAGGATACGAAAGGTTACGCTTAACGGTCAGCTTATCCACCCTGTGGGCAAGTATGGACTGCTAGGCAATCCAATCCAATTGGAGCTTTTTGAGCTTGGTGTAATTCCAGGGGGAAACGATGCGGTATCCGTTGCCGCGTCTAGGTCTGGGAAGAAATCAGGGTGATCGTAGAATATCTACGTATACCCAGATTTGCCTAGACTTAAATTAACGGTAAATGCAGGGCTAACAATCCGAAGATTTTTGATGTTTAGCTCCATTAGAAATCTCCTTTCAATTCAACAGACTGAGTACGCACCCACAGCAGCAGCGCCGAGATTGTTCATATTGATAGTGATTTCATTCGCTGCTCAAAACATCATCCAATAGGCATAAGTCGAGCATTGCAATCATCCGAACAACAAACATTCTCGACGCGGCAGATGGCGGTCTTTAATACACCAAAGAAACGATTTTGTCAACTGTAGAATGTCTGATTTCAAAATCTACCTCTGGCGCTTGTAGATATACTGCCTTGAGCCAGCATTTAAGGTAATATCTTGATAGAAGCGTGGGGATTGGGAATTTTTATCGTCGCTGCTGGAGTTGCCACTACATGAACATCACTGAACACTACGACCTCATCATCATTGGTACGGGAGCGGGTGGAGGAACTTTAGCTTATCGACTGGCACCTACCGGGAAGAAAATTTTATTGCTGGAGCGGGGCGACTTTCTACCCAGAGAAAAAGAAAATTGGGACGCCTTGCAGGTTTATCAAAAAGAACGCTATCACACTGACGAACACTGGTATGATAAAGACGGCAAGGCGTTTCGTCCCCAGACGGGCTACTGGGTGGGCGGAAATACCAAACTGTATGGAGCAGCTTTGCTGCGGCTGCGAGAGCGAGATTTTGAGCAAGTCATCCACAAAGACGGCATTTCTCCCGCCTGGGAACTGAAGTATCAGGACTTTGAGCCTTATTACACTCAGGCAGAAAAGCTATATGATGTGCATGGAGCAAGAGGTACAGACCCAACCGAACCGCCTTGCAGCGAGCCATATCCCTACCCCCCCGTAAGTCATGAGCCAGACATGCAGGTGCTGGCTGACGGCATTAGCAAGCTGGGTTACTACCCGTTCAATCTGCCCTTGGGAATGAAGCTGAACGAGGTCGATCGCACCCTTAGTCCCTGCATTCGCTGCGATACCTTTGACGGCTATCCCTGTCTTGTGCAGGCAAAAGCCGATGCTGAGGTGAATGCCATTCGTCCCACCCGCGAGGCTTACCCTAACCTGACACTGCTAACGAAAGCCAAAGTCCTCAAGCTGCACACCAGTGAGTCTGGGCGAGATGTTACCGCAGTGGAAACAGATGTCAACGGCGAGTTGCATCACTTCTCGGCTAATATTGTCGTGGTTGCTTGTGGGGCTATTAACTCTGCTGCCTTGCTGCTACGCTCTGCCAATGATAAACATCCCCAGGGACTTGCGAACAGTTCCGATCAGGTGGGGCGCAATTATATGAAGCATCAGGCGATCGCCCTAGTGTCAATCCACGCCGAACCCAATCGGGCAAAGTTTCAAAAGACCATCGCCGTTAACGATTTCTACTGGGGGGAACCGGATTTTCCCTACCCCATGGGCATGGTGCAAAACACCGGAAATGTTCTGGCAGATATGATCCCAGCAGAAGCACCCCCACTGTTAGCGCCATTCGCAAAACTGATTCCAGAGTTTGGACTCCACCAGATTGCTGAGCGCTCAGTAGGATGGTGGTTGCAGATAGAGGATTTGCCAGACCCTAACAATCGTGTTCGTGTTGTGGGCGATCAGCTCCACCTCGACTACACCCTCAATAACACCGAAGCTGCTGAGCGCCTAGTTCATCGCTGGACATCTGTACTGAAATCAATCGAGGGAAATGCAATGTCCGTCATCCCCTTTAGCATCTATCCGCGCACTAACGTTCCCATACAAGCCGTAGGGCATCAATGTGGTACCTGCCGCTTTGGGAGCGATGCCAAAACCTCGGTGCTGGATCTCAACTGCCGCACCCACGATGTCGATAACCTTTATGTCGTCGATGGTAGCTTCTTCCCTTCAAATTCTGGAGTCAACCCGACGCTGACGCTGATGGCTAATGCCTTGCGCGTTGGCGATCATCTAGCTGAACGATTGAAATGAGAGTGCTAATTGGTAGATACAATCAACCATCAACCATCAACCATCAACCATCACTTATGACAAACGACGAAAAGCAAATTAAACCACAGGATGAACCTCAACATCCAGCATCAGAAGGAAGTGATTCCCATCCCTTGGCGGCAGGTTTAGGTGCTGTTGGCGGTGGCGTGGCTGGTGCGGCACTGGGTCGCTCTATTGGCGGAAAATTTGGTGCTGCTCTTGGTGGGGTTGCAGGGGCGATCGCTGGTGGAATTGCAGGTAATACGCTGGCGGAGTTCACGGAGGAAGTGACTGAACAAATCAGTCCAGCAGTTGGGTTGGGGTTAGGAGCCAATCACAAACCAGTGGAACTGCCTAGGCACTTTACTTGGGAAGAGCTACAGGCGCTATCAAAACCTCAAGGCGGAAAAATTTATGGCACCTAAGCCAACGGTTGTATCTGTGCAAAGAATTCGAGCCATTGGATTGACGGTGACAAACACCGAGCGATCCAAGGATTTCTATACGCAAGTACTTGATTTTGAACCTGTTTCAGACATCACGGTTGAAGGACAGGATTACAGCGACCTGGAAGGTGTCGGTGAGGCAAAAATTCGCATTGTCACGTTGCGACTTGGAGATGAACTCATCGAGTTGATGGAATATCTCAATGTTGAAGGAAAACCGATTCCAAGGGATTCGCAAAGCAATGACTTGTGGTTTCAACATATGGCGATCGTCGTCAGTGATATGGATCGCGCCTATGCTCACGTACTATCGTTTTCCATTGAACCAATCTCCGTTGAGCCGCAAACTATACCGCAGGACAATGAAGCATCCGCAGGTGTACGAGCTTTCAAGTTCAAAGACCCCGATGGTCACGATTTAGAGATCATTTGGTTTCCTTCTGACAAAGGAGAAGACAAGTGGCATCAAAAGACTGATCGTTTGTTTCAAGGAATTGATCATAGTGCGATCGCCGTTGCTAACACAGAGCAGAGCCTACAATTTTACCGCGACCTCCTAGGAATGCAGGTGAAGGGAGGTAGTCTCAACCAAGGTGAAACCCAAGCTCGCCTCGATGGTTTACCAGAAGCCAAAGTCCGAGTGACACCACTGCGACCTACCCAACCGAGTCTAGGTATTGAACTGCTGGAGTATATTGCTCCTGCAAACGGTCGGACAATGCCGAGTGACTGGAAAAGTTGTGATATTGCGAAGGTGCAACTTGAGTTAGTCGTCAAAGATATTGAGCAGGCAGTGGATTTGCTGCGACAGAGCGGGGTTGAGTTCGTCTCACCGCGCATTGTTCAGTTCACAGATAGCTTATGCCCTTACCGCCAAGGTTGTCTAGTCAAAGATCCTAATGGACACGCTATGTTGCTAATCGCGGAATGATGTAAGTCAAAAATCAAAGACATATACTCGAAGCGCCCATTGCTTCATAGGCATCTACGACCAATCGCATCGCTAACTTAAAGGCGGATTGGCTCGGTTGTAAAATTCCATACTCATCCGTCTCATCCTCTTCCAAAAGGGCAACGAGCCGCTTCAATGTTACCGTAATATCGACAAACGAGGGTTTTGCTGACTGAGCAACGGTCATAAAACTCAAGTACATTTGCTTGTATTGATACTAGCCTAACAATAAAATCGTATGCGATCGCCTTTTATTGTAGCGTGGTGTTGATTGCTAGGACCAGCCCTTTCAAGGTGCAAGTCGAAAGACTTAGATTTTCTTCTCCCAAGGGGAGACGCTGCGCGAACGTGTCCTTCGCGTCTTCGCGGTTTAAAAATCTTTTTGAACCACGAAGGCGCGAAGAACACGAAGAAGAAATGTCGAAAATTGGACGGAATTTTCCCAATTTTTTACCCACCTTGAAAGGGCTGGTCCTAACTGCGTTATTAATCATCAGCTTTTGTCAGCTTTAAAGTAAGCCATGTGTCAATATAGATCAATACGCTTGGTGTTAAAATAATTTACCTACCGTCAACCTATGTAGAACGCGGGGCGTTCTACACCTGTGAAATCTCCACAAACGATCCTTAAAGGAACCGTATTGCAATATAGATAACCTCAAACTACGCCCCCACTAATAACCAGCAAATTCGATATCGGGAATATTGTCAACAACGCAAGTCCATTGCCCTCTGTCAATACGATAGATCGCCAGCATGTTTTCTAAATCGTCATAAAACCGCAGTTCGATTCCATCAGCATGAGAAATCCACATAGCCTTCGTTAAGAACTCTTGGACTGAGAAGCTTTGTGCAGGACAGGTGCGGCACCAGGCTTTCCATCCAGTTGTGTTCCAGCGATAGCCTTCAGCCTTGAGCAAGTCTTTGATCGCGTAAGTGCCGTTTCCACCTCGTCCATCCTGGTTACCTACCCTAGCAGTGATGCGTTTTATAGACCCAACCAAAGGCGGGTAATCAGACCAGTTTAGTGAGGGGATTGTTTTTCTGCTCCTTAAGTCTTCAAGGAAAGGCGATACGTTGTTTGCCTCGGTGAGGATGAATAAATGCTCTACAGCACGAGTTAATGCAACGTAGAAAAGACGGCGCTCCTCATCTACTACCCGTTCAATGGTGTCGCCCAAAACACGAGTAAACATTAAGTCGGAATGGAGTAAGGGGTAACAACGAGGGACAGCATCAAGTACAATTACCACCTTTTTTTCAAGCCCTTTGTACTTGTGAGCCGTCGATATAGTTACCTTGTGCCTTAAGTCTTCAGGAAAGTAGGAACACACCAGTTTTAAGAAACTATCGAGTGTGCCATGTCTTGATGTACTACCTCGCTTTCCGAAATTCACGTACCAAGGCAAACTGTTCTTTCGGCTAAGCAAGATAACGTCTCTGCCATTCTGAATAGCCTTGTCCACTAGGCGCAATACGGCAGGAGTTAAGCTATCTCCCGGATGATCCTCTTCCTCCTTTGGAACCGGATTAAATTTTCCAAGGTCAGCAATCTCAACCATTCCTAATTCACTCTTATGCGCACGGGCAGGAGTACCCAACCCCTGCATCAATGTATTACCGATATCGACAATCGAAGTAGCTGAGCGGTAATTGGTGGATATGTTGAGTTTGCGTGAAGGCTGAAAAAATTGCCCGAAGTTCTGATAAAAGCGGAGATCAGAACCAGCGAAGCCATTAATTGCTTGCCAATCATCACCGACGCAGAAAAAAAGTGCTTGAGTATTCTGTTCTCGAACTGCTTTTATCAAACGGTGGAAAAGTTCTGAGAAGTCTTGATATTCATCAATAAATACGTATCGAAGGCACTTCAGATCACCAGCACCGGATTTGCGGCGAAATACAGTTTGTCCTGATGCGACGGCTTGCGCAGCTTTTTGCATCAGTCCATCAAAATCATCTTCGCCTGTTGCCTCAAGATATTCCAGATAAGACTGATAAAACTTCTGTACGAGATCCAAGAAACGCTGCTCGCCATCACTAGTATAGTTATGACTATCAATGATTTCGGCTAGTCTTTCTGGGGTGAGGGACAGTTTGCGACAGCGTTGTGTAAATGCCACTACTAATTTAGTGAAGCGATCTATAGCGCGGTCTTTGATACGGTGCCAAATTTCTTCTTCGCTCAAGCGATTACAGGTAATTCCGCTGTCTTCAAGGGATTGCTTTAATAATGCACAAAAACCTTCTACACCCCTACTTATTAAATCATGTGGAACAAATTCAAGCAAGCGCCAGTTTGGATTATTTCGCCAATAGTTTCGCTTTTCATCCGACATAGCATCGTAATCTGGATCGCCTTCGAGTCCAAAATATTCAATAACTATCCCCTGATTGTCTCTAGTGAAGACTGTAAAGTCAGGGCGATAATTGACTCCATTCCACCAGAAGTTACGCTCGTATCTATATGTGATGTCGTGTTCAAACAAAAAGTCAGCGATGACTTTCTCACCAAAAGATTTGAAGTGGGTTCCATCAAGCCCCTCTCTTGGCAATGAGCGACGGTAACGGAGCATGTCTTCAGGACTTTTTTCGTAACTACCCAAAGCGATACGCTCCCAGTCTTCACGAAAGTGTGCCATCATCAAGACGCGGATTTTTTCATAGAAATATGGAGTCCGCAGGTAGTGATCAATTACAGTCTGTAGAGCGCGGCTTTTGCTTTGTTGACCATCTGGTTCGTCGAAAAGAATGCTTTCTTCCGGATGAACTAGGGCATACGCTAATGCGTGGAAAGTCATTACATGGGGAGCAGAGCCTTGTAGTTCCACGGTGAGGCGTTCTCGTATCTCCTCTGCTGCTTTGCGGTTGAAGGCTAAAAGCAACATCTCACCGGGTGGGATGCCACAATGTTTCTGTAAAAATAAAGCTCGGTTGACCAACGTGGAGGTTTTGCCACTACCAGCCCGCGCCATAACTTGTACATGACTTTCAACAGCACCAATCGCTGCCGCTTGCTCATGGTCAGGTTTGGAGTTCAAGTGGTACTGTACCCAAGATTGTATATAGTTCGACTTTTCAACCTGGTAGTGTTCAAACGATATATGTTCAGAACACGTAGCTTGATAGAAGTCGTAAGCACTAAGAAAATCTTTTTCAAAATGTTCTTTTAAGCTTCTGAGTAAATTTTGCTTTTCTGCCTCTTGCCTTTGTAAGTTGATTCTTTCTGCCTGTAATCTTCTTGCTTCTTCCTCCCTCCGTAATACTTCATAAATTTTGCTAAGAGATAAAGGTGGTATAATTTTATTAAATTCTTCAATAAATGACTTTTTTTTATAACTGATAAGAAATATATCTCCATAGTCTATTTCAATTAAGAGTTCTGATGTTTTTTTAATTCGTATTGCGTAAACTTTTCCTTGGGCATACTTTTTTTCTTTGATCTCTTGTTTGTCCGGATGTCGAATTATATATCTAACCCTTGCGTTAAAGCGGCTAACTTCTTTTTTGAGCAGAAGTTCCCAAAGATTATCGTTGTCGCCAATGATTTCGGCGAAACTTTGAACATTGTCAATCTGTGAACCCCTATCCATAAGCGAACCTACACCGTAGACTTAAATGCCTATTTCCAGTTTTCCCGCAGACTGGGCAGGATCTAACACCGACTGCAAAAGAGATTGTCTCTCACGGATAACCTCTTAACTACACCCTCACTGAGGACTGACTCAGGGTTACTGGCGGCGATCGCATCCCACAGATAACCCAATACTGTTCAGCCATCGCCCGTTCGTGTAAGTATTTAACCGAACCTGATATCATAAGTTACCCCAGTGATTTTTCAAACTAAGAAGGTCTTGTTTTAGGAGGGATCGAGGGGGTTAAACGTCGTTGCTAAGCTTTGTCGCGATCACCAATCCCAAAAATTGCCGCGTGGGTTTCTTGCTGCATACCAATTCTGCTTTTATGTGATATCATCTCCCTTTAATTGCTTATAATAAAAATTCCCCGTGTCCCCGCGTCCCCGTGTCCCCGCGTCAGTCTTATTCCTCTGGAGTACGGGCGCGATAAATGTACTCGTATAAGATGGTTTCTATGCCGATGCGCGAGTTTTTGAGCCGAATATCGTTGGCTGCAAGAAAGGTCAACTACCCCGCCCTATGGAGGGCGGGGCTTGCGGAAAACCTAGCTTAGGCTAGGCTCATAATACGCAAAGCAATAGTTGGTTAGCACACCGAGATGCTGTGAGGCGACACGTACAAATATTTCCCTCGTTTGTACCTCTGTCTGGCTCAGTTGTGAATGAGAGATACGCTCAGGGCCGCCGTGCTAAGGGACTGGCGACAACGTCTAAAAACATTTAATGGATTATCTCCATGAATACCAAAACCAATCAAGCAACACGAGTACCAGTAGTAGACCAAAAGGGCAGACCACTAATGCCTACCACACCTGCCAGAGCAAGGAAGTGGATACTGCTCGGAAAGGCAATGCCGAAAAGAAATAAGTTAGGAGTTTTTTACGTTCAATTAACTCACAAACCATCAGGTTACAACACGCAGCCGATTGTTGCTGGAGTTGATAGAGGTAAATGTTTTACTGGGATTGCGTTTCAAACCAAACTTGTAACGATTGCCTTATTTCATGCCTGCTTACCTGGATTTTACAAATCAAAAAACCAAGGCATGAAAAATGAAACACTAGACCGTCAATCCGTGACTGGAAAGATGGCGAAACGATCTGAACTGAGAAGAACTCGTAGGGGTCAAAGGATTGATCGTAAAAAAACATTTAAACTCCGCAATCACAGAGAGAAACGGTTTGATAACAGACGTAAAAAGAGACTTCCTCCAAGCGTTCTCTCTAACCGTCAGATGGAATTAAGAATCCTTTGGGAGATGACTTTAATCCTACCAATCTCCGAAATTAGGGACGAAGCTTGTGGAGGTGACACGAAGAAAAACGGTAAAGGGATTTCACCTGTAACTGTTGGTCAAGAATGGTTCAGGTCGGAAGCATCTAAGATAGCACCTGTTATAGAGGTTGATTCCTTAGAAACAGGTAAATATCGTGACCGATTGGGGCTTATCAAAGATAAAAAGGATAAATCTAAGCAGACTCCAGAAACTCACGCCAATGACGCGATAGCTCTCGCCGCTAGTTATTTTATCCAATACCAATCGTTCCATGCAACTAACACCCACGGGCACAAATGGGTAGGAGAATGTGTAGTTACACCCGCGCCATTCATTGTGCTAACGCGCCCCAAATTGTTTCGTCGTAAACTTCACCAAGAAAATTATTCCAAGGGTGGAATTCTTAAGCGCCAGGGTGGAACAATCACACCTTTTGGCTTCCGCTCTGGTGATTACGTGGAAGCCTCTTACAAGGGTGATTTTGTACGTGGCTGGATTGGGGGCTTTACCGACACCGCCAAAACTAAAAACGTTTCAATCTATGACCATGATTGGTCGAGGATTGGACAGTTTAATCCTAAAAATGTCCGATTACTTCAGAGGAGTTTTAAGTTATGCGTTTCCCGACGAGAGCTAGGGAATTATGCCGCTATCCCCCTCCCTACTTTGGCAGTGCCAAAGTGACGGTTGGCGGATGCGGCATAATTCCCGCGCCATTCCTCCCCGGATTAAGAAGAAGGGGAATCCTGGCTGAAAGAGGTTGAAATAGTCTTCGAGTTGCATAGGTTTTCTCCCTCAGGCTTGTGAGTATCAGGGATGAAAGCGATCGCTTCACCTACCGTCCAAAAATCAGAGCATCCACCGAATACGCACCAGGACCGAAAACTGCGATCGCAATCAGCATTATACAGTACATAAACGCCTTTTCCCAGCTTGGTGGTTCGCCTTTTCCTTTTGGACCCTTATACTCATCGTCCGGAATTAAGTATGGATCTTGAGCAACAAAAGGCAGCCCTTGTGATATCTCTAAAAACATCGCGAACGCCATTGAGCCTAGAATCGGTAAACTTGCCAGTAGTGTAAGGAATCCAAGAATTAGGAAAATTCCGCCGCCCAACATAGACAGCGCAGATAAAAAGCAAAGAAAGATAGGCATGTGCAGAGAATCAGCCCACTGCCGAAGATGGGTTATCTTTGGGTAGCCGTGCAGCACGAACAACACGCCGACTGTAACCCTCAGCAATAAAAGCGCCCCACCCAGGATTCCATCAGGAAACACAGTATTGAGTGAACTCAGCAGGTTTGGACCGAGTTCTGGCAAATTAGATGAAACCTTGCTAGAAGCAGCAAATAGAAACGCGAGCTTGAAACCAATAGCAAATTTGTAAATCATAAATTGTTAACTGTTGACTGTTGACTGATAACTGATTTGGTCAAGCCTATTGCACTCCACGGGTGTTGAGGTCGATGGCATATAAGGATTTGCCCGCAGTGATAAAGAGGCGATCGCGTCCCGGACCACCGAAAGTCAGGTTGGCGCTTATCTCCGGGACTAGGATTTTTCCCAGACGAATGCCGTCGGGCGAGTACACTTGTACGCTATCCTCTGAACTCGTAAAGATGTTCCCGTGTTCGTCCACACGTATCCCATCGGGTTGACCAGGCTCAATGACCGCAAACACCCGACTGTTCGTCACATGCCGACCGTTCACCACCTCGTACACACGGATATCATGGTCTCCATGAGGGATATTGAAGGCAGAGGTATCCGACACGTAGAGAAGGCGTTCATCTGGACTGAAGGTGAGTCCGTTGGGGCGCATCCTGTCCGTCACAACAGCATCAATCTCACCAGTCGCCGGGTCGAAGCGGTACACAAAACATCCGTCTTGTTCCTGTTCGCCGCCGTACCCTTGGTTTGGCTCAGTGAGTCCATAAGGCGGGTCTGTGAACCAGATGGTACCATCACCCTTGACCACCAGGTCATTTGGGCTGTTGAGGCGCTTGCCCTGGTAACGATCCACCAAAACCCTCCATTCACCGTCATGCTCACGTCGCATGATAGCACGCTTACCCGACGAACAAGCGACGAGACGACCCTCCAGGTCGCGGTAATTTCCACTCTGATAGTCGGACGGGTCCCGTAGAACCTTTACTCCGTCACTGGCACTCCAGCGCAACAAGCGGTTGCCGTGAGCATCGCTCCACACAATGCTGTCGTCTTCGTGGAAGTAAACCGGACCCTCGCTATGGACTGCGCCGTTGGCAAGTTTCTGGAGTGAGGCATCTGGACGCACAAGCGCACGCAGGCGATGGTCATAAATTTCGATGACTTCTGCCATGGGAATCTCCTGGGGTTGCAGTGTGGTAGGGGAACTCTCGCGTTTGAATACGTAAGGGTTAAAGGAGGTATTTTTTCCTTTTAGCTTTTTACCAAAAGAAGCCCCGCAGTGTATTCCTTCTTAGGTAGGACTAGCACCGCTGCGCGAAAGTCAAAAGTCAAAAGTCAAAAGTCAAAAGTGTTATCAATCAAGGCTTTTGCCTGTTTGGAATGGGTGGTTTATTTACGCCGTGCTGTACTAGCGCTTTTCAATTGGTGTGAGGTATATGAAGATTTAATAAACCGCTGATGGACGCAGATGTAGACGCCCCTTGGGCGGCTTCCCGCAGGGTACGCAGATAAATTTTTACTTCATTCAGATGAAAATCGCTATACTATACTATACTATAAATGTGGAACAACATCATCGCTGATTGTGTCGGACTTGTTAACAAGTTTCCCGTCTTCCATGTACACAATGCGATCGGCAATGTCCAGAATTCGGTTGTCGTGAGTTACCATCAGAATAGTGCAATTCTGTTCCTTTGCTAATTTTTGCATTAAGGTGACTACATCCCGACCAGATTGTTTGTCTAATGCGGCTGTTGGCTCATCTGCTAAAACGATTTTGGGACGACTCACGAGGGCACGGGCGATGGCTACTCGTTGTTTTTGTCCACCAGAAAGGTTCTCGGGATAATAATTGATGCGCTTGTCTAAGCCGACTAGTTGCAGCATTTCCACGGCGCGATCGCGTCTCTGTGTGCGTGAATAAGTGCCATGAACTTCCAGTCCCATCATCACGTTTTCTTCGGCGGTAAGGCTACTGTGCAGATTGTGCGCTTGAAAGATGTAGCCACAGGAACGACGCGACTCCACTACTGTGGTTTTTGCTGCACCAACCAGTTCAGTGTCAAGGATACGTAAACTACCGCACTGTGGCGAGCGCAAACCTCCCATCAGGGATAATAATGTAGTTTTACCCGAACCTGAAGGTCCAGTTAGAATAACAATTTCACCTGCGTCTATGGATAAGTTAATCTCAAAAAGAACCTGTTTGCGGAGTTCTCCTTTACCAAAAAAATGGTCCAGATGCTCAACAACGATCACAGGTTTAGCTAAAACAGCAGGCTTAATTTCAGATTGTAGATTCATATTCATCTCGAATCCTAGAAAATATCAGCAGGATCAGCAGACTGAAGCTTGCGAGTCGCAATTATGCCTGATCCCATACACATAATGATAGTCAAAAAGAAGACAAAGGAAAGCCGTGCGAAAGTCATTGAAATCGGCAAAGCAGCAGCATTCCGAATCAAAGCATACTGCCCTAGAGCTAATCCTAAGCCTGGAATAAATCCTAGTGTTGCCAAAAGTATTGCTTCCTCAAACACAATCAACAGCAAATAGCGATCGCGATAGCCCATTGCTTTGAAAGTGGCATACTCTCCTATATGTTCATTGACATCTGTGGAAAGAATCTGAAACACAATCACGATGCCTACGACAAATGCCATCACCGTGCCGAAGGTAAACACAATCCCAATGGGTGTGGTCTTCTGCCAGTAAGCTTGCTCGAAGTCTACATACTCCTGTTTTGTCGAAGCGATGGCATCGGTGGGCAAAATCCCTTTTATCTGGGCAAGCACCTGGTTTGCATCAGTTCCAGGTTTGACTTTGACTAACCCTAATGTTACCTGCCCTGGACCACGCTCAGGGAAGAAACGCAAGAAATTTTCTTGACTGGTGATGAGTGTTCCGTCAGTGGCAAAGGAAGCTCCCAATGAGAATAACCCTACCACCTTAATAGTACGACGTTGAATTTCTGTTTTGACAGTCTGCCCACGCTCTGCTTTGGCAACGACTTCTGCATATTCTCCTCGGGTCAGGCGATCAAACATCACCGTGTCAGGTTGTTTGAGTTTATCCAGGTTGCCATTGACTTCAGCAAAGTTAAAAGCTGGATGTTCGACACTCTGACCCACCAAAGTCAGTTGGGTTTTGCGGCGGGTTTGCGGATTTTTCCATACGACTGTTGAAATATAAAGTGCCTCTGCTGACTGTACCCCAGGCAAATCTTGGATTTGATAAAGACGGCGGCGTGGAAAGGTATTTGCTAAATTCAAATCCCGATACTGAGTGCTCCGAATAATGATGTCAGCATCCACTCCACGATTTAGCAGTGTATTGCTATCAAACAGCGCGGCTTGAATGCCCATCTGAGCAAACATCAACAAGTCTGCAAAACCAATACCTGCTACGGCGACAAACAACCGCGCTTTATTTTTCTTCAATTGTAGCCAGCCTAAGGGTGTGCGCTGCTGGATGCTATCCCAAAATCCAAGTTTCCGTCTATGAGGTTCTAGCTTCTGTTTCTTTTCGGGTAAAGTCAGCGTCATAATTGAATCTCTCCTGTCACTTGCAAATTTGTCAGTTCTGCTACTTTCTGTGCTGAGGCGGCATCCAGTTTTACCCGTACCTCCACTATGCGTGCGTCAATGTTGCCTGAGGTATCAGAGTTAACGACATTTTGACGCTTGACTTTCACACCAATTTCTGTTACTTTCCCAATAAGGGCATCTGGACGACTATCGGCAAACAGTTTTGTTTTTTGTCCGATTTTCACCCTGCGAATGTCGCTCTCATATACTTCCAAAACAGCAACCATCTCACTAGTTTGTCCCAGTTCAACAATGCCATCGCTGGATATCAATTCCCCAGGACGGGTGTGAATATCCAGCACCATGCCATCTCGGGGTGCGCGAACATATGCCAAGTCAAGCTGTGCTTTTGCCTGCCGCACAGCAGCAATTGTCTGGTTGACCTTTGCCTGCGCTGCTTCCACATCCACCGAACGCACTTCAGCAATGCGAGCTAAGGTGGCTTTGGCGGACTTTAGTTCTGGCGATCGCGTTGATTGAATTCGATTCAGAACTACCCTTGCCTCTTCCAGGTTGCGTTGTGCGGTTGCCAGTGTCAGTTGCTTACTATCACGCAGTGAGGCTGATACCGCACCTTCCTGATAAAGCGTTTCATAGCGCTGCGCCTCCGCTTGGGCATTTTGCAGTTCTGCTTGAAGTCGAGCAACCGTTGCCTCCTGTGCCTGACTATCACCCTGACGCTGTGCCTCTAGTCGTGCGATCTCGGCTTGTTGAGCGTTAATCTCACCCCGCTTGGCACCTGCTTTGACTACTGCCAGATTGGACTGTTGCACATTCACCTCTACGTGTGCCTCTGCTAAAGCTGCTTGGAGGCGATCGCGACTATCTAATATTGCAATGACCTGTCCTGCTTTGACTACATCGCCCTGCTTCACCAACAGTTGCTCAACTCGACTGCTTTCACCAGGGGATGTGGAAGCCGATAGCTTGATGATTTTGCCCTGAGGTTCCAAGTATCCCAAAGCCGTTACCGTTTGAATCCTAGGAAGCACGTTTTCTTTCCGTTGAGCGGTTTGAGCGCCAGAGAAGTGCTTCAGCCACAAAGTGTATGCTCCAATCCCTCCACAGAGGATAAGAACTGCTATTATCAATAGTTTCCAGGAAGACGTCTGCTTCTCTGATGGATTTGTTATCTCACTATGCATCATGTTATGTTTCCTGCTAAACTGGAATTAACTAAACGGTTTAGTAAAACTCCGGTGCTACTAAACTAAACCATTTAGTAAAATTGTGTCAAGCCCATTCTTTGCCTTATGGAATCCCCTAAAACCCCGAACGCAATTCGTCACGCATCTCCAGAGAAAACCGCCGCCATTTTGGATGGCGCAATGCGCGTTTTTCTAGAGCAAGGCTATGCAGGAACAACAATGGATCGGATTGCAGCAGCAGCGGGGGTGTCTAAGCCAACTGTCTACAGTTATTTCCATGATAAGGAGGGGTTGTTTAATGCCCTGATGGAGCAAATGGTGCGGGAAAAACAGTGGGCAAAGTTTCCACAAGATTTTGTGCTATCGACTCAAGAGTCGTCTAAGGTTGTGCTGCGTCGGTTAGCCAACGATATTTTAGACAACTGCATGAACAATTCTGAACAGATCACCTTCATTCGACTCGTGATTGGGGAATCTGGTCGCTTTCCAGAGTTAGGTAGAGCCTTTGTGCAACACGTGGAGAAGCCGATTCAGGAAGCACTGACCCATTATCTGGCTTCTTGTCCAAATCTGAACTTGCGCGATCCAACAGCTAGTGCCCGCATGTTTATGGGAACGCTGATCTATCTTATAATCACCCATGAGATGTTGCATGGTCAAGACATTGTGCCGATGGAGCGCGATCGCCTGATTGATCACTTAATATATATCTTGCACCTATCAGAAAAAAACCCTGATACACAACAGATAAATAAATGTTTGTAGTTGCGCTGTCTTCGCATAAAATCGCGGTTTTTTTGCGAAGACAGCTGAAGTTTGAGCGCAGCGGTGTGGAAAACCGACATGCTTTTCATGATGTGGGTGCTGCGGCTGCCAATATGGCAATGCAAGCTACGGCGTTGGGGCTATTTATCCACCAAATGGCGGGATTTGACGTACCTAAAGCACGTTCGGTGTACAGCATTCCTGAAGATTATGAGCCAGTGACGGCGATCGCGTTGGGTTATTTAGGCGATCCACAAATTCGAGCGCGAAAAATATCTTCAAAGAGAACTCTCACCTGGTACTCGCAAACCCTTAGCAAATTTTGTCTTCTCTGGTAGCTGGAACCAAACTTCACCATTGATGACAGAATAATTACTAATTCGTATTACTGAATGTATTTTTCTTCCCTCACTTGGATAAAATTATGGTATTTAATGATTATCCCTCAAGAGCTAACGAATAATGATAGTGAGGGAATTTTGGGTGTCAGTCAGCTAAAAATTTTTCATGTATCAACATAACATCAGTTTTTTAGTGACGATTTTGCTAACAACAAACTTGCTGTTTCCGCAGTTAGCTGTAGCAGATGCTAGGCTTCAAACACAACTCAAGGCAGAGATTCCTGTGCAAGCTACATCAATTATGCCCAAAGCCGCTTTAGAAAGATTATTTACTAGCGAACAAATACAGAGTGAATGGTTTGCACCGGAATTTTTAGCTCAAATTCCCATAGAGAAAGTACGGAAAATAATCGCAGAACTAAAGAGCCAACTCTTAAGCTATAAAGCTGTACAAAATAACGATCAAGATTACTTGGTGATTTTCACTCAAGGTTCCGTACCAACAAAAATAGTTCTCAATTCCAAAGGACAGATTTCTGGGTTACTGTTCCATCCCCCCCAAGGGAAAATCGCTAGTTTAGAAGATGCGATCGCTCAATTTAAGGCTTTACCTGGTCAGGTTAGTGTTTTAGTGAGGGAAGGCAAAACAACAAAAGCGGCATTAAATCCGGAAACACCCTTGGCAGTTGGTTCTGCCTTCAAGTTAGCTGTACTCAAAGTATTAAAATCAGAAATTATCTCTGGCAAACGAACTTGGAAGGATGTAGTGCAATTGGGATCGAGTATGAAAAGTTTACCATCAGGAATGTTACAAAAATGGCCTGATGGGTCATACTTAACAGTGCAAACACTTGCAGCTTTGATGATTTCCATTAGTGACAATACGGCAACAGATACGTTAATTAATCTAATTGGACGACAGGCAATTGAGTCGGTATCTCCTCGTAACCGTCCTTTTTTAACTACCCGTGAAGTGTCTGTTTTAAAAGCTCAAGAAAATCGGGATTTATTAAAGCGCTACCAGACTAGCAATGAAACTCAACGTCGTGCAATACTGAAAGGATTAACAAAAAAACCGCTCCCAAATGTAAGTGATTTTAAGGATGTTAATCCAGTTGCTCTTGATGTGGAATGGTTTTTTACGGCTGACCGAAGAAAGGCAGAGGGCAGAAGGCAGAAGGCAGAAGGGAAGAAAAATTTTTTATCTGCCCTCTGCCACAGGGTTTGAGAGCAAGTAAATTCATTTATGAAAAACAAAGAAAATATGTATTTCGAGCGGAGAGTGCGCAAGAAATACTACGTCCTTGGTAAATCCCCTAAATTTATTTATGGGGATTCCTTCTGCCTTCTGCCCTCTGCCTTCTGCCTTCTTAAGAACTTTGCGGATTAATGGAAGAGGTTGTCGATTTGCCACTGATGAGTATTAATCCTGGTGTTGTAAATCCTTCATATTGGCAAAAAGTAGCTTTTAAAGGTGGTTGCGAACGTGGTGTTCTGAATATGACAACCTGGTTGCAGGCAAAAAATGGGAAAAATTACTGTGTGGTTGCAACTTGGAATAATAGCAACGCACCAATAGAACAGTTAAAATTTAGTGCATTGTACAGTGGTACCATCGCCCAACTTGGGATTGTGGTAGGGAACAAGGAACAGGGAACAGAACAAAATTAAACTTTCATGCATGGCGGTGAAATTGGCTGGGTGAGGCTGGCAGCTTAGTTAGTAGTAGGTAGGGTCGTGGGGAGACGGGGAGACTGGGGGACCCTTGGACTGGGCGATGGGGCTTACTGGAGTGTCATGAAGCATGAAACGGCATATCCAAGGAACAATGAAAACCAGTGAGTCCAGTCCTCAATCATTTCCTGATCTCCCCATCTCCCTGTCTCCCCCTCTCCCCATCTCCCCACCTACCACCCTACCTCCTACCGATGGTTGTAGTGGTTGTAGAACCAGGAGTAGAATTGGTCACGGTTCCCCTGGTAGTGCTTACGGTACCACTCGTAGGTGTAATTGTCTCGGTAGGAGCGATAGTTGTCGTTGTACCAGGAACGGTAGTAGTCCGGATTGCGATCCCGATAGTCGCGGGAATGATTCCGATAGTCGCGGTTGCGGTACTGGTAGTTGTCGTCATTGTGGTAGGAGTCGGCTATCAGTACTGAAGTATGTGATGGTGTTGCGGTTGCAGGAGATGCGACCATAGAGATCATAGGTGCTGCAATCATCGGGAGGCTGGCTAAAAACAAAATCTGACGCATCATAACTTTTTCCTAGAAGTTGTACTGAACGTGTTATCTATATGTCAGGACTCCTCAAATTATGCAGTGCTTCAAAATTTAATTATATAGCGGGGGCATCTGTAACGATGACACCAGTACGGTACGGTACTGTTCTATACGATTACGTTCCCGGAATCATCCAAGGAAAGACATAGGCTTGCAACATAGTAATCATCCCCATAATGCAAACTAGACTAAGGGAGTGCCAAAAGACAAATCGCAGAATTGCCCCTTCTTGACCAATCTGATTAGTTGAAGCTGTACTTACCACAATACTCTGAGCATCAATCATCTTCCCCATAACTCCTCCTGTACTATTGGCTGTAATAATTAAGATAGGGTTAAGTCCAAGTTGCTGGGCTGTGATTTTTTGTAAACTGCCAAATAGCACATTGCTAGAAGTATCTGAACCTGTTAAAGCGACTCCTAACCAACCCAAAATTGAGGCGAAGAAGGGATAGAAAAAACCTGTTTTGGTGAACGCTAAACCCAAGGTTGCATCTGTACCACTGTAGCGGGTGATATAGCCTAGAGCCAACATACAAGCAATGGTAAATAAAGACCAACGCATCCGTTTGAGGGTCCCTGCAATAATCCTTAATAAGACATTGAGCCGAACACGTAGATAGACCGCACTCAGCAAAGCTGCGCATAGAATACCAGTACCTGTAGCGCTCAGCCAATTAAACGTATAGACCGCACTTTCAGCGTGTTTCGCTTTGTAATCTGGGTTTTTCATTTGAGCCACATCTACCTTACTTGACACAACTGGATAGTCTCGGTAAACGACATTGTGTAGCGATGGCACTTTGATGCTAGGCGCTAAAATGGTATTATTAACACCTGGTTTACCAGTCGTCTGATAAGTTTGGAAGCCTTGAATACCACTGGAAAGGAAAGCTTTGCTTTGAGGCAACCCCCAAAGAAAGACAAACAAGCTCAAAAATACCCAAGGCATCCAGGCACGGGCAAGTTGGCGGGGGCTAAATTTGTACC
The DNA here is from genome assembly GCA_016903675.1 of Stigonema ocellatum SAG 48.90 = DSM 106950. Classification (GTDB taxonomy): domain Bacteria; phylum Cyanobacteriota; class Cyanobacteriia; order Cyanobacteriales; family Nostocaceae; genus Stigonema; species Stigonema ocellatum. The sequence goes on along the minus strand of JADQBA010000058.1, from coordinate 30,714 downwards.
TTGTGGTTGTTTGATGCTGTTCTAGAGATAAAGCCTCTGAAGAAGGCAAATTATCTGGCTGCGATTGAGACAGATTGCGTGGAAAATCCCAGTTGTCTTTTGGTTTCCACCGTGTAGCAAAGGCAGCAGTTGCTACCAGGCTGATCAGTCCACCCGCAATATCAACGAGTTCTGGGCCAATAAAGTTACTCCAAAAAAACTGGACGACAGCAAAACTGCCACCACTTACTAGAACTACAGGCCACACCCCTAAAAACCCCCTCCAACCACTCATGGTGACAACTAGCCAAATTGGAATCACCAACGAGACAAATGGCAACTGACGTCCAGCCATTTCTCCCAAAATAAAGGGATCTTGCTGAGTAATCGCACCGAGAGTCAAAATTGGAATCCCTATCGCTCCAAAAGCTACTGGTGCCGTATTAGCAATCAAGCACAAGGAAGCTGCATACAGGGGAGGAAAGCCAAGTCCCATAAGTAAAGCAGCACAGATAGCCACTGGGGTGCCAAAGCCGGCTGCACCTTCAATAAAAGCACCAAAGCTAAAAGCAATTAAGAGTGCTTGGATACGGCGATCCGAGGTAAGAGAGGCAATTGAGTTTTTAACGATCGCAAACTGTCCTGTGTGTACAGTGATGTCATAGAGTAAGACAGCTGCTAAGACAATCCACCCAATTGGCAACAGACCATAGGCAGCACCAAAAACGACAGCAGCTGTCGCATCACTCAATGGCATCCTATAAAATAAGACTGCAACCATAAAGGCAGCTACCAAACCCGCAAGAGCTGCCCACTGGGCAGCAATCTCAAAGATACCAAGCAAAGACAGCAGGACTAAAATTGGTAGTGCCGCCAGTATTGTTGAAACAATAGCATTACCCGCAGGATTATAGACTTGAATCCATTCCATTCCCGACTTCCTTCATATATCCAATTACAGCAAAATAGAACCTCAAGTTCCTGTTAAGTTGGCTTCTTGTTGGTAGTACTTAGATCAGGAAATCGCTAAAGCCGAACTTACATCGTTAACTTAAGGATCTGATGTAACTCCTTATTAAAGGCGATTATCATCCTTCGGCATTGTTAATTTTTATGAGGAATCAGCAACTGTTTTTAGCCACTGGTACTGTTAGCCATGTGGGAGGGTAGAAAGCCAGGGTAGAATTGCTCGCGGCGTTGATTGCGTTGTAAGATTTCTTTTTCGACCACTTCTAGACGGTTTTGCAAGCTTTTTAGAACATTAATGGCTCGCGGATCTTGAAAACTATTCACCCCAAAATCTGTAAATGCCTTTGGATCGAGCTTGGTTCCAATTCCTGCTATCACATTGACCTGAGCAAAAGTCTGCTCTACGCCAGGGAGAAAACGAGTTAGACTTAATTCGTCCTGAATCGTCCCTTTGACCGTGGGAATGGGCTGGTAAATGGCTCCGGGCATATTAGGAATAAAAGACATATATTGATATTGAATCCAGGCAATGGCTGAGTGTTGTGGACCTGCGGTGAAAATAATTTGTGTCAGCAGGTCAATCAACTGGTCGCGGTTAGTCAGGCGGGGTGGCAAGGAAACGACACCAAAGCCTCCATCACTAACGGATTTCCGTAAAGCTTGTAGCCAATTTTGTAGCTCGAAATCCTCAATGACATCTCGGTTTGACCTGTAGTAAATCCCAATATATCGACTGACATAGTCCAATAAGGCATTCCAGACCAGCAATCCGTCATCCCGATAGGGAAAATCTTGCAAGACAGAACGCTCATCAACACCGCGCTGACGTAAATTCTTCGGGAGAGCAAAGTTGCTGAAGTTGTTGAACCACTCTGAGACACCGTACTCGCTAAGGTTAAGTGAGCTTTCAAGAGTCCCACCCAAAATGATCTCCACATATCCCCCTGGATTGATCAGGACTTGATCTCCGAGGGCATTGATTGCCATTGTGAACTCAAAATGGGGCTTTAATAGCACATTCACTGGATGAACAGCAGCTAATTCCCGTACGGTAGCTAATGCGATTGGTTCTAGAACTAGATGGGTTTGACCCAAGTGACGTATCAACTCGTGGACATAAAAATCCGCCATCTGAGTAATCAGCTTTGCGATCTGCCAGTCTATGCCATCCAAAGGTGTGCAAAGCAGACTTTCAAAAGGTGCCTGTCCCAGTTGGATGGCAATAGGGATTAAGCGACAATTACCACGACTGCGATCGGCATAATAAAGTGCGATTGGGGCAGTGAGAAACTGGTTGGATTTTGGAGTTACGCGAGTAGAATCGAGTACCGCATAATCAGTGACAAACAGACCACCTTCTTGGGTAGCACTGTTGAGGGTTTCCCTAACGTAAGCTTTTCCCCTTTGAGAACTGAGTACAGTTTGAAAAATCTCATCCGTTATCCCAAGTTTTTCTTGGAGATTGTAATTGAGTGCTAAAACATTGGTTAGTTCCATTGGATTGGGACCTGAAAGCCTTTGTTGTGCGAATGTAGCGTCGCTTTGAAAGGTCTTAGCAATATCTGGTAGGGGCAGGACTTTAAACACCGCTGCGTAATCTTCTAGCGTTACAAAGGGCTTGGGACTCTCAAAAAAAGCCTGTTGATTTGCTACCACTTTCTGGTTCAAAATTGCCCGATTATTGCTATACCCCTCATCAAAAACTTCTTGGAGGGGTAAAGTTGCCACGCGGGCTGAGTTTGGTAGCCGAAACGCCAGCTGATATTGAAGGCGTACTGCCGATAGCTGCTCTTTACGCTCAAGTTGGATTGCCGATGGATTCTTTTGAGGTAAAGTTGGAATATCCGGATTGGCAGGCGGCTTGGGTGTTGTTGCGCGAGACTCATTGCCTAGGAGCATTTCCAAGGCAGGGGCACAAGCTAGACCAATTAGCGCCAGCATCGTCCGGCGTGATAAAATGTATTGCTTGATTAATTGTTGGTGACGTTGTTGTCGAGTTGGCGATCGCATGACGTGTTTTTCCTAGAAAGTTATACTATTAACAGCGATAATACGGCATTTGCCATGGTAATTAAAAGTGCAAGCCTTTCCATTTACGTCAATTTCTGAAAGCGATTTTTGAAAACAAGATGAAGGTGCGAGACCGTGCAAGACATAATTCCCACGCACCCTTGAAAATGAGCGAACGTACAGTTGTTTATTAAATAGATTTGATTACACGCTCTTCTTGCAAGAGTTTATTGCCGCGCAAAATTTCTAAAGAGCTACCGTTAACAATGTAGGCGATATCTCCTGTTTTAACAACGAATCCAGTACCCTCTTCTACTTGAGCAGGGAGAGGTGCAGTACGTCTACCATTGTTTTTATCAATGCCCGTATAAAAGTAACCCTGTTTTTTATCGCAGATATAAATCCGGAAATTTTTAGTTTCAAAATAATTTATCAGCGTTCCTCCTCCTACAGATGTAGGACAATGTCCTTTCTCTACTGGAGTTGAAGCATGTGCGTCTGCTCCAAAATTGAGAGCGAGCAAAGGAACGCTTGTACTAATGAGCGCTAGAAATTGCGCTAAGGATGTACGGAGCTTAGTTTGTTGTAAAATATACATAATTATAACTCCCTCTGTAAATCATATGGTGTAGTCTTCCATCTGATTTATTGCTTCACTATAGGGAAGAATAATTCCCGAAAAAAGTGGTATCTTGCACTGTGATTTTGGAGACACTGGTTAGATGGTTGTGATATAGCAATCCTAATTGAGATCCGAACAATGGAGACAAGGAAGACTTGGGGGACAAGGGGGACAAGGAAGAGGTGTTTGTAAATCAAATAGGATTGCTATATCAGGTTGGGTTAATTGCTTATCATAAAAACCTTAGAATGATTTATTCATAGGCTCTTTGGGGATTTTATATTTCGTTACATAGATTGATTTTTTAACGCCAACTTACTTAGGCTTTTGAGTTTACGAAACAATGCCCATGTGCCGAGAGAAAGAAATCCTAGGATGAAGGAGGGTTCGGGGATAGAGTCGCTCTTGCGGTACTCGATTGGCGTGTTGCTAATCAAATTACCGGTCGCATCGAATATTTGGTCTAACACGCTAATGCTGCCATCCTGAATGGCTATGTTGGTAACTGCCTTACCACCAGTGCTTGTTGGGCAGCCACTGGGAGCGTTAGTCCCTACGTAACGGCTAGGTTCCCTAGTTAGATCGAGGTTACAGCTTATGGGAACTACATTATCATAGTTAACGATTCGCTCAGGCTCAGGAAGATTACATATGCCATTTAAAAGACCTTGGTTAACAAAGCTACGGATACTCAGCGTTACAGCAGAATTTCCCTGGCTAAAAGAATAAAGGCGATCGCGCTCGAAGCCAGGACTTTTCTCTTGAAGATAAAGGTTTTGTGTTTCATCAGCAGAGTTGATGCCAGCTAATTGTACCCTACAGTCTGATAAACTAACCAGTGGAACAGAAGAGTTGGAAGCTACTTGTTGAGCATTGTCGAAGGAACCCGTGAACCACCGTTCGACCTGTTTCACCTGTTCCGACAGTGGCGGAGCAATTGTGGCAGCATGGCTTTGTTGGATAAATGTGAATGTTAAAAGTGAAACTGTAAGAGTGTATACTCGCAGCTTATTCATAAGTCAATAGGTTGGTACAAATAAATATAATCATATTACGGTTAATAACCCTTATTCCTCAGCCCTCTAATGTAAGTAGATAATATTTTTATCCTCTTGAAGAATGTTTTGGTGTATAATGAAAAACAATTTGATGGGTGGGGTCACTTAAAAAAGCCGCACGAGATTTCATCGATTTGAGGATACCGCTTTTCCCCTTAATACCCAGTTCGATGTCCAAACCTTCTTTTTGTGCAACCAAACGAACCAGGAACTCAGACTGGTGAAGCCGCCAAGGGCGGCAAGGCAGAAGGAAGAAGGCAGAGGGCAGAAGGAAATCCCCATAACTAAAGTCAGGGGCTTCAAAAAGGACGTAGCATTTCTTGCGCCTACTCGATTGAAATACATATTTTTTATTTTTTCATAACTAAAGTCAGGGGCTTCAGACCCATTGGCATCGGGCAGACCCTTAAATCTCTTCCCTTCAGCATAGCTGCCTTCTGCCCTCTGCCTTTCTTCGGTGAGTATTAAGACAATCCATAATTAGATGCCATACGAAAACTCAGACTTATGAAGCTTGGGGGAAAATGAGGCGATCGCTCTTTCAAATTAAGCTTTTAGTGCTTAATGTACAAGAAGCTGAGAATTAACTTAATTGGGTGTTATTTGATACTGGGAAATAACTAACAACTAACAACTAATCACTAACTACTAAATACTAACAATGAAAACTCAAATAAACAAATATCTATAACATGCTGCTATAGCAATCCGTGGAGGAATTATAAACACCTCTGCCAAGTCCTCAAAGTCCCCCAAGTCCTCAAAGTCCCTATTGTTTAAATCTCAATTAGGATTGCTATATATAGGAATCCTAAATCATTTGTGAAAAATCTTTCGAGTTCCCTCTGAAACCCCTTCTTTTTACACCCTCACACCCCTACACCTCTATACCCTTACACCCCTTCTTTTGCTAAAGCTAACTTCAGTCTGTGGGGAGATATTTTAACTAGTACATTTTTCTACTATTCAAACTGCACTAAGAACTCTAAAAGTTATGAGGTTGAGGTTTAAACGCCGACGGTTTGGCAAAATTGCGATCGCCAGCACATTGGGAACTATAGTGGGGAGTCTCAAAAGTAAGACGCAGGCTCAAGAAAAGCCTCAGTCTCATCCCAATAGCGTTGTCGATGTGAAACTGCGTGTCAATGGCGTGGAACATGCAGTAAAAATTGAACCGCGTGTGACACTGCTGGATGTGCTGCGCGAGCGTTTAAATTTGACTGGTTCTAAGAAAGGCTGCGATCATGGTCAATGTGGAGCCTGTACAGTGCTGATTGATGGGCGACGTGTTAATTCCTGCCAGACATTTGCGATTATGCACACCGACGCTGCAATCACAACCGAATTTATTTCTAGGCGGACAAGAACCCAGATGCAAGATATGACTTAATAACGTTTATAAAGCAAAATATTTACAGATGCCTTCGTAAAATTTACTGAAATTACCAAGGTCTTCGTGGGAGTCGCCGCAGCTTAAAAAGTTTCGCAAATGTACTGTGTTCAGTATGGTGGTGGGACAGGCATCATAAAAATGTAAGTTAAAAAAATTCTTAAGATTTTTGCACGAATGCTCATATCTTCCACTGCTTTGACAGAGGCTGATCTAGAGTCAGCGATTGTTCGTAACCCCTTGATAGTTTCGCCAGATACACCCGTAACGGTGGTGATTACCCAGATGAGTGGTGTTCGTGCTGTTTGTCCATCTTTAAAAGAAACGGATAGTGAAATTGCCGCCCTACACATTGAAGCACGCTCAAGCTGTGTGTTGATTGTGGACGAGAATCAGCTATTAGGCATTTTTACGGAACGAGATGTGGTTCGCCTCAGTTCTCAAAAGAGATCGTTAGAGAATCTGGCTATGGTTGAGGTGATGACACATCCGGTTATTACCTTGCATCAATCTGCGTTTACCGATGTCTTCTTTGCTGTCAATTTACTTCAGCAGTACCAAATTCGCCATTTGCCACTTCTCAACGAGCAAGATCAAATCGTTGGATTACTGACCCATGAAAGCTTACATCAATTGTCACGTCCAATAGACTTGTTGCACCTCCGCCTTGCAGCAGATGTGATGACTTCTGACGTGATTTGTGCTGTACCCAGTGTTTCTATGCTAGCTATCACTCGCTTGATGTCAGAACATCGAGTAAGTTCGGTGGTGCTTGTGGAAGAGCGATTTCAGGAAGTACAAAATAAAATTCTAAAATTACCTGTTGGCATTGTCACAGAGCGAGATATTGTTCAATTTCAAGCATTGGAACTAAATTTTGAACATATCCAAGCGGAAGTCGTCATGAGTACACCTGTGTTCTCAGTCAGTCCTAAGGACTCTCTGTGGAAAGTGCAACAGGTAATGCAGCAATATTTAGTCAAACGAATAGTGGTAACTGGAAATCAAGGAGAGTTGTTAGGGATTGTTACTCAAACCAGTATTTTGAAAGTACTCAGTCCTCTGGAGTTAACTAACTTAGTTGAAATATTAGAACATCAAGTATATCGATTAGAAGCAGAAAAATTAGACCTGCTTCAAAATCGTAATGCCGAATTAGAGCAACAAGTTCAAGAGCGTACAGCTAAACTTAAACTAAAAGTAGAGCGAGAACAGTTGATGGCAACCATTGCTACTCAAATTCGTTCTTCTCTTAACCTACAGGATATTCTCAACACAACAGTTCAACAAGTGCGCTCTCTGTTAGGCTGCGATCGCGCGGCAATCTGGCAATTTCAACCCGACTTGAGCATAGTTGTAGTCGCAGAAGCGGTAGGCAATGCTTGTCTTCCTTTGCTGGGTAAATTTGTTCAGGATCTACATTCTGTTACTGATTGGATTACTCCATATCGAAATGAACAAATTCGAGTCGTGTGTGATATCTACACGACAAATATGAGTGATTGTCACCGTGAACTACTAAAAACTTTGGAGATTCGGTCCAAAGTTTTAGTTCCAATTATTCACTGTGGTAACCTCTGGGGATTGCTTAACGTTGTTGAAAGCCAAGAACCTAGACAGTGGCAAGCAGAAGAAATCACTCTATTACAACAGCTTTCAACTCAGTTAGCGATCGCCATCCAACAAGCTACTGCTTACCAACAGCTGCAAACCGAACTGGCACAGCGGCGGCGAACAGAAGTGCATTTACGTCAAAGCGAACAACGGTATGCTTCTTTAACAGCAGCAGCACCAGTCGGCATTTTCCAAGCAGATGCTCAAGGTAACTGTATTTACGTGAATGAACGCTGGTGCAAAATTGCCGGACTAACTCCTGAAGAAGCTATTGGCACTGGATGGGTTAAAGGACTTTACCCCGATGATCGAGAAAAAGTTTCCACTCAATGGTATTCTCCTGCTTTAAAAAATCGTCCTTTCCAGCTAGAGTATCGGTTTCAACAGCCTGATGGCACTGTGACTTGGGTATTTGGACAAGCTGTTGCCGAGTTTGATCTTACAGGGCAAATCATCGGGTATGTCGGCACCATCACCGATATTAGCGCTCGCAAAGAAGCAGAAGAAAAGCTAATTTATAACGCACTGCATGATCCTTTAACCGGCTTACCCAATCGTAACTTACTGATGGAACGCTTGGAACTAGCCATTAACAGAAGCAAACGAATTGAAAATTATCATTTCGCGGTTTTGTTTCTTGATTTGGATCGGTTCAAGGTCATTAATGATAGCTTGGGGCATTTAGCTGGAGATCAACTACTAACGATAATCGCGCAAAAGCTAAAATCCATGATTCGTGCAATGGATTTAGCAGCTCGCTTGGGTGGTGATGAGTTCGTAATCTTACTTGAAAATCTTGCAGGGATTGAAGAAGCAATTGTGGTTGCCGAGCGGATATTAACAAATTTTCAAGCCACATTAATGCTCAACGAATATGAAGTTTTTATGACGACTAGCATTGGGATTGTTTTTGGCACACAAAATTATCATCAAGCCTCTGATTTGCTACGAGATGCTGATATTGCAATGTATCGAGCAAAAGCTCAAGGCAAAAGTTGCTATAAAATATTTGATGCCCAAATGCATACTCAAGCACTCCAAAGACTCAGTTTAGAAAACGACTTACGTAAAGCTCTAGAACGACAAGAGTTTATCATTTACTATCAACCAATTGTTGATATCAATAATAGCCATTTGATTGGGTTTGAAGCATTGGTGCGCTGGCAACACCCTACTCGCGGACTCGTCTGTCCCGACGAATTTATTCCCATCGCAGAAGAAACAGGATTGATTGTGACGCTAGATCATTGGGTACTTTACACTGCCTGTCAACAAATGGTAACATGGCAAACTCAATCCTCTAGTGAATTTTCTCTAAAGGTCAGCGTTAATCTCTCGGTTCGAGATATTCGCAAAATTACTTTAGTGAAGGACATAGAACGCATTTTGACTCAAACGGGGTTACCTGGTCATTGTCTCACCTTAGAAATTACCGAAAGTATTCTCATTGAGAATATAACTGAAGTTATCTTTGTCTTAAAACAGTTAAAAAAGCTAGGAATTCAAATCAGTATTGATGATTTTGGTACTGGATATTCATCACTAAATTATCTTCATCGATTACCTGCTGATACCCTAAAAATAGATCGTTCCTTTATTAAACAAATGGAAGAAGGAAATCGAAATTATCAAGTTATTAAAACTATAATTGCACTCAGTAATCAGCTTGGATTAGCAGTTATCGCCGAAGGTATTGAAACACAACAGCAGCTTCAATGGTTACAACAACTCGAATGTGAATTTGGTCAAGGTTACTTGTTTTCTAAACCTCTGGCTGCTGATGAAATTGAAACCATATAGTGATTATCACGCCCCGCTATTTCAAGGGTGGCGTAGCCAAAACAACGAGCGCCATCCACTCACATCTTGCACCAGCCAGATACTACATCAAAAAAAATACTCAGTATTTAATGGTTTTTTCACGGAGACCGCATCCGCCTGGGACTTGAAGTCCCAGGCTTATAGCATAAGTCCTCTAAGAGAGGACTGAATGAGTTCTGGGATAAATGTAATTTTTATGACTCTTGATTTTGTAAATTGTGGTTTGTACTTAGAGGTGCTGATCCTTAGCGGTCAGCCTCTTACCGAGGAGAATATTAAGATGGCGGCCGAGCAGACCTCGAAAGACAAGGCTTTTGTTAAGAGCGCCTACGCCGAAGGAGAAGAGGTTGCCAGGAATCGGTGATTTACCAGCATGAATGTCTTCTTCTGGTACATTGTGTCCGCCTTGTGCAACTCTTTGAGCTACACGCTCTATGATTTAAGTTAAGCCATACAAAGTCCTATTCATGACCATAAAAGAGATGACGAACATCTAGCTCACTACCGCCAGCACCTTCATCGTTTAAAATATATTCACCCCGACCAATCATTACTTCTCGTAATGATTCGAGATTAGACTGAGAATTAAGAAGTTGAACAGCTTCTAAGATTGATGTTTTACCACTATTGTTAGTACCAACAAGCAGATTTAACTTGCCAAGCTGCTGAAGCTCGAAAGCTTGGAAACAACGAAAATTTTCAATTCTTAGTGTCCTCAGCATAATTTGACGAAATCGTGCAAGTTATGGTGTATGATCCTAGGATAAGCGATATTGCGACTTCTCAACGCACTACCCCAGCGATCGCAGAAACTAGAACTAGAAGGATGTAGCGTCCGTTTCAACGGACAGTAGCTCTCTCGCTTGAACTTGAGTGAAAGGCAAAGAGTGTAAAATGAAATAGCCCTGACTACGATCGCTTGCAAAAGATTTGTTTTCCCTCATTAGCTAGACACAATAATCGCCCACATACTGACTCCTAAACCTATTGCCGCCAAGTGTTGCCAAAAAAGCGATCGCATGGGTTGACGAGCAATTTTCTGCGTTAACACTATCGTTAGCAAAACTGAAACAATGAGAGTAGCACCCTGCAAAAAGTCAATCACTGCTGGATGCGCCACCAAAATAGGTAATTGCTCACCCTGAAGACCAAAAGTAGCAAAAGCTACAGGTAAAATCCGCCCTCCTTCTCCTAAACCCAAGTGTAGATAGTGAGCTAAGTTACCACCTAACACTAATGGTAAGTAGCCATAGGCAAGGTCTACAAATGGTCGGGGTTTGGGATTTTGAGCCGCAGATAAACGCAGATGAACGCGGATAATTATCTGCGTCCATCTGCGTTCATCTGCGGTTAATATATAAATAAATTACCAGCAGATTGAGCAGTTAACGACTGAATCCAAGCGGTTCCTGTCTCTGAAACATACCGTTTAAGCAAAGCACTGGTATCTAAAAAGTATGCTGTTACCACTCACCTCGGTTCTCAATGAAAGTTTGCTGAAAGTGGTTGACCACCAACATGAATAGACTTTACCATGGCAGCGAAATCAGCGTCAGAAATCGGTTCTGCATCAGACGGAGTGGGAGGTGTAAGTAAACCAGACTTATAGAGAGGCTCAAGCAACGGCAGGATTTCAGTCATAGTTTGTTCAGGTAAAACTTGCAGCCAAACGGTTTGGCGTTCACACAAATGCACTGGAATCAGGGGACGCAAAACTCCGTTTTCGTAAATTGCCGGAATTGCCTTAGCCATTGAAATTCATTAACTTCTAATTCTAAAGCTATTCTATACTAAAAATGCCATCCCATTAGACATAGTCGTGAAAATTAATTATGCATTCGTTGAAATCCTAGTAGAGACGGTAAATTTACGGTCTCTACTATTTCACCAGATGTCTAGTGAACGTTAGCGATCGCACACAAGCGGTGGTTGTTGCAGTGAATCAGCCCGAACGCGAGTGCGTCTTTGAAGCGGTTGCGAAATACACTTTAACAAAGTAACTATTTCAAACAGCTAAAAGCCTTGATATATAACACTTTTGAATGAGTCACGAACGCCTTGCGGTACTAGGTGGGATGCCTAAGCAGGAAGTCTAGCTAATTGTTTTTCCCATTAGCTAGACACAATAATCGCCCACATACTGACTCCTAAACCTATTGCTGCCAAGTGTTGCCAAAAAAGCGATCGCATGGGTTGACGAGCTATTTTTTGTGTTAACACTATCGTTAGCAAAACTGAAAAAATGAGAGTAGCACCCTGCAAAAAGTCAATCACTGCTGGATGCGCCACCAATATAGGTAATTGCTCACCCTGGAGACCAAAAGTAGCAAAAGCTACAGGTAAAATCCGCCCTCCTTCTCCTAAACCCAAGCGTAGATAGTGAGCTAAATTACCACCCAATACTAATGGTAAGTAGCCATAGGCAAGGTCTACAAATGGTCGGGGTTTGGGATTTTGAACCGCAGATGAACGCAGATTAACGCGGATAATTGTCTGAGTCCATCTGCGTATATCTGCGGTTAATATATAATTATTGAACCAGTAAAAAAACTTCATCAAGCCGTATGCGGCAAATGGTACAGCTACTGGGATAGTCAAAGCGAGGAGTGATAACCCCAAGTGCTGCCAAAATTGTGTTAAATCCAGTTGAAATCCCAACCTAGATTGCAACTCGGGTAAACGATGAAGATACACTCCACCCAACAGCAAAAACATCAGTGCAACTTCGTAGCTGTGAGGGACATGAGTTGTCCACAGTTCAATTCCAGGAGGACGTAAATTCAACTCTACGGAACGATGGGGACAGGCTTTGAGACAAGTCATGCACAGCACACAGTCTTTATTATCTTCCAACTGCGCTGGGTGAGAGTACAATGGACACCCAAGAGTCTCCATCCCCTCACCTTTTTGGGGTCCACCTTTATAACATTGATACGTAGTGCAAGTGGCAGAACAGATACCTTGTTGTGCCCGTAGTTCGGTCATGGACAGTTTGGCGAATAAACCATTCATCCCGCCAATGGGGCAAAGATACCGACACCAAAACCGCCTCTCAAAGATAGCAGAGAAAATCATCGCCCCAGCCGTGATTAACAGCAGCAAACAAGCAGAGAGGTAGGCGGTATTTTCTAAGTCCCAGAGTTCCTCCCACAAGAAAATTAGGGTAAATAGCCCAAAGAGAAACCATCCACCCCATTTCTCGGCTTGTTGTCTTGGCCATTTTTTAAGTTGTCGAGGAAAAAGCCATAAGGACAGCTTTTGCGTCACTTCCCCGTATATCATAAAGGGGCAGACGGCACACCAAACGCGACCTATAAAGGGAAATGCTAGTAGGAAGAAAGGCCACCACCAAGCCCAAAATAGATTTAAAACAAAATTGCGATCGCGAGTTTGGGGACCAATAAATAGCACCCCAACACTAATGGCAAACGCTGTTAAAGTAACGCCATAGTTAATGCGATCTGGCCACCACGGACTACGCAGAAAACGCCGTAAACCAGGATAGGCGTTCAAAAGATTGAGACGTAATTGCTTTTTCTTGGCTTGGGCTGGCCAGAAAATCTCTTCTGTTAACTCTTTTTCCTCCCCTGCTTGCACAATCGCCCGTTCTACCAAATTTTTCAACTCCTTAAGGTTCCCCGGAAAATCATAGGACTGTAGGCGGCGCAAAGCTTCTGGTGTAACTTTAGGTTTAGGAATACCTCTTGCCTGACAGTAGAGACTAATGTAATATTCCACCTGGGCTTTGATATCAGTTTTTCGCACCCGTAGCGGTGGTACTTTGATGATTTGACCCACAGCACGCCCCATTTTCGGCTGAGTTTTTTCCCCAACTATCAATATCCGGGCTTGACTGACCCGAGGTTCGGCAGTTGGTTCTCCTGGACGAGTTACGGGTTCATACGTATTTGTTTGTATTAAATCAGTCAATAATGGAAGTAACTCAGGGGGTGTTTCTTGAATGTTGTTGAGAACTAAGGTGCCTTCCCCTAACCATTCCAGCAATCCTGGCTTACCACCGGCGCGACCGAACAAATCGGCACCGCTTATTTGGAGAATACCACAGTCAACTTTAATAATTGATTCTCGTCGCTTTGCAGAACCAAAGTGGATCAGGGCAGCTATGTTGTCTTTTTCTAATCCTGGTTCCCCGAAAATCAACACTGACTGGCGTTCTGTCGCTGCTTTTCTAATTTCCTCTCGCAGATGCACTGCATAGCGACTTGTCCCCACGATTCCGCGTTGCGCCTTTGTGACTAAATAGGGTCGCAATGCGATGGAACGTTCTTGTTCTTGGGTGAGGGCAGATGTTAGCTGCGCCAATTCTTGAGCCATCTGGCGGGAAAAAGCCTGAGCAATTTCAGGGTGTTGGGTGACTATTTCCCGAAATTTAGCAGCAGGCACAACCCACAAATGGCATTCTGTTAGAGTAGTAATTGTACTCGCAGCCAACTCATCCAATAGTAGTTCTTGTAGGTGAATCACTGCTCCTCTAAGGAACCCAACAGCTAAGGCTGGGTTGGTCTGGTTGTTGCTATTGCTTTCTAGTTGACCTTCTTGGAGAATGTACAGTGCTTCTGGAGGCGTGCCTTCAGTTACTAGTCGGTGGTTTGCTGGCACCACTTGTTCTTCAATGACTTGAGCGATCGCACTCAAGGACGCAGGCGGCAAAATTCCTAAAGCCGTGCGTTCTTGTAGCCAAATTAGTGTGTCTGGAGATGTCATGGTGGTTTCTCCTTTCAGGCTGCTATCTAAAAGGAATTATCCCTGAAAGCGATATCAAAATAGCATGTCGGTACATCTTTCGTATCTTCTCGGCTATACTCGTTCAGGGGCCCATGGCGTCGCGCACAACTGCCGTGTCCGATATCTGGAGGAACCGGACTAATTTCCCGTCCGCGCCTTCCCATACGTGGGCAAACCGCGCATTCAGGCGTCGGCTACTTCCTCGGTACGCGCCCGTGTAGCGTCCAAGAACCACCACCGTCGCGTCTGCCGGGATGAACCGTTCCGGCACTGGGTTGAATTCCGTCCAATCTGCGGCGAAATGCGCGAATACGCCATCGCGGACGGCTTGAGGACCATGGTAGGAACCGCTGTTGGGAAACCCCTCGACGGAGGTCCATTCCACGTCAGTGGCATCAAATTGCGGAACATGTGGGATGAAGTTGGAAAGCCGTGAAGGAGCAAGATGGTTGGATTGTTTGGCGATCCTGCTTCACGGTAAAAGATGTCAAGTCCATCAATGTTGATAGTGTGGAACGTGGTCATAATTGCTCATTGCTAATTGTTAATTGCTAATGGCTAATTGTTACGATTAGCCATTAATTATCCATAGATTTGAAGACGACAAGCTGCTTCGCTTCTACACTCGCGTTGCTGCTGTCGATGTTCTTTACCGAATGTTCGATGCAAACACTGTACCGAACGTTTTTTAAAATGTCAAGCACAGAAGCCAAAATTTTTCCCTTGGTGGGTGGATGTCCAAAGACGCAGTAATTCCCCAATGTCCCCCAAGTCTTCCTTGTCCCCCCTGTTGATATCTCAGATAGGATTGCTATAGCCCAGCAATTCTGAAATTCTTATGAGTCTATCGGATATTCCTAATCTCTGGGTACCTTTGGCGCTTTTAGGTTTAATTATCATTGCTGCTGTATTTTTCAGCCGTCAATAGGGGTGTGGGGGAAGAAGGGGTGTGGGGGAAGAAGGGGAGTGGGGGTGTAAGGGTGTAGGGGTGTAGGGGGAGAAGAAAAGGACAAATTAATTAAAAATGCAAAATTTAATTTTTAATTTTGAATGAGCCAATTTTTGTACTCCCTCTTCATTCCCCCACACCCCCACACCCCTACACCCCTACACCCCTTCTTCCCCCACACCCCCACACCCCCACACCCCTACACCCCTTCTTCCCCCTCCCCACAAACTAATGAATTTATAACTAATGACTAATTTCTCCTCCTGGAGGGTACAATAAATGCCGATTGTCTTCTAAAATGTGAAAAGCTTATGATATCCAGTAACGACTTTCGACCTGGTGTTTCGATTGTATTAGATGGATCTGTATGGAAAGTAGTGGAATTCCTCCACGTTAAGCCAGGGAAAGGCTCCGCTTTCGTACGCACCAAATTAAAAAATGCTCAGAATGGGAACGTCATGGAAAAAACGTTCCGGGCTGGAGAAACACTCCCACAAGCAAATCTAGAAAAAAGTACGATGCAGCATACCTATAAAGAAGGCGATGAGTACGTCTTTATGGATATGGAAACCTACGAAGAAGGCAGATTGAGCGCAGCACAAATTGGCGATCGCGTCAAGTACCTCAAAGAAGGTATGGAAGTCAACGTTGTCCGCTGGGACGATCAGGTACTAGACGTGGAATTGCCCAACACTGTTACGTTGGAAGTAGTCCAAGCAGACCCAGGTGTAAAAGGTGACACTGCTACAGGTGGTAGCAAGCCAGCAGTTCTGGAAACTGGGGCAACAATTATGGTTCCTTTATTTATTTCCCAAGGAGAACGCATCCGCATAGACACCCGTAATGATACCTACCAAGGTAGGGAGTAAGCCTAATAGGGATTTATCTCTCTACCTTGCTGTCTATCATCTTTACGGATTAGTCTATCTACTACCTGATTGCTTGAGGAAATAAAAGCTGTGCCATTGGACTTTAATGAAATCCGCCAACTGCTTGTAACTATTGCACAAACAGACATTGCAGAACTAACGCTCAAAAGTGAGGAATTTGAACTAACTGTACGTAAGGCTTTAAACGTCAGCAATCAGATGTTATCAGGGCAAGCAGGGTTGGGCACTGTAGGTGGTTCAGTAACACCACCTACTTCACTCCCTGCACCCCTGGTGGTATCACCGACCGCATCAGAAACTCCGCCTGGGGGTGTGTCATTACTGCCGGGAACCACCCCCCCAACGCTTGAACAGAAACTGGTTGAAGTGCCTTCCCCAATGGTGGGAACATTTTATCGCGCTCCAGCCCCTGGCGAACCATCATTTGTGGAAGTCGGCGATCGCATTCGCAGTGGTCAAACCGTCTGTATCATCGAAGCCATGAAGCTGATGAATGAGATCGAAGCCGAAGTATCAGGACAAGTCATGGAAATTCTTGTACAAAATGGCGAACCTGTAGAATATGGTCAACCTTTAATGCGCATAAACCCTGATTAAGTATTAATCTATATATCGAATGTGTCATTGTTAAAAGTCTAGTTCCTTTCTTACGGGTCAATCCTGATGAAACAAGCGTTGCCTGTACCGTCAGAAGTTGTGCAACAAGTGGCTGAATACTTCAGCTTACTAAGTGAACCTATGCGTCTACGGCTGTTGCATCTACTGAGGAATGAAGAAAAATGTGTACAAGAGTTGGTAGAGGCAACTCAAACTTCTCAGGCAAATGTGTCCAAGCACCTAAAGGTAATGTGGCAAGCGGGAATTCTCAGCCGCCGCAGCGAAGGCACTTGCGCCTACTATCGAGTTGAGGATGAAATGATTTTTGAATTATGTAATCGGGTGTGCGATCGCCTCGCCAACAGACTAGAACAGCAAGCACGCAACTTTCGGGTTCTCAATCCTAAGTAGTGAGAAGGGTTAGGAGTTAGGATTGAGGAATTAAATTCTAACTCCTAACTCCTAACTCCTAACTCCTAACTCCTGACTAAAGCTGATAGTTTTTCTGAAAGCTGTCACGAGTGAGTGGCTGTTCCAACTCCAAACCTTCACCACCCAAAGTATCCAACTGCTTCCCGTTGATCTCAATGTATACCTTGGCACTGTGATCTAAGCTGGTGGCAGTGTAGACAACCTGTCCTACGCGACCTGTCATGGAAGAACTGCCGCCTCCGGTGGTAAAATTTTCAGATAAATTAACGTGGATACCATCATTTTCTACCTTCAGACCCAGTAGCTTTGTTCCTTTGGGAATAGTACTGGAATTAGTTGCTTCGGTAGGTTCAGCCAACAAAGTTTGGAAAGCAGCTTCTAAAACTTGGTTGGGCCTGTCGCCATCTACTTGAACTTTAACTGGCTGGGGAACTAACTGAAAATTTTTACCCGTGTCTTTCAGCAAATATATTTCAGCGGTTTGCTGATGATTAGTTGGCGGGTTTGTCGTCGATGGCTGTGGCGGTGATGACTGAATGGGTGTAGACTGTTCTGGAGTTACACTGACAGGAGAGTGGGTGGAGTTCCAAGTCAACCAAGCGACACCACCACTTACTGCTACAACTGCTGCTGAAATAGCTGCAATAACGCCTGAAGAAATACGGTTAGACCCTTGCTGTTCTTTCATATTAACAACCTTCCTTAAGGGTGAGATAGTATTTTTCTGAGGAGAAGCCTGGCTAAAGACGATGCTTATAAGCCGCCAGTTTCCAAAAACTTAGAAGATGGCTCTATTCTTAAAAATGCAGCAATCTCTAATTCTGCTGGTTTCATTTCTAATTTTAGAATTCGCACTTGTAGTCCGTCACCTTCCAAAGTACCTAAATCTAATCGTTTGTTGAGGTTATTTACAATTTCATTGACAAATTGAGGTGGAACCTCTT
The DNA here is from genome assembly GCA_016903675.1 of Stigonema ocellatum SAG 48.90 = DSM 106950. GTDB lineage: Bacteria > Cyanobacteriota > Cyanobacteriia > Cyanobacteriales > Nostocaceae > Stigonema > Stigonema ocellatum. The sequence goes on along the minus strand of JADQBA010000058.1, from coordinate 12,693 downwards.
CGCCATTCACCGCCATCACTGGCTTAACTAACTGAATATATCTCCCAGTAACTATACTCAACCCTGATTCCACCCTAATCAATAGAGGCTTACCCTTACCCTCCTGTAATTTTAACTGAAATACTAGGTGGTTATTTGCTAAAAACTGAACCTCTGGATTGATTAAATTGTACTTAGGGTTAGTTCTTTGATTTCCATCGCCCACTGAGTCAATATTCAACTTACCCAACCTAGCCATTAATTGCGGTGATTGTAAAAATTTGTTGACATCTTGCTGAGTTAAAACTAACCGCACACCAGCCTGTAAAGGTCGTTTTAATTTAGGTCGTTTTTGCCTCAAACTCGACAATTCTAATTCAATTGCATCAGTTTCCAACTCAAAAAGTGCGATGCGAACATCTTGCCGTTTTAACTGCAAAGAACGTCCTGCAATCCTCACCCTGTTCACCTTTCCTTGCAGAAGTTGGTAAGTGGGGGAATTGTCAACTCGCACTTGCAATTTTCCTACTTTAGCAAACTGGGCGCGGATGGTATGTTCAGCAGTGCGATCAATCACCACTCCCACAGGGCTAACTAACCCCAGCAACCCACATAGGAAGATTGTCAAGAGTTCCATATATTTACAGGTTGTTGTTGGTTGTTGGTTGTTGGTTGTTGGTTGTTAGTATTGTTTTACACCAATCCCCATTCCCCAATCCCCATTCCCCATTCCCCATTCCCCAATCCCCAATCAACAGTCAACAATCCACTGCTGTAAAGTAGATACCACCTCAGCAATGGGAATTTCCTGAGATTTACGAGATTTACGTTCAACTACTTCCACTTTGCTGTTAGCGATCGCTCTTCCGGTGACAATCCTATAAGGAATTCCAATCAAATCCGCATCTTTGAATTTAACTCCTGCTCGTTCATTGCGATCGTCAAGCAGGGTTTCAATTCCTGCTAGATTCAGGTCTGTGTAGAGTTTTTCGGCGATTTCGACTTGCTTAGCATCGTTAATGTTAGGAATTGTAACAATTGCGTGGTAAGGTGCGATCCCCACAGGCCAAATAATTCCGTCTTGATCGTAAGATTGCTCTACAGCCGCTTGGGCGAGGCGAGACACACCCAATCCATAACAACCCATAACGAGGGGTTTTTCTTCACCCTGTTCATTGGTGTAAGTTGCTCCCATGGTTTGGGAATACTTAGTGCCCAATTTAAAAATGTGTCCAACCTCAATTCCCCGTGCGCTTTTTAGGGTTTGTTCAGGATTGTGAATCGAGCGATCGCCCGGTCTTGCTTTCCGTATATCTACTGAATTATTCAGTAGCTTAAACTCAGTGCCCCAATTAGCTCCTACGACATGATAGCCAGATTCATTTGCGCCTGTGACGAAATTCTTTAAATCAACAGCTGTTGTATCTACCAAGCGCAAAAATTTGGGATGCAACTGCTTATCAGCAGCAATATACTCATCTCCAATATCAGGAGCAATATAGCCCAATGGCAAAGGCTTAGCTGCCCATTTTTCCTGCGCATCTGCACTGGGTACAGTTAAGGTTATAATAGTCTTACCACCGTACTGAGAAGCTATTTTGGTCAATTCGTTCTGCAACTTGACTTCATTAACTTCCTGATCCCCTCGAATGCTGACCAAAACTAGCACAGTTATGCCGTTATCATAAACTGTCTGATAGAGGACATTTTTGACCACTTGGGTGGGAGAACATTTCAGGAGGTTACAAACTGTCTCAATGGTCTGTGTTCCAGGGGTTTCCCGTTTTTCATAAGTTGAAAACGGTGAAGGTTCTGCATCAGTTGGTAAAGAAACTGCTTTTTCCACATTGGCGGCGTACTGTCCATCTTCTGTGTAGAGGACTTCATCTTCACCAGCTTCCGCCAGCACCATAAATTCTTGAGAACCAGAACCGCCAATAGCACCAGAGTCAGCTTGGACAGCGCGAAAAGCCAAACCACACCGCCGCAGCACATTGTTGTAGACCTGGTCCATATCCTGATAAACTTTTTTCAGACTTTCTTCATCCGCATTGAAAGAATAAGCATCCTTCATGATGAATTCACGTCCACGCATCAAACCAAAGCGGGGACGAATTTCATCGCGGAACTTAGTTTGGATTTGGTAGATATTTAACGGTAGTTGGCGGTAGGAACGAATCATATCACGAGCAATGGTTGTGATCACTTCCTCGTGAGTTGGTCCTAGTGCCAAGTCTTGTTCGCGGCGGTCTTTGAGTGCGAACATAATACCCTCAGCCTTGGTGTAGGTGTCCCAGCGTCCAGACTCTTTCCACAATTCAGAGGGTTGTAATTGGGGTAAGAGACATTCTTGTGCGCCTGTAGCGTTCATTTCTTCCCGCACAATTTGAGAGACTTTTTGCAGTACCCGCCACATCAGAGGGAGATAGGCGTATATACCGCTACTGATGCGACGAATATATCCTGCGCGGATGAGTAGTTTATGACTGGGAATCTCAGCATCTGCTGGATCATCTCTCAGTGTAACGAATAACATTTGTGACAGTCGCATCATTTGTCCCCTTTCCAGATTCACTAATGTCTATCTCAGTTAAAGTCTAAGGTGTGCAGTCCTAACTTTCGGAGAAAATTACTTTGCCAGGTGTCATCTATCATGCACAGCCACCTTTGGAATTTATTCCTCCAGCACTTAACCCCTTGTTTTTGAAACTCTTCCAGTCGTTGCTTCCGTTCTGGATGCGCTGCAAAACAGCAATTCACCAAATTGAAGCCGACAACGTAGAGGTTTTGGTAGATCTCTATCGCCAGTTAAATGAGGGAAAGGTTCGCTTTTTGATCGCATTTCGCCATCCCCAGAGGGAAGATCCACTAAGTCTTAGCTACTTGCTTTCCCACATTCTCCCTCATGTTGCACGCCAAAGGGGCGTCTCGCTACAGTACCCAATTCATGCCCATTTTATCTACGATCGCGGAATTCCTCTATGGGCTGGTTCCCACATTGGCTGGATGGCGTCTCAGTTGGGTGGAACGCCTATCCACCGAGGTAAAGCGGACTGGACAGGGTTGCGTTGCGCACGTGACTTGTTTGCCAATGGGCGTTTCCCCATGGCTGCTGCACCAGAAGGTGCGACCAATGGTCTTTCAGAGATTGTCAGCCCCCTAGAACCAGGAATTGCGCAATTGGGCTTTTGGTGTGCCGAAGATTTACACAAAGCTGGACGAGATGAGCTGGTCTTTATTGTACCAGTTGGTATTCAATACAACTATATCGAAGCTCCTTGGAGTGCGATCGCCAATCTTTTAACTGAATTAGAAACCACCAGTGGTTTGCCTACATATCACCCAACAGATTCACCCCTCCCCCCATCCCCCACTCCCCTAATCCCCCCTTCCCCACTCCCCATTCCCCACTCCCTCTATTCACGGTTGTTGCGTTTGGCAGAACACTTACTGTCTTTAATGGAAATTTTTTATACACGGTTTTATCATCAAAAACTACCAACAGTTCAGATTCCAGAAGGGCAACAGAAGGATACAAATGAAATTTTAGCTGCGCGTCTTCAGGTTTTGATGAATGTCGTGTTACAAGTCGCGGAGCAGTATTTTGATTTACAGCCCAAGGGAAGCCTTACCGACCGTTGTCGTCGGGTAGAACAGGCTGGCTGGAATTATATTTATAGAGAAGAATTTAAGGATACTAAAACATTGTCTCCTCTTGAACGCGCTCTGGGCGATCGCATTGCTGAAGAAGCTTCTTTGCGGATGTGGCATATGCGGCTGGTGGAATGTTTTGTTGCAGTCACGGGGAAGTATGTGCGAGAAAGAACCACACCAGAAAGATTTGCGGAGACAACTTTAATTATTCACGATTTGGTAACTCGAATCCAGGGTGGTATCTCCTTAAGTTCCCCAACGCTTGGTAAGCAACGGGTAAAAATAACTGTCGGTGATCCCATATCTGTTTCTGAACGTTTTCCAGTATATCAGGCAAGTCGTCAAGGTGCAAGACAAGCAGTGGCTGATTTCACAAAAGATTTACAGCAGGCGATGACCGATTTGATTTTGAAGGAAAAGAATTAAAAACCGCAGATGTAGACGCCCCAAGGGCTGCTTCCCGGAGGGTACGCAGATGGACGCGGGCGTTGCTGATTTAAAGTATGACAGGACTACGCTTTACTCCTAGGCGCAAAGAATCGCTGTTTAATCATGTCGAAAAAGTCAATTCATACTCCGATTCAGCAACGCCGGGTACATACCACCAGTTGGGAATGGTAGCGCAAGAAATGCGGGAATTTTCCGAGGCGAGGCGCAATTATCAACTAGCTTTGGAAATCTACATCGAATTTGGCGATCGCTATTGGAGTGCGAAAACATACCACGCTTTAGGATTGCTTGCTGAAGCACAGGAAAACTACGCAGAAGCGAGGGCTAATTTACACAAGGCATTGGAGATATATGTTGAGTATAAAGATGATTATTGGGCTGGAAGTGCACGGGAGGTGTTAGAGAGACTACCAGAGTGAGACGATTTTGGATTTTAGGTAATTTTTTAAATTAAATGGCTTGTAGTTACGCTCTGGAGCGCTGAAGCGCAACTACGAACGTTATATTACTCCCTTCCCGGTTTAAGATTACCTATTTTAACGAACCACGAAGACGCGAAGTACACGAAGAAAGAAGAGAAGAAGAAAGGTTTTCTTGTAGCGGTTCGGGAGTAAGTCATATCATGATCACCCAGCATCAGCAGGTGGTTCGTTGTATTCGCAAAAGATATTTAACCCGATTTTAAGAATATACAAAACAATAATAGTAGCAATAGCTGGGTCAAGGGGTAAGCCATGCGCCCCTGCGACACCTATAAGAGAGACAATCAACCCAGTCAGCAACGGTGCACTCCCTGGATTTCTGGTGTATTCCTGAACTCTGGTGCGAAAACTGTCATCTTTTCCACAGAGTTCTTTACGCAGTACCTTCAGCGTTGTCTGCCAAAGAGATTTACCCTCTGGCATTGCCACCACACCATTTTTCTCTCCCCAAAGCTCATCAAAAGAAATGTCAAAACTGCCGTTGTGGTATTGTCTTATAAGACTTACGCACGCTCACAAATTGACCATCATATGAAAACAAACTCCTCTCCCATTTCCCCACTTTCAGGAAACACAGGGGTGTAAGGGTGTGGAGGTGTAGGGGTAAAGAGTGTTTTTTTCATTCATAGCGGGTGGCGTAAGCCGCCTCTGGAGTGTTCCTAACTCCTAACTCCCCTAACTCCCCACTCCCCACTCCCCACTCCCCATTCCCCACTCCCCACTCTATTATTGAGCACCTAACATCTGGATAATTCTTTCCACATTATCTAATTCCCCAATAATTCGTCGCATGGGGTGGGGCCAAACTTTGACGAGGGTGGGAGTCGCAGAAACGTGATTGGTTTCTGCTTGTTCGGGATGAGTTAAAACATCAATGACTTTCAGGGTGTAAGGTTGACCTAGGTATTGCTCTAACAGTTGATGGAGATTTTGGAGAATGCGTTCAGTGCTAGGACCATGTCCTGCAACGAACAGGCGGAGGACATAACCTTGAGTTTTTGGTTGCACCTTTTGTGCCAGTGCTACTGGTTGATAGTACAAAGGTGCTGGTTCGGAAAGGTCTAAACGCACGATTAAGTCGTGGTCTTCCCAAAGTTGTGGGAATGAAGAGCGATATGTTGCCAACACCATGCGATCGCATAGCCCCTCTTGCCAAGGAGTCTGCTGCCATATTAGCTCACCTGTACCGAAAATGGCATTAAGTACAGCCTGATGTCGCATGACCATAGGATAAGCTTCGGCGAAAGTCCGTATCTGTTGGGTGCGCGGATCTAACCAGTGATCAATAGTCGCCGTGTAGCAAGGCACTAAAAAGTGAGGCGGTTCCGGTAAGTCTAGGATTTCCTGCAACGTAGCGCATAAATGTAAATGCCATCGACCTTGCTTACTAGGGTCTAGGCAGTAAATTACATCGCCTCCTGGTGTAAACAGCGCGATGCCTTTGAATAGCTGGGGTAGCGGTAGTTTGTCTGAAGTCAAGAGAATTATGAATTATGAATTATGAATTATGAAATTTTTATCATTCATAATTCATAATTTATAATTTACTACACTCGACCTCGGAGAAATTGTGCCATTTCGTTCGGAGTAGGTGACATTTCTAAGGCTGTTTCTTCAGTAATGCGACCTTCTTGGTAGAGGTTGAGCAGAGACTGGTTCATCGTAATCATACCGTCAAAACTGGCTTGCTTCATCAGTTCGGTAATTTGATCGTATTTACCTTCTTTAACCCAGTCTTTGATAGCTTCAGTGTTGATCAAGATATCGTGGAAAGCTGCACGCTTGCCATCGGTTGTGCGACACAACCCTTGGGCAATAACTGCCACTAAAGATTCGGCAAGTGCCACCCGCATTGCATCCTGTTCATCGCCTGAGTAAAGGTTGAGGATACGCTCAATGGTTTTTACGGCGCTGTTGGTGTGGAGGGTTCCCATAACCAAGTGACCAGTTTGAGCGGCTTTTAGGGCGGTATTGACCGTTTCTTTATCCCGCATTTCTCCCACCAGAATCAAATCTGGGTCTTCCCGCAAAGCTGCTTTCAAAGCGTTGTCAAATTTCCGGGTGTGCATTCCCACTTCCCGCTGTTTCACCAAAGATTTTTGGCTTTTGTGAATAAATTCAATTGGATCTTCAATGGTGATGATGTGCTTGGCCATTTCTTTATTGATGTAGTCAACCATCGCCGCCATTGTGGTGGACTTACCGGAACCAGTCGGACCCGTCACCAAAATTAAACCTTTATGGTGGTGGCAAATATCTTTAAAAATGGGAGGTAATCTCAACTGTTCCATAGTCAAGATTTTCAGCGGAATCAACCGCAGCACCATTGCAGCGCCTTTGAGGGAGCCGAAAATATTGATCCGCACGCGGGCAAAGTCATATTGAGTTGCGCCGTCAAATTCCAGGTGTTCTTCAAAACGCTGAATTTCTGCTTCTGTCATTACCTCCTGCATCCAACTCTTAAACGTCTCTTTGTCAGTTTCAGGATAATCTGCTGCTAGGATTTCTCCTCGATTGCGGAAGCGAGGCACTTCTCCCACACCAAGGTGAAGGTCAGAATACCCCTTCTCATATGCTTCGTTGATCAAATGCTCCAAAGTCACTCGGGAAGTACTTTTAGGCGCTACGGAATTTGGCATCGGCGGTGGAGTTCCCGGACGATGGGCAGAAGCCGGGGTGTAAGCAGCTGGTTGGGCACTTCTATCACCTGACATGTTCAACGTTTGTGTCTGCTGGCGTTGGGTCATTATCCCTGGTGGCGGTGGTGGCGGTGGCGGCATACTACGGGGTGTAGTCGGGCTTGTCGAACTCGATGGGTGCTGTGATTCTGTCATATATCTTTAAATGAGCGATGTAGTGGTTGCTCCTCCTAACGGGAGGCTCGTGTCGATAGTAAAAATCGGTTTTTCATGTGGTAAGAAGTTCGGCGTTGCTGAATCACGGTATTAATTAACCTCACGCAAAGTCAAGGCAGGCAGAGCGCCGGCTTCCGGCGATCTGAACTGCCGCGCAAAGGCGCAAAGAGAAAAAGTTTTAAAATACCCCATTTTTTCATTTCATACTTCAATTCAGCAACGCCAGAAGTTCCATCAGCGAGGAGTTACCCTCTCATCACCTCTACTTGTATCTTTTTTGTTATTCTCATCAAAAGTTCTATCATAGATTTATTTTGACCACTTGTATTATGTTTAACACGCCATGGTTCTTATATTATTGAGTGATAACACTGATATTTTAAAGTGTTTTGAATTACATTTTATTGAGTATATCGCAACTTTTTTTAAGAAAAGTTATAGGAATTAAAAAGAAATGATGAATTATGAATGCTAAAGCGCAAAAAAACCGCGATTTCATGCGTAGACGCGGAGCGGCAAGCAATCTTTCCCCACACCCTACACCCCACACCCCACACCCTGTTTGGGTAATGTAGAAATTTTCATTCCCCCACTCCCCCACTCCCCCATTCCCCCTCCCCATTTTCAAGTCGGTTGGTGCATGTTCAGCCCCATTGATGAATTATGAGAATCCGTATGGATTTTTATAAGAAATATTAACCATATTAGGGGCAAATTCTGTGAAATTTACCTTGACGAATCATGCTTGTGAGCTTCTCTCTCTGAAGATAGATGCTAAAAATCGGTTTTCCTCTAGAGGATTAACTAGCTTTTAAGCCATAATTACTAGAAATTAAGTGTAAAGTTTAATAAATAAACGCTCATCTTCTGAATGACTTTCTATATACTGAATTTCACTAAATGTTGATCCAACGCTAATTTTTGTTCTCAATTTTCGAGGAAAAGTCATGGCTTTATCTCAAGCGTCTAATTTAAGCAAGACCAACTCCTTGTTGATGATCAAAAGCTTTTTGATCTGGACGTTCACCCTGGCAGTATGCTTGCTGGTTGTCGGTTTTCCTTTAGTTGTTCTGATGGCTACCGTCGGGTGTCTGTTGTCGGTTGTTCTGCAATCTGTAATGCCTGTTAGTGCTGTTTTGCTTGTAGCAGGTAGTTTAATTCTGTTGAATGTGATGGCGGTTATTTTCGCTGCTGGGATGTTAACTCTTAAGGGTGTTCACCCAAATCAAGTCCAATGGTTAAATTGGCTTCATGGAGAGACAGACAAAATGCATACTAGTGTCTTTGCTGCTTGTCCTTTGACTTGTGAAGTTAAGGAATAACCATCACTGCCAAATTCGACCGAAACTCATAGCACGCAGAGCAAATGGCTTCAGACATGGGGTAAGTGCGTACGTGACTTCAGTCCCCGTCAAAAATCTATGTTTTTTTGCTACAATAGAGTCAAACAGGTCAAATGTTTCGACCCTACCCCTGGACTGGGGGAAAGTTACGCCTCGGAAGTTATCAATCCCAAGTGGGTTGAGTACCCTCACCCGCCTACGGGAATCACCGCCATGTGTGGGAAACTCCGACAGTCGGATATGTCAGAGATAAGGCCCAAACTCTTACAGAATCCCCTTGCCTAAAGGCATGGGGATTGTCAAAAACAGTACATCTGCCCGGTTAAGCCGGGTTTTTTAATTAAGGGTGTAGGGGTGTAGTTTCAGGGGTGTAGGGGAAAAATGAATAAAAATTTAAATTGAAAATTCCGACTTCAAAAATTATTTTTCTGACCCCTACACCCCCACACCCCTACACCCTTACACCCCTACATTGACCAATGACCAAACTGAAGCGCGTTTACATTATATTAGGTACTCGACCGGAAGCAATTAAACTGGCTCCAGTAATTCAGGTGTTCCAGCGATCGCCAGACTTTGAATTGCAAGTCATTTTGACTGGACAACATCGGGAGATGGTAGACCAAGTGATGCAGTTGTTTAACCTGAAAGCAGATCATGACTTGGAGATTATGCAGCTAAAGCAATCTCTCAGTGAGATTACCTGTCGTACCTTACAAGGCTTGGAAGGATTATTCCAAGTGAACAAGCCAGATTTAGTCCTAGTGCAGGGAGATACCTCAACGGCTTTTGCCGCGACTTTGGCAGCATTTTACCAAAAAATCCCTGTAGGTCATGTAGAAGCAGGCTTAAGAACTGATGACTTATTCAATCCTTACCCAGAAGAAGCTAATCGACGACTGATTTCTCAACTCACCCAGTTGCATTTTGCGCCTACCTCCAAGGCTTGTGAAAGCCTGCAACGTTCTGGTGTTTTGGGTGAAATCCACCTTACTGGTAATACGGTGATTGATGCGCTGTTGAGTGTGGCAGCAGGCACTCCTAGCTGTAATATACCTGGATTGGAATGGGAACAATATCGTGTCATGCTGGCAACAGTTCATCGTCGTGAGAATTGGGGATCGCCACTACAAGGTATTGCCGAAGGATTTTTACAGATACTCGATAAGTTTCCTGATACAGTGTTGCTGTTGCCATTGCACCGTAATCCTACGGTGCGAGAACCGTTGCAGGCACTTTTGGGGAATCATCCCCGGATTTTCTTAACAGAACCTTTAGATTATCGGGAATTGGTGGGGGCGATGATGCGATCGCATCTTTTGCTTACCGATTCAGGAGGCTTGCAGGAAGAAGCACCTAGTCTGGGAAAACCAGTGCTGATTCTGCGAGAAACCACAGAAAGAGGAGAAGCAGTGACTGCGGGTACAGCCAAACTGGTGGGAACACAACCAGAGAACATAGTATCAACCGCTACTGTTTTACTAAGTAACCCAGCCGCCTATGAAGCAATGGCAAACGCAATTAATCCCTTTGGGGATGGTCATGCAGCAGAGCGGATTTTGCAGATTGTGCAAAATTACATAAAGAATGATGAATTATGAATGATGAATTATGAAAGGAATTTTTTCATAATTCATCATTATTGAGAAAATTAAGAGAAAACTCGGAAGCGGAAGTAACAAGAAGGTAGTTACATTACAGGCATCGCTATATCCTGCTCTTGAGTAGCACGCCGAATGGTTGCTATTTTTAAGCTTGCCTCAAGCTCTTCCGGCTAATCTATGGACTTGCAAAATCATCCAGAATTCCGACTGCTTTTGGAACATACACCCGTCGCTGTTGCCCTGTTTGACCGCGAAATGCGCTACATTGCCACTAGCCGCAGGTGGTTGACAGACTACGGCGTCAATCAGCAAAGTTTGATTGGTCGCCACTATGACGAAGTGTTTCCTCCAACTCCCGAAAAGTGGAAGATAATTCACCAGCGTTGTTTAGGTGGTTCTGTAGAGAGTTGCGAAGCTGATAGTTTTGTCCGCGACGATGGTTCCATCGGGTGGGTGAAATGGGAAAGCCGTCCTTGGTATGACTATAACGGTGATATTGGGGGTATTGTCTTGTTCACTGAGGTGATTCCTGAATGCAAGTTTAACAAGGAAATATTTCAGGGAAGTGTTGCCCGGTTTCACAAACTTGCTGCCAATGTACCGGGAATGATTTATCAATTGGTACTGACTACAGATGACACTCAGTATTTTTCTTATATCAGTCCTGGTTGTCGTGAATTGTTTGAATTAGAACCAGAGGAGATTCAGCAAGATATTGGCGCTATTTTTAACCTAATTCACCCAGACGACTACAGCGAATTTGAACAGTCGATTTTAGTTTCAGCTAAGACTTTACAGCCCTTCAACCAACAATATCGCATCATCACCCCTTCAGGTAAGCTCAAGTGGGTGCAAGCACAATCCCAACCAGAACAGCAAGCCAACGGCGATGTGGTCTGGTATGGTCTGGTGATGGATATTACTGATCGCAAGCTTGCCGAAGAAGCACTACAGCAACTCGAACAAACTGTGGAAGAACTTAACAGAACACAAACCCAGTTGGTGCAAAGTGAAAAAATGTCTAGTTTGGGACAACTCGTTGCTGGTGTAGCTCACGAAATTAACAACCCTGTTAACTTTATTTATGGCAACTTAGCTCACGCCACTGAATACACTCGTGACATACTAGGCTTACTAAAACTCTATCAGCAAGCATATCCTCAATCTACACCAGAAATTAGAGAGGAAATGGATGCTATAGATTTAGATTTCTTGGTTTCAGACTTGCCAAATCTGCTTTCTTCCATGAAAGTTGGAGCTGATCGCATCCGGGGAATTGTTCGGTCATTACGCAGCTTCTCCCGTCATGACGAAGCCGAGATGAAGGAAGTAGATATTCATGAGGGTATCGACAGTACACTCATGATTCTCCAAAATCGCCTGAAAACTAAACCGGATTCTCCAGAAATTCAACTCATTAAAAACTATGGCAAATTACCACTAGTGCAGTGCTACGCGGGACAGCTTAACCAGGTGTTTATGAATTTGCTTGTTAATGCTATTGATGCTCTTCAGGAGGGAGTGGGGACTCGTCAATCCCCTACTCCCTACTCTCTCCTGGGGTTAAAACCCCAGGCTAACCCTACTCCCCAAATTGAGATTTGCACTCAAGTTTTAGAAAACAATCAGATTGCTATTCTCATTGCTGATAATGGACCTGGAATGAAACCAGAAGTCAAAAAACGCTTATTTGATCCTTTTTTTACTACTAAACCTATTGGTGTTGGCACGGGTTTAGGTCTATCTATTAGTTATCAGATTGTTGTTGAAAAACATGGCGGTCAACTGTACTGTTTTAGCGAAGAGGGGCAAGGTACAAAATTTGTCATTGAGATTCCTGGATATCAAAATTTAGATGAGCCTGGTTAAAAATATAAGTAACTCGGCGTGAATAAACACAACTATCTGAAGCGGGCTGTTGGTTGTTGGTTGTTGGTTGTTGGTTGGCTTGAAGCATGTTAACAGAACTTAATATAGTTATGTTTATTTGCGCCTACCTACTTATTATTGATTTCAACTGTATTACATATTAAAAACGTAGGGTGGGCATTGCCAGCCCTTTCAACGCGAACAAATATACTATTAGTCCGTCAACCCAAATTCCCCATTCCCTACCTCACATCTTGCACCAGCCAGATACCACATCAAAAAAAATACTCAGTATTTAATGGTTTTTTCAGGGAGACCGCATCCGCCTGGGACTTGAAGTCCCAGGCTTATAGCATAAGTCCTCTAAGAGAGGACTTTTGGGAGTTCTGGGATAAATGTAATTTTTATGACTCTTGATTTTGTAAATTGTGGTTTGTATTTAGAGGTGCAAGATATA
>JADQBA010000153.1 GCA_016903675.1 Stigonema ocellatum SAG 48.90 = DSM 106950 | reverse complement strand
ACGGTACTAATGTGTCTAACAATGGTCTGTCTCAGAAAACACCCCTGAAATCCTATGTTGGAGTCGTGATTTTATCTAAACAAGCAGAAACTAGCGAAGCAACTACCTTAGCTTCTTTGTGTGAGTCTGATAACGTTGGTGCCCTAACCGCAGCGCTAGATCCAGCGACTAGTGGCACTGCACCGCAACTGCAACCCTCCTGTCCTAGTACCTTCTCACCGCTTAAGGCGAAGTAAAAATGTTTAGCTGTATCTTGATCTAATTAAACCCCTGATAGAAGTGGGTAGTTCAGGCTACCCACTTTGATTTTGCTTTAGAGAGTACAACATATCTATAAAATTCGAGACTATGACTTCTGTGCAAATTCGTACCGCTCTCACCTTGTTCGAGCAGCAAGCGGAGCAACATTTCCTCAAAGGTAACTATAGTCAAGCTACTAGTTGCTATGAGCAGGCTATTGAAGCAGAACCGGAAGTGAAATCTCACTACTGGAACTTAGGATTAATATTGTTACTACAGGGACAAGAAGCAGAAGCACAGATGAGTTGGATGTTGGGTATGACTGAGGGAACAGCCCAACAGGTTGAGCAGTGGACAGTTGAACTGATAGAGGTTTTGCAAAGGGAAGCCACGCGAAGAGAGAGACTTGTAGACTACACAGTTGCTTGGGCTATTCGCCAGCATATGCGGGAAATAACTCCTACAGAGGTTAACAATCTGCTCCATCTGATTGAGCTATCCATCAAGCTAGAAACCTTTACAGGGGAAGAATTAACAAATTTTGGCATAATTGAGTTAATTCAGTCAGAAAAAATTGTCGATATTCAGCTATTGTTGCAGGTATTGGAAAGTATTTTAACTTACGCTCCCTTGCATCCCTCAGCCCTAGAGTATGTAGAGGCAAGTCTTGCCTATATTCGCGATTCTAAATCATTCATCAATATTTTAATTCCAGCTACAGTTAAAATTGCTCACTCTTTGCGGCAACCAACAATTGCAGCACGCCTGCTTGAACTAGGTTTACGTCTTGAACCTAATAGTCAACCGATTTTGCATCATTTGGCAGCATTTTATTTAAAATTTGGTAATTATTCTCAGGGAATAGAGACAGCTAAGTTGTGCTGTTCTCTATCAGATACATCGCTCGATGAAGTATTTGCAACACATCTGCTGCAAAGAGGATTGATGGATGCTCCTGACTATTGGCAAGAAGCTTGTGCAATTTTACAGCAGCAGGAATCTCGACTGATGTCCTTGATAGAAGAACAAGCCACAAATATTGAACCAGCTAATGTCCTCCGTCTGTTTAATTCCAACTATTTTGCACCTTACCTACGAGATGACCCTCAGAAAAATAGACAAATTCAGAATCAAGTCGCGCAACTTTGCCAAATTAATGTGCAAGAGTATGCTAGTGAAAAAGTCCAGCGATATAGACAGCAGGCATTAGGGGGGCGAACTAAGCTGATGAAGATTGGATATTTGTCCCATTGCTTCTCCAATCATTCGGTCGGCTGGCTGGCACGATGGATTTTTCAGCATCACGATCGCGATCGCTTTCAGATTTATGCCTATTTTATTAATTACAAACAGGTATTTGATCCACTACAAGAATGGTATGTCCAGAATGTTACTCAAGCTTATAAAGGTGGAATCTATAGTGAAGATATCGCTGAAAAAATTTACCAGGATGAAATTGATATTTTAATCGACCTTGATAGCATCACCCTAGATGTTGCTTGTGAAATCATGGCACTAAAACCAGCACCGGTTCAAGTAACATGGTTGGGTTGGGACGCTTCCGGAATACCAGCAGTTGATTATTTTATTGCTGACCCTTATGTTTTGCCAGAATCTGCTGATGAGTACTATAAAGAAAAAATCTGGAGATTGCCTCAAACCTATATAGCAGTGGATGGTTTTGAGGTGGGTGTGCCAACTTTACGACGCGACCATTTAGATATCGAGAGTGATGCCGTAGTCTATCTTAGCGCTCAGAGAGGATTTAAGCGCCACCCTGATACAGCGCGACTGCAAATGAAAATTATCAAGGAGGTTCCCAATAGCTATTTTTTGATTAAAGGGTTAGGAGATGCAGAAGCTGTTCAGAAATTTTTTATACAGTTAGCAGAGGAAGAGGGAGTGGCTGGCGATCGCCTGCGATTTGTGCCTTTGGATCAGTCTGAGGCGATCCACAGAGCAAACTTAGGCATTGCTGATGTTATATTAGATACTTATCCCTACAACGGAGCTACGACAACTCTAGAAACACTCTGGATGGGTGTCCCCTTAGTAACGCGAGTTGGGCAGCAATTTGCAGCTCGTAATAGCTACACTATGATGATGAATGCTGGTATAACTGAAGGCATTGCTTGGACTGATGAAGAGTATGTAGAGTGGGGTGTGCGCTTGGGTAAAGATAAGGCGTTACGTGACAAAATTGCCTGTCAGTTGAAAGCATCGCGGCAAACAGCACCTTTGTGGAATGCTAAGCAGTTTACTCGTGAGATGGAGAAGGCTTACGAACAGATGTGGCAAAGGTATATTGAAGGATGTTCTTAAGAAACAGGGGAGTGGGGGAGAGGAGGAAGGGGGGAGTGGGGGAATTTGTGTTTCTTCCATTCATAGCGGGTGGCCGCCCGTGGGGCACTCCTAATGAGCACTAAATGAACTGTGTACTAGATTAGTGTGTGTGTATTTTATCTACCGCAGTCATTAAACATCCTCTTTTGGAAAGCGCAGTTCCTACACAGGGTCAGTTGCTTGACGTGGGTCTATATTAGGAGGATGTAAACTCGCTTTTACCCAAAAACCCCGCGCACTACGAATAGAATCATCTTCTGGATAGCGTTCATCATTGAGGTCAAGTCGCTTGCATGTTGAACGACCAACAGGTGAAGTTCCGATAATTATTCTCCCGTTTGTTGACCAAGTAAAATGCTCCGACCACTCTTGCTGACGAGGATTAAAAAGAGGTACTATTTCTTGAGTTTCTGGGTCAACTCCTGCGACAAAATTGTAGCGACGCTCATTGCAACGACGACAAGCTAAAGCTAGATTATCGACCTCATCAGTACCAGCGAGAGACTTTGGTATTATGTGGTCTACTGTGAACCGTGTTGTACAAATACGTTCTGGAGAGTGACAATACTCACACAGATAATTTGCTCGTTTTCGTACAAATTCCTTGGTAGCGTCATTAATAGTCATTTTTGAGCTACCAACATAGCATTTATATGAGTAAAAATCCTGTCTAGCTCCCCAATTTCTTCTAGTTCGATAACTTCTTCTGGAGTCAGTAAATCAGCTTTTTTACGTGACAGAAGTTCTTCCATCCGCACTTGGAGTTGGTCATTAAATTTAAACACGCGGAAATTATCGACTATTTCCACTATGATGCTGCCAAGTAAGGATGAGGGTCTAGCAATAACAGTCGTCATACTATAACTACGAGATTAAACTAAATTTCATCTTATTGTAACCCCAAAAACAAAAGCATGATTCACATAAAATCTACACTCAATTGGTAGCAAACTCGGTAAATTGGCGCATATAGGGAGAATGAAACGCCAAAACAATATCATCTTTGGGCACACCTAGTTCAAGCAGTTGTGTAGCAATGCCGACCTCGGTTCCATCATGCTGAATCCAGATTTTGCCGTTTTTGATATCGAGATGCAGACTGCATCCATGTGTCCTACGATTACCGCGCCAGCCTGTATGTAGCAATAGGTAGTGGTCGCGCTCAGTATCTAGAATAGCTTGTTTCTCGATTTCCTCTTGCGGCGATAGCGAAGCGAGTAAAGCGTTCGCCCGCTTGCTCTCCCCTTGGGTACGCTGTGATCGCCTCTGTGCCCGTTCTAAAATTAACTGTTGGATGATTTGACGATATTGCTCTACAGCAATTGGATGATAACCTCCTGTTTCTCATCGTAAACCAGTAAGGGAATTTGAGTTCGTCAAAATCCATAGACCACTAAAATTCTGAATAATCTGTTTATAGAAAGCTTCAAGACCTGCGACACAGGCTTTGTCATCATAGAGATGGTTGTGACTCATGTCGTTGAATCGGGTCATTTGCTGGTGGATGCCGTCCAATTTCTCTATCAGCAGCACGAATATCAATAATTCTTGCTCGATTCAATTTCAATGCAGTTACTGTTGCTCTTCCAAGCGGTGTTAAACCAATAATAGAAAGGGTATCTGTTGACCAAATAAAGTGTTCTTGCCAACTTTCAGTCCGAGGATTAAATAAAGGTATTTCAGAAGATGATTGCTCATCGAATGCCTTAATTTTATCAGATTTTCGGCGATTGCAATGAAAACATGCTAAAGCTAAATTCTCAAGAACGTTGGCACCACCTTTACTGAGAGGAATTACATGGTCTACAGTGAAGGGCACATATTGCCATTGTTCTGAAGCATGGCAATATTCGCACAGAAAATTAGCTCGTTGTCGTACTTTATTTTGATTAACTTCACTAATATAACGACTCACAAAAAAAACCGAGAAATCTATAAACACTATAAAAAGTATATAATGCTCAGAGGTTGTTTGAAAAGTTGTTGGCGGTATCTTCGCACTTATTGATCAGAACTAGCCCCCCTTAAAAAGGGGGGAACTGGAATCAAAGTCCCCCTTTTTAAGGGGGATTTAGGGGGATCTAAAAGTATTTGATACATCACTAAGGACTTTTCAAATATTCTCTCAGATTCATTTTTTATTGGGATTAAGCGAGATATTTCTGATTATTCTGTTAACTAAACCCAAATAATCGTCTAATTCTTCATATTCATCTAATTCTCTTAATTCTTCAGAAGTAAGATTAAATTCTTTTTGTTTAGCTAATAATGTTTCTATTCTTCTCTCTACTAAGCTGGAAGCGCGAAATATCGGCACTCCTTCTACTAACTCAATACGGACAGCACCTTCTAACGGTAAACTGTTAGGTAAGTATTCCAATTTGATAGGTGAATTGGTCGTCATGGCATCTATCTCAAAAACTAGACAGGGAAAATATGTGCCAGTTGTCCAAAGAAAAACTGATGGATATCATCATTGTATCGCTATAACCGCAATAAGCTCCACATTTTGCACCCAGTGTCCTGCATCCACAAGCGGTTTCTTTAGTTTCTTGCTCAACAGATTCTCATCAAGTAGAATGAACACGGACAGATCGCTCCTGATCCAGCATTGCCTTTGCAATCACTTCCAAAACCAGCAATACCTCAGCCTGTAAGTGTGGGAAATCTTCTAGGAATTCGGCTAAGCCTGCTTCACCTTCAAGGTAGTCAAAAAAAGTTTGCAATGGAACTCGCGTACCAACAAAAACTGGAGTTCCACTCATAATCTCACAGATCACAGTGAATAATTCGTCGGTCACGTAAACATGATTGAATGTCCATCGTACTGGTATTCGCATCTAGTGGGAGTTTGGAGTTTCGTCTTATTGTAGCTTGAGGTATTGTGTTTCACTGTCTTTTTCCTGGCTGCGATCGCTTTATTCTACCTGATGGTATTCCAGGGTTTGACCGCATTGAGTGGGGAGTTCGGGCGTTGAATGCCTTGGACGATTTGATGGTGGATGTAGATGAAAATTTACCTGTAGAATTAGCCGATTTATTACAGGAAGCTGGTTACGATGCTATGACTGTTAATCAGCAGAAACGTAATAAGCAGCTGAATGCCAGTACACCAAAACCAAAAGCATGATTCACATAAAATCTACACTCAATTGGTAGCGAACTCGGTAAATTGGCGCATATAGGGAGAGTGAAACGCCAAAACAATATCATCTTTCGGCACACCTAGTTCAAGCAGTTGTGTAGCAATACCGACCTCGGTTCCATCATGCTGAATCCAGATTTTGCCGTTTTTGATATCGAGATGCAGACTACATCCATGTGTCCTACGATTATCGCGCCAGCCTGTATGAAGCAAGAGGTAGTGATCGCGCTCAGTATCCAGAATGGCTTGTCTCTCGATTTCCTCGTGCGGCGATCGCCTCTGTGCCCGTTCTAAAATTAACTGTTGGATGATTTGACGATATTGCTCTACAGCCATTGGACAATAACCTCCTGTTTCTCATCGTAAACCAGTAAGCGAATTTGAGTTCGCTCAACAACTGACCGCGTAAAACGACGCTGGAAAAACGAGTTATAAATTGATTGTGGCACTGCAAGATAAAGTTTTCGTTCCGGCTCAAATTCTTCAAGAGCAAATTGATCGGAGTTTCTTGAATGCCTCACACTTGGTACGCTTAATGTCTAACCACCTACAGTTAACAGCATCCTGATGTATGAATTTTATACCAAAACTATGCCCGAACAATAGTAACAGAACGTCCATTTTTTGTAGTTGTAACTTCAGTTGCCAAACGTTCCTCTATGGGCAAAGCCTTAACACGTAAATCGAAAATAACTAACCAACCAAAATTTACTCCCAACCTTGCCAAATAGGAATCTAATTGTTCAATACCCGATTGGGTTGGGTCTCCCCTTTTATCCCGCCAAGCTTTTAACTCGATTCCCAATGTGACATTCCCATATCTCATACACAAATCCATGCGATCGCGTCCAATTGCATATTCGCGCTCTAAGGTTCCACCGCCATTCACCACACGATGCAAAAATGCCATTAGTACCAAGTGGGGAGTTCGGGCGTTGAATGCCTTTTGCCCTGTCTCGTCTGCCTCGTTCCCAGCCAGAGGCTGGGAATGAGATCAAGGAGGCTCTGCCTCCCGTCAAACGGGGAGGCAGAGCCTCCTAGAAGAGCATTACAAGGCAGAGCCTTGT
The DNA here is from genome assembly GCA_016903675.1 of Stigonema ocellatum SAG 48.90 = DSM 106950. GTDB lineage: Bacteria > Cyanobacteriota > Cyanobacteriia > Cyanobacteriales > Nostocaceae > Stigonema > Stigonema ocellatum. The sequence continues at coordinate 13,471 of JADQBA010000153.1, read as the reverse complement.
AACGAGAGAACGAGAGATAATTCACAGTTGATTCTCTCTGTCAATGCGTAAGTCCTAAGCAGGTTCAAAACTCTCACAAATGAGTCAGTATGTTATTCCGCTACCGGCTTCTGGTGATTTAAGAGCGATTGCTGACTACTTTGCAGTAGAAAATGTTGAAGTCGGGGAGCGTCTACGGCGAGAAATTAAAGGTTTGGTGACGGCTCCTGAGATTGGAAAAAGTAACAGCAAATGCTATATGATACCCATTACCGACGAAGTGATTGCTGAAGTAACCCGCCGTTTAGTGGCTGAGCTAAATCCCTCTGAAATTATCCTCTTTGGGTCTTATGCTTGGGGGACACCTAATAAGTACAGTGACCTAGATTTATGCGTCATTCTACCTGATGGTATTCCAGGGTTTGACCGCATTGAGTGGGGAGTTCGGGCGTTGAATGCCTTGGACGATTTGATGGTGGACGTAGATGTTGTAGTAAAAACCCGCTCTGATGTAGAAACATTCAAAACAGTCCCAGCTTCGCTCACTAGAAAAATAGTAGAAGAAGGCAAATTGCTTTATGGACAAGGCAAAACGTACGCTGGTGCAATTTTGGCTCAAAAAAGCACAAGTTCGTAGTAAGCACTTTAGTGCTTGAAATTGAACACGCTTTGTCTGTCCGTTCGCTCATTTTTGAAAGGTTACAACAGATCACAGGTTCATTTTTATTTTAAGCAACACTAAAATAACCTCACTTCGTGTAGGTGTGAGGCTTCTTTTCGTTCAAGCTAAAATTGTTCCACCAAGCGCGGGGGAAATGGTGATGAAAGTAGAGTCTATCGCGATCACAAACTTCAAGCGATTCGACCACCTTGAAGTATCCTTCAAAAATCAAACCCTCAACTCTGTCAGCAACCGATTTTTGGTGCTGGGCGATAATGGCACTCTTAAGACGACTCTGCTGCAAGCGATCGCCCTCCCTCTATCCTTAGCAAGTAGACAAATTCAAAGGGTAACGGATTTTGACTGGTTAGGGTTTCTCCCTGGTCGTTACCAACGTTGGGGACCACCACACATCGAATTAGAAGTATCATTTTCTGCTTCTGAGATCCAAGCTACACGCGCAATAGCTAGAAGGTGGGCAGCGGCACAGCCAGAACATTCTTTTGTCGAACCGGGAGACAACAACCGCGTCCGACTCATTCTAGATGGTGAAAGCTGCCGCGCCGGATCTAATGCCGAATTCTTTCAGTTTGCTGGGCGCTACTACGCTCAAAACTTGTTGGAAACAGACCCAGGAGTTCGTTCAGAGTTTTCTCAGCTACCTGGCATTTTCTGGTTTGATCAGTTTCGCAACCTTGGCAATAACCCAGTTCCAGAAGAAAATGGCTCCTCTGTGGGGCGAGTGGGTACAGGAAAGTCTACGAGCGGTCGAGTATCCTTTGAAGTAGGTGTAGCGAGGCTGCGTAAGTATCTCAACGGTTGGAAATTTGCCCAGCTTACTCATAGCTATCCGATTGATTACTTGACACAACTGGAGAATCTTTATACCAAAATCTTTCCCGGACGCTCCTTTGCTGGTGTAGAACCAATGCCCGGAGTTGATTCGCCAACACCAGAAGACTACTACTTTTTAATCAACGATAAACACCGCACCTACGACATTGTCGAGATGTCAGCAGGGGAACAGTCAGTATTTCCTATTCTGTATGAGTTTGTGAGGCAACAGATTGCCAACTCAGTAGTACTGATTGACGAAATTGACCTTAATCTTCATCCCCCAGCGGCACAGTTATTGGTGCGCCAACTTTCCAAACTCAGTCAAAATTGCCAATTTATTTTTACCACTCATAGTGATGCCGTAAGTGACGTAATCGGTGACGAAGATACTTATCGCTTGCTAGGGGGATCGCTGTGCCTGTAAATATCTTGGCGAGAAGTTGCACCATGAATACTGCGAAATAAGTTACTTAACACATCAAAATCTACAACATGAACCAGTAGATGATAATGATTAGGCAGAACAACCCAAGCACAAATTGTTACATCATTAATTATAAATTTCTCGAAGATCATAAGTAGATCGGCACGCAAAAACGGAACTATATGAACTTATGTAAAGGCTCGTAGTTGCGCTTCAGCGCTCATATCTAGGGCGCTGAAGCGCAACTACAAACCTTTAATTATTCACGCCGACCTACTTATCTAGTAGTTGCTGACGGCGAGATTCAGAGTGCATATGATACTTATGTTCATAACAAGCTGCGGTCAACAGGTAAAAGGGTTTATCACGTACTTGATGTGGTGGCGAGTGGGGTGGATAGCCATGACTTAAGCGGTTTTTAACTAGTTCAGCTTTTTGTTCTGGTGTTAGTTTGCGGTATTGGTACATAAAATTGCAAGCACTGAAGTGCTTACTACGAACTAAGAAGAATCTGTTTGTAGAAGGCTTCAAGACCTGCTACGCAGGTTTTGTCGTCAAAGAGATGGTCGTGACTCTGGCTTATGCGTTGTGTAATGTCGCGTCGCCAAGCTGGGTCTAGTCCTAATTTGACGGCAATTTCGATATATTCTGCTTCATTTTGAGCGATGGTGTCTGTCACTCCTAGCATTTTGAGGAAGCTGTAAGAGTGAAGACCGCGCATAAATTCTCCAGGACTGGTGACGATGGGGAGGTTGCAAGCGATCGCTTCTAGGGTCGTATTACCACCAGACCAGGTGAAAGTGTCAAGGTAAACGTCTGAAAGTAAGTTAATCATCAGATAGTCAAGCCGTTCTGGAATGCTGAGGAAGACGCAGTAATCCTCACTTTTAAGACCGACAGCAGCAAAAGCTTGGTTCAGACGCTGCTGAAGTAAACCGCCGCGTAGAAATACGAATGTAGCTTGAGGAACGCGACGAGCTATTTCTGCAAAAATAAAATCATATTGTGGTAGGTATTTGAAGGGTGCTTGGCAGCATAAATAAACGACGGCATCATCTCGTAGCTTGTAATCTGAGCGAGTTTTACTTACTGGCGGAATATATGGTTTAGGGTATGAAACACCAATATTAGGCAAGCGAATGAGTTTCTCTGAGTAATGTTCTTGTGCATTTTCCGGTTCCATTAACTCGCTAGACAAAAAGTAATCAATTGTTGGTAAGCCAGTTGTTACCGGATGTCCCCACGCAACGCATTGTACAGGCGCAAGCCGCAAACCAGCCATTTGCATTGTTTGCGGGTCCATACCAATTTCAGGATAGACGAGGATATGCAGTTGATCGGCTATTATCTGTTCGCAGGCGGCTGCCAAATTGTGGGGTATATGGTATAAAAGATCACTGTTATCTTGGAATTGTTGTGTAATTGGGTCTGGTGAATTTCCTGTGTAGTAACAGTAGATTTCAAAGCTTTGGCGATCGCAGTGACGCAACCAGCCCGTTAACCACAGTGTTCCACTATAGGAGTGCAGGTAATGAGAAACGTAGCCAATACGAATTTTTTTATCAGGAGTAAGACTTGGGACTGATAAAGGAGCAATCCATTGGGGATAGTTAGCTGCCATAATTTCATGTACTAATTTCCCATATTGACGTTGCAACTCTATATCGTTTTGAGCCTGATAGGACAGATAAAAGTTTGTGAGGCGACCTATCCCTGCTAAAGCATTCTGTTTCTCTTCAGCAGTTATTAAGGATGTGTCTTGGATTAAATCTTGTAGTCCTTGGGTAAATCGCTCACGATAAAAAGTGATTTCATCTTGATGATTGTAGACGGTAGGAACTATTAAATGTTTGAGAAGCTTAAAAGTATAATCGTCGGGTATGGCACTTAAGGCTGCGATCGCACTGGAAATTGCTTCTTGAGTTCGCCCACTGCGCCGCAAATTCATGATTAATGAAAAATGCAAATTTCCTTCTGTTGGGTAAAGTTTAATACCTTGCCTGAGAATTCTCAAAGCTTCGTCTATCAGGTTTAACTGTAGATAACATTCGCTTAAACGCCAATAAATATCTGGCTCACCTGGTTGAATTTCTAGAAGCTTTTGATATTGTGCGATCGCCTCTTGCCATCTTCCCTCGTGAAATAATTTATTACTCAAATTTAAAAAAAACTCTCCAGTTTGTGGTTCTGTTAAGTTTTCTACTTCACAAAACGGAATAGTTTCTGCTTTTGCTCGTGCTATAGCTTGTTTATTTTCGTGTTCCAAAACAATTCTTGCTTTGATGTGAGGTAGCAAAGCCTGCCACTGCATCTCATTAAACTGTCCAACCACAGACACTTCTAGTCCTTCGCTGGCATCTATATCTTCTTGTATCACAAGATTCATCATCACAGCAGATAGCAAAAGCTCTGCATCCTCACTAGAAATGTTACTTATGTCAATAAGTAGAGTAGTCTTTTGACTTTCAGGATGAGTTGCAAGAGCTTTAATTACTCGTTCTAAGTCAAAAATTATAAACTCTTCTGGTTGGCTCCAGTCTGGGAAAATAATCAGGTTAATATCTCTTAACTTGAACTGATCTTTGATAGCGATCGCCTGATGTTTTTGGAATAGTTCTTGAAAGAGTTCTCCGATTTTAGCGGAGTAAGAACGACTGTCAATAAATCTCGGGTTTTCCTGCATTTTTTGCTTAATTTGCTCTGCTTTTTGCTGGCGCAATTCAAAGTCTGTTCCGAGAGCAACAGCTAAGTCAATATAAGTCTCTTCACTGTTTGTAATTAAATCAGGTATCTGGAGTTCTCGTAGAAGTGATGCTCCCTTTCGAGAGCGAGAAGGTTCTGTTTCCATTAGCACCGTTGGTAAACCTACTTCCAACGGATCGAGCAGCGAAGTCATACCAGAGTAAGGATAGGAGTCTAAGTAGATATCACCAAGTTTCAAACGTTCTTTGACATCACCACGGTTTGGCGCACAGTCAAGAAAGATTAACCTATCCTGAGGTATACCATGTTGAGCAAATGTGGCGGCTATGCGCTTTTGGAAAGCAATAGCTGGATAGGACGATGACCAGTTTGGATTAAACGGATAAAGTAAAAGTACGGAATCAGGAATACTAGCAATTATCTTCGCCCATGCTACTTCTAGCTCTGGAACTATTTTGTAGTAGTTAGCTCCAGAAACATAAACCACAGAATGTTTAGCAATCCCTAGATTTTCTCGGCTAATACTGGTTGTAGCAAGGATTTGTTCTTCAGTTGCAAAATCGAAACATTGGGGAGGAGAGTCTAATGTAACTAGCGTTTCAGTGTAATGTTGTTGAGCATTTTCTTCTGGCTCAGAAAGTTTACTAGATATGTAGTAATCAATGTGACGCATACCAGTTGTCACGGGAGAATTCGCGTCAACTATCTGTATCCGTGCTAACCTATGCGAGGCAAGTAGAGTAATTTGATGGGTTACTGCGGTCACATTAGTAGAAATGAACAGGAGATCCAATTCTGTTTCTCGGATACTTTGCACTTGGCTAACGAGATCAGCTGGCAATTGAATAAGGGTGTCTGCATGACCTGCACAATACCGCTCTAAACGATGATTACTTACATTGAAGGTGAAGAGGATGATGTCAAATAAATCTCTATTTAAATGCTTATATACTGACAAGGTAGCAAAAGTTTCTGTCTGTAGTCCAAAATGACTTGCAAGGATTCCCAAACGAATTTTATTTTTTTCTGAAGAGCGTTCTGGAAACTCGTAGTCAATGTTATTAAACTTTTTTAATAAAGACTGTATTATTTCAGCACGATTAGTGTAGATGTCTTTCAAATTGAAATTATTAAAATATAAGAAAATAAAATTAGCTGTTTGTGTAAAATAACTAGCTACATCCTGCCATAACTCAGAATCGTAGTCATTAACAATATTGCTATGGAGATACTTAACCCATCGCTTCATATATTGGTAGTAACTATCTGCCTCTCCTATTTCACGAAAATAAAGGGGAGGTTTTAATGTAAATCCAAGGTAGTCATTGAGTAACCAGTTTGGGATATGAGTCAGGTCATAAGTAAAGGGTAATTGGTGGGGAAGGCAATACAGCATTGCTATCAGTAAATATTGAACAGCTTTCGGTTCTTCAAATCCTTTAGCTAATTGTGCTACTGTTTGAGACACAAAATTATGTTCTGTTTTGGTCAATGCTTCATACTGAATCCCACTATTTAGAAGTGCTTGATATGCCTCACCAACTTTGCTCAAGTATAGTCTTTCAAGTAGATTTTGCTCTGTACCCAACCACAATTCAGCCATCTGTTTTCTCAAAAAGCGAAATTCCTCTAGCAAAGATGGATCTAACTGTTCTCTTCTATATATGTGTACAATGCTAGATAACCTATGGATAAACTTAGTTTTTTCGTTGAACTCCTCAACTAATGTATCAAAGATGTTTTTTTCAAAAGGTGTAATACATATTGGTTGTTTAGAATATTCTTTTTCAAAGCAAGGTAGAGTTTCTGCTTTTGCTTGTGCTACAGCTTGTTTATTTTCGTTTTGCAAAACAATTCTTGCTTTAATGTGAGGTAGGAAAGCCTCCCACTGTATATCACTTAACTGTCCAACCAGAGAAATTTCTAGTCCCTCGCTAACATCCAAATCTTCCTGCATCAAAAGATTTATACTCAGAGCAGATAATAACAGTTCGGCATATTGCTCGACACTGTTGCTCGTGTCGAGCAGTAATGTAATGTGTTGACTATTAGGATGAGTTGCAAGCTTTTCAATCACTCGTTCTAACTCTGAACCAAGTACCTCCTCTGGCTGGGACCAATCAGGAAAAACAATTAAATTAGTCTCCTTTAGCTTTAAAGGTAGGAGAGTAGCTTCAATCAGTGCAGAACTCACAGTTTTCGCCATTTTTGACCAAGAAAACTGTTTCGCTTGTTCTAACCCAGCAGCAATCAATGAGTTGCGAACACTAAGTTTTTGTACCTCGCGCAGCGCATTTACCAGTCCTTCCACATCATCATCATTCACGTATATGGCAGCCTTGCCTGCCACTTCTGGAATTGAGGCATTAGGACAAGTGATGACTGGACAACCACAAGCCATTGCTTCAACTACAGGCATTCCAAAACCTTCATATTTAGACGGGTAAATCAGAGCCACAGCACCGGAATAAGCTGTTACCAATTCCTCATCGCTAAGTTGTAGCATATGGACCGCACTACCTGATGTGTAGGTTCTCAACTCAGGTGCTAATAGACCTCCGCTTCCTGTACAGACAATATCAAATCCACAGCTACTAGCAAGCTGAGAAAAAGCCTTGAAGAACAAAATACTATTCTTATAAGCACTACCAATACCTACCAAAATAAAATAGGGTTTTGATATACCGTACTTTATTTTAAAAGCATTAACCTCTTCATATTTTGCTGGTGAGAATGTAATTTTCACTCCACAATAAGCTATGGTGACAGACTCTAGAGGTATATCTGAAAAGAACCTTACCAAGTCCCGTGCTGTATTTTCTGAAATCGCTATGTAGGCAGATGCGTGTTGGATGCTCTGATGTTTTGCTTGCCACACAGGATTATTTATATCCCATCCGATGACTTCTGGAATCATGTCATACGCCATGAACACAGAAGTTGTTGTAATAGGGGTAGTGTAGTAACTGGAGATAAATAAATCCGCGCCTTCTTCATCACACACTTGCTGTAGCATTTCTCGATCAGCATCTGTGTTGTTATGGTCATAAGGTGGTATTGTGCGATACCTAATGCCTGGGATTTTGGGAGCAGTTCCAGCGCGGTCAAGCACAAGAATATAGTTAGCAAAACCATTGTTTGCCCATTCTTCTAGCAATGATTTCCAGACGCGAGCAATGCCGGTTTGATTGATTTGGAAGAATACAGCGTCAACTAATACTTGCGGGTTTTTTCTACTTGAGTCATGGAATTCCTTGCCAAAAGTTACAGAATTAGAATAATTACTATTAATGAATTTTCTAACTGCTTTTAAGTAATCACTCTCAATCAGCGAATTCTTGTTTAACTCTTGTGTTCTGGTCTGAAGAATAGTATTAAACAAATCCGGGCTAATTTCTTTTTGTGTCAGTAGGTGTAAAGATGAACAATAGGAATACAGATTTAAATCATATTTATCGGCAATTACTGACAAGGTATTAAGGGTATATATAGAAATATGCTGACCCTCCTGAGGAGCGTAATACCACCACTCATTTGGCAGCGGATTATTTTCCGGCAATAGTTCTGTAATAAATAAAATATTTATGGAAAAAAATAAGATATTTTCAATTTCCTCAATGGGATTGACAAAATGTTCAAACACCTCAAATGCAGTAACTAACTCATAGGAATCTCTTGTTGCTTCATTCAATTCAAAACCTTTAGCAAATAAATTTGTACAGAATTTATCAAACCAGTAAAAATCAAAGCCAAGATCCCTCATCATCCGCACAAACAGACCATAGCCACCGCCATAGTCTAAAAATTTTGCCTCATGATTAAAAAGATTGAAGATAATATGATCTGCTTTCTGTGATAAACCATTGTTGCGGAATACCAAACCAACATCAGTACTAGCTATTGCATCAGAATAAGCTTCTTCTAGCCAGTAAGGTTCTTCTGTCTGAACAAACCCACAATTTGAACATTGAAAATAATCAACATCATGCTTACCTAGTACAATAGCTTTAGCAAAAGTGCATGAATCACATTCACATTTCATAGGTATAGCATTAAGTAAGCAAATACTTTGCATATAATATTTCGGCTCCTTTTTTTATTTTTTTAATAAAACCGGCGTAATATCTGTTGAGTTTTGCTGAGGTTATTAACAACTCTCACCTGTTACTAACTCCCCTTACCCACTTGTTTCTTCACCTGCTGTAACATCTGTTTGTAATCTTGCCTTTCAGGGTGCAACTTCACCAACTTCTCCAAAGGTGGAATAGCACCCTGAACATCCTTCATCTGTATCCGCGCCATAACCAACCCCTCCAGCGCCACTTGATTGTCCGGTTCCCGTTGTAAAACCAACTCGAAACCCCGCACCTGCTGCTGTAATGCTGACTCAGCGGACACAGTGACTGGCTTAGAATTCTGACTACCCTGTTTCACGCTAGAAACTACTGAGACTGCTCCAGAACAAAGAAACGATATAATGGATACTACGGTTACAAGCCTCTGTCGCCGCTCAATTTTCTTACGGCGAGAAATTACATACTCCTCCCCAGAACTAGTCATGTTGCACTTGTTGCTGTGGTAATTACTTAAATAGCAGCAACCCTTCTGCTATTAAAGTACCCACCTCCCTCACAGAAACTATCATCTTGACTATAAATTTTTTACAAGGAGCCAGAAGTCAGCGAAGATAGTAGGTAAGGGGGCGGATGAGGAAAATTGCTCCCTTTTGAGAAAGCTCCCTACCTCTTAAGGAATACAGGGGTATAGGGGTGTAGGGGCGTATTGCAATACGCCCGTACGGGTGTAGGGGAAAAATGTGTCTCTTTTATATGTTGCGATCGCGCCCAGCGCGATAGTTAGAGGCTGACATCTTGTACGTTCGAGTGGAAGGGCTGGTGGGCAGTGCCCACCCTACTACGAAATCATATGCTTTTTGTTGCTCTTATTTTCGCTACTGTGCGATGGTGCAAGATATGAGCCTCTAACTATGGCGCTGGGCGCGATCGCGTCAGCGAGTAAAGCGTTCGCCCGCTTGCTCTCCCCTTGGGAGAAGCGCAGATCGCAACATCCTGTAGAACCACTGTCTTTTCCCCCTACACCCGTACGGGCGTATTGCAATACGCCCCTACACCCCTACACCCCTGTGTTTCTTGAGAGCACCCCACAGGCGGCGCACCACCCCCTATGAATGAAAGAAACAGTCCCATTCCCCCTCTTCCCCCACTCCCCACTCCCCACTCCCTACGAGCGTGTTTCTTAAGAGTCAAAGAATTGTTACAAAAATTAAATATTAGTTGACTTGCGAACGATGAATAGTATAATCTTGTGAGTCTCCTACCCTGATACTCATACCATTTATGTGTAAAAATGCGCATTACTCTTAATTTATATGGAAACCAAATATTTGAGAACATGGCACAGAGCTACTGCGATTATGCTCCTTTGGTCGAGACACACTTAAGCAACTTTTTAGAATATAGCCCTCGTCAATGGGTAAGTCCTACTTTCTATTTCTAATCCGCTGAAGGTCTTCCCAAAACTCTTCTCTTGTGACTTTATCTAGAAATTCTTTTCTTTCTTGTGTATAATCTCCACTTCCCCATCCAGCTTGCTGTAAAAAACGAATAGCATCAACTTGACCCAAATGTTCCACTAAAATCCCATACCCTTTTTTTCTCAACTCAATTGGTATCATCATTTGTTTCTCCTCTTAGAGGTTGTTTGAAAAGTTGTTGGCGGTATCGAAGCACTTATTGATCCCCCCTTACCCCCCTTAAAAAGGGGGGGGAACTGTAATCAAAGTCCCCCTTTTCAAGGGGGATTTAGGGGGATCTAAAAGTATTTGATACATCACTAAGGACTTTGAAAACATCCTCTTAATCTAAATAAGTATTCATTAACCAATTTACAGGATTATCTAAAGCTATTTCTAACAAATCTTGATGATGTAGTGAGTTCTTCAATAAACTGATATGGGACTATTATTTGATTTTTGAAATATACGTAGGGTGGGCATTGCCCACCAAAACCGGGATGTGGTGGGCAATGCCCACCCTACAGATACTTAAATTTTTTCAAAATTCAAATATGATTCCTATATCTTGGAACTTTACATATAAACTACGAAAAAAATAAATATTAACAAAAATAACGTTAATCCTCCAACTCATTCAGTCCTCTCTTAGAGGACTTATGCTATGAGCCTGGGACTTTGAGTCCCAGGCGGATGTGGGCGCAGCAGGAAAACTTCTGCACAGCCTAGCGGTGTCTCAACGGTACACTCCAAAGAACCAGTGCGATCGCCCAGCCCGCAGCAAAGACCATCTCCTCAAGAGTAACAGATAATGGGTGCAAAAATCTTAAAACTCTCTCCTCCAAACCTCGTCGCCCCCATTATCCTGATGATATAGCAAACTGCATTCTAATGTTCGACAACATCACTAGTCGTCTGGTAAGTCAACGACCATCGGGGTCTGCGATCATTTGTTCGTAGTGAGGACTTTAGTCCTCGTATTTTTGAGGACTAAAGTCCTCACTACAAACAAGCCACCAGCCCAAAAACGAGAGAAAACTGCTACTATCGAAAAAGCTACCAAAAAAAAATAAGCTGTAAGTCTTCAACTGGACACAATATCACGGGTCACACGTTTCCTTTGAGTCTTTGTGTCACGCAAATAATAAAATCTTTCCAAAACCCAAGGAAAATCAATCAAATTCCAGATGTTTGCTATATTTGAAGATAAGATTTCAGCATAACGGTGGATAATTCCAGCAAATAGCATAATTTACCGTTACCCGAAAACCACCAAAAAAGCCCTTATCATAAGGGGTTGCCAACACTTACATGTATTCATTCTCGTGAATAAAATAAATAAAATGCAGGCAACTCTTCCCAAACCTTAGGAAGATACATCTATTGGGGTTAAGCAGCTACCATCAGTGTTGAGCAATAAAATTTAACTGGCTTGGTGGTGATTACCGTACAAAACCGGATTTAAGCAAAATAGTAGAGTTATTTATGGTATAGTTAAAGAGTTAAGACTGGCTTTGCCAAAGTATAGAACTCTACGCATAGGCAATCATTCCAAAACGGAAAGCAGTTTTGATTAAGTATTGACCAAACAAAATCTGAATTTAATTGAGGTTATGACTCAGCAAGTAATTCACCCTATGGTGAAATTGCAGCGTAACGTGCAATCACTAGTAGATTCAAACATCATCAAGCCAACCGATAGTATTTGGAAAATCGCGTTGCTGTATAGCAGCGAATGGCAGCACTGGAAACAGGATCTGCTAGATTTTGGCTTTTCTATGCAAGACCCCGTTAGCGATTTGCTGGCCGTGGAAGCTTGGGATGAAGAGTAAGAATGGGGAATGGGGAGTGGGGAATGGGGAATGAGGAATGGGGAATGGGGAGTGGGGAATGGGGAGTGGGGAATGGGGAATAGGTGGATTGTTGTTAATTGTTAGTTGTCAAAAACTACTACTCCCCACTCCCTACTCCCTACTCCCTACTCCCCACTCCCTACTCCCCACTCCCTACTCCCCACTCCCTACTCCCCATTCCCTACTCCCCACTCCCCACTCCCCACTCCCCACTCCCTCATCCTTTACAAGCAGCCAATGCTATCGCCAATTCCTTGGCATTTTGGAAGCGATCGCGTGGCAATGGTTCTGTCACGTGGTCAATCACATCTCTTAACTGGGGAGTAATGGTGGGGACACTGGCAAGATCAAACCGGAAACTTCGTCCCCGCTGGCGGTAAAACCTGAGTGGGTTTTCACCACTTAGGAGAAAAATTAATGTGGGTCCAATGGCATACAAATCCGATTGGGTCAAGGGTTGTCCCCGTTCTTGTTCGGGGGCACAATAACCCTCAGCGCCAATACGAGTACCAGGTGTAGTGCCAATTTCCTTAACAGCACCAAAATCCAGTACGACTATGCGATTATCATAATTTCGCACCATCAAATTCGCCGGTTTAATATCGCGATGAATCAGTGGTGGGTTCTGACTGTGGAGATAATCTAAAATGTCGCAGGTTTGAATCATCCAGGCGATCGCTTCCTTTGGGATGACTGGTCCAGTGATATAAATCAGTTTTTCTAAATCCTGTCCGTGGACTAATTCCATTGCCAGGTATTTTTTCCCACCTTCCACAAAGAAATCGTAATACTTAGGAATCCCTGGATGGTTAAGAGATTGGAGAGTATGCGCCTCCCTTTCAAATAACTCTTGTGCCTTAGCAATTTTTGCCATATCAGCATTCATTTGCTTCAACACCAGTAGTTTTGGGTGTTCAGGAATCAATCCTTGTGCATCCCAAGCCAAATAGGTAGTACCCATACCTCCTTGTCCCAGCGTCCGCAACACCTGATAGTGGCGAATGGTCTGTTGTACGACGATGGGTTGACCACAGTGGATACAAAACAGATTGTTGGCGGAATTACCTTCGTGGGTGCAAGCATGGGGTGAAGTAGGCTTTTGTGGTGCCGTTTCCGGCTGCTGAATTTGGAATTTCAGCATTGGACCCCCCTGTGCCAGTTGCAGCAACGAATTATCTGGCAACAAAGTTTGATTTACTACCAAGACGCCGTTGAGAAAAGTACCATTTGTGCCCTGACTAATTACCAGCCATAAACCACGATTCTTACCAGAAGTGATTTGTCTCAGTTCCAAATGACTTCTTGAAACCAAACTATCCGTTAAAACAACATCATTATCCTTTGCGCGACCAATCCTAATGACGGATTCGTCCTCAAAACGCCACTCATTAAGGGGTGTTTTTTTTTCCGGGTCTAACAGGGTCAGCGTGACCATAAGGGGGTAGGGAGTAGGGAGTGGGGAGTGGGGAGTGGGGAGTGGG
>JADQBA010000015.1 GCA_016903675.1 Stigonema ocellatum SAG 48.90 = DSM 106950 | reverse complement strand
TAGGACTTACGCATTGACAAAAAGAATAAACTATGTATATCTCTCGTTACAAGGCTCTGCCTTGTAATGCTCTTCAAAAGAGGCGCTGCCTCCCCTCCAATCGGGAGGCAGCAGCCCAGGAACGAGGCAAACGGCGGAATTTCGTTATACACATGATGATTGATTTGTAAAGTGCGTAAGTCCTAAACTCATCAAAAAAAAGAATTTACCCTTGGTAGGATCGCAATACTGCGTAGGTTTTGCGAAAATAAGAAACCCGGTTTCTCCTGCGAAACCGGGTTTCTGGCACCTCAACTATCGTTAACCGACAAGTATTGGGTAGGATTGTACCAAGACAAGCAGAGTATTACCAAAAGAAATGGTAGAATATGCCTAGAAAAGAACAAGGATGGGTCACATTTCAAACATCAGAGGAGGAGCGAAAAATTCTGGAGGAGTTTTGCCAACAGTCTCAACGCACCAAAACTGAAATTATGCGGGAGTTGGTACGTGGTCTGGGCAAGCAATACGCACCGCCTCCTTCGGTACCAACCATACAAAAGGCAGAGGAAGATGCTTACACTAATGAGGTAAAACTTTTTAGTCAAAAGAAAGCACTAAAAGTTAGCTCTCGCAATATCCTCAAGGGTATTGTTAAACGAGTGATCACAGGAGCAGTGAATACTGAGGTGACCGTGGAGATTGTTCACAAAGTTGAACTTACCTCAATTATTACCAGAGTGTCAGCAGACGAGTTGGAACTTTCTGAGGGAAAAGAAGCTTACGCAGTCATTAAGTCCAATGATATAGTCATTGCCAGGGAATAAAGCTGAGTTCATTTTATCAAGATTTGGGTGCATTGTTTTTTTACTTGATCAAAGCTTTCTGGGTTTCCTGATATCGCTTCATAGACGTAACACTAGATAACCAAATCTTGGAGTAGATAGGAGTCAATCGCAGTTAACTTGTCTAATCAAAGTTTCCAAATATTCGCTCACACTCTTGTCTGCATCAATTGCTAAGGCTTGAAGTTTTTTCCAAGTAATGGGCGTAAGCATTATTGAATGCTGTTCTTTTACTTGTTCATGTAATACTGGAATATTTTTTATTCTTTTCTTGCCTTTAGATGTTGACATAATCTAGAACATAATCGTATACTAATAGTATGTTAGCAGGTCGATACAGCACAGTAAAGCTATGGCACTAAAACGCAAGAAAGGCTATTCAATCGCGTCGAAAACAGCTAGGTTTACCATGCTCAGAGATGGCATTGATTTGGATGAAACCAAAGCCGCCTTTAATGATTTGGTGTCATTCTACTTTGCCGTTGTCTGCACACATCCAGAGGGAACGTGTAAGACAGACGAATACTACAAAGTGTATGAAGGGTTGACGGTAGGTGAAAACGCTCAGTACCCAATATCCTTCGATGCACCTCAGCTATTCCGTCGTGCTGCTATCAAAAAAGCTATTGGTGCTTACAAGTCATGGAAGACCAATTTTGACAAGTGGGAATCTAGGTCGCCAAAACACAGAAAGCACCGCCCACCCGTGCAGCCACGGTCTTTTAACTTCAACCCGGTTTTTTACGCTGGGATGTGGAAGAAGGACACGGGTTCAAGCATCATGCTCAAAATCCGTAGAGACAATGCTTGGATATGGGTTAAATTCCAGTACCAAGGTTATGATTTTGGAGATGGGTGGAGTAAAGCGTCACCAACAGTTACGCTTAAAGGTGGAAAAGCTTACCTAGACTTCAGTGTAGAAAAATATGTATCAGCAACAGGAGGATTAAAAACTGTCATTGATAGTCCAGACCTGAGAATTTGTTCTATTGATCTGGACTTAGATGGGAACATTGCTACTTGCAGTATTCTTGAGTCCGACGATAACGGGGTTGTACACGAAATTAGCCGTATGACTGTAACAGGTCATGCAGCCCACGTCAGTCGTAGGAAGCGTGATTTAGGAAGGATTGCACGTAGGATGAGCCAAACAGGCAAAGTTGATAAAGGTTTTGCTAGTACCAGATTTGCCAAGATATCTCGTCTTGAACGCAGTGAGGGTTTTAGAATTTCTAACGAGATTATCGAATTTGCACACCGTCATGGCTGCAAAGTCATTGTGTTCGAGCATCTTGGCAATCTAAGACCCTTGCGTGGCAAGTATTCGCGTCGTTCTAATCAAAAACGTGCTTACTGGCTCAAGGACAAGATTGTAGATAATGTTCGTCGTATTGCCTATCAACGCTATGCCATCTTAACCGCTAGAGTTAATCCTAAAAATACTTCTAGACTCTGTGCTGTGAATGGTGTAGAAGTGTGGAGAGGTAATCATTATCTGCCTACTCTTTTAGAATTTTGTGAGCCATATCAATACGGCGGAAAGTGCTTTAGCACTGTACTAGGTCAACGCGGAAACTCTGGCTTAAATGCAGCAAGAAATATTGGGCTAAAGTTCTTAGCCCGTAGGTTTGGACAGCCAACCCTGGCAGTACAGAGGAAGGTGTCCAATGTCGAAAAAGCCAAACCTGTAAAGGTTGGGTTTGATGAGGTTGCAAGCAAAGTACAGCTGCTTCTGTACCCCAATCTTATCAAAGGCAAAGTGTAATTGCCTCGGAGATCTCTCCTACCATCCTACGCCTACCCGGTTGAGTCTACGACTCTTTCACTAGGTAAAGCGACTACAGAGGAGAGCAGAAACAAAAAGCTATGGTTAATTACGTTTGACTACGCTTTTTGGTTACACAAGTCCCCACCATCCCGCATTCCGCACCATCAACTGTCACACATCAAAAAAATATCAACAAATAGTACATAAGAACTAAGTGAGAAGTATGGTGTAAGAAGGCTAATGGTGTGGTTGGTCGAGATGAAATTGCTGGGGATTTTTCAAAATAAATATATCGTTTTCTTTGACCAAATCACCCGTACATAGCACTGGTAAGCGTTCGGTATATGCTTTAATAGCGAGAATATATTCGTGGTCAACTAGTGTGGTGTTGACTGGACGTAATTTATCAACAACTACGCCAAATAATGTAATATCACCGCTTATCGTGCCACCATTGGGAGACGTAATTTGTGTTACGAATCCTTGAATAGTGATGTTAGAATAATTGGTGATAAGTTCACCAATTATTTCCAATTGTGAGATATTTTTAACAGTCGCAAGGATTTCTATTGCTTCACTAATACGGGAAACATAATCACCCAAATCTTGACTATTGGGTAATAAAATTTCAAATTCACCCCGTTGTGGTTCTTGTTTTAACCAAATCGTGGCATTATCCAAAAATGGACGGTCAAGGTGCCATCCGTGGGATTGCAGGTAATCTCTTAATTGATGTAGTTCGATATTTTTGAAAATTTCTGCATCCCGGACTATAACTTTCATGGCTTGACTCCTTGGCTAATACCGAGCATGATTGATTTAAGGGCGGCAACTGTAAATTGGTTTTTTCTATAGGATTCCTATTTGATTTTTGAAACACACGTAGGGTGGGCACTGCCCACCATAACCCGGACATGGTGGGCAGTGCCCACCCTACACTACTTAAGATTTTTCTCCGGATTTCATACTCCTTTTTCTCCGCAGTATCCTGTAGAGAGGTTACATGTAACGTCTCTTGAGGGATACTGCGGGAAGCCGCAGAGGGATTATGCTAAGCTTCTACTTTTACGCCTCTCCAGAAGGCGACATAACCCTCAATCTGCTTTGCCTTCTCCTTAGCACTCGGATAATACCAAGCAGCATCTTTGTTAACTTGTCCGTCAACTTCAATGTTGTAGTAACTCGCAAGACCTTTCCAAGGACAAGTGGTGTGGGTGTCGCTTTCCGTAAAGTACTGCTTGTTAACAGAGTCAGCAGGAAAGTAATGGTTGTTTTCCACAACGACAGTTTTATCGCTTTCGGCTAAAGTTGCGCCATTCCAAGTT
This sequence comes from Stigonema ocellatum SAG 48.90 = DSM 106950, assembly GCA_016903675.1. Lineage (GTDB taxonomy): Bacteria > Cyanobacteriota > Cyanobacteriia > Cyanobacteriales > Nostocaceae > Stigonema > Stigonema ocellatum. The sequence goes on along the minus strand of JADQBA010000015.1, from coordinate 103,029 downwards.
GCTTTTGTCATGAGTGATGGATGCCAATAGACTTTACAATAATTAAAGCAGAAAGCCCGCGAGTATGTGGGTGACTCAGAAATCCACATGCGATCGCGATCGCGTGGGACGGAAGACTGGGAACTCGAACATGACTACTCCCTTCTCGCTACAAGATTACCGATCTTATTCTTGGCGTCCTTGGCGTCTTGGCGGTTCGTTATATAGGTAATCTTCTGGCGGGAAAGGAGTAACCCAAAACGTGGCGAAATTTGGTTAGTCGATCTCAACCCGACTAGAGGGCAAGAAATTCAGAAAACTTGCCCAGTCGTGATCATCAGTGCTGAAATCTTTAACCCCATACCCCTTAGAATCATTATTCCCATTACAAGCTGGCAAGAGAAATTTAGCGATCGCCCCTTCATGGTGAAAATTGAAGCCAGTCCAGAAAATCAACTTTATCGCGATTCGGCGGGAAACTTTTTGCTCTTTTCGCAGCATCTCAACAGAACGATTTGTCAAACAGTTGGGGCAAGTTTTAGATGAAACCTTACAAGAATTGTTATCTGGTCTAATTATTTGTATTGACTACGAACCAAGGTCGTAAACGCGATGCTTGAGTTTAACAATTAGCAATCTCTAAGGATTACTCAGAAGCAATTTCAACGTCAATCGCGGACTGTTTCCACAATATACAAGTTTCGATGCGAGAGAAGTGTAACCACCCCCAATAAACACCCAAAACATTGTAACAATGGGCGAAAGGGAGGTGTCCCCGTGGGGCACTAGTATCAAAAATTACTTCATTGTAACGGATAATCAAACTCATCGTCCAACCCTTGCTCCACCCAACGCTATCGCTAAATTTTTTCCAGGCTTCTTGATAAAATTTGCCGTCGGGTATACCGCCGACTTCTAGGTAAATTTTCTTCTGAATACTGAAGCCAAAATGCCCATTGCTGTATTTTACCCACAAACGGTCTATTGTGCCTAGGTCAGTACAAGGAAAATTCAAGAGTTTTTTATCCCTAATCCAGTCACCATCTACTCGAACCACAACTTTGAGAATCACCAAATAGGTTTCATAATCGGCGTCTTTCCAATTTCCCGCTGCAAGCAAGTTCCGGAGTCGGGTGTAGTCTACACCTACATCAGAGTTGAGATTGTCAGAAACAATGGATGTAGCAGATTGATTCGGATTAATAACTATGGGTTGTGTTTTAGTATTAGTGGGATTCAACGCCTGCATCACTTCAATTGCTGTTTGATAGCGATGTTTTACAGCCCCTTCAATCATTTTGTCTAAAACTTGTGCCAAACTGTTGCTCACTTTTGTGAGCAAGTAATCTCTCCATACCCACTCTCCTTCCATGACATCAAATAACTCAAAAGGTTCAATGTAAGTTAACAGATTTAAACAAGTGACACCAAGACTGTAAATGTCGCTGGCAAAAGTAGCCTTACCCATTGCTTGCTCTGGCGCGGCATAGCCGGCTGTTCCAATAACTGTTCCCGTAACTGATAAAGCTGTTGGTTTGAGAGTTTTAGCTGCCCCAAAATCAACTAAAACTAGCTCACCATCACTACGCCGAATGATATTTTCTGGTTTGATGTCTCGATGAATCACCTGTTTGTCATGCACGAACTGCAACACAGGCAGCAAGTTGTTTAGTAAAGCTATAATTTTGTCTTCATTGAAGGTGCCATTTTGCGCTATTTCATCCGCTAAATTCTGCCCGTCAATAAACTCTTGTACCAAATATTCCTGATTGTCCTGGTTAAAATATGCCAACAGTTCTGGAAGTTGAGAATGAGTTTTCCCTAATTCATCTAACTGCGCTGCTTCAACTTTAAAAAAGTCAGATGCTTTCTCAACATTGTGCGTGCGTTGCACTCTTGGAAAGAATTGCTTGATGACGCAACGTGGCTGAGAAGGTTTGTATTCATCAATAGCTTTAAAAGTTCTACCAAATCCACCTTGCCCAATCTGTTTGATAGCTCGATATCGCTCTGCCAACAATAGTTTAGAGCCACAACAAGCACAAAACTTGACATCAACAGAGTTACTGCTGGGGTGAGGACAATTGGGATTGAGACAGTAGCTCATGTGATGCTGCTCCTTGACTGCTTATGGGTTAGGGTCGTACCCTTGTGGGCTTTCTTACAATAGCCCCCTACTTTTCAAACATCCTCTGATTGACCCCCGACTTTTCTGAACAACCGCTGTGCTTCGGTCAAACTAACCCCTGTGGTTGTAGGACCAAAATAGTAATAAAAAACGCCATGAGGTTTTAACCAATCTTGGAGGGGAGGCACTGCAGCACGCACTGTTTCCAGTTCTCTAGTCTCCGTCACCGGACTAGTGGTCGCACTTTCAAGAATGATGCCGATGATACAGTAGGTGTCAGCATCGGGGATAGGTGGTGGGTTGGGAGGGCGATGGTCCCAAGCTGTGGGAGTCTGATTTGGGGGTGCAACGTTAATTACGAGATTTTGAATTTCAGCCGCTTGTTTTTGCTGTTGCCATAGCTGATGCGCATTACCGGGACGGTTGATATGCAGAAATCCATCAATCACATCATTTAGATTCAGCAATGCTATCAGTTGTGTCAGGAAATGCCTACAACCTTGATCGGTTTGAAAATTGGCGTGTAGCGTTAGTTGATTAATTGCAGGCACGTAGTCAGTACCGTTACGCAAGATCATGACGAGATTGATTAGAGGGGTAAGAGTGGTAGAACTCACCTCAGATTGAAGACAGTTGTTCACCATTATGGCTAACCAAAGTACAATAAAGAAAGCACCGCCACCGCCACCGCCGCCACCGTGACCACCGCCACCGCCACCGCCACCGCCGCCACCGCCACCGCCACCGCCACCGCCGCCACCGCCACCGCCACCGCCACCACCGCCTTGCGCGATCGCTACAGTTGCCGTAGCAATCAGTACAACTACAGCAATCATCCATAGAAAGCTAAATTTTTTCGCAAAACGTCGTAGGTTCTGGAAGTTACGTTTCATACTGCTTTTACCTGTAATGTTTGATGATGCGTTTCCTGACGCTTAATTACATCAAACACGAGCGAGAACTGAGATAAGAACTGAAAAATGCGGGCAATAGAAAGACTTGTAACTGACTTGTAACTGACTTGCTATTTTTGAGATAGCTGCGATCGCACATTACGACCAAGCATTGATTGGATGCAGTAGCGATCGTGCAAAACTTGACTAATCAGTTGATCCATTGCTTTTAGGATATGACTTGCTGAACAGTCCTGTAATAACGCTATGGTCTTAGTAGTTCAGTGGTACGAAATCGTAGCCAGTACCAGAAGTTTTACCAGGACGAATTTCTACCAGTTGGATTGAACCATTGAGATCGCCATTCGACAAAAACTTAATAGTGCTAGAGGCACCAGTTGCAGAAAAGTTTGGGGCAGAGAGTACCTGTTGGACACCAGGGCGGGTAGGGTTAGACTTAAGTGCAGCGATTAGAGCCTGCGTGGCATTGTAGGACGTGGCAGTGCGCCAATTTACTCGACTTTGCCAAAGCTGTTCAGATTTGCGGCGAAAGTCTGACCCTGGATTACCATCAATGTGCCAAGCGACTGCCACTACCATACCGACTGCTGCGTCATTACCATCTGCTAAAATCTTTGGTGTATAAACATCATCTCCTGCCAAAAGGCTTAACCGTTTCTGATTAGCTTGAATTACCAGCAGGGCTTTATCTAGCACATCAGTATTTGCTGCTAGCATCAGAACCTGTGCCCCCTTCCCAAGAGCCTTTTTCACACTCTTGTGGGCACTAAAACCAGGATCTGACAAGTCAAACTCTAAATCTGTGTCAACTTGTCCGCCGTTGGTCGATACTTCCTCAACAAACTTAGATTTGAGAGACTTGCTATATATATTTTGGGAATTGAAGAAAACTGCTGCTTTCTGCTTTTTAAGTCTAGTCAGCATATAATTAGATAATGCCCTGGCAGTGATCGCATCATTGGGAACAGTGCGAAAAACATAGGGACTGAAGCCTGAAAGTTGAACAGCGGTACTGACAGCAGAAATTGTCACCAGTTGGCCAGCATCATATTCCTTTCCTGCCGCCAAAGTTGCACTGCTAGAAGAGTGACCTACTACACCTAGCACTTCAGAGTTGTTAACCAACACCGAAGCAATCTGTTGGGCAATTTTCGGCTCATTGTCATCGTTGGCAATCACCACCTTGAGCGGCACTTCATTTTGAGCCTTTATTCCCCCAGCCTGATTGACTTCATTTTGAGCTTGAGCCACCCCGCGCAAAATCTCCAAAGCGCCGTTTTTATCGCTACCAATTGGCACCGCTACGGCAATTGTGTATGCTTTTTTAGCACCAATCCGAGCGTTATTCAGATAAATTAAGGTTTCAGGGGCGTTGTGGTATTTCTGAATTGCAGCTTCAAATTCAATAGCAGCTTTATCATAATTACCTGCTGCCATTTGCTTGATTCCTCTTAATTTCGCTGTTTTAAAATCCTGATTATTATTGCCTAATTCTTCTTCTTTTACCAAAATTTTATCCCCAAAACTAATTTGTTGCCGTAGAGCATTCGGATTTTTTTGAGTCTCGTTATTAATAAAAATAGCAAAGAGTCCGTTTTCTGGTTGGAAAAAAAAACTAATTAGTTTTATTGATAAAATAATCATCACAGCCATAATTGCTGTGGTCATAACTATTAAGTAAAATCTCTTATTTTTTTGTTTCATAAACACCTAAAAAAATCAGAAAAAAAGCAAAAAGATGTATTTCAACGAGTAGGCGCAAGAAATACTGCGTCCTTATTGAATCCCCTAAATTTATGATGTTGTTGGTCAATTCGTGATGGGGTCTAACCCCACACCCAACTCGTTCCCAGCCTGAGGCTGAGAATGCAGGCTTCTGGGCTGCTGCTTCAACCAAGATAGCAGAGGCAGAGCCTCTTAGTAGCGCATTCCCATGCTGAGCATGGGAACGAGAGGTTAGAGGGGTGTGACCCCTCATAAATTCCCCTGTTACAATCAATTAAGAGCTAAGATTTGGTGTTTTGTTGATTGCTAATTGGTTCACCCGCTGCTAAATGACCGACAACTTTAGCAATATCCACACCTATTGTCTGACGTAACTGCTCTGAGAAAGAAGTCATCTTCGTCACATTGGTGCCATTGGTTGCATCAATAACAGTCAAATTTTCCACCTCAACCTTTGGAACTCCCGCAGCCATCACCCTCAAAAGTGGTTCCAGCTTTTGGAACAGGAAGATTTCTCGTGCATCCGCACCAGCCGCCTTCCAGGACTCAGCCAAGTGTTCTGTTCCTGCGGCTTGAGCTTTGCCATCTTCCACAATGTGAGCAGCATTTCCTTTGGCAAGAGCGATCGCTTGCTTGCATTTTGCCTCCGCTGGTGCTATGACATCTGCCTCCAACTGCTTTTCTACCTGCTTGATCCGCTCAGTTTGCACAGCCACCTCTGCCTGTACCCGCGCCACCTCTGCTCCTACCACTGCTTCTACCTCAGCCACCATTGCTGTTCGTTTAGTCAGTGTATCTCTAACTCTGCTGTCGGCTTCAGCTTTGGCAATTTCCAAATCCCGCTCAATCCGCCTGAGTTCTGTAATTCGCTGATTTTCTGATGCTTTAATCACCGCATCTGCCTTTGCATTTGCTTCTGTTATCCGCGCATCCCGTAACAGTTCTGCCAGCTGCTTGCGTCCAATAGAATCTAGGTAGCGAACTTCATCCGAGATATTCTTAATTTGTAGGTTGTCTAGTACCAATCCCAACTTTTCTAGGTCGTCTTCAGCTTCCTCCAACAAAGTTTTCGCAAAGGTAATTTTATCTTCGTTCACTTGTTGTGGTGTCAGACTGGCTAATACCCCCCGCAGATTTCCCTCTAAAGTCTCCTTTGCCAACTGTTCAATGTCCTTACGGCTTTTGCCCAATAGACGCTCAATGGCATTATGGATTGTCGGTTCTTCGCCTGCAATCTTAATGTTAGCCACCCCTTCCACCGTTAGAGGAATCCCACCTTTAGAATAAGCATTCGATACCCGTAGTTCAATAATCATGTTGGTGAGATCCATCCGGAAAGTTCGCTCCAGAAGAGGAATTTGAATGCTACTACCACCTTTAACTAAGCGGTATCCAACCGAACGCCCATCTGCAACTGGAGTGCGATTCCCTGCAAAAATGAGTACCTCACTGGGTTGACAAATATAGTACAAGTTACGAATAACCCAAAATGTGACTCCAGCACCAGATCCAAAAATTCCTAGTAATAAAGCAATAATTTCCATGAATTGTCTCCTTTTATGCTGTTGCGCGTACAAGTTGCTCTTTTCGTAGTCTGAAATCCTGACCGGAAAAGTGTAGAATCGACAGCTTATGACTTACAGCGATTCAGAATTCCTGTGACATCGATACCAAGGGTGAGATTGACACTTTCAAGGAACTGGAGAACAATTTCTGGATAAACGTTAACCAGACTTGCTAAAGATTTACCATCACCGTTGTCAATAACATTCACCTTGTTGAGTTGAATTCGCCCTGGAATCTGTACCGCTTCTTGGAGTACGGTTTCAATTTGCTGAATCAGGAACAATTCGGAAGCATCAGTTCCCGTTTTTTGCCAAACTTGAGAAAGGATGTTATTTACCAAAGCGGCGGCTTTGGCGTTTTCTTCTAGTGCTGCGGCTTCTCCTCTAGCACGTAGTTCCTGTGCTTGTTGTCGGGCTTGTGCTGGTAGTACTTCATCTGCTTCTAAGCGCAGACGCTCTAACTCTGAACGCAGTGTTTGTAGCAGCTGTTCGGCTTTGGCTTTTTTTTCTTTGGCAGCAGCTTTAGTAATCTCTTCTTCAGAGCGAGCTTTTTGTTCTAGCTTTGCTTTGATTTTGCGGAGTTCGTTTTCTTTTTCTAAAACAATAATCCGATCCTGGGTTTTGGCGACAGAAGCACTTTCTTCCCATCGAGCTTCCACTTGTTCGGCTTCGGCGATCGCATTTGATTCAGCAATTTCTGCATCTCGGATAATCAACGCAATTTGTTTGCGTCCCAAGGATTTGAGATAATCTACATCATCGGAAACACTCTGAATTTTTAAGGTGTCTAGTTGCAGTCCCAGTTTGGTCAGATCGCGGCTGACATCAGAAGCGATGCGCTCGGCAAAACTGAGACGATCTTCATTTAGTTCTTCGGGTGTGAGGGTAGCAACAACACCCCGCAAATAGCCTTCTAGGGTTTCACGGGCGACACGGGCTAGTTCGGAGCGATCTCGATCCAGAAAGCGCTCAATAGCATTACCCACAACTAATGGATCAGTAGAGATTTTAACATTGGCGATCGCCTGGATGTTCAAGGGCGTTCCTCCCTTTGCATAGGCGTTACGCACTTCCACCCGTACAGGCATTGTTGTCACATCCATCCGTTTAACAGTTTCAACGATGGGAATACGAATAGCTCGCCCACCTGCTAACACTCGGTAACCTACTTCTTGCCCATCTTCGGTGCGTCGCTTGCGCCCTGAAAGTATCAGGACTTCGTTGGGTGAAGAGACACACAAGAAGGATTTAAGAAACCAGACTAATAGAATCACTCCAAATATGGAGAGGGCGATAGGAATGCTAGTAAGAAGTAGCCCCTCAGTGTTGTTTTTATCATTAGTATTTCGGAGGTTTGGCTGAGCTTGAGCTAGCTGTACGACTGTGACATCATGCTCGAAAAAAGATTGAAATTGGGGTTTAACTTTCATAGTTAGTTGTCAGTTTGTGTTACAAAAGCCTGAAACTTTTTGAGGACACTTATGTAAGAGTGTTATACCAATTCGTAATTCGTAATTCGTAATTAATGAATTCAGGTTTCTTCAGGGTTTTCGGGTCTGAATCTGTTGCCAGATTTTAGAGAATTGGTGTTACCTAGAGAACTTTCAGACACAACCCACACCTTATTTCCTTTCTGGGCCACAACAAATATGTGCTCGCCTTTGCTAAACTCTTTCGGTTCGTCTGCAAAGGCGACGAAATCGACTAAAGAGCCTTTAACATTAACGCGTACCTTCCCTTGACTACTTTGAGCAAACGGAATTTCAACTGTGCCAAAACGACCAACTACATCATTGCTCCTTACTAAACTATCTACGACTTGGCGTCGCCGTTGGACATGAATCAACCACACTACTAAAACACCACAAAAAAGACCAACGATGACTGAAATACAAGCGACTTTCAGAATTGGATTATTCACCGCCTTCCCCTAAGCTATTGGTTGTTCGCTCTTATTATCTCTTCAGTACAAGTAGAATCAATTTATCTAAAAATTTACCATTCTTTACATTAATCAACTAACTGGCAGACATCCCCCTCTCTCCTTGTCCCCGTGTGTCTGTATCAATTCAAACCTGACAAAGTACTAGGACACAGCGGGAGGTTGGGTTGAGGCTTTGCGAAAACCAACCTACGATTCTCCTTAACACCAAGCGTATTGCGTTATAAGAACACTTAATTACATTAAACATGAGCGAGAACTGAGATGAGAACTGAAAAATGTGGGCAATGAAAGACTTGAAACTGACTTGAAACTGACTTGCTATTTTTGAGATAGCCGCGATCGCGCAACGGCGATGCTCAAAATTGAGTAGATCGGTGCGACTGGTAAGAACGCTGCAATTTCTCTAATAGACATGAAGTTGTCTACAACCGAATGGCACGCTTGTAAAGCCCAAAGGCTTGTGTAGCCTCGTTCCCAGTCTTAAGACTGGGAATGTATTCCGAGAGGCTCTGCCTCTCGTCAAGTCAAGCCACTGGAGGCGGAGCCTCCCAGAATGGGTTCCCAGCCTGGAGGCTGGGAACCAGTCAGGGCAAGGGCTGTATCTTAACAAGCGTGCCATTCGTCTACAACCCTTGTAGAGACGCGATTAATCGCGTCTCTACATTGTTTTTCACGACTATGTCTAATGAGAAACGATTTCTAAACAAAATTTTTCACCCTGTAGACAATGCTTACCTCCAACTACCTTGACTATCACTGGTTTTTGTTTCCTTTCCCCATCTGCAAAACTGAGTTCATCTCCCGATGTTTCATTTGGTGCAAGTTTAACGGATTTCAAATTTTCAAGTACAGTCTCTCTATCAGGGTTGACAGACATAGATATAGCTTTAATAAAAGCCTTGGTGGCGTCATAACTAGTAGCAGTGTCCCAACCAATATGACCGCCCCATCTTTCCTTAGCTTTCTTTGTAAACTTTTTTTCTTTGCCATTTTCTTCTTTTTCAAACCAAGCTAGAGTTAGAATCATGTTTTCAAATGATGGCTGCAAAATCTTATCTCCATACAAACCATCCCCTGTGAGTAGCTTGAGCCTTTTTGACAAGTTCGGTATATTATTTTGAGCTTGATTTTGAGCTTGAACAATTTTCAATACGACATCATATACCTCTGTATTGGTACAAAATATAACTGCATCGGCTTTATGTAAAAGAATATCTTGTACTAGACGAGAATAATCTGGTGGTTCTAATCTCATTAAATCTATGGGTTCTTTTACAATTTCCCCTCTTTGCCTCGTAAAGGATTTTTGAAATGCATTGCTGAAGCTTATGCCATAGGCATCATCTTTATAGAAAATAGCAACTCGCTTAATATTTTGTTGAATAGCGTAATCTGCTAACTTTTCAGAAGTTACTTTATCAGAAGGAACTGTTCTAAAAAAACCGTCACTGTTCAGTTCAGTACTTGTGCTAGTGGGAGAAATCATTGCTAAATGAGATTTTTGATACTCAGGTAATGCATTTTTAGTAGAACTGCTAGTAACATGTCCAATCACTCCCATAACATTGTAATCTTTAATCAATTCTTGAGCCACTTCTTTAGCTTGCTCTGGCTCGTCGTTATCCTTAGCAATTACTATATTTAATAAGCGATTACCTAATCCTCCTTTGCTGTTGAACTCATCTTGTGCTAGTGCTACTCCTTGTAATACCCTTGTAGTAAATCTTTTTTTCTTCTCTAAAGGTATAGTCACTGCCAGAGTTAGAGGATTGCCTTTTGCAAATGCTTTTGCATTATTATAGTAAATCAGTACTTCTGGGTCACTAGTATTAGCATCGCTAGCTCTTTTAAAATACATTTCGGCACTAGCGAAATGCTTTTGTTTAAACTCTTCTATCCCTCGGAGTTGACCAGAATTTTCATCACTAAGAAAAAAACTACGCTCACCTTGGCTAAATCGTTCTTTATTTAAAATGTAAGGAGTCTTACTTAGCCATACTAGCGATCCGATTATTCCAGTTAAACCAGTCAAAATTATCGCCCAGCTAACGTGCAAGAACTGATTTCGTCGCAGGTTAACTTCTTCTTGGCTAGCTCTCAAGAATTGGTTACCCTCATTTGTTAAACTTTTACCATCTGCCCAAGTTAGTGCATCCTGCAAAGCCTTTCCTCGCAATAGCCGTGATTTGTCTTGAAAATTAGAATGTACCCAGGCTTTTAGTTGCTCATTAAAAGGACGTTGCTGCGCTAATATTTGATTAACCCAATTTTGGTCAAAAACAGCTTTATAAATGGGATTGTAAACTCTTAAGTCGCCCTTTTGCTTGACCACCAACCCCGAAAGCCGCAATTCCATTTGTTCAGGACTTTTATCTGCTGCCATTTGTCCTTGTATTAGAATCTGCTGATACAGTCCTAACAGCCTAGCTGTAAGTTTCTCGTCCCTCAAAATCCGATTACGTATCGTCCGCAAATGCTCAGGATCATCCTGGGATTCCCAATTCTGAATAATATACTTTTGCGCCAATTCTTCCACACTCAACCCTTCATCGTCTGTGCGGATGAGTTGACAAAGCTTCTGAGTAAGAAACGGTTGTCCGCCTGTCCAATCTAAAATCTCTTTGAGAACTGTTTGAGGATTGCTAACTTTTCCGATGAATCCCTGAACAAGTGTTTGGCATTCATCTAATTCAAATCCAGTTAATTCAATCGCTCGACCAATATTAAACGGTGTGCGACTTTTATCACTTATTAAATCTGAAGGTGTCGCTACACCCAATAGAACAAACGTCAAACGCTTGTATTCTGGATTTTCTGTTCGTTTGTTATAACAGGCACGGATAGCAGCAAAAAAATCGTCTTTAAAACTGATATTTAAGAGACTGTCAATTTCATCAATAAAAATTACTATTTGCTTGTGAGTATGGTGTAGTAATACTCGTGACAAAAATTCCATCCACCCTTGCACAGGGGAAATACACTCCCTTGCTTCCCACCAAGCAAAGAAATCAAAATCTGTTGGCAGTTCAAATTGTAAAGACCAATTATAAATTAACCCACCATACCATTCGCGTGGTGTTACATCTTGAGTACCAACGGCGGTAATATCAATTGCAGCACAAGCAATATCCTCCTGTTGCAATCTTTGCATGACGCGCACTTTGAGCGAAGATTTGCCCATCTGACGGGAGTTAAGGACATAGCAAAACTCTCCTGTCTTTAAAGCAGAATAAAGTTCATGATCTGCTTGACGGTTGACATAACTAGGTGCATCATCAGATAGACTTCCCCCAACTTGATAACTGAAATTTGATGTCATGTTCATGGGAAATTAAAAATCTGGACTTTTTGGTATTGCTGCTCATCAGGAAATGCGATCGCTAAAATAATGGCGATATAAATTGCAATTCATCCTCACCTCATTTCCCACTAACTTGACTAACCCCAACTTGCTTAACCAGTAACTTTGCTTTGCTTCAATTCGTACCTTGTCTGCTGCTGACAGTACTGTTTTAAGCGCTTGCAAAGACTCTTGATGACGTTGCAGTATTTCCCAATACCGCCGCAAATAGTTAGCATATATTCCGGCTTCGGTGGGGGCAGTTTGTAACAATTCTTCTAGTGTAATATGAGAATATCTTTGCAGATATTCACAAGCTTGCTTAACTAAAAAAGGATGTCCCCCTACCAATGCCATTAACTGGTTTACCTGCGCTAACTCCCAATCTAACCCATATTTTTGGGCTAGAATTTGTACCTCTTGGGGTGTAAACTCTGGTAACTCTGTCGCCACTCCCACATTAAAAGGTGACTCATTGATATTTAGCTGTATGTAATTTTCTGTAGAGTGAACAACTACTAGCCTCAATCGTCTCCAAATAGGTATGGTTTTAGCTGTTTCATGCCATGCTCGTAACAGCCCTAAAAATTCTTTCCCTACCACTTCATGGTTAAATAACTGTTCTACCTCATCTATACAGATGACAAAAGGACTTTCTGCCTGGGGCAATAAATACCGCTGAAAATAGCCAAAGCAATTCATTTTACAGGCGATTTTATCATTCCAGTATTTATCTAAACAGTTAGGGTACCCTACAAGTTCCCCCACACTAATGCAAAACCAGCGCAAAAAACTATTTAGGTTCATCAAATCTGCTTGCTCTGCATACTGTAGATTTAAGCAAACTGTGCGGTATCCCTCTTGTCTGAGTTTGCCCAACACTCTAGCTATCAAAAAGGTTTTACCCATCAAACCTGGTGCTCTTATCCGCAGTAGCGCACCAGGTTGGCATAGTGTTTGATAACACATTGCTTCAATTGACTGACGTTCCACATCAAGGAAATCCGCCACCTCTGGTTCATCTGCAAATGGTTCTAGGGTTGTCTGTTGACTATTACTTGTGTTGACATCAGTAGCGGCTATGGCGTTCCAATCCTGTAACAACCTTTCACAAATCTCTATAAAATTTAGATTATCTACGGCATAACCGTTCAGGAACTTTCTGACAGTATCACGAGACATTCCTAAATCTTCTGCCAAATCTTTTTGACGAGGATAACCTTGGCGTTGCACCGCAGCTTTCACTTGAGCAATATATTGTTGATCAACTTTCAGTGAGCGTGGCATTGGGAGTTAGAGTAGCAACTATGCTAAATCATATTATGATTTCTCAGATCCACCTATAAATCAGTCATAAGTTAGTCACAAGTCAGTAACCGCGTGGGTTCCTGAGTCACCTTATTACCTAGCTTAAAAGCAATACCCGTGAATGAATGGAATCAGAGGGCAGTAGTCCCAATACTGCGTAGGTTTTGCCTAAAAAATAAAAATCTGTAGGTTGGGTTGAGGAACGAAACCCAACATTTTGCGCGGTTTGTTGGGTTTCGCAAAGCCTCAACCCAACCTACGAATTTAAAAGCAATACCCGTGAATGAATGGAATCAGAGGGCAGTAGTCCTGGTATTTCATTCTCATTACCGCCCTCAAGATAGCCCAATTCGGAAACCCCTCTCCCAATTTGGGAGAGGGGCTAGGGGTGAGGGCTTTCATTCACGGGTATTGGGCTTAAAAGCGTTTCCCTATTATCGCCCTGGTAGGAGATTAGAAAATTATCGCCTCAACCCTTGGTAGTTTAGCCAACTGCATAATCTGTAAATTGTCGTTTAAATGGTGAATGAAATCCAATGACAATGTCATGCTTAAATATACCTAAATTTACTAAATCTTCTGCAACTTCATTTTCTGTGCCATTATGCTGAAGCCAAACTTTACCATCTTGAATATCAATATGTAGAAAACAGCCATAAATACGGTGTTGATTTTTCCAACCAACATTCACAAGTTGATAGTGGTCGCGTTCGGTATCAAAAATTATCTGAGTTTTAACATCATCATCACCACTATCTATTGCTGCATACTCGCGCAAGAGTTGCTGAACGATTTGTCGATAATGTGTTAGTTTATCCATTCGACAATTGCCTCCGTTTCTGGATTGTAAACAATTAATTTCAGGGCATAGTTTTCCAGTATAAAACAAGCGATCACTTATATTATGCTTTAAAATACTACAAGTATCATCAGATGTTGACCAGTACAGAACTGGTTCACCATCATCGAGTCCTCTCGAAGTCTGGTAATCGACTGGTTGGCGACAGCATATAATGAATATCGCCGATGACTTGGATCTGCGGTATTCAACCAACGAGGCATAGAAATTTGGATTGCTCTTGCTTGTTGCCCTGATTCTAGCTCAAATCGCTCCGTGCAACCTCTGTACAAAGACGATCGCTCTAGCCCCTCATTAGCTATTATTTAAAACAGGGCTTACATGCCTCCTCTGTCAGACAATCACTTATGCTTCAGTATCCCAACCTAGAACAAGCGCTCAAATATTACTTCGGTTACGACAACTTCCGCCCCGGACAGCGGCAAATTATCGAACAAGCGCTACAAAATCGGGATTTAATGATTGTCATGCCTACTGGAGGAGGAAAGTCTCTGTGCTTCCAACTACCAGCACTCCTGAAAAAAGGTATAACCATAGTGGTGTCGCCACTCATCGCCTTAATGCAAGACCAAGTGGAAGGACTGCGAGATAACGGTATTACTGCAACATTTCTTAATAGTAGCCTCAACTCCTATCAAACACGATCGCGTGAAGAAGCCATCATCAACGGTAAAGTCAAACTACTTTACGTCGCCCCAGAACGATTACTCAGCGATCGCTTCCTCCCATTTCTAGATTTAGTCCATCACAAAGTTGGCATTTCTGCCTTTGCTATCGACGAAGCGCACTGCGTCTCTGAGTGGGGACACGACTTTCGTCCAGAATATCGTCAACTGAAGTCTCTACGAAAACGTTATCCAGATATCCCCACCCTCGCCCTCACCGCCACAGCCACCGATCGCGTTCGTGGTGACATCATCCAACAACTAGGACTAAAGCAGCCTAGTATCCATATTGCCAGCTTCAATCGCCAAAACCTTTACTACGAAGTTCGTCCTAAGACCAAGTATGCTTACGCCGAACTATTAGAAATCATTCGGGAAAACCAAGGTTCAGGCATTATCTATTGCTTGACACGCAAGAAAGTTGATGAAATTACGTCGAAACTGGAAAACGATAAGATTTCAGCCTTGCCTTATCATGCCGGATTAAGTGATGAAGAACGCTCAAAAAATCAAACTCGCTTCATTCGAGATGATGTGCGAGTGATGGTGGCAACAATTGCCTTTGGGATGGGAATTAATAAACCCGATGTGCGGTTTGTTGTTCACTTTGACATTTCCCGTAACTTAGAGAGTTACTATCAGGAATCAGGAAGGGCAGGTAGGGATGGAGAACCTTCTCGGTGTACACTTTTTTTCGGCTACGGTGACATCAAGACAATAGAATTTCTCATCAACCAAAAACCAGACTCCCAAGAACAGTTGATTGCTAAGCAACAACTGCGCCAGATCATAGATTATGCTGAAGGTACAGATTGCCGTCGCACAATTCAACTGGGTTATTTTGGGGAACGTTTTGCTGGTAATTGTGGTAACTGTGACAATTGCCGTCATCCCAAACCAGTGCAAGACTGGACAATTGAAGCCATGAAGTTTTTATCTTGTGTGGCGCGAACTAAAGAAAGATTTGGGATGCTTTATATTATTGATGTGTTGCGCGGAGCAAAAAATCAGAAAATTGCTCAGAACGAACATGACAAACTTTCTACTTACGGCATTGGGAAAGATAAAAGTTTGGACGAGTGGCGAATGCTGGGGCGATCGCTGTTGCATCAAGGGTTGATAGAACAAACGAGTGATGGTTATTCAGTCTTGAAACTGAACGCCCTGAGTTGGGAAGTCATGCGGCGACAGCGCACAGTTTCCATAGCTGTTCCGGTAGTACAAAAGATTACCGTGGAACACGGAAGCGAAAAAGCAGCAGAAGTGGAAATTCTCATGCAAAGGTTGCGATCGCTCCGCAAACAACTCGCTGACGAACAATCTGTTCCACCCTACGTTATCTTTCAGGATTCTACCCTAAAATTGATGGCGCAGGTGCAACCCCAAACAAAAGCCGAATTTAGTAAACTTTCTGGTGTAGGCAGTCACAAACTCGCCCAGTACGGAGACAAATTCCTCGCTCAAATTCGCGCCTACCGCACTGAACAAGGTTTATCAACAAAAGAGGATAATTCTTTTCCACCCTCTGTCAACTCACCTTCCGATACTGAATTATACACCTTACAGCTACATCAACAAGGACATAGTATAACAGAAATTGCCAAAAAACGCAACATCCGCCCCACGACCATTGTCCGTCACCTTTGTGATTTAATGGAGAAAAATCAGCCTGTAGATGTCAATCAGTTGGTTTCTTTAGAACGCCAGCAAAAAATTTGGCAAGTCTTAGAAGTCCTCGGCGATATCTCTCTCACCCCAATTAAAGAATATCTTGGCGAGAGCTACAGTTTTGACGAAATTCGTTTGGTCCGGGGGAAATGGCGTCGCGAAAGACGCAAATATCCGCCTGGGACTTGAAGTCCCAGGCTAATAGCATAAGTCCTCTAAAAGAGGACTGAATGAGTTTTGAAACGAATTATAGTTTCAGAAAAAGTACATTTGGTCAATCAGCTAAAATACTCAAAAAGTTTTCAATAAAAATGCTGAATCTATCCCCTTTTTTCGCACCAAAAGCAGACATTTGTGCAATTCTCTTAACTGATATCTTGCACCTCTAAGTAAAAATTACAAATAACCAAATAAAGAGTTATAAAAATTACATCATTATCACAAATCTCAACAGTCCTCTAAAAGAGGACTTAAGCTATTAGCCTAGGACTTATAGTCCTAGGCGGATGGAGACGTAGTCAGAAAACATCATTCTACGGAGTCTTTTTTTTTACATGCTATCAAGCTGGTGCAAGATGTCAGTTAACCTCTCACGGGTGCTTTGCGGGCAACATGAACAGCAGAAACAAACGAGAGTTGTACACTATCTCCAAATTTTTCTAGCTTCTCCCGCAATCCTGCAAAGAGTAACTCTTTCGTTTGTGGTTCCAGTCTCCTAACTGATTGACAAAAGGCACTTTATCGCAGGAAGGGCTGGTCACCAAACAGCGTGCCTCTGACTCCTGACTCCTTAGGCACTTCCATCATTCGTTTTCACTATGTTCGCTTAAAAACGCCAACATCTCTTCGTAGAACGGTAAGCCTCGTCCCCGACTAACCTTCGCAGTCGATAGAATGTGCAGCATTTCAATCAACGAGCGGATAGCAGCATCCAAGAGCAACGTCAATAATGGGGAGAGTTCGTTGCGTTGTTGACCCTCTACAATCGCATCAATATACGCTTTACGAACTTGGTTGGGAATTACTACGATCGGATAGCCTGTCTGCAATAACAGCAAATTCATTAATAATCGTCCCGTGCGTCCATTCCCATCGCCAAATGGATGAATCGAAACAAATCGCAAATGAGCTTCAGCCGCGAACTTGATCGGGTGCTCAACTGCGGAAGAAGCCGAATTCAACCAAGTAACAAACTCGGTCATTAAATCATTGAGTAAATAGTGGGGTGGATAGACATACTCGGTTCCTGCGGCTTTGACATCAAGTTGGCGATAGCGCCCCGCTTCTTCAGGAGCAATTCCTCGGAGAATCAAATTATGAATCTGTTTGATTTCCCATTCTCCAATGGCAGTTGAGTGTTGTGCGAGTTGTTCGATATAGTCGATCGCATCTTTATGCCCAATGACTTCTAAATGTTCGCGCAGCGTTTTACCGCCAATTGTGATTCCGGTTTCTAGCACCAAAGCGGTTTCACTTTGCGTCAGAGTATTGCCTTCGATGGCGTTCGAGTTATATGTGAAGCGCACATCGTATAGTTTCTTGAGTTCTGCGATTACTGTTGGCGGGAGTGGACGAAAGCTATCCAACCAAGCTTTCAGTCTCACCACCTGCTGAAATTTATCTGAAAGTGTCATATTTGGCAAAAGTGACAATCGATTTTGAATCTCTTGTGCCACATCATATCGGCGAAGTTGAATCAGCATTTGAATAAAGATATCATGGCGTTGACCAGCAATTTCAGTCAATGCGGCAGTATTGGGGCTTAAGGATGATACTGGATTTACACTCATAAAACATCACTCGTTCAACTGTACCGAACTCGTATTTAGTTGTTATTGGTTGCAATCGGTTGCAACTTGTAATACTATAATAGGCATAAAAAGGAGAGTGATATGTCAACCACACATGGAATTAAACTGGATGCAGCAACCCTGGAACGACTCAAACGACTGGGAGCGTTACGCAAACGAAGTCCGCATTGGCTGATGAAGGAAGCGATTGAGTCCTATCTCGAACGTGAAGAACGCTACGAACAAGAGAAACTTGAAGATATGGAACGATGGGAGCAATATTGTCTGACGGGTCACGCGGTTTCACAATCTGAAGCAACGAAATGGCTGACATTCCTTGCAGAGGGCAGATTCTTACCATGTCCGAAATAAAATGGCTACCTGCGGCATTGGAAGATGTTGAGAGACTGTACCTTTTCTTGTTTGAGAAAAACCCTCAAGCCGCCTCACGTGCTGCCACGACTATTCTTGAAGGGGCTAAACTGCTTGAAACTTCTCTGTATATTGGGCAGCCTATGAATGATGAGACCAAACGCAGAGAATTGATCCTTTCGTTTGGTTCGGGTGCTTATATCATTCGCTATATGGTAGAAGAAAAAAGCGATACGGCGGTTATCCTTCGTGTGTGGCATAGTCGAGAACAACGGGATTAATTGATGTCTAAGTCTGGATAAGCTTCTGTGGAATGGACTATCACTAACCGTAGCTTCTTCCATAGATTACCAATCTTATCTCCTTGTTTAGCAGTTTCATGCCACCCACGCAATGTCAACATTGCTACCTCGGTATGCAATTTATACGTTAGTTGCATACTTCTATTCAAGCGAACATCAGACCTGAAAAACTCCAACTTTATTAATTCTTTTTACTTACTGCCACGATGTGCTTCCACAAAAAAACATCAAAAACGCACCAAACCTTTGCCTCAAGTCTTGTTTAGCGCTTTGTTTCATAGAAAAACATCAGTATCGTTCTACCATTAAAATTTGACTTTATAGTACAAATGTACCATTAATTGATTGTTCTTTCAGTCTCTTCGTACTAATCAATCCCGCATTTTTCACGCTTATTGCTCATGCTCCCACAACAATAGTAGTTTAATCAATGTGTACATATCCCGTCAAAACCATTGTCCATAAAGGTTTTCGTTGTATTTATCTTCTAAACATACTTACTGCCACGATTGTGCTTCCATTTTTCTACTTACTGCCATCCACTGCTTCCACTTTTTGATTAATTACCTCTTCACCACAACGTTATCATCAGCCTTTCAGTCTTTTTTACTGCCATCAACTGCTTCCACCTCACTGCCATCGTCTGGGTAAAGTGACAAGATTTTCCGCGATCGCCTAATCCAGGCGTTTCAATCCCTAATAGGGAGTCAAGGAAATTTCCACCGCTCTTCTACTGGGATTTCACTGCTGCACTTGGGTTTCAATCCCTAATAGGGAGTCAAGGAAATTTCCACCTACTAAATATTTCTCAACTTATATCTTGCACCTCTAAGTAAAAACCACGAATTCCCAAATAAGGAGTCATAAAATTTACAGTAATTTAAAAACTCATTCAGTCCTCTTTTAGAGGACTTATACTATTAGCCTGGGACTTCAAGTCCCAGGCGGATGCGGGCGCAGTCAAAAAACCATTAAATACTGAGTATTTTTTTTGATGTGGTATCTGGCTGGTGCAAGATGTGAGTCAAGCTACTCTATACCGAGTTTCAATCCCTAAAAGGGAGTCAGGGAAATTTCCACTCTCGTGTTAAAAGTCTTTTGCCAATAGGAAGTGTTTCAATCCCTAAAAGGGAGTCAGGGAAATTTCCACGCTGCCACGAATACGGAGGAGCAGCCAGTTCAACATGTTTCAATCCCTAAAAGGGAGTCAGGGAAATTTCCACACAGAAAATTAATGCGACACAAACAATATCCTGTTTCAATCCCTAAAAGGGAGTCAGGGAAATTTCCACCTTCTGCTTTCAGCTAGGTCACGTACATTACTTTGGCTTTGTTTCAATCCCTAAAAGGGAGTCAGGGAAATTTCCACCGCAGGGAAAACCCTAACTTTTGTTCCCAGTCATTATTTGTTAGGTTTCAATCCCTAAAAGGGAGTCAGGGAAATTTCCACTCCCGGATTTTTGTATCCAGTAGTGGATTTGTTGCAGGATGTTTCAATCCCTAAAAGGGAGTCAGGGAAATTTCCACTTCTTACATAAGCAACCCAGTAAATCTCTAGTTTGTTTCAATCCCTAAAAGGGAGTCAGGGAAATTTCCACTCTGAAAAGAATTTTTCGCCTATCATAATATTTTTTGTTTCAATCCCTAAAAGGGAGTCAGGGAAATTTCCACTCCTGAATCTTATAGGAAGTCAGGGGTCCGGTAAGTTTCAATCCCTAAAAGGGAGTCAGGGAAATTTCCACTTCCACATGGCTATAAAATTTCTTGATCCAGATTGGCATTGTTTCAATCCCTAAAAGGGAGTCAGGGAAATTTCCACTTGGTAGTGGAGCTAATGAAAGTCTCCCCGCGACTTGGTTTCAATCCCTAAAAGGGAGTCAGGGAAATTTCCACTTCATTAGCTCCACTACCAATAGAGCTTATGAAATATGTTTCAATCCCTAAAAGGGAGTCAGGGAAATTTCCACCAGTTGGGCGGGGGTTTCTTGTTCCACCCTGGCGTGGAGTTTCAATCCCTAAAAGGGAGTCAGGGAAATTTCCACCAGCCTTCGCGGAATCAATAAAGCGATTGCTATTGTTTCAATCCCTAAAAGGGAGTCAGGGAAATTTCCACCCGCTCTTATCCGATGAGTCGGTGTTAGTTATAGGTTTCAATCCCTAAAAGGGAGTCAGGGAAATTTCCACCTAATTGAGAAAGGTTGCTTAATCCAACCGGAATAGTTGTTTCAATCCCTAAAAGGGAGTCAGGGAAATTTCCACTCCCCAAGCTACGATATGCTTATGATCGGATGAATCCGTTTCAATCCCTAAAAGGGAGTCAGGGAAATTTCCACAATCGCATCCTCGATGCTCCAGCCGCGATCGCGCACGCGTTTCAATCCCTAAAAGGGAGTCAGGGAAATTTCCACTTACGCACAAAAATCACGATTAAAAATCCTTATTTTGCGTTTCAATCCCTAAAAGGGAGTCAGGGAAATTTCCACTAAATACTTCACATCCACAAGGTAATCATTTTGAGTTTCAATCCCTAAAAGGGAGTCAGGGAAATTTCCACTTTAGTCCAGTGTAGCACTGTAATAGATGCTTTAAGGTTTCAATCCCTAAAAGGGAGTCAGGGAAATTTCCACGATATTTCGGAAGTCACGATCTTGTTAGTAGATCCGTTTCAATCCCTAAAAGGGAGTCAGGGAAATTTCCACCCATGCAGCCTCCATCCACCGCCACAACTTCCCTGTTTCAATCCCTAAAAGGGAGTCAGGGAAATTTCCACCCGTGGGATGAAACTAAGGGCAAAGGCACTCCACGTTTCAATCCCTAAAAGGGAGTCAGGGAAATTTCCACCTGGTGTAGCTTGCCTGATTTTTTATCGAGATTACGTTTCAATCCCTAAAAGGGAGTCAGGGAAATTTCCACTTCAACAGCGGTCGATTTACTGCTGAATTCCTCGGAGTTTCAATCCCTAAAAGGGAGTCAGGGAAATTTCCACTCTGGGTTGGTTACTTGTGGGAATAACCAATCAAGGTTTCAATCCCTAAAAGGGAGTCAGGGAAATTTCCACGATAAAATCTGGTACGGAAGCATTGTACATAGTAGTTTCAATCCCTAAAAGGGAGTCAGGGAAATTTCCACCATTGGCATTCTTGGCTTTGATTTGTGTGAGTGCTGTTTCAATCCCTAAAAGGGAGTCAGGGAAATTTCCACGTCATGGGATTTCGACA
This sequence comes from Stigonema ocellatum SAG 48.90 = DSM 106950, assembly GCA_016903675.1. Taxonomy (GTDB): domain Bacteria; phylum Cyanobacteriota; class Cyanobacteriia; order Cyanobacteriales; family Nostocaceae; genus Stigonema; species Stigonema ocellatum. Next base: position 81,251 of record JADQBA010000015.1, on the reverse strand, counting down.
GAGCGATCGCCTTCGCGGGTTTCAATCCCTAAAAGGGAGTCAGGGAAATTTCCACCGCTAAACCGGAAATGCCACAAGATCTATATCCTGCCGTTTCAATCCCTAAAAGGGAGTCAGGGAAATTTCCACAAATAGTAAGACCATTACTATTAGCAAATTTTGGAACAAAGTTTCAATCCCTAAAAGGGAGTCAGGGAAATTTCCACAGAAATCACAGAATATAAAGAAACTGTGGCAGCGTTTCAATCCCTAAAAGGGAGTCAGGGAAATTTCCACATTGTATTTTATATTTTTACTCTTACAATTTTTGCGTTTCAATCCCTAAAAGGGAGTCAGGGAAATTTCCACTCCACATTTACTTTTAATTTACGAAACTGGTCTTGGTGGCGTTTCAATCCCTAAAAGGGAGTCAGGGAAATTTCCACTCGTTAAGGAGGTTCTCTAGTTCCTCTGTGTTTGTGTTTCAATCCCTAAAAGGGAGTCAGGGAAATTTCCACTTGAAAGCCTCGATTTTCTCTTCATCTTCTGGCGAGTTTCAATCCCTAAAAGGGAGTCAGGGAAATTTCCACTACAGCGAATTATATCACTTTGGCATCAAATTTTATGTTTCAATCCCTAAAAGGGAGTCAGGGAAATTTCCACTTAGCAACTTTGCTACAAATCGATTTAAATGGCGGAGTTTCAATCCCTAAAAGGGAGTCAGGGAAATTTCCACGCGGTGGATTTTCCTTGAATCGGGTAAGCGGATGTGTTTCAATCCCTAAAAGGGAGTCAGGGAAATTTCCACTCAAACATCGAACATTTAAGTATTTTAGTGCCTACTGTTTCAATCCCTAAAAGGGAGTCAGGGAAATTTCCACCTTAATGTCGCATAATCTCATGTTGTGCAAGCAAAAGTTTCAATCCCTAAAAGGGAGTCAGGGAAATTTCCACTCCAGTCTTCCATGCCTCTTTAGCTGTGGCAGAAAAGTTTCAATCCCTAAAAGGGAGTCAGGGAAATTTCCACTATTCCATCAACCAATAGTTCTTCCTGCAAGTACGTTTCAATCCCTAAAAGGGAGTCAGGGAAATTTCCACAAGGGTAGTCCTACTTTTTATACCATACCTCAGCATGTTTCAATCCCTAAAAGGGAGTCAGGGAAATTTCCACGCTCCGAAGTGGGAAGCAATGTTTTGTACTACCGTTTCAATCCCTAAAAGGGAGTCAGGGAAATTTCCACAACTAGAAAAAAAGCAATGATTTACGTATTACTTCATGTTTCAATCCCTAAAAGGGAGTCAGGGAAATTTCCACTGTCGCTTGTGCTGAATTCGTGAACATGACAAGTGTTTCAATCCCTAAAAGGGAGTCAGGGAAATTTCCACCGCGGGTTTTAGGCTTATCAGTTTCATTGAATAGTTTCAATCCCTAAAAGGGAGTCAGGGAAATTTCCACGCCATTTAAATCGGTGGAGGCACTGTGACCCCCGTTTCAATCCCTAAAAGGGAGTCAGGGAAATTTCCACTTTAGCTTGGTCTGTCACCCAAACAGCTTGCCCATCCGTTTCAATCCCTAAAAGGGAGTCAGGGAAATTTCCACTGCAGTCGCCTGAAAGCTACGATATATGAGGTTTTCAATGTTCAGAAGTGCGGATGAGATAATCATAGCATGGGAAATTGAGATTGGGTAGAGCCAAAATGGCTGAAATTGAGTCTAGGTAAGGGGTGCGGGGGTGTTAGATAGAATAATGTCCTCAAAGCCTTGTACCACAAACAGTTCAGGCATTATTTTCTGAGCTTGTTTTTCTACACCTACCCCTCCGCACTTGAGACCAAGAAAAATGTGATTTTAGTCATGGTTAGATGTGTGACTTTTTTCTCTAGTGACTTTTCGACGAACATTCTAAGCTTAAGTAATTTCTATCATACCTCACTCACAATACGTGGAACTAGATGGCCACCCTATAGCAGCCTATGGAACACAAATAACAAATGCGGTAACAACCGCCATAACTGGCACATACTCTGCTGTACTTCTAGAGGAGGCATGGTTACATATATTTAACTGGCGCTACCCTATAGAATAAATAGGTTCTCACGATATTAATATGGTTTCCATAGCCCGTAAAAACCTACTTGAAGACATACCTCGCTTTCTAGTAGCCCAAGCGGGGATTATGTTTGCCGTTAGCCTAGTGACAATTCAGAGTGGTATCTTTGATGGATTCACTCGCTCCTCTGCTAAGTTAATTAGTAATTCTACGGCTGATATTTGGGTAGCATCAGATACCATGGTGTACCTTGACTTGACACTGCCAATTCCTTTAGCAAATCTAAATGTAGCTCAACGTGTACCAGGTGTAGATCGGGCAGAAGCGTTAATTGCTACCGGGGGTATGTGGCGTCATACCTCAGGCGAGATTGCTCCTATAAGAATCATTGGATTCGACCCACAGGGGCAATTGTTCACACCAAAAAATCTTGTACAAGGAAGTGTGAGTGCTTTAAAGCAGCCCTATACTGTCATTGTTGATACAAACAATTCCGGTTCTCTCCACGTAAGCCACGTTGGCGATACAGCTGAGGTTAATTCATTACCTGTAAAGTTGGTTGGCTTAACGCAAGGAAATCGCTCAGTTGCATCAAATCCTTATATGTTCACTTCCCTAGAGAATGGCAACGCTTACTTGAGTTCCGGTAAGACTTCTTCGTTGTCGTGTAAAACACGCTCAGGCTCAATGGATCTCCAGTGTACCAATGTTTATGAGCAGTCTGCAACTAACTCAAAGGCTCCGCCAAAACCCCTATCCTCATTAGACCCCATAACCTATATACTGATTCGAGCTAAGCCAGGTCAGGATCTACGGGCACTCAAGCAGAAGTTAAACGCCGCCTTACCAAACACCCGTGCCTACACTGCTAACGAAATGCTCAAAAAGACTCAAACTTACTGGCAACAGCGAACTGGAATCGGTTTCCTTCTTGCTCTTGGTGCAACGGTGGGTGTCATTGTTGGGGCAATCATTGTAGGTCAGATCCTTTACTCTTCTGTGTCAGACCATATCAAAGAGTTTGGAACACTCAAGGCAATGGGCGCGTCTGATTGGGTTATATACGGTGTGATTGTTGAGCAGGCAATGTGGATGGCGGTTCTTGGCTACATTCCTGGTATAATCCTTTGCCTCGGAGTTGCGTCTTGGACATTAGCAAGTCAGGGAATCTTGATTTTAATCACACCCACAACTGCGATCGCAGTTTTTGGCATCACAGTTGTCATGTGTGTAGGCTCGGCAATTTTTGCGATTCAAAAGGTGACCCGTGTTGATCCAGCAATTGTCTTTAAAGCATAACTTGAACATTTCAACAACAAACTGATTCAATTGCCAAATAGAAACCCCGACGGAGTATACCGTAGGCTATACCTACTCAAGTCTTAATATCTGTAAAATAGATATGTAAGTACCGACACTAATAATATATTTTCTACCACAGTAAGTCTATATTTCTTGACATTTAAACCATATTTAATAAGAAACTTAACAAATGAGTCCTATTCAAATTAACCCAACTGTGTTCACTAAAACCCGAAAGCAAGTTGCCTCTAACCCAAGAGATTCGACCAATGCAGCCACAAAAGCCATCCTTGTCAAAGGGGTAGAGATGGCTTTCCACTCAGGGCGACAGTCCTACCAAGTTCTCAAAGGAGTTAACTGGGAAATCCCAAAAGGCGATATTCAACTGTTAATGGGACCGTCTGGATCGGGGAAAACCACCCTGCTCTCAATTTTAGCGGGACTGCTGACGCCGACGGCTGGACATGTCTACCTGCTGGGACAAGAGATTACAACCATGTCTCGCCCCAAGCTAGCACACTTCCGACTGCAAAACATCGGCTTTGTTTTTCAAGGGTTCAACCTGTTTCCAGCGCTGACAGCATCTGAGAATATTGAAGTCGTGCTAAATATTAAAGGCATTGGCGGGCGATCGGCACGACAACAAGCGCAAGTGCTGCTTGAACAAGTCGGATTAGGAGATAACGCAAATCAGAAACCCAGTGATTTGTCTGGGGGACAGAAACAGAGGGTAGCGATCGCCCGCGCTTTAGCAGGTAATCCGCCGTTAATTCTAGCAGATGAGCCAACCGCTGCCCTAGACTCCCATAGTGGGCATATCGTCACTGATTTACTGCGCAGGCTGGCAAAAGAACAAGGCTGTACTGTACTGATTGTCACCCACGACTCTCGGGTCATAGATGTAGCCGACCGAGTCGCCTACATAGAAGATGGGGTTCTCAAGCAAAATGGTTAGTGGTTAGGTGTTAGTTATTAGTTGCTCCCCACTCCCCATTCCCCACTCCCCATTCCCCATTCCCCCTCCCGATTAAATCCCGCAGCGTTTCTGACACCGAACGGGGATGCCAACCGAGTTCCTGACGGGCTTTGGTTGCGTCTACGCGGACACAACGGTCATAGATATAATGAACCCGCTCCCGGCTGAGAGGAGGCTGCCATTTGAGGAGGCGTCCGACGGGATCGAGTAAGTTCCCCACAAGTCTCACCACAGGTTCGATGACTTCGCGGGGGACTGGAATACTTGTTTCCTGACTAAGAACCTCAAACATTTCCCGCGTGGTCAACTCACCAGCAGAAATGATATAGTGTTCTTTGGGAACACCTTTTTCAGCAGCCAGAATCATAGCAGCAGCTAAGTCATCCACATGAACAATGCCGGTCATGCGTTCCCCACCAGCCCAAAGCTTAAGTCGCCCTTTGAGAAATTGCTGGATCACCGGACCAAAATGGGGGTCATCAGGACCATAAATTCCAGAAGGGAGAATGCTGACTACTGGCAAACCTTGCTGAGCAAATTGGTTCACCAGCTGTTGGGCTTCGTATTTGGTGCGATCGTAGGCAGAAGAAAAGTCAGTCTGTGTCCGTTGGAATGTTTCATTGACCACCTGCCCTTTGGTGTCGCCAAACACACCTATGGTGCTGCAATATACCACCTTCGAGACGCCAAGAGCTTGGGCAACTTCCAGCACTGCGAGGGTTCCCTCCACGTTCACCCACGCCATCTCCGCCTCATTGACTAGCCCTAGCTCTACATAGGCTGCTGTGTGAAAAACCGTGTCTACCCCAGTCATCCCTGCTCGGAGCGTATCCTTGTCAGTGATGTCCCCGTAAACCAATTGTAAGTGACAATCACAAAGACGTGCCAAATTGCTTGAGGAGCGTACTAGACCAACAACAGAGTCGCCACGCCCTTCCAAAGCTCGCACCAGGTGAGAGCCTGTAAATCCATTGGCTCCAGTCACTAACGCCTTCATAATCCTTTTTCGTAAATTCGGTATGTCTTATAAATTTTGCCACCTGCGGCTTCAATAAGTTTACGGGAAGAAGAATTATCTTCATACACCCAAGACAGTTCTGCCCGCCTATAGGGTTTACCCTTTTGCTGTCCACCCTGCATACCCAAATAAATCACGGCCAAAGGAACCATTTTTCGGCGATACTCTGGTAAAGAGCAAATTGCTAAGACTCGTCCTTGGTCAATTTGACGGCGATACCAAAGAAATTTGAGAATGCCCAGCCAGTTGAGTTTTCCCCCAACGTGTTTCAGCGGGATATTGTAATCAGGTAAACCCATAAAAAACCCCACCATTTCGCCATTATACTCTGCGATGGGAAACACATCTGGGTCTACCAGACTTTGCAGGCTTCTCGCCTCTTCTAAAAATTCTGCCTCACTTCGTGGTGTAGAACTCCAGTTGTTGACAAAGGCACGGTTAAAGAGGTGATAGAGACTGATGCAATCTTCCTCAAAGGCTTTGCCTTTGGTTCTAAGTGGACGGAAGGTAACGCCAGATTTACAAGCAATCCGATAAGCTTTCTCAAATTCTGGTGGTAGGGGTTTATCTAAAGGGAAATCATAAGCGTAAGCATCCTTGGCTTTGTACCAGCCATCCCTCTCCATAAATTCTGGGTAGTAGGATGGGTTATAGGGCATCATCACCATGGGCGGTGAGTCAAAACCATCGACTAAAAATAGACAGTTGTTGTGTGTAGATAAATCGATGGGACCCCTAACTTGGGTCATGCCTTGCTCTCGCAGCCATTGACAGGCTGCTTCTAGTAAGGCGATCGCAGTGGCGAAATCTGAAATACACTCAAAAAACCCAAATAAACCAATATTTTTGCCTTCTCGCTCAATCAATCGGTGATTAATTGCTGCAACAATCCGTCCCACTGCCTGAGGACCGTTTGCTTCCTGGGATAGGGCAATAAATTGTTGTAACTTTCCATACTGAAAAAAGGGATTGGTGGGTGCAAACTGCTTCGCCACATCACTACGCAGGGGCGGCACCCAATTGGGGTCATTGGCGTAGACTCGCCCTGGAACGTCTAGGAACATTTCACTGTCAGCCGAGGTGCTAACAACTCGGATCTCTATTGTTTTGGTCATTGGTCATTGGTCATTGGTAGTTGTTGTGAAGTGATTTGTTCGTAGTGAGGACTTTAGTCCTCGTATTTTTGAGGACTAAAGTCCTCACTACAAACCCAACAAAATTCCTAAGCACTAATTGTCGATTCACACAACAAGTCGCGAGTTGCTACCATCCTGGCAACCAGATGGTCCATATCGGCTTTGGTGTGGAGGGCGTTAACTGTAATGCGAATGCGGGGTTTAGCAATAAACCAGATGGGAGAGACCCACATACCTTGTTGGATGAGTTTTCTGGCAAAGACTTTAGGATTAATCTCTGGTGGTAAAATGACGGGTAAAACATTGGTTTCCCCAAGTGCGACAAAATCATGCTCAGCTAAGCGCGATCGCATGTAGCGAGTATTTTCCTGAAGGATTTGTACCCGTTCGGGAGACTTGCGAACCTGACGAATACTCTCCAAGGCAGCAGCAGTATTTGGTGGCGGCAAAGAAATGGTTCCAATGGAAGTGGGAGAGACATTGAGGAGTGGTTTAAGTTCCTCAACATGGCTGCTAATAGCCGCACCTGCTGAGGCAGCGAACTTCGAGAACGTCGTCATAATCAGTGGGACAATACCTCGCTCAACTGCTTGCATCGGCACAAGACCAAAATGTTCGTAGATACCGCTTCCCGTTGCTCCAATGGCACCACTAGCATGAGCTTCGTCCATTAGCAAGACACTGCCGGGATAATTTTGCATCACGTCCAGCATTTCCGGCAAGGGAGCGATATCACCGTCCATTGAAAACACGGCATCGGAAACTACCATAATTCGGTCATCCGGTAAGGCGTATCGACGCAGCTTGCGAGCAAAATCCTCCATATTGCAGTGTCGGTAGGCTTTGACACGGACACGGGGACTATGCCCAAACACTTTTCCCGAACGGGTACCGGCGTTAACAATCGCTGAGACAATGCAGCCGTGATTGAGAACATCGGTGAGGATTAGCGTCTCGCGGGTATTCTGAAATCCTGGTACTGGAATTGCCAGGTGACAGAAAGCATCCATCAGGGCTTGCATTGCCATCCAGGCATTCATAAATAGCTGCGTATAGGGCAGGTGCTTAAAAGCAGAAATTTCGTCTTCAAGCTGCCGATGTAGGTCAATACGACCACTCAAGACGGAGGTGGAACTGTTAGACGTTCCGTATTTCAAAATGGCATTAATGGCAGCTTGCTTCACAGCTTCTTCCTGAACGAGTCCCAAGACATCATTTGTGCAGAAGCTGAGAACGGTTCGATGTTCACCAGTGGCAACATCTTCAATTTCGACTAAATTACCCTGCTTGTTATGACACACATACTCATCGGGATCCAGCCCACTTTCGTACCAGCGCTGGACATACTCTTTAACTACTTGCACGAATTTACTCCCCTCACCTTTTCCTAGATAGCGTATTGCTTTGATCTCAACATTACAATTTCACAAGGAGTTGCAACCCGAGGGATTCTATCCATCGAGTTGGTACCTCCCCCTAAAGTTCATGAAAAGCTGGGTATGTGCTATCCAGGTCTGACCAAACGCTGGATGATATCCGAATTAATAGTGTCCAATAATACATTCAACAAGATTATTTGTGAGTCTTTATACTAAGTGAATGCTACATTAGGAATGTGTACCAACCTGGATAGAACAGCTGTTAATGCTCATACAGTTGCCTTGATCAGATTAGCTAGACCTGATATTGTAGCCCTAGATTAAGAGATAGACTTTTCCAAGTTTGTGTTCCGATTGTTTTGCTGTTGACTAAATTTTTGCATATATTGTTCATACTGCTGAATAGCCAGCCGCTGAACTGCAATAATAGCTGGGTTGATTTCTACAAAGCGCCGCTGTGGATTCGCGCTTATGGTTCGCTGCTCACTTTCTACCATTTCGATATCCTGGGCGAGAAATCTGAGCAACACAAAGCGCTGGAGTATTAATTGTAGCAGTGGCTGGAGTAGTCTAAGTATCAATTGAGGAAGGCGGATTTTGAAGAAGAAGAAGGCTATGGAATGAGTTTCAGTCAGTCCAATAGGCAGCCTCATCAGGTAGAGAGTTGAAATTCCCTGAAGAAAACTGTAAAAGTGAGGGTAGCGATATTCTATGGAGACAGGTAAGGTCGTTACCTGGTCGGCCCGTTCGCTCAACCCTAAAAACTTTGCCATACGACCTTTATATGATACCTTGTATTGGGTAAATACTGATGTATCAGTTTCTCGTAAATTAATCAAGACGGGATCAAACCAGCCCTGCAACTTTTGGTGAAGAAAACCATGGAAGACGTCCATAGAGTTTTCATTACAGATGGTAAAATGTGCTTGAATCTTGGCGGAAACAGGAACCATAAACCAGCCTGGTTTGTCAAATTCAGCTATATGGGGTGGTTCGCTATTTGCAGCTAAACTAGGGTCTCCAGGGAAGACCCAGATCAGATTATATTTTTCCTGAATTGGATAACAGCGAGTTTGGGCGCGGGGAAGTTTTTGTTCTTTTGGAAGGTAAGGAATACCCACACAATTCCCTTGAGGGTTAAATTCCCAGCCATGATAAGCACAAGCCAAGTTACAGCCTTGTACTTTGCCCAAGTGCAGCGCTACGCCTTTGTGAGGACATACATCCTCTAAGGCATGTAGTTGACCACTCTCATCGCGGTAAACAGCAATAGCTTGCTGCCAAATTATTACAGGCATTATGCTACCAGGCTTCAGTCGGGTTGCCCAACCAACTGCGTACCAGTAATTGGCGTTAATGCCCACCTGTCGGACAACATTTTGAACTGTCTGGCTGGTTAGGGTCGTAGCCAGTTCCATGTGATTGTGCCTCTGTGCCTATTTTGGTATTTAGTTTCTTAGTGTCCCATAAGTCAATCAACTTTTGGCGTTGCTGATTGACAGTATGAAAATATTGCCTACACCCCCACACCCCTAATCCCCATTACTCCGCCTACTGTATAGTTACTAAACATTTCACATTTCTTGCTTATGTTGAGTGATTCGAGATTGTTAGTGTTGCTCGCGGCAGGTTCCCTCACCACAATGGCAGGGGGTGTCGTTGCTCCCATTTTGCCTGAGATGGTGCAACAACTCCATCTCGATCCAAGATTTGCAGGCAACCTAGTGAGCTTGCATTGCTTAACAATTGCCCTCACAAGCCCCCCGTTAGGTATTTTAGCAGACCGGATTGGTCGCTTACGCGTGCTCATTCCCTCGCTGATCCTGTTTGCGCTGTTTGGCATGGCAGGAGCCTTGATGAACAGTTTGGAACCGCTGTTAGTGTCGCGGGCGTTGTTGGGCGCTGCCAGCGGCGGCATTGCAGCAGCGAGTCTAGGCTTGCTAGGAAGTATGTATGAAGGCAAGGCGCGATCGCAAGCACTAGGCTATGCTACCAGTGCCCTGACCATCACCGGCATCGCTTTCCCGCTTTTGGGAGGCTTGGTTGGAGCCATTAATTGGCGATTTGCTTTCTTATTGTATGGGCTGGGACTGCCTCTGGCACTGCTTGCAAACTTAGTTCTCAATCCAAAGCAGCCAAAACAGCCACCATCCACTCCCACCACTACCAACAAACAGATAGGTCAAATGTTACGGCATTCCCAAATCTGGCTGCTATTGCTCATCATTGGCTTAAACTCCGTAGCCATGTATGCCGTGGTCATCTACGCCCCTCTCTACCTAAAACAAACCATTGGAGCTGGATCTGTTCTCAACGGCATTGTCTTGGCATCTCGTGCCATTGGTGCCGCCCTCGTTTCAGCCATAGGTTCCAGATACCTAGCCCAATCCTTAGGCACTGCTAAAGCCATTGCTGTGGGATTTGCCCTCATGGCAGTTACCTTGGTAACCATCCCCTTCCTAAAGGACATCGGCTGGATCTTACTCACCGCTATCCTCTTCGGCGTCGGATTCGGGATTACACTGCCCAACCTCTATGACAGTTTAGCCCGTCTCTCCCCTAAAGAACTAGGATCTAGCGTCTTAGCTGCTGGCACTGGCGTTAGTTTTTTGGGTCAATTTTTGTCCCCAATTCTGTTAGGACCAGTGGTAGCTTTTGGTGGTATGGAAGGAGTTTTTTATGCAGCTGCTGGTGTCACAGTCATAGCAGGTATACTGCTGTTTGTACCGACGCGTTATATTAATTCGTAATTCGTAATTCGTAATTCGTAATTAATGAATTCAGGTTTCAGCAGGGTTTTCTGGTCTGAATCTGTTGCCAGATTTTAGAGAATTGGTATGAACAGTAATATTTTGTAATGTATTCCCTTAACTCCAGAAAATACTCTTTTAAGTGGAGGTAAAAAATAAACTCATAGGAGGGAATTTATGAGAAAACTAAGACAACTCTGTTTGATTGCTTGGAGTATTTTTGTGGTAGGAGTTGCTGTGATCTGGGGGATACCGGCACCAGCGCAAGCCTCACCACTCTCATCCGATTCGCCGAATTATTGTACCCCGCCAAAGCCGGGAAGTCATGTCCCCAAACCACCAAACATTGACGTCGCTGAATATAATCAATCTAATCCCTTAGAACTGTCGGCAGCGATCGCTGACAGTTCATCAGGGCTAGACTGCTTTATTACCGATGCTCACAAGATAGCACCAACCCTCAGGGTGGATCTAGGTGGGCAGATCAACATGAGGCTGACAAACGAACTGCAAAATCTTGGTGATTTTTTGCTTTCTTTCTCTACTAAATAGTGCGATCGCTAAACTCAATAAAATATATGGGAAAGCACATAGAGTTCCCAAGTATGTACGCCATATACTCCAAGAAAACATTATTCGTGAGATAGGAAATACACTCCAAAATCGATTGACTGAACACACCATATCGTCCCCCAATGCCGTAACTTCATGCCACCATCCAGCAGGAATATAAAGAATTTCACCCTGATTAAGTATCAATTCCCATTTATACTGGAGTGCCTGCTTTAATTTGGGAAATGCATTGAAATCTGGGCGTTCGGGGTACACTTGACTAAACCAAGAACGCAACTTGAAACCATACCGTAAATGAATATAGACTGGAAATGGATAGAGATTATATGTTTGAGAAGGTGGAAAAAGTACAACTTTTTTTGCACCGTACAATTGCATGAGTGTTCCATCCACCGCATCATAATGTAAACATTCTATGTGACCTCCCGGTCCAACCCAAATATTTAGGTCGCTTACGGGTTTATTTAAACCAAGTTGCTCTCCAATATTTTTTAGACAATCCGTATTAGCAAGGGTTGTGTTTTGGATAGAACATTTTGCCAAGTAAATGTCATTTTCATGGGCTTGATGATTACGCAACATCTGTGCATACTTAGTGAAGGGCATATTTTGCGCTTCAACTCCACTACCTATGTTTGTCCATTGGCGTTTGTCCTGCTTGTATCTTTCATGTCCATAAAGCCTTAAGAGAAACTCCTGAGTGCCTAATTTTTCACATAGATAGTCTAGATTCCAGTTGCACTCTTTGAGTAATCCGGTTATTACAACTGGGTTTCCGGTTTTTTGATATTGTTCAACGAATGTTTCTGGTGTTAGAGATGATATATCTACACGCTCAATGAAATTGACTGTTCTCGATTGAACGTCCTTTGTTAATTCAGTGTAGTATTCATTCATGTTCTTGACTTACTAACCCTGCAACATATTCAGTTTTGCAAAAACATTGTCTCAACAGCCCCTATCTCTGGAAAGACAATATATATGTCTACAAGGGGTACATTTAAGAAATTGTTAATTTCCGCTTCCGGTTATTAGTGATTTAGGACACAAATTTTTTGTTTGTAGTTGCGCTTGGGCGCATAAAATCGTGGTTTTTTGGGCAACCCTTTGTTTGTAACCCACATTCCGCACTTCAGATTGAAGTATATCCATAATACGAAGATTGGGCTAATGGCAATAAGGTTCAGTTAAGGAGAATTGTAGGTTGGGTTGAGGCTTTGCGAAACCCAACAAACCGCGAAAAATGTTGGGTTTCGTTCCTCAACCCAACCTACGCAGAACAAGGGTTTTTGGGGCTAACACCAAGCGTATTGGGGCTAATGGTAGTTGAATGGCGAACAGTCGGCGGCAGCGCTGACGCGGGAGTACCCGCTACCGCTGCGCTAACGCTATCGCCAAAAGCCTAAAAAATATCAATATTAATACTTAATTTAATCAAGCATTAATGTATGACATTTTGAAGTGGGGAATGTGGGTTGTAGTTGCACTTGGGCGCATAAAATCGACGTTTTTATGCGCTAAAGCGCAACTACAAACATTAGTCGTTATCTAAATGCGATAGCCTAATCTCCTGTTCCACCTTCAGTTCGGCAAGAAAATTCCGGTCTTCGCTAATGTGGGGAAATTTGAGTTGGGAATCTGGAATTCCCTTGGACAACTGGCGTTGGCGGAGAATTGCAAAGCTTCCAGAAGACAAAATCCGCAGTCGTGGAGGAGGAATTGTATCTCGGCGACTGATTTCGTAGTGGGTGTTAACTTCCTGAAGCTTGCGGTCAAAACTCTCTAGCAAAATTTGGGGATTGTCAATTTTATGACCAGGAGCTAGCTCAATGCTAGCCAAATAGCGGGCTGGAAAATCATTTTCTGACAAGGTGATACAAAAATCCTCTAGGGATAAGCTAAACTCCTGCTGCAAGGCTTGCATCACTTGAGTGACATGAAATTCAGTTGTCTTCTCCGTTGTAGAAGAGATAAACCCGCCTCGGCGATAGCGAAATACCATCACCGGGGCTGTTTCATGAAAACCTACTATCTCCACAACATCACCTATATCGTAACGGTAGAAGCCAGCGTAGTTGGTGATGAGAATCCGGTAGCATTCTCCTACCTTAACTTCAGTAGCAAGTAGGGTTTTGGGATGTTCTACTTCCCACTGGTCTTGCGGAATAAATTCAAAAAAACAACTATCAATTGCTAAGATGCTCCCATCTTGGTTGACGTCGGGGTAAATACTAAACATCCCTTCTGCTGATGAATAGACTGCACCAAAGATAGGGGTATTCTCGAAGTAGGCGGGAAATCGTTCAAAGTAGAAATCTGATGTTCCTCCCCGTGCAGTGGTAACAAAGGACATTTCTGGCCAAGCAAGTTTAGGGGTGATGTGTCCTTCTGACTTCAAAATTGAGCGCAATTGAGCCGCACGTTTTGGGGAAGCTGACCATTGCTGCTCCAATTTAGCTCTGATTTCTGGTTCTAGTTCTAACCAAGGTGCGATTTTTCCTGTTTCTAAATCCCGAATCAGGTCTTCGGCGTAGTGTTCCAAATAGTTACAGGTTCGCAGGATGAGCATGGGAAAGTTGGCGATTATTCCTCCTATGGATGGTTGACGTAGGGCAAATAGTAAGCATACATAGTGACGTGCTAAGCTATCCCCTGTTTGTAGAGTTTCGTAAGGATGGGCAAAAAATTGTTGGTAGAGAGACTTGTCCATGCGGAGAGCACCAGCACTCGATGGACCGTACTCAATACCACCACTGGTGCGTCCCCATGCTTGGACTGAGTTGGTCACAAGCAGTTTGCCAAATTGCTTGTTTTGTTTAGAAAGCGCTTCACTTAGAAAACCAATACTGGTGAGAGTGGCTGTTCGGAAAGCATTCTGCGATCGCCTGGTTGTTGGGATCAGTTTCTTTTTCCCTGTGGACCCACTGGTGAGAGTCAAGTAGACCACCGGTTCCGCTGTGAGAATGTTTGTTTCACCTTTAGCAATGCGCTCTGTGTATGGCTCATAGCTGCTATAGGGTAGAATGGGAATCCGCTCTCGAAATTGTTCTATGGTTTTGATCTCCCCTAACCTATATTTGCCGCCCCACTCAGTATTTTGATGGGCTAGCAGTACGGAGTGTAAAAAGTTTTCCTGTACTGTACTAGTATCGTGAGTTTTCTTGACAAAATTTGCTTTAACACGTCTAGCAACAGCAGTTAAAAGTGAGAGTAACGGATTTGCCATTGAAATTTTACAAAGGGAGGGAGAGGGGAAAAAAATACAAATTGCTTTTCAAAAATGCTACCTGTTTACTAGCAGCAATAAAATAAAATACTATAGGAAAATGTTCAGGTGTAAGTTACTATACAGGAGCAAATTGTGAAGAATGAGAGTTTATGCTTACGTTAGCAAAGCTTTCCATTGAACCAGCCTTATCCTTGGGAATAGGAATGACTTTTTTTGCCTTGGCGTTTGTCCTAGCAAGTTTAGTAGAATATTGGCTACATCGCTTGATGCACATCTCGACCAAAATAGGGGAACGTCACCGCGACCATCACCGTCGTAATGAAGGACAAGGGGTATTGTGGGAGTTTCGAGACTATGTCAGGGGCAGTCTTGTGGTTATGTGCTTGATGTTTTTCTCTTCTTGGGAGGCGGGAATCGGTTGGTTTCTCGGCGGACTGGCATATGCGGCATTTTCAGCTTATGCCCATCAGCTACAGCATGAAAACCCAACCAAGTGCTTCTGGATGAAGATGCCAGTACACTATGTGCATCACAAATACGGCATGTGGCATCATAATTTTGGTCTAGCAGTGGATTGGTGGGACCATGTCTTTGGTACATATAAGTCTGTAGAATGGTTGGGCGAAGAGGAACTCAGTCAATCACGAGGTTATTTGCAGCTTCGGTGGTGGTAGAAGTATGAACCCGAATGGCACTCTTGTAGTGCGACGCACCAGACTGAGGGACGCCCAGACGCGGGGAAAATTCATCCAAAAATATCTCCGCGTCCCCGTGTCCCCCTGTCGTCAGTTTATCTTAGTACCATTCACCCCCACACCCCTCTCTCTTCCCTCACTACAGGAGAATCAATTTGAGCTACTTTCAAAATGCTAAAGCCCATTTTTTGGCGAGTCATCAGCATCCCATCAACCAGGTTCTGCATCACTTAACTAATATCGTGGCGATCGCTAGTGTAGTTTTGCTGTTCTACGATTGGCGGTTGACGCTAGTTTGTTTGGTGCTAACCCAAGTTTTTGCCTTGGGCGGACATGCCTTCTTTGAGAAAAATGAACCGGCTTTTGTCAAGTACCCTGGGATTACAATCCTAGCTTCCCTGATGTGGTCTTGTGAGAACTGGTTTGGTCTACGTCAAGTTTGGACTTACTTCAAGCGCCAGAGTTAACTCCTAGTACATGATTTGCTAAACATTGATTCACATAGTATGACATTACATATATTGTCAGAATATATTAAGTGATATTCATGTATGGCAAATTATGTCCCAGCAAGAGTGGCAACAGCTAAACTTGGCGTTACACTTAGAACCCTGCTCAGATGGGATGAAGCAGGAAAAATTAAAACAATCAAAACGCCCAAAGGTGAACGACGATACGACCTCGATTCAGTTATCCCTATTCGACAGTCCAATAGACCAACAATCCTTTAGGCTAGAGTTTCCAGCCATTCTCAAAAACCTGATCTTGAAAGACAAATTCAGTTTCTTGTCGCTCAGTACCCCGGTTGCTCCCTCGTCAAAGATGTCGGATCGCGACTCAACTTTAAGCCAAAAGGGTTACTTGCCTTATTGGAACGAATTTTGTCAGGCGATGTCGGAATGGTGGTCGTTGCCAACTTTGACCGACTTTGCAGATTCGGGTTCTCACTTATTTCATGGTTCGCAAGCCGTCACAGGTGTGAAATTCTGGTTCTCAACAACAATGTTCTTAGCCCAGAGCGAGAAATGCTTGAGGATGTTCTTGCCATCATCCACGTCTTCAGTTGCCAACCTTACGGACTCAGGAAATACAAGCAGAAAATTAAAGAAGACCCTGACTTACCGAGTGTATCCAACAGGTAAAACCAAGGAAACTTGGATGCTTAGAATCCATGCCTATCGCAAAGTTTATAACAACGCGATTGCGTATCTTAATCAGCATCAAGGCTTTACTTATACCAATACGAAGGGAGAGATAAGAACGTCTGGGAAGAAAGAATTTAGATCGTTTTGTAAAACATTGGGGTTGGAAATAATACCCCAATGGTGTAAAGATTTGAATATTGCCCATGCTTTAGATAATGCTTTATTCGAGGCTTATATAGCATGGAGCCATACCGACAAGCAGCCTAAATTTATTGGCAAGGGTAAGGATAAAAAGCCCAATCCAATGTTTGGATTTAGAATCGGGAAATTCCGCTCTATCCGAGACAAAAATCAAACCATTCAATTTGACCCCTTCGATTACAAAAACGGACATTGGATGGCTTCACGAGGACTATCCAAGGCAGAGTTTTGGGGACAAGATTATTGCTTAATCAACTATGACAATGCAACGGAGTTAACTTACAACAAAGGTCGTTGGTTTGCCAACTTCCCAGTAGATGTAGAAGTTGAGCAACAGAGCAATGGAGGCAAAGTTATTGCTCTTGACCCCGGATTGAGGACGTTTTTAACTGGCTTCGATGGTAAGTATTTTACGGAGTTGGCTTGTGGAGACTTTAACAAAATAGCTAAACTCTGCTATCATTTAGACAAATTAAAATCTAAACACGATGAATGTATTGGAGGCAAGTTTAATCGATATCGTTACAAATTACGTGTGGCAATGGAAAGGGCAAGAACTCGTATTAAAAACTTACGAAGTGAATGCCATAAGCAAATAGCATCACACCTGGCTCGTAATTACGATATTATTTATCTGCCTACGTTTGAAACAAGCCAAATGGTCGCCAAATCAAAACGTAAGCTAAAAAGCAAATCAGCCCGTGCCATGATGACTTGGGCGTTTTATCAATTCTCTGAAACGTTACAACATTTGTGTAACCGTTACGGTTCCAAATTAGTCAGAATAACCGAAGAATATACCAGTAAAACTTGTACAAAGTGCGGTCATGTACATCACAAGTTAGGCGGTAATAAAACCTTTAAATGCCCTAGTTGTGCTTACACAATTAAGCGCGATTTTCAAGGAGCCTTTGGGATATTCCTGAAGGCGTTGTGGGATACCACCATCGTTCGCACTGTTTCTGCAAGCGATGTCATGTTTGAGTTGAGCAACAATGTTCAATAATGTTCAAACTAAAAGTATCAGTGCCTAAGTGTAATAGGAGATTTCATGTACCAAGGTTTAGCAGTAATTGATGCGGATGCCCATAAGCTAGAAAATCCCCTAGTCATGCGGGATTATATTGAACCAGAGTATCGCGATCGCATTGGGTTAGTGGTCGATAGTCTGGGCGACCAACGGGCGCGAATCATGGACTTTAATCCAGCAACGGGTAAAAACGACTTCATGCGCATGTTCCCCCAACCCCAGGGGCTGGGTAAGGGCGGTTTTAGAAATCTTCATCCAGATACAACCCTAGGTGCCATGTTCAATCGAGTGCGAATTGAACATATGGATCAAGAAGGTATTGATGTCCAAGTCATTTACGGCACACTCAACTTAATCTTTTCTAGCATTTTGGATAAGGATTTGGGCATAGCACTCTGCCGTGCATATAATAGTTATATTGCCGATGACTGTCGGGGATACGATAATCGGCTCAAGCCTATAGGTGTATTACCTCTCCAGGATGTAGACGCTGCGGTGGCGGAAATGCACCGTTGTGTCAATGAACTCGGTTTGATTAGCGTCGCCGTTGCCCCGAACCTACCCATTCCCCATCCTAAAGCACCAGCAGCATTCCCAGATATCCGCACCTGTAAAGTCATTAGCCATCCTGACTTCCGTCCTATCCTCCAAGCAGCAGTAGACCTAAACATTGCCCTCGGTATTCACGGAGGTCCTGGTTCTTTCATGGTGGGTGGTATTGCCGACTATACGGAAACCTTCGTCCTCACGCACATTTTTGTGCAGCGTAACCAGCAACAATTGGCTTTGGCGCGAATGGTTTTTGACGGCGCATTTGAGGAATTCCCCACCCTCCGAGTCGGTTTTTTAGAAGGCGGTTGCGGTTGGTTGCCGGATCTTGCCCATGCCTTTCATGAACATTGGGAAAAACGCATCCGCGACTTTGACCCCAAGCATCCCTATCGCCCTTCCCTGATGGAGTTTACCAAGCTGATGATTCAGGAAAGAGGCACCCACAACAATATCAACCTCATTAGTCAGGCGAAAAACCTCTTCGATCTGATGTGGAATAAACAGCACGATCCCACTCAAATCGATGATGCCAGTCTCTATGAACACTACGACCTCCGCCACCGAGACCCAATGGAGTACTTTGAACGGGGTCAAATCTTCACCTCTTTTGAGTCAGATGACCCAGGTCCTGCTTATCTTCCTACTGCCATGGGGGAGGTAGGGAAGCGTCTAGCTTGCTTCTCTGGGGATTACGGACACTGGGATGGTGTACTCCATAACTGCGTGAAAGATGCAGCCGCAGTGGCAGATTATGACAGGGAGCATTTAGAACTGCTGCTTGGCGGTAATGCACTGTCATTATATGGCGATCGCCTGCGCCAATCTCTACCCCTGGAACTGCAAACTCAGCCCTCAACAAAAACCCTTAGTTTGTAGTAGCGCTTTCTGCGCTTCTTACAGCAATTTTCAGGTAAATAGACTACATTGTAGGGGTGCAAGGCATTGCACCCCTACCATTGATTGTGGTTAATAATATTTCTAAAGCAGTAATTCTCTATTATCTATGACTCAAGCCATACCCAAGCTAGTAACCTTTGAGGAATTTGTTGATCGCCTACGTGAAAATTCTGGGGTACGCTACGAACTACATAATGGGGAAATCGTGGAAATGGCACAACCAGTAGGAGAACACGAAGAAGTTAAAGGGTTTTTAGGTATCGAAATTCCTTTTGAAATCAAACGTCTAAAACTACCCTACATTGTCCCCAACCAAGCTATAGTTAGACCTCCTGAAAAAGATTCTGGTTATTTTCCCGATGTGTTGGTGCTTAACCAGACAAATCTGGCAAACGAAAAATTATGGAAAAAAGAATCTACCGTGAGTAATGGTGCATCCATACCTTTAGCAATTGAAGTTGTATCAACCAACTGGCGGGACGATTATTACTTGAAGTATGCTGACTATGAGGAGATGGGTATCCTGGAATACTGGATTATAGACTATGCGGCGTTGGGTGGACGCAATTTTATCGGTAACCCTAAACAACCGACAATCTGTGTCTGTAACTTAGTTGATGGAGAATATCAGATCAGTAAATTTCGACATAGCGATCGCATTGTCTCCCAAACCTTTCCCGAATTGAATCTCACCCCAAACCAAATTTTTCGAGCTGGTTTGGTGTAGCGTTTCAATTGGTGAAAACGCGGGGCTTCTAGCCAGTGCTAGAGTTCCATTTCTTCATACACAGGCTCTATAGCAATTCTATTTGATATCTGAACAAAGGGGACTTTGAAGACTTGGGGGACAAGGAGGAGAAGGGAGAAGCGTTTATAATTCATTTAGGATTGCTCTAATATAGAAAATTAGAAAGAATTATGAGGAGAAATCAATCGCCATGACTGCCAGAAACCCGGTTTCGCACTCATTTACCGGGTTTCTTATTTTTGCAAAACCTACGCAGTATTGCATCTCGGGTTTTACAATTCTTATAGAAATTTTTCACAACTGCCAAAACCATAAAGCTACGACTTACGCATTGATATAAACCACAAACTGTGCATCACCTCTCGTTACAAGGCTCTGCCTTGTAATGCTGTTGTGCGAGGCTCTGCCTCGCGTCAAACTAGGAGGCAGCAGCCCACTTGAACTCGTTCCCAGGCTCTGCCTGGGAACGAGGTAGGGCAAGACGTTTAGCAAAACGTGCCTGTTATTCACATGATGGTGAATGTGTAAAGTGCGTAAGTCCTAAAAGCAACAAAAAAACGACCCAGCAGTGCTGAGTTATAGCGGTTTTGATCCGGTCTTCGTCCCTCCCCCTCCAAGGGATTATCATTCTCGCTGTGCTTTTTTCTGATTCCTTGGAGGTATTGATGTAAGATGAGGTAGACAAAAAACCGAAAGATTCTATAGTTTAAGTTTGTGAGTCAGTCTGCACCTGGTATTAACAATTTGACAAATTCCCCAGCCTCTCACAACTTGGAGGCTGGCAGACAAGAATATAAATATAATTACACTTTGATTCCAGCCGTCGCGATGGTGGATGAGCTTCCTCTAAAAGAGGAATTCCCGGAAGATTGGCTTTTTTTATTAGCGCAGCAGTTAAGAACTATATTTATAAATACCATAATTACCAATCGCGGTAATACTGGTTCGCCATCGGTTCGTGATGATGTGACAAGATTTCTCCTGGAAGCTCTAATTAAAGGGGCAATACCGTTTCAAATTAATGTTATTGCTAAACTTTTACAAATTATTCCCCAACTATTGCTCAAAGGAACACCGCACAATATCAGAGAACTCGATCAATTGATTTTTTCTGCGCTTAGAAAAATCGGACTTTCAATTTTGGACGATTCTTCAGAGCGGTTTAAAGCCTTGATGTATGAAGGGCAACCAAAAGGACACGTCGAAAGCTTGAAAAATTATGAAATATTACTGCCGCAAATAAAACTACCAGCGATCGCCAATTCTTTCCAAGAGGATGATGTTTTTGCCTACATGCAGGTTGCTGGCTACAATCCTTTGATGATTCAGCGCGTAACCAGCCTTGAGGCGCGTTTCCCGGTCAGCAACGAGCATTACCAAGCCGTAATGGGAAGCGATGATTCCTTAGCCGCAGCAGGGGAAGAAGGAAGACTCTATTTAGCTGACTACGGGATTTTAGACGGGGCTATCAACGGTACATATCCTCAAGAGCAAAAGTATTTATATGCACCCCTAGCGCTGTTTGCAGTATCGAAACCAGACCAACCGAATCGAATGTTGCGGGCGATCGCAATTCAATGCGGACAAAACCCAGCCCAAAATCCGCTCATTACACCTAATTCTAGCAAATATGCCTGGTTATTTGCGAAAACCGTCGTCCACATTGCCGATGCCAACTTCCACGAAGCTGTCAGCCATTTGGGGCGAACCCATCTGTTTGTTGGAAGGTTTGTCATCACCACCCATCGCCAACTACCACCTAACCATCCCCTCAGTCTTTTACTGCTTCCTCATTTCGTCGGTACTCTAGCCATTAACGATGCAGCACAACGTATTCTCATCGCCCCTAAAGGGGGAGTAGATAACCTACTAGGCTCAACCATCGACAACTCTCGGGTATTTGCCGTTCGTGGTTTGCAAAGCTACGGCTTTAACCAAGCTATACTACCAACGCAATTTCAATTGCGCGGCGTAGATGACACGAACCTCCTACCTGTTTATCCTTACCGTGATGATGCTCTGTTGGTTTGGAATGGGATTCATGAATGGGTTGAGGACTATCTCAGCCTTTACTACAAAACCGACGCAGATGTTCAAAAAGATACATATCTTCAAGCATGGGCAGCAGAAGCCCAGTCCTACGACGGAGGACGTGTACCCAACTTTGGCGAAGAAAACGGAGCTATAAAAACACGCGCATATCTAATAGATGCCATCACGCTGATTATTTTCACCGCCAGCGCCCAACACGCAGCACTAAACTTTCCACAAAAAGACCTAATGAGCTACCCTGGAATGGTTCCCATGGCAGGCTATGCACCAGCTTCCACACTCTTAAAACAAGAAGTCACAGAACTTGATTATCTAAAATTGTTCCCACCTTTGGAACAAGCACAACGGCAACTTAATTTGCTTTACTTATTAGGCTCTACCTACTATAACAAACTTGGTGAATACCCCCAAAACCATTTCATAGAACCAGAAGTCCAACCTCTGCTGCAAAAATTCCAGCAAAACCTCAAACAAATAGAAGAAACCATCAACCAACGTAATCTGAACCGCCCAGCCTACACATTTTTACTTCCTTCTAAAATTCCGCAAAGTATTAATATATAGGGGATATAGCAATCCTCCGCAGATTTATAAACACCTCCCCCTTGTCCCCCTTGTCCCCCTTGTCCCCCTTGCTATATCCCCTATTCCCCATCCCCAAACACCATGACACTCAAAGATCAAGTTCTCCAAGGACACAAACGCCAAATATGGCTAGCAAATATCCTTGCCAAAGTTGGTTACGACACGCCAATCGGCAAACTACTGCGCCTGTGGGCATATTATTCAGACGCAATTGTTATGGTCAGACACTGGCGAGATTTTCTTTATATCCGCAAAGATAATATTGGCGATAAATATTTCGCAGTAGATCAAGCGATTATGCATTCTTCCCATGCCCAAGTCAAGGAGCTAATGCATGTTGAACCCCAAATACGAGGTAACGATTTAGGCATTATTAGAATATTAGCCCCCAGCTACCTGCTCAATAATCCCCTCAGCTTGGGAATGAACGGGAGGGAACACACAGGAGCAAGAAACGTATTTTTGCAAGCTTTACCTAATCCATTAGAACATGCCCAGACGCTAGGAGAGCTTGTTAATCAATGCCTTGCGGATGCAGCAAAACAAGGAAAATTGCATATTGGTAAAGATTTACCAAAGATAATGTTAAATATTTTGCATCAAATAGTTTTTAATATTTCATTATCGGAAGAAGACATTACCGCATCAAGCAATTTCGTCGAAGGTTTACCTTTAGCATCTTTACCTAACTTCATCAGCCAGCGATTGCTTGCCTTCAAAACTGCACCAATTATCAAACATCGCCAATATTTAATTGAACGTTATAAAGAATCGCCAAAATGGGCATCTTACTTAGAAACGGGTTCCCAATATCAACTAACTCCGCATCAAATTGCTAACACCCTCTTCGATATGATTCATATCGCCGGAACTGCTGGTACAAGTGCGCTGTTAGGTTCGGTAATTGGCGTTTTATGCCTGGATAATGCTTTAAAAAATGACGTAATCACAGAATTTAATCATGTTTGGGATGGAACTGAACCACTAAATGGTCAAATCCTCGAACAATCAACATTAATTCATAAAGCAATTTTAGAAACATCTCGCCTTTATCCAGCCGTACGATTTGTCAGCCAACTTGCTAAAGAGGGGGGTGAAGTGGAAATTGGGGGTACAAAATGTCCTTTCCAAAAAGGAACACGCTTGCTTGGTTCTATTTTAACAGCCAATCGTGACCCCAATAGATACAATAACCCAGATAATTTTGATACTACACGGGATTTTTCCGATATTTTATCTTGGAACGGACAAGGACAAGAACGCGCTTGTCCTGGCAGAAACTTATCAATTGGTTTTATCCAAATTTTCTGTTTGTATCTGCTTAAAAAGTATAAATGGGAATCAATTACAGAAGTCAAATGGGATTTTGATAAAGTGACTGCTGTGACTCCTAATGACTTAGTGTTGCAAGGTTTTGCACCACAGTGAAAATGCTGTAGAGACGTTACATCTAACGCCTCTACAGCATTTTCACGAATAATCAGCCCTATTAATCGAAAATCAAATGACTGGAACTATCGAAAAAAGGATACTCAACGATATATCGACTTGGATGAAACCAATCCAAGAAACTAATTTACCAGCCATTCTTAAAGGCGTATTTTTCATGGATGGAAATCCACTGCCAGATACTTGTATTACTATGTATAACTTGGAGTGGGATTCCCAAAACCTTAGCTTATCTCTACCCGTCTATGGACCATTACAGTGGACATTTCATGACTCGATTTTTGGATGGTTATTGCTGCTTGCTGCGCAAATAAGTCAGTTTACGTATAAAATCCAATTTGAAGATGCAACCTTACAATCTGCCCAGATCATATCTTTTTCCTTTGGATTGCCAATTCCCAAATGGATTGCTGATTTCAGCATGTGTCAAACAGAAGATTCTCGTAATGGGGATACTTGGAAACGCAAAAATGTTTGGCTTGCAGCCGTTGTTTTGATTGTGATAGAGGTGATATCAGTACCAATGGGTACACTCTGCGCCACCACCCAACCAGAAAACAAATTAATAAATAAGACCAAGGACAAGCCAAATGTTATACAAATAGCTACACTGGTATTCAGGCGATAGCGGAAATGGTTCATAAAAAACTCAGTACTCCTCAGTGCTCTGCTGATCTGCTTTGAGGACAGCTTCTACATCAACATTAAGCTGTTGAGCAATTTGCTCCACAATCATACCTGTTTTTAGTAACAGCGGCACGGTAAGTTTCAACATTTCAGCTTTCTGTTCTTCTCGACCTTCTTCTCGACCCTCTTCTCGACCTTCTTCTCGACCCTCGGCCTTGGCTTCTTGATAAACCCTTGTTTGCTCTAAACTAAGTCCTAACATGGCTTCAACTTCCTCTCTACTCAACTGGGAAAATTTGTAAACGGCAATGGTCGTGATTACTTCTATGATTTCGTTTTTTGCTAGTCTGCCTGTTTGTTCTAATTCTACCCGCTTAATCAATTGCTTTGCTTGCTGGGCCATCGCTTCATCCGATGCTAGAGTCAACTGCATCAAGTTGATGCCTACTGGCTGCTGATTAGGTGAACCCAGCTCATCTAGATAGATTCGCTGCACTTGGTCACTATTCAAAAACATTCGATGAGTTTTTTTATCGCTTGGTTCCAAACTACTTGATGGAGTCGCGTTTCACTACTTCATCCTTAAATTTCCCAGTTATTCAGTATGTAGCTCACTCCTGTTTCTTCTTAATCCCCAAAGCCTTCTCAATCCGTTAAAGTTTCACAGTAGCATAACCCGATTGAGATTTTCCCAGTCCCCAGTCCCCAGTCCCCAGTCGCCATTCCGGATTTTTTACCAGCTAGTTAGATAATAGTTGGTAAAAAATATTATTTATTCCAGCCCTAAGAACCCAGTACAATACTTAAATTATTCCCCAAAAATACAGTTAATTGCAGACAATCTTAAACAGGGTTCGCTAATAAATTTAGGTTTTGCTTATGCTTTTTCAGTTTAAAGGTTGGTGTTGAATTGCGAATTTTACTTTTATATCCCCTTTTTCCGAAATCCTTCTGGTCTTTTGACAAAGCACTAGAACTCATCGGGCGCAAGGTTTCGCTTCCCCCTCTGGGTCTGATCACAGTTGCGGCTATTCTGCCTCAGACTTGGGAGTTCCGCTTGGTAGACCGTAATGTTCGGTTAGAAACCGAAGCCGATTGGGCTTGGGCAGATTTGGTGATAGTATCGGGCATGATTGTCCAGAAACCCGATATGCTGCACCTCATCCGTGAGGCGAAGCGACGCGGTGTTCTTGTGGCGGTGGGTGGTCCGTATGTGACATCTGTTCCTAATGTAGCGCAGACAGCGGGGGCGGATTTTCTGGTGTTGGATGAGGGTGAGATTACTTTGCCGTTGTTGGTGGAAGCTTTGAAGCGGGGCGAAACCTCAGGGATATTCCGCGCTGGGGGTGAAAAACCCGATGTCACTGGCACACCAATTCCAAGGTTTGACCTGCTGGATCTCAGCGTTTACAACGAGATGTCGGTGCAGTTTTCGCGGGGTTGTCCTTTCGAGTGCGAATTTTGTGATATTATTGTGCTATATGGGCGCAAGCCGCGCACCAAAACGCCTGGGCAGTTGCTGGCTGAGTTGCAGACTCTTTATGACTTAGGTTGGCGGCGTTCTGTTTTTGTCGTGGATGACAACTTCATCGGCAACAAGCGCAATGTCAAGCTGATGCTGCGAGAACTTGCTCCCTGGATGGCAGCCCATGGCTATCCCTTCCGCTTGGCGACTGAAGCTTCTGTAGACTTGGCACAGGATCAGGAATTGTTGGATCTGATGGTTAATGCCAACTTCACATCAGTATTTTTGGGTATTGAGACGCCAGACACAGATAGCCTATCCCTAACTAAGAAGTATCAAAATACACGCAATTCTTTAGTGGAATCGGTTCAGACAATTAATCGTGCAGGTCTGAGTGTGATGGCTGGTTTTATCCTTGGCTTTGATGGTGAGAAAACAGGGGCTGGCGATCGCATCATGGACTTTATGGAAGCTACCGCTATCCCAAAAGCGATGTTCGGTATGCTACAAGCCCTACCCAATACGCCACTGTGGCATCGACTCCAGAAGGAAGGTCGTTTACGGTTGGGGAGCGAAGAAACCCATGGTAACCAGATGACGCTGACTAACTTTGTTCCTACCCGACCTTTGGAAGAACTGGGTCGTGAGTATGCAAGCTGTTTCTGGGAACTTTATGAGCCGAGTCGCTACCTTTCACGGGTCTATCGGCACTTTATCAGGATGAAGCCAGCCCCTCACAAAGTACCGTTGCGCATGTTGGAACTGATTGAGATGCGGGCGGTGCTGATCATCTGCTGGCGACAGGGTATCAAGCGCAGCACCCGCTTCCAGTTTTGGCGTCAGTTGTTCTCAATTATCCGACACAATCCAGGTGTATTTGTGCCCTACCTGAGCAATTGTGCCCTGATTGAACACTTCCTTGAGTACCGCCAAATTGTACGTGACGAAATTGAAGCCCAGGTGGCTGAATTTTCGGCAGCAGAAGTAAATTTACGTAGTGAGTCTAGCAGCTTTGCTGTAATTCGTAATTCGTAATTCGTAATTATTTAGGACTAGCCCTTTCAAGGTGAAGAAGATCCAAGTCTTTGGATTTGCACCTTGAAAGGGCTAGTCTTATAAGTATTAACCGAAGGCGATATGGTATCGAGTTTACTAAATTGCTTATAATTTAAAACTCCCCGTGTTCCCAAATCTCTGTGTCAGTCTAAACAATAAGTAGGTCGGTACAAATAAATAAAGGTTTGTAGTTGCGCTAAAGCGCCCTAGTTTCTCTGCCATTTTTCGGAATATTTTGAGTAATGTTACTTATTGACCTCAGTTCGACAGCCCTCACCCTCCCAGCCTCCCTCTCCCAGAGGGCGAGGGAGGAGCAACGAGTTTTCAGCCCCTCTCCCTGTGGGAGAGGGGTTGGGGTGAGGGCAAATTTTCCTTAATCGAACTCACGTTTATTGACAAAAAACCATAACCCCAGTACACTGATATATCCTAATGAAACAATTGCAGCAAGATGAATTTGCGAAAACCTCACGCAACGCCATGGAAATACTGGTAGTAGAGGAGGTAGAGAAACAGGTTCAATCCTTACCCTCTAGAATTGCCAAGAGTATCAAAGCATCTGAGGTAACTGCTTATGCCTTGAATCGCTTGCCTGGACTATATGCTACCAGTAAACGCGGATGGCAACGACAATTGAATCGAGGAAGAACAGAGTTATACGATCGAATCACAGTTGCTGTGCGGCAGGCAATTGTCGCTGTGCAACGAGATCCCCTACGCAGCGATACCCCTCTTAGTTTCGACGACGAGAATGGGTCGGTGGTTGCTTTGCAGAAACTGAAAATTTTGCTTCAGTGTGAAGACTTGACATGGGAAAATTTAGCTGATGTGGTTGAAGAGTCTTTGCTGGATACGCTGCGCGGAAAAATTACCTGGCATACCTCTAGGCGACTAGACCATGAAATTTTTAATTGGAATGAGCATCCACACCATCAATAAGGGTGGAATATGCTAGAAAACAATTCATCAACTATTTAATGATGTCTCATGTCAAAAACACCAGGGGAAAGGTCTTTATTATTTAATATCACCGACCTAGAACGCCAAAAATTAAGCAAGTTGATAGATTATTCAAATGTACAGTCGCTGCCAGAAATTTGGTCTTTGGTAGCAGAGCGGTTTGGTGATACTGTTGCTCTACGTGACCCCCATGCTAAACCAGAGGTAATTATTACTTATACTCAGTTAGCTCAACAAATTCAGCAATTTGCCGCAGGGTTGCAGGCGTTGGGGGTCAAAGCAGGCGATCGCATCTCCCTAATTTCTGAGAACTCTCCCCGTTGGATGATAGCAGATCAAGGGATAATGACTGCTGGGGGGGTGGATGCAGTGCGTAGCTCTCAGGCGGACACAGAAGAACTCCTGTTTATTTTAGCAAATAGTGGCAGCACCGCGCTAGTGGTGGAAAATTTTAAAACATTCAAGAAGCTAGAGGAACGTCTTCAGGATCTGCCCATTCAACTGGTAATTTCACTTTCAGATGAAGCACCACCAACAGAGGAAACTCTGAAGATTGTGAACTTTACCCAGTTGATGGAAATTGGTGCAAAGCATCATTTTGAGCAAGTCCAGCAAACCCGTGACACTCTAGCAACCCTAGTTTATACTTCTGGGACTGGAGGCAAACCCAAGGGTGTGTTGCTTTCTCATGGGAATTTCATGCACCAACTTATAGCAGCCGGTGCCATCATACAACCAGAAGTTGGAGACATTTCTCTGTGCATCCTCCCCAGCTGGCATGCCTACGAACGCACTTGTGAGTATTTCTTACTTTCGCAAGGTTGTTGTCAATCATACAGTAATTTGCGGTCTGTCAAGCGGGATTTAAAAGAATTGAGACCCCAATATATGATGTGTGTGCCACGTTTATTGGAATCGATTCATGAAGGAGTGCAAAAGCAGTTCCGGGAACAACCAGCAAATAAGCAACGCCTGATTAACTACTTACTTGGGATAAGTGAGAAATACATCAAAGCACGGCGAATTGCCCAGGGATTGAGTTTGGAAAAAATTAATCCCTCCATCATGGAGCGATTAGCAGCTAATATACAAGCATCTGCTCTGTTTCCTCTCCATGCCTTGGCAGAACGACTGGTTTATCGCCAGGTAAGGGAAGCAACAGGTGGGAGAATCAAGCAGTTATTTAGCGGTGGGGGTGCCCTTCCCAAGCACATAGATGACTTTTTTGAGATTATTGGTGTGGAGATTTTGCAAGGCTATGGCTTGACAGAAACCTCTCCTATCACCCATGGGCGTCGTCGTTGGCGCAATTTGCGTGGTTCTACTGGGCAACCAATACCAGGTACAGAAACCAAAATAATAGATCCTGAAACTCGTAAAACCCTCTCACCAGGAGAGCGAGGTTTGGTTCTGTTACGTGGACCGCAAATTATGCAAGGCTATTACCAAAATCCCGAAGCTACAGCCAAAGCAATTGACGCCGAAGGTTGGTTTGATAGCGGGGATTTGGGTTGGGTGACCCCGCAAAATGATTTGGTGTTAACCGGACGAGCAAAGGATACGATTGTATTGACTAATGGGGAAAATATCGAACCGCAGCCCATTGAAGACGCCTGTTTGCGATCGCCCTACATCGATCAGATTATGCTCGTTGGCCAAGATCAGCGCAGTCTCGGTGCTTTGATCGTCCCCAACTTGGAAGCTATCCAAAAATGGGCCGAAACTCAAAATCTGCATCTACGTCTACCAAATGAAGCCCGAGAGGAACAAAGCCAGGATTCAATACCCAAGACGTCCGTAAACCTAGAGAGTAAAATAATCCAGGATCTATTTCGGCAAGAATTGAATCGGGAGGTGCAAAACCGTCCAGGCTATGGACCGGATGACCGCATTGGCCCGTTCCATCTCATTGTGGAACCATTTTCTATCGAAAATGGCTTGATGACACAAACGCTGAAAACTAAGCGACACGTCGTGATGGAACGCTATCGCGATATTATTAACGGGATGTTTTCTTGATCATCTCAACTTCAAACTATAGAGTGAACGTGAAATCTTTATGGATGTCTCTAAGCCTCAACTGCTCTTAAAACGCGTTGTTAACGTCAAAGCGATCGTCACTAACCTTTGGAAAGACGAAGTGCAGCAGCAACTACAAGCTCAGATTAATCAACTTGACCAGCAGTTGCAACAACTAGACGTCCAAGGACAGCGGGCGGTGGCTGAAATTCAAAAGCAGAGTCTCCAACCCCCCGGTCCCCAGACCCTGCAACAAATTGACAATATCCAAGTCCAAGTTAATCAAAAGAAAAGTGAACTGCTAGAACAGAAAAATCAAAGTCTACAAAATCTCCAACAAGTGCAGTTTCTAGAGTTGGATCAGGAAGTCAACCAATTCCAAATGGAAAGCTTTTTCCGGGTAGAACCGGGTGATAACCTGATTGGCAAAATGCAGGTGGAAATCGTCCTACGCGATGGCATTGTGGAAGAAATTCGCGGCGACGTATAGGAAGAGGGGGAGTGGGGAGTGGGGAGTGGGGATAGCCTGGGGTTTTAACCCCAGGAGGGAGTGGGGAGTTATGAATTTTAACTTGTCATTCCTGACTTTTCATTCCTCACTCGTCACTCCTCACTCTTCATTCCTCATTCCTAACTCCTAACTCCTAACTCCTCATTCCTAACTCCCCACTCCCCACTCCCCACTCCCCACTTTTCATTCCTCACTCTTAACCCCAGCCCACACAATTTGCCATACGCGGGGTGAACTAACGAGAAGCGATCGCCCAAAGGTTGTTAATTCAACTCGATATTTAATTGCACCCACAGAGTCCTTCGCTTGGTTTTTTTGGGTAATTGTCACCATAGCCTGATTTGGTTCGGGATAAAATACCTCTACCTTGCGGGGTATTCTTTTCGATTCCATGTCCTCAAAGGCATTAAGGGCGAGGTCAGCAGGATCGCTACCTTGGAGGGTAGAGTTGATACTGTCTAAAGGTATAGATTTATAGTTGGTTCGTTCTGGGTTTTCCACAATTACCTTTGCTTGAGTCGCCGCAGCCGACTGCTGTACTTGTCCATTGCTTATGCTAGAAACAGTAGATAGCTGATGCACGGAAATGTACATTCCAGTGGCTGCGGTGGCAAAGATGCTAAAAACCACAATCAAAAAAAATTTAAACTTTGCCGACATAAAATTTAACAGTTATTGCAAAGATTTCAAACAGGTCAGACCAATTTTGAATTTTAGATTGACGTGTCACTCCTGCTCTTCTTGCTTTTGAGTCAAGATTCTGATAAGTGTGAGTCGTACTCAGAACTACAAACTTAATAGACCATTAGGTCGTAAGATAGTTCCTCATGTCGTTGGTCAAGATACAATGCGATCTGGTAAAAGCTGCAAAAGTTTGTAAAATACAGGTTAGCCAACCCTCCCTATGACCATTCACGAAGTATTTATGCCGGCGCTAAGTTCCACCATGACAGAGGGTAAAATCGTCTCGTGGGGAAAATCTCCTGGCGACAAAGTGGAAAAAGGCGAAACAGTGGTGGTGGTAGAGTCAGATAAGGCAGACATGGATGTAGAATCTTTCTATGAAGGATATCTAGCCCATATTATTGTGCCAGCTGGTGAAACTGCCCCCGTTGGAGCAGCGATCGCCCTGCTAGCAGAAACCGAAGCTGAAATCGAAACTGCACTTGCTCAAGCCAACTCTGGCAACGCTACTGCTGCTCCTGCAACCACCTTTGTTGGACAAAAAGCAGATACAACCACGCTTACGACTCCTCCATCTGAGTCTCAAAATGGCTCCATCCACCGAGATGGGAGGCTCATAGCTTCACCCCGCGCCCGCAAGTTGGCTAAGGAACTCAAAGTAGACTTGAGTACCATCTCTGGTAGTGGTCCCTATGGTCGCATCGTCGCCGAAGATGTAGAAGCAACTGCCAAAGTTGGCAAGCAACCCGCTATCTCCGTCGCATCTCCACCTGCTGCACCTGCACCAAAGTCGCCAGCCCCCGCGCCCACACCTACACCAATGGTAGCAGTCGCTCCTGGTCAAACAGTGCCTCTTACTACCCTGCAAAATGCTGTGGCGCGGAATATGGTCGCCAGCCTATCTGTGCCCGTCATCCATGTGGGTTACACCATTACCACTGATGAGCTTGATAAACTTTACAAGCAGATTAAGTCTAAAGGTGTGACGATGACAGCGCTACTAGCAAAAGCCGTGGCGGTGACGTTACAAAAACACCCACTGTTGAATGCCAGCTACTCGGAACAAGGAATTGTGTATCATTCGAGTATTAACGTTG
The DNA here is from genome assembly GCA_016903675.1 of Stigonema ocellatum SAG 48.90 = DSM 106950. Lineage (GTDB taxonomy): Bacteria > Cyanobacteriota > Cyanobacteriia > Cyanobacteriales > Nostocaceae > Stigonema > Stigonema ocellatum. Next base: position 49,085 of record JADQBA010000015.1, on the reverse strand, counting down.
CTGTCGCAGTGGCGATGGATGACGGTGGCTTGATTACACCTGTGTTGCAGAATGCAGACATGGTAGATATCTATTCTCTATCACGTGATTGGAAGTCTTTGGTAGAGCGTGCTCGCTCCAAAAAACTACAACCAGAAGAATACAACAGCGGGACATTTACAGTAACAAACTTGGGCATGTTTGGCGTAGACAGATTTGATGCCATTCTGCCGCCTGGACAAGGGTCTATTATAGCCATTGGTGCATCCCGTCCGCAAGTAGTAGCAACATCTGACGGAATGTTTGGTGTGCGGCAACAAATGCAGGTCAATATTACCTGTGACCACCGGATTATTTACGGTGCCCATGCTGCTGCATTCTTGCAAGATTTGGCGAAGTTGATTGAGACAAATCCTCAATCTTTGACGCTCTAGTCTAGAATTCTGATGTAAAATTTAAGACTTGGGGTCTTTAGACTTCAAGTCTTTTTTTTGAACCCTTGGAAATTCGCGCCCCTCGCACTAATGTTCACAGATTCGTGTCTTTAATTTTGAATTATTTTGAACCCTCAGAATGGGTGCAACCAGTGTTATTAGTTAACTCAGACCCTATAAGTGCAACAACATGAGGCACAGGGCGAGGAGTATGACTTACTAAAGATTTACTCTTGTAAACTAAAGAAGTACTCTGACCTGAATCTACCATCACAGCATCCTGTAATCCAGCTTTAGCTAGAGCGATGCCTAAAGATACAGCGTCAGTATTTCCTAAAGAAACGCCGATAGTGGGAACTTGACCTTGGTTAATACCCCAAAAAGCTCGATAACGGGCTTGATCAAAACCATACAGCCCGTTAAAGGTACTTGCATCTTGAGGTTGACCATTTTTCACTAGCCACGCTGCGGCAACAAAAGCATCAGTGACATCTGGCATCTCGGCTTGTATTCCCTCTAAAGTGTTGTGTGCTAGAGGGTTGAAGGGAATATAACGTACTGCATGGGGACTAATCAATACCAGAGGGCGTCCAGCTAATTTTGGGATATCATTTCTGTCACCAGGAATAAATTGGTTTGTGACCTGGCTGAGAACAGGGCCGATCATCACATTAGAATTTAACAGCTTCAGGGAAAAGAAACCCCCGTCCACAGCAGCTATGGCATTGGTGCCACTCTTAGCCAAAATTTCTGGAACCTGATAACGACTGTTGGCGTGGATAGTTATGGGTTTACCACCAGAAATGAGGATCAGGGAAATTTTGTCGATAGTAGTTTCAGTCCGTTGAACAGGACTTGTAAAATCGAAGCCTAGTTTCCAGGGTGGTAATGTAGGTCCTCCCCAGGCTTGGGCGATGGCATCTTTTAATTTCCATTGACCAATGCGGGAAACTGCCAATAAACTGTCTGATGTACCTGCAAATTTCTCACTCACATCATTCATGGTCAATGCCATCTGATATCCTGCGTTATAAACCCACCGTGCGACTCGCTCATCATATTTTCCCGACGGATAAGTAAAGTAGCGGATGGGAATACCTAAATTTGCCTCTAGGATACTCTTAGATTCCATGACTTCCGTTTGCAGTTGCTTATCTGGCATCACTCTTAAATCATCAGGTTGAGTGACACTATAAGATGCGATGGTCACTAAGGGATCGGCTGCCATCTGCCGTAGTTGTTCCCAATTGACATGGGTTTTATTAGTATTTGTACCGACACCATTAGTATAAATTGAAAAAACAGCCGGATAACCGTATTTTTTTAAGAGTGGATAAACATATTCGTAATGCCCACCGTAACCATCATCAAATGTCAATAAAATTGGTTTTTTTGGTAGTGGTAGCCCTGTCTGTAAATGAGTCATTAGCTGGTCAAGACTTATGGGAGTGACGCCTTGATCTTTAATGAACTGGAAATGCTGTTCTAATTCATCAGGACGAACATCCAACAATACTTGTTTTTGCGGCAGGATGTCACGGTACATTAATATAGGCACTTTTGCCAACTTTGCCCGTTGATTAATGTTTGGCCAAGGGCTACGATTTAGGTAAGCAAATATATAGGGTGCGATCGCTTGAACAAGACTCTGGACACCCAAATCAGGCTGACTTACCCAAGGGGATACCATGACCATCATATTTGCTACACTCGAAGCCTGCTGCTGAGCCTCTGTGTTTTCACCACAAGCTTGTTCTTTTGGCGAAAAGTTTTTTGGCGTAGCTTGATTTATACTGTGAGATTTCGCAACAGCAATTTTTGGACATTCTTGGAAAAAATTATACACAACCAAACATACTAACATCAAGCTAGTTATGAAACTTTGGCATTTGTCAAGAGTACAAAAATTCAGAAACTTGTAGTTAAAAAGACGTTGTTTAGGTATTAGTTTCATAATTTTTAAAAAATAAGGAGTGTAAGAGTGTGAGGGTGTAAGGGAGTGAGGGTGTAAGGGTGTAGGGGTTAATAGTTCGTCAGCGCTCACATTAAACCCTCTGGCTCCCCTACACCCCTACACCCCCACACCCCCACACCCCCACTCCCCTACTAAAATACCCGATGTTGTAAACTAGGCATTTGACGGCGGACTTGTTCGAGTCGCGAGGGGTTGATATCGGCGATCGCAACTCCCGGTTGTTCGCCAGCATCTGCTATAATAGTTCCCCAGGGGTCAACAATCATGGCGTGTCCGTGGGTTTGGCGGCGGGCATAGTGCAGTCCGGTTTGTGCTGGAGCAATGATATAGCAGGTGTTCTCAATAGCACGAGCTTGCAGTAGCACTTGCCAGTGGTCTTTGCCAGTAAAGGCAGTGAAGGCAGCGGGGACAAACATAACATCTGCCCCCTTGTGTGACAAGTGGCGATAAAGTTCAGGGAAGCGGACATCATAGCACACAGAAATGCCGATATTTCCCAGTTCTGGCGAGAAATAGACAGGGGGTAGTTGGTCGCCTGCCATTACAGTACTAGATTCTTGATAAGTGTTGCCATCGGGGACGTTAACATCAAATAGGTGCACTTTGTGGTAACGCAGAAGTTCTTGACCGTTGGAACCTATAAGTAGGGCAGTGTTGTAGACTTTACCTGTACTGTCTACGGGGACTGGAAAGCCACCGCCTAAGATGGTAATTTGAAAGCGCTGAGCCATTGTTTTGATGAATTCCTCAGTTTCAGTGGCGATCGCTTCCCCTTGAGCAAGTTTGTCATTTTCTTCTCCCATAAAAGAGAAGTTTTCTGGCAAACCAACCAATTCAGCACCCTGACGTACCGCAAGGTCGATTAATTCTTCTGCCTGAGCCAAATTTTTCTGGCGATCGGGCACACTAGTCATTTGAACAGCGGCGGCGATATAAGACTTCATAGATTCAACAGCGAACAGTGGGGTTATGTGAGGTAGACTCTCAAAATATATCTTCACCTAAAAACTGGCGCAGCTTGTTTAAAAATGCGTCGGCAAAGTGGCAATAAAACCACGATCCCCCTGATTTTCCCACTCAAATCTTGCTACGGGTTCTGGAAAACTGGGAGAGATTAGCGCTATTTTTGTTATAAAATCTTGATAAACCCTGTCTGTTGTGAACATTTCTGTTTTAGCCAAAACCTTTATCGCTGTGTTCGTCCTTGCCGATGCTGTTGGTAATATACCCATACTTTTAGTTCTGACCGATGGTATGGAACCAGCCCAGAGAAATAAAGTGATAGATAAGGCAATTTTAGTCGCCATAGCAGTCCTTTTATTCTTCGGCTTTGCTGGTCAATTCATTTTAGAGTACTTAAACATCAGCTTTGGGTCTTTACGAGTAGCTGGAGGACTGCTACTATTACTGATTGCTTTACAAATGCTTCGAGGAGAAACAGAGACACCAATCATTGAACAAAACCGCGATGTGGCAATTACCCCACTAGCTTTGCCGCTGCTAGCTGGACCAGGTACACTGACCACTGTGATGCTGTTAATCTCAGAACCTGCCGATCCTAACGTGAGTGTAGTGCTAGGTGTTTTGGCAGCTATGTTTGTCACTTGGTTAATTTTGCGTTTGGCAAACAGCCTTGACAAGTTAATAGGCACAGAAGGTAAAGTGATCGTTACTCAGCTTTTAGGTTTTCTGTTGGCAGCACTAGCAGTGGAGATTGGCAGTAAAGGAATTAAAGAGTTGTTTTTTTAGATTGGGGAGAACATCTTCCAGAACCTGTGTTTTTGAGCCTCACGCAAAGGCGCAAAGGCGCAAAGTTTTTCTTAGCGTCTTTGCGTCTTTGCGTGAGGTTTTCATACCAAGATTCAGCAAAGCCCAATTTTGCCCTCCCCAGTCCCCTCTAAGGAAGACCCAACTGTTCCTTTAAAGCATCTGGTAAATTAACTGCCGTGTCTAACCCGCACACACCTTCCCACGCCAGATTTTCATTCCAGGTCATTTTTTCCAGGTTGGCGTCGCTGAGGTCAGCACCGCTGAGAATGGTGTAGCAGAGGTTAGTATGGCTGAGATCCGCGCCGCTAAGGATAGCACCACTGAGGTTACTGCCACTGAGGTTGGCGCTGCTAAGATTGGCATAGCTGAGGTCAGATCCCAAGAAGATAGCATCACTGAGGTCAGCACCACTGAGGTCAGCTTCGTTGAGAATAACCTTGTTGAGTTCTACACCGCTGAGGTCAGCGCCTAGGAGAATTGCCCCTTGAAGGTTAGCGCCGTTGAGTTTTGCGCCGTTAAGCTTGGCGTAGCTGAGGTCAGCGGCTACGAGGATGGCATCCCTAAGGTTGGTACTGAAGAGAATGGAGTCGCTTAGGTTGGTGCCTTTGAGGATGGCTTGACTGAGGTTAGCACCACTGAGGTCAGCGCGGCAGAGATCGGCATGGCTGAGGTCTACCTCACTAAGATTAGCATCACTGAGGTTAGCACCGAAGAAGATTGCGTCACTCAGGTTAGCGCTACAGAGTGTGGCATCCTTAAGGTTAGCGCTAGTAAGGTTAGCACCCTTGAGATTGGCGCTACCCAGATCGGCACTGTTGAGGTCAGCATCCCCGAGATTAGCGCCACTGAGGTTGCCATTGGTGAGGTTCACACCACTTAGGTTGGTGCTGCTGAGGTCGGCACCCTTGAGGTTAGCACCACTGAAGTTAGCACCAGTTAGGTTGGCATCGCCGAGGTTAGCACCATTGAGATTAGCACCACTGAAGTTAGCACCAGTTAGGTTGGCATCGCCGAGGTTAGCACCATTGAGGTTAGCACCACTGAAGTTAGCACCAGTTAGGTTAGCATCTGCAAGATAAGCACCCCTAAAGTTGCCCCCTTTAAGGAATTCCCCCACCACACTACTAAAATTGCCAATTACCATAGCATCGCTGTAGTTAATGATACGCAGCAGTTGGGATGTGAAAAAATTGTTTGTATCTCTTTGACCAGAGGGATAGAATGTCATTTGCTGCTTAAGATCATCTTGCTCTTGACTATAGCGGTGTAACTCCAAGAGCAAAATCATCACATTCAGTCCTGTATTTATGTCTACCTGCCGTAACCCCATGGCAATGTTTTGTGCTTGTATCTTAAGCATCTTTTTTTGAGGCAAGTTATCAGTGGGTGCAGCATCAATAAATTCCCCCTGACACCAACGGCAATAAAAGTCTTCTAAGCGGCGGAACAGATGTACTTGAGAAAATTTATGCCAAGCAATCAGCCTGTTCATTACTTTTTCGACAATTTCTGGTTTCAGCGCTCCATTACCTAGTAAATCATAAATCTCCTCATGTAGTTGCCGATCGCTGATGTTGAATGTGCCACCACTCCCTCCTTGGGTCCATTCTTCCAAGCTTTTTTGCAGTTGTTGCTGAAATCTAAATTCCTGCAAATTTATTTTATAAAACTCTACACTTTTATCGAAGTCTTTGACAATTTTGATGAAAGGCAAAACTACTTCAGCCTTCAGCGCATTGTTCATTGCCATCTCTTGTACCCATGATCCTCTCATATAAGTTCTCAAAAGCTTCCAGACTTGATGTATTTGTGACATACTGTGTCCGTTAATACTATGCACTTACTGATGAACGAGAGATTACTTGATTGATTTTTGCGGCTCACTGAGTTATTTGCCATGAGATATAATAGTATAATTTGTTGCAAAATATGAGATATACACCCTTTTCGCTGCACATTTTTCCTAAAATCTCCGTCTGAAAAATTTTTCCCTTTTCCGTAAACTCAAGTACTACACGTAGAATTGTTATACTATCGAATCAGCATATTTTCTAGTATGATGTAAAAATAATACCTACAGTTTGCAACAGACACAATGGTTGGAAAAAGACTACATTACTAAAACCAGTGCAACAAGGCTGAAAAAATAGCGCCAACATATCATAAGCTGTTACGCATTTAAATTGAATATTATCTCGCTTTGTGACTGTAAACCTGCGACTTATGACTGTCAACGGTTAGCAGTCAACGGCCACAACGAGTGTTTATACAATTTAAACGCGCCTTAGCTTAGTCTTTTCAGGTGCTATTAGTGGGTGAGGAGAGTAGAACTGGCTTTGCAGTCCGTAAAAATTCGAGACGGAATTTTTTTCAGAGATAGAAAAGATAGGATGAAAAGATTTACCTTTCATATTATTTTGCTGAATGCTTTGTTTTTGGCCATAGTATCCACCAGCGCTAACTCATTAACCACCAAAGCGGTTGTCAACACCACTGTAATCAATAGGACGAAAGAACACACCGGAATACGAAAAAACATGGAGACGGAGAAGTTCTCAACAATACTCTCCGCGTCATCCAAAATAGCTTATTCCCAAGCCTCATCAAAAGTGTGGGTGATTAATCAAAACAAACAGGCACAGCCTCAGTCTTTTATTTGGGTAGCTAAAGATACTAAAAAGGCAGGACAGCAACCATTTTTGCTAGTCCGGAAAAACCAGGATCAATCTGAGGCGGTAAGTGAAAAGCTCAGTTCTAGCTCGAATCAACCAACAAATGACCAGTTAGAGACCTTTGATGAGGTAGTAAAAAACACCCAAAAACTAGATGGAATGTTCACATTATACCGGAATAAAGAAAAAAACAAAATCTATCTAGAAATTAAGCCAGGGCAACTCAATAAAAATTATCTTGCCACAGCAACGTTAGAATCTGGCATTGGCGAAGCAGGAATTTACAGCGGTATGCCTTTGCAAGATTTTTTGTTTTACTTCCGGCGGGTGAATCACAACTTGCACTTTGTTGTTCGCAATGTAAATTTCCGCACCAATGAAGAAGATCCCCAAAGGCGATCGCTTGGAAGGTCGTTCAGTGACTCAGTTCTCTACACAATTCCCATTAAAAGCATTCATCCGCAACGTAAAACTATTCTCATCGACTTGGGAGACCTACTACTGACAGACTTAGCAGGATTGTCCTCAAGTTTGTCAGTGTCCCGAATCACAGAGAAGTCCTATTTTGGTACAGCTAAAGCCTTTCCCCAAAACATGGAAATTGAGTCAGTTTTGAATTTCTCTAGCAGTGCGATCAATGGTAAGGATAATGAAATACAGCATTTTGCCACACTACCTGACAGTCGTGGCTTTACCCTACGGGTTCACTACAGTCTCTCTCAACTTCCAGAAAATAACTACCAACCGCGTTTAGCTGACGATCGCCTCGGCTATTTCATCACCGCCTACCAAGACTTATCTGACGACAATCGCCGCGATCCATTTGTCCGCTACATCAATCGCTGGCATTTGGAAAAGCAAGACCCCAAAGCAGCAATTTCTCCACCTAAAAAACCCATTATCTTTTGGATTGATAACGCTGTTCCCGGAGAGTACCGTGATGCCATTAAAGAAGGTGTCCTCATGTGGAACCGCGCCTTTGAAAAGGCAGGATTTAAAGATGCCATCCAAGTCAATCAGATGCCAGATAATGCCAAATGGGACCCAGCAGATATACGTTACAACACGATTCGCTGGATTCATACAGTAGATGGATATTTTGCTATGGGTCCATCTCACGTCAACCCCCTGACTGGGGAAATTTTAAACGCCACCATTCTGGTAGATGCCAGCTTTGTGCGCTTACTCAAGAGTGATTATGGCAGAATTGTACAACCCAACCAAACAGAAACCCGAACCACCCTGTCGGCATTGATGCAAAATCGCTTGCTTTGCGCCAGTGGTTTAGAAGCGAAAGGCAACGCCATGGAAAAGCAGTTCGGGGAGACACCCTTTGCTAGCAGTTTATCCAAACTCGCAGGAGAGTACGACCTATGCTATGGAATGGAAGCTGCTAGCGAGTTTGCCATTGGCTCACTGGCAATGTCACTTTTGCAAAATATACCACCCAGTAGTGACCAGGTAAAAGACTATATCCATCAATATTTACGTTTAATTATCGCTCACGAAGTCGGACACACCTTAGGGTTAAGACACAATTTCCGTGGTAGTACCCTGCTGTCACCAAAGGAGATGAACAACACTGAAATTACCCATAAAAAAGGTCTAGTCTCGTCGGTCATGGGTTATATTCCACCAAACATCGCACCCCAAGGCACTAAGCAGGGAGATTATTTTCCCATTATGGTGGGATTGTATGATCAGTGGGTGATTCAGTACGGTTATACACCTAGTCAAGCAGCAACTCCCATAGCTGAAAAGCCATTTTTGGAGAAAATTGCCCAGCAATCTTACAAGCCGGAGTTGAGTTATTCTACGGATGAGGATCTGCTAGACTTGGACCCAACTGCCAATGCTTGGGCTTATAGCAGCGATGTCCTACAGTATTCCCAGTGGCAAATGGATAATTGTCGTTTGATGTGGGATCGTCTCAATATCCGTTACCCAATTTCTGGAGAGAGTTACAGCGATGTGAGTGCAAGGTTTGACACAGTATTAGGTAATTATTTCCAGAATATATATTTTACCACAAAATACATTGGGGGTCAGTCTTTCTACCGTGTTCATGCTGGTGAGTCCCATGAAGGATTACCATTTCAACCAGTGCCTGTAGAAAAACAACGACAGGCGTTATCGGTACTGCAAAAGTATGTCTTTGCTGAGGATGCTTTTAACTTTACGCCAGAACTGCTGAATAAATTAGCACCGTCCCGTTGGCGACATTGGGGTAGTAATCCCCGGATTGGTCGGTTGGACTATCCAATTCACGATTTAGTGTTGTTCGTCCAGAGTGTCGTGTTGTGGGATTTGCTGTCACGCGATCGCCTCGGACGTCTGGAGGATATCGAACTCAAAAGTCAGCCAGGTCAAGCCTTGACTCTTCCAGAACTGTTTGACACTTTGCAGTCAGGAATTTGGACTGAGGTGCTAAAACCAAAAACCAAGTCCATCTACATTTCTAGTCTACGTCGAGGCTTGCAGCGGCGATACCTAGACATACTCACAGATATGGTATTGCGGAAGGAAACCGTGCCAGAAGATGCTCGCACACTGGCATGGTATAAAATGCGACAACTGGATGAGAAACTGGATAGGGTCAGTTCAAACGACGAATACACCAAGGCACACTTGCTACAAACACGCGATCGCATTCACAAAGTCTTGAATGCCCCGATTTTAGGGAAGTAGGGAGTGGGGAATGGGGAGTGGGGAGTGGGGAGTAGGGAATGGGGAGTGGGGAATGGGGAGTGGGGAGTGGGGAGTAGGGAATGGGGAATGGGGAGTGGGGAATGGGGAGTGGGGAGTAGGGAATGGGGAGTGGGGAGTGGGGAACTCGGTGCCCCCTCTGGGGTAATGGTGCACTGGGGAGTGAGGAGTGAGGAGTTAGAATGGAACAAAAACCACCACTCCCCCAATTCTCCCTACTCCCTACTCCCTACTCCCCACTCCCCACTCCCCCAATTCTCCCTACTCCCCACTCCCCACTCCCCACTCCCCACTCCCAATTCTCCCCACTCCCCACTCCCCACTCCCCACTCCCAATTCTCCCCACTCCCCACTCCCCACTCCCAATTCTCCCCACTCCCCATTCCCCACTCCCCACTCCCAATTCTCCCCACTCCCCACTCCCCATTCCCCACTCTCCCAATTCTCCCCACTCCCCACTCCCCACTCCCCATTCCCCACTCCCCACTCCCCTCTTCATTCAACCTGGCATTCCAGCGCGTAAGCGTCTAACATAAATTAGGAAGCGAGAAAAGAAGAGCTTCAAAAAGGCTATTCTGCTGTGCCACCCTTTATACTTATGCAATAGCTGCCATATGTCTGATGGGCTAAGCCATAGGTCTGTGTAAATTGCTAAGTGTCTAGCCAACTCTACTCCATCAAGGGGGGCTGCTAGGGTGTTTGTCACTTCAAGGCTAGGTGGTAACGTGTTCAGACAGGCAGACGGATCGCTATGTGCGTTTGCCCAAGCGGGTTCCCCTCCTGTACTGTATGTTTTTGCCTGAGGGTGTCCAAACCCGATATTATGTATAAAGGATACCATAGGTGTAACATGTACATATCCTTTGTACAAGGAGGCTAATGTCATGGTTATGACCCAATCGTGCTTGTGGGTTTGTTTTTCCAGAAAGAATTGATTCAGTATTGTATACTTTGTTTGTATAGTTGCAGGGATATCGTAGAAATGACCAAAAGGGTTGTAAGCTCGCTTGTAGTTAGCCATATCGATGTCTTTCCAACGATCTGCCCAGGTTCCTAAACCCAAGGCAAACACCCGCTTTGATACCATGAAATCCTCTGATATCAGTTTATTTAATCCACTGGGAAAATTTGCGTAGGCTGTGACTGAAAACACTTGAGGGAAGTCACGGTAAGCTGACAACAGACGACACATGCGATCGTAAAAATAAGGATTTCCAACAATGTCGTCTTCTAAGTAAATCACAGCAGGGTAACGGGAAAAAGCTTCCGTCAGTGCAGAAACGGCATTTATATCACAACCCAAGTTGTGCGATCGCTTGACAATTTCAACTGGAACAGTATGGTGAAATTCTGTTAATAAGTTAATGCATTCTTCAACCAAAGGTTGATCTTTGGCGTTGCGTGGTCCATCAATAAAAGCTAAAATCTGCTGTGGAAGCAAGGTTTGCTGAGTTATAGCCGAGAGAACTTGCTTGAGAAGTTCAGGACGGGTAAAGGCAACCAGAACGATGGGCGGTAATTCCTGAGGAAGTGATATATTATTCAACTGAACAGGCAGTTGTAAATCTTGACTCGTAGTAGGGAGCGTATTCCCGTCTAGGCAGACGGAGGGTTGTAAATTTTGATTCATAGAATGAGCAAATAATTACTATGCGGTTTCGGTGAGAAAACCATTAAATACTGAGTTATTTTTTTGATGTACTATCTGGCTGGTGCAAGATGTCAGTTCTGAAAAAAACCTCGTAGGGCCAGAAGAATCTTTTGAGGAAAGCGGGTTTGAGAATGGCAGCAGTTTCAGCGTCTATGGGTAAGTACTGGGAACGGTAAAATGTAATTGCCTCTCTCTTTTTGCTTTGAACAGAATGAATCGATAGACGGTAAGCATTTGCTAACTCATGTAGTTTCAAGTCACGAAAGAGTAGAGACTTCCAGAGAATCCAAATGGGATACTGCAGGACAACAACTTCAATCCCAGAAAGCTTAATCGCTGCTTGAACTAATTCATAAGTTGCTTCATGGTCGTTGGTACGATCGTTGCGGTGAGGGACATAGATCTCCCCTGGCTGGAAAGACCTGAAGAGTTCAGCCAACTGCTCAATTGTTTGTTGATGTTCGTTGAGATCCAGAAACCGAAGCTTACTATCTGGTTTGTCGAGAAAGTGAATTTGCTCCCTCTCAACACCTAAGATATTTAAAGCTTTAAATGCTTCATCCCTACGAATTGGAACCAATTCCCCAGATTGATACTGGGGAAGCCACGAATGAGACGCAGATCCATCTGTCATAAAAACAATCTGTACTGGCACATTCTGTTCTCGTTTTAATCCAATCAAACCGCCACACCCAAGAACTTCGTCATCCTGGTGTGGCGCAATGACCATTGCAGATTTTTCGCTAAGATTTATGGGCTGACTACCTAAATACACCAGCCACAGGCACTGTAAGATGCTGAGAAATTCTGGCAGCTTATAGTTATATAGCCACCAAATTTTATTTTTTACCTGCTGAAGATAATGTTTTAGGTTCAACATGGTCTTCCATGGGTTAGTCTGCCCTTGAGTCTCAGTCTCTTTCATCCTATTCCCTTCTAAAAATGCACTTTACCTGCTGAGCATTTATAAAGTATAATTTTTTGCTATTTTTTCTATCATCCTTATCCATGAATTTCATAGCTGATACTTCAAAGTTAAGAATATACTTATCAAACGTCAATATATTTGTCATGATTTACAGAAAAAATATATGTCAATTTGATGATTTTCATGCATTGTGAAAATCACGTAAATACTTAAGTGTTATTAATTAGGGCTTGCGTATATTATATAGCAATCTTATTTGAGTTGCAAACAAAGTAGAGACACGATTAATCGCGTCTCTACATGGTTGGGTCGAACTTCCCCATCTTCCCCACACCCCTACACCCCTAGCTTTCTTTTAACTCCTCAAGGCTCTTAAAAACCGTTGTAAACCCCGCAAGACAGTAGGTTTTTTCGCAGGTGCAGCGTCTGATGGTGTTTGCGGTTGTCCGTTCATCAAGATGCTATCCAATTCATCGCCTGAGGGTTTTTGCGGTAATTCTGCTATCTTTTGATACTCGCCGCCACTCTCTACCCACACTTCCCAAAGTCCGGGATAGCAGCGAAATACTGCTGCTTCTTCAAATATAGGACGCAAGTAGTAGCAGGATTCAATTGTGCTAATGAAACGCCGATAGGTTTGTCGCGCCGTATAACCAATGCCAACCGCTCCTGCTTCTTCCATTCGCGGATTTAATATGACTAAAGGGCGATCGCCTATTTCTTGACAAACCTTTTCTAATTGTACCACTTCCACCGAAGTGGGGGCAACAAATAAGAAAATTTCATCATCGGGCTGAATTTTTTGTTGTGTGGCGGTTCTGCCGCTGCCAATATCAGAAATCTTAAATGGTACATCTACCCAATCGCGGCGGGCAAGGGCTGCACCACCAGCATCAGGAAAGAAAATCTTGAGATGAGAACCGTATTGTTCAAACAGTGGCAGGAATTGTTGTGCCACAGGCGTTGGTTTGAGTTCTGAGAATAGTAACTCAACTTGTAGGCGAGTATACCCATCGGCAAGTGCTGCCTGGGTAGCTTCCTGGGCTTGGGCGATCGCGTCTTCTAGTGTTTGTGGAATTGTAGCCATCTTAAACAACTTTAGATTTTGAATTATAACCGCAGATAAACGCAGATGTAGACGCCCCAAGGGCTGCTTCCCGCAGGGTACGCAGATAATTTTCTGTTAGATTCGCGTTGATTAGTACACGATTTGTAACTCTGGTTTAAATCGTTCCAAAACTTGTTTCAATACTATTGCTACCCAATCTACATCAGCTTCAGTAGTATAGCGTCCGAGTGTCATCCGAATTCCTCCTAAGGCAGCCTTTTGAGAATACCCCATTGCTAGGAGTATGGGGCTTGGGGTGAGTTTACCACTATGACAGGCAGATCCGGCACTGATGCCAATGCCAGCTGAATTTAACTGGCGCACCAGAGTTTTGCCGCTGAGTTTTTCACCATCGGCGTATTCCAAGCAGAAACTCACGTGGTGAGGTAAGCGGTGTCCTTTGTCGCCTGTGGGAATAAACCCTGGAATGTTAGTTAACTGGGCAAACAGGCGATCGCGTAACTTGATTAACCTGGGTGTTTCTGTTGGCATTTCTTGCTTGATTAACTCTGCTGCTATACCAAATCCGGCAATGGTGGGCACTGCTTGGGTACCAGAACGCAGTCGCCTTTCTTGTCCCCCACCACTCAGCAGAGACACCAACTTTACACTTGGATGCACATAGAGTGTCCCAGCGCCTTGGGGGCCATAAATTTTGTGACTAGAAATACTCAGTAAATCTACGCGAAGCTGTTCCACATCTATAGGTAAGCGTCCTGCCACTTGCACAGCATCTGTGTGAAATAAAACATTGTGCGAACGAGCAATATTTGCCAGTTCCGCAATCGGTTGAATTGTACCAACTTCACTTTGACCGTAAATTACGGACACTAATACCGTGTTATCCTGTAGAGCGTCTTCTAAATCTATTGGGCTAACTCTTCCTTTAGCATCCACTGGCAATTTTGTGACTTGCCAACCCCACAACTCCAGCAATTGTACTGGTTCGGCAATAGCTGAATGCTCTACACTAGAAATAATTATGTGTTGGGGTGTGGAGTACAAACGGGCAACTCCCATGACTGCTAGATTATTTGCCTCAGTACCCCCAGAAGTAAAAATGATAGATTCTGGATCGTCGGCGTTAATTAAACCAGCAACCTGTATTCTCGCTTGTTCCACAACCGTTGCAGCCCGTTGTCCCCACTCATGCAAACTACTAGGGTTACCCCACTGTTCGGTCAGGACTGCTTGCATGACCGCGATCGCCTCTGGACGAGTGGGAGTGGTAGCACCGTAATCTAAATAAATTTGCATAAACTCTCTAATAAAAACACACTTTGCACCATTCGTAGTCTATTTTCAGCATATCCAGTTAAGCTGCAAAATTTTGGCAACTTTCACCTATACCTATATTTACCCCACAGTTAATCCACCCATTGCCAAATCCGTTGCCTCAATAGCACTTCTTTAAATTAATTTCCGCAATAACCGTATTGCCGTTGGCTTTATTTAAAATAATACTTATCAATAACAGAACTCCTTAAATCAGTAAACATCATCATCTGATGACTGGGGTGCATCCCATATTGAAATAATTCGTAATTCGTAATTCGTAATTCGTAATTAATTAATTGAGGGTACAGAGCTTTCCGGTTGCCCGAGAAGGATCCCCTTGGGAAAGTTTGGTAAGGAGAGAAGTTGGAGTATTGGCCGACTCGTTACCAAACTACGTTCGGCTTCCTCCTTACCAACTTCTCTCTAAAAGTTACCTGGTGAAGTTGCTGTGGTGGAGTACTAGTACAGCGGGCGCGGAAATAAACCACCCATTCCAAATCAATGAAACTCTTGCGGTATAGGAATTACGAATTACGAATTCGCCATAGCGGTACTAGTCTGTTGGGCAATTTACCAAAACTGGATGCTTTTAATAACTGTCAATGAAATTACTCACATATTTTATTCCTTCTCATAAACGCAAGTTTTTATTCATATTACTGCTTTTCATTGGTGGGTTTGTACTGGTTAACATCCTCAAGCCTACACCAGAAAAACTTCTCAAACCTCTACCTCAAGACCCTGCTGTTCAAGTGTATTTCAACCAGAATCAAGCTTCTTCTTATGAAGACCCGTATCGCCATTTTAACCGCAAAGGTGACAACTTAGAACAGCAAATTATTAATAATATCAATCAGGCACACTTAACTGTGGATGTAGCAGTCATGCAGTTGAGACTTACCTTGGTAGCTGAAGCACTCAAGTCTGCCCACCAGCGCGGAGTTAAAGTCAGGGTATTGATTGACAATAACTACAACAAGACTATCACCGACTATACAAAAGAAGAAATAGCAAGGATGAATAAGCATGATTTGCAAGCTTATGAAGAGTTGAAGCGCTATCCTGCTGATGCCCTAGCCATGCTGCGTGAGAGTGGTATTGAGATTAAAGATGACACATCTGACGGTACTACCAAAGGTAGTGGGCTGATGCATCACAAATTTGTAGTGGTAGATGGGAAGACCACTATTATATCCAGTGCCAACTTCACCATATCGGATATGCATGGGCATTTTGACCACTTTGAAACTCGGGGTAATCCTAATAATATGGTCGTTATTCCCGATAACGTTCAACTTGCGAAAACTTTTACTGATGAATTCAGCTACATGTGGCAGGGATTGTTCAAATCTCATAAGCCTGAAAGACATCCCGTCACAATTCCCGTTGGATCTGGAACTATCACAGTCAATTTTTCACCAGCTCACAGAAATGAGGATATGGCTTTCACCAGTAACGGCATCATTTCCTCTTATATGCAGCAAGCAAAAAAGAGTGTACATATGGCATTGTTTGTCTACACAGACCAGAACATTAGCGACACTCTCAGTAGTATACACGATCAAGGGGTAGAAGATATCAAAGTTTTGATAGACCCAGATTTTTTCGGGAAACCTTACTCAAAAACCTATGATGCTATGGGGGTATGCCCATATTCAGGCAAGAAGAAAAACCAATTAAGCAAAGTTCACCCCTGGAAACATCCAATAACTACAGTTGGTTTTCCTATTTCCCCAATAGGCGATCGCGGAGTACATAGCAAGATGGCGATTTTGGACGGGGTATTGGTGATTACTGGTAGTCACAACTGGTCTAATTCGGGGAATTACTCCAATGACGAGACTTTAGCATTCATACAGAATTCCATAGTTGCGCCACATTATGAGCGGGAATTTAGTCGGCTTTATGGAACAGCAAAGGTTGGTTTACAAACTCTACCTCATACCCAGAAATGTCAAGGAAATTTCTTGCTTAATGCTCCTCAAAAAAACACAACTTCAACAGAATCGGAAATTTTGCCTTCCGATAATTAAAGATATAGCAATCCTATTTGAGATCTGAACAAAGGGGACTTTGAAGACTTGGGGGACAAGGGAGAAGTGTTTATAATTCCTGCGCGGATTGCTATAGGAATCATATTTCAGGACTTACGCAACTGGCACAGGCGATCGCTCAATTTTAGTACATATGTATTGCATGACATAGGACTTACGCACAAGACAAATTGATCATCATGTGAGTAACAAGCTTGTGCTTAAATGATTTCCTTGCACTGCCTCGTTCCCAGGCAGAGCCTGGGAATGCGATCAAGGAGGCGCAGCCTCCGGTCATCCTCTTAGGCTGCGCCGGACACAAGAGCATTACAAGGCAGCAGCCCAGTAGGGACAATACACAATTGTTTTGTTCTGTCAATGCGTAAGTCCTAATATGTTTATTTTTTTAAAACTAGGGCATAAAAAAACGCTATAACAAGATTTTGTGTTGATTTTTGCGGAATAGGATGGACATTACTTGTATCCCTAAATAACAAGTTCCATTCGCTTCTATCAACGTTTCTGAAAGTATAAGGAGTCTTTCAAATGTTTAATAAGTTTGTTGCTACTATCTCTATTGTCGCTACTGTTGCTACTGCAACTCTTTCTTTCTCTGCTACCTCAGCTTTTGCTGGTGGCAGGGTTCATGTTATCAAGAATTGTATGGCTTACAATAATATTGGACAGCCAGTCTCAACATTAAGAGTTGGTGAATACTACCCTATGGTGAAGGGTGTAAAGTTTAATCAGAGTGGTAAAAATGGAGTTAGAGTATTGGTTTGGGACAGCAAAAATCAACGTAATGGTACACTAAACATTGCTACCCATTGCTTGGAATCGAACCAAGGAATAGTTATTCAATACAATTAAATTAATTTGTACAGTGCGCAAGTTCTAAGTAAGTCGGCTTTCCAGGTTCTACCTGGAAATGCTAATCTTGATTAACCTGGGCATTTTTTGCTGCTAAATCCCTTTTTTTCTCTGCGTCCTTCGCGTATTCTTGGTTCAATATTCCCACATGTCTTCAGTTCCCACAATTCAAAGCATATACACAGATGGCGCTTGCACAGGCAACCCTGGTCCTGGGGGTTGGGGTGTGGTCGTCTACTTCAGCGACGGTTCCATTCACGAAATGGGTGGTGCATCCTCTCACACTACCAATAATAAGATGGAGATGCAAGCGGCGATCGCCGCCCTCGAATTCCTTAAAGCATCCGCACAAAAAGAATCCATCACCCTTTATACCGACAGCGAATACCTGATCAACTGTGTTACCAAGTGGGTCAAAAGCTGGAAAAAGAAAGGTTGGAAAAAGTCCGATGGTAACCCCGTCCTCAACCAAGACCTATTGGAAACCTTAGATGAACTCAATAGCCGACACGTAAAGTGGGAGCATGTTCGGGGTCATGCAGGTAATGTAGGAAACGAACGCTGTGATGCGATCGCTCGTACCTTTGCCAGCGGCAGAACTCCATCCCTACAACAACTAGCTCACTCAAATTCTCAGCCATCCGTAGCACAGAAAAATGAACTTATTTTATCCAAAGTATCCGATTTTGGTGTCAACTCTACAATAATTAACAAAAAGACACAGGAAATCACTACTCTGACAACAGATATTATTATGGAACCATATATCGCGCCTGCTACTGCTACAAGTGAGGAAATACCACGAGAGACAAGAGTGGCGCAACTCCGCAACTTGCTCGAAACCCTCCATATTGCTGACGAAATTTCCGAACAAGGCTACTTAATAACCAGTTCTGAATTGGCAGACCTAATGGATGTCCACGCTAGTGCTGTCACCAGCCGGGGAGATCAGTGGCGGTGGCGGAACTGGATCGTATCACGGGTACGACGGGAAGGAAATCAAATTCTCTGGGAACTAGAACGGGGCGATCAGGTCGGGAGTGAAGAAGAGTGAGGAATGGGGAATGGGGAATGGGGAATGGGGAATGGGGAGTGGGGAGTGGGGAATGGGGAATGGGGAAGATGGGGAAGAATAATTTTTTCTCCCCTATCCCCCCTATCTCCCCTATCTCCCCTATCTCCCCTATCCCCCCTATCTCCCCTATCTCCCCTACTCCCCACTCCCTACTCCCCACTCCCTACTCCCCACTCCCCACTCCCTACTCCCCACTCCCTACTCCCCACTCCCCATTCCCCACTCCCCCCCATACTTCCTTCCCCGCCACTCTCGGGGAGTGCGGAATGCAGATAAAAAGATTCGCAGCACGGCTAGTGGATCAGCTAAGGGGGATAGCCAGAATAACCAACCGCCTTTTGCCTTTTGGCGGTCGTAAGAAGGTGCGATCACTCCTAGCATTGCGAAGCGAATCACCAGCAGAAATAGATTTAGTCCCAATAAGAGGAGGGGGGGAGGGGGGGAGAGGGGGAGGGGGGGGGAAAGAAACAAGTAGGTGAGGACAATCAGGAGGGGTAGGGCTTGAACTGAGGTGAGGAGCCATAAATCCCCCCAAATTTGAGCGGGGGAGGAAGCGTCTTTCAAGTCCAAGCTTCGCCCCCATTCCTTCCAAGTCTCCATAGCCCCCTCATACATCCGCACCTTCAGCACCTTGGCACCATCTAAAAAGCCTACCTTAAACCCAGAGGCAGCTATATTTCGTGCCAAAGTGACATCATCACAAAAAGAACCACTGGCACTAGTATAGCCACCCACAGCTTCTAGAACAGAGCGACGGCACAAAAAGCACTGCCCATTCGCCATCACCCGTTCTGGTTGTTCCGTGTATATACCAGTTGGGGCAAATCTGTAAAGCAGAGTCATCAACAACGCTGGTTGCAGCCAGCACTCTCCTGGATACTTCAGGATAAACTGGGGTGAAAGGGATACTAGGTCATACCCTTGGTCTGCTGCTATCTTTACCAAACCAGCGACCAAACCAGGGGATGGTTGTGTGTCAGCATCCATACCGAGGAACCATTCGCTCGCCTCTGAACTATATAAAAAGCCGTTATGCAATGCCCAAGGACGCCCCACCCAACCTGCGGGTAAGGGGTCATCCGCGATCAGCCGAAAGCGGGGGTCTTGCTCCTGTGCGGCTTTTACCAAATCTGGAGTACCATCATCGGAGTTGCTGTCTACAACGATAATTTCCCGGACTTCGTAGCTTTGTAGACTTATCAGATCCAATAGAGGACCAATGCGAAGAGCCTCGTTTAAGGTAGGAATAACAACGCTGACACTACCCAAAAGTTCTGGTGTGGGGGTTTGGGGTTCAATGGGAGGATGGCGGTTAGGTCCAGTCAGGAGGCGCGACAGTAGAACTGCTGTTGCGCTTCCTTGGATCAGCAGTAATAAGAGTGAGATAGCACTTGCTATTGTCCAGGCATTGACCACAGCAAAAATACCTAAATGAATGGGAAGTTGTTTGTTGTTGGTTGTTGGTTGTTGTTGGTTGTTGGTTGTTGGTAGTTGTTGGTTTGTGGTTGGTAGTTGTTGGTAGTTATAACAAACAACAAACAACCAATAACAAACCACAAACAACCAATAACAAACAACAAACAACAAACAACCAATAACAAACAACAAACAGATTTCTTACTTAAGAGCAACTTTGAGACTCGGTACTGACACTTCAGTGGTTGTTGGTGTAACAACAACATTAGGAAGTATGGGTTTAGTCCTCAACCACAGCACCACAGCAGGAACTACACCAAATACTAAGCCTAGGGAAACTGGGATGAAAAACCCAGATCCCAAGCTGAGTCCTGCGGCGAAGGCAAAATTGCTTAAGTAAACAATTATCGGTACATTGAGTTGCGATCGCCCTAATTTAATTGGTGTGTTTCTCCACAGAAGTGCAGCCACACTCATAAACAAGGCACTAGTGCCAAACCAACCAGCATAGTTTTGGTAGGGTGTCCCAAAAAATGCTCCAGGATGTTCCCAATACCAAAAGGGTAAAGAAGTTTGACTCATAGCTGGTTCTAAAGCAAAGTCCCAGCAGGTAAAAAATAATGCCCCAAGGGCTATAGCACAGATTTGGCGCACTAAACTGGGTTTTTCTGCTACCCCCAAACCGGCACGAGCAATTAGATAGGAAGACAAGCCGACATAGAACCAGGATAAAGGAATTGTAAACGGTACTAGCCCACCAATTTTATATCCCAAGCCACTCAGGTAACTGTAGTCCCCAAAGGGAAACCCAGTACTGGTCCCCAGTAATTCGCTACCTACTGATATGGATACAGCTGGCAGCATAAACGCTAGCCAACTGCCCCATCCCAGTATGCGGTAGGCATAAATTGAAACAGCTATTGTCCCTAAAATAATATCTATCACACCACCATTAGCCATACTCGTTTGGATGGCTTTTTCTCCAACTTCTCCTAAGTTCAAAATTATTTCGGCATGAGGTATGACCAGTAGAATGCCTACCAGTCCAAAAGCCTTTGCCAGGATATGACCAATGAGGCATACGCGCTCAGCGATAACCAGTTGTCTCATGATAATTCCTTAACAAGATTTGACACGCTGCGACTTAACTGCTAACAGTTTACAAATGTTTAAGAACATATTTAACTAATTTGTTCGGCAATTCTCTGCAAACAGAGCATAACAGCCCGTTAATTGATGGCAGAAAAAATATGATGTTAACGTTATACTGTAGAGTATTTAAGCCAAAATCTCACGCAAAGACGAGAAAAGTTGCTCAAGTCAGGGAACCCGACTTGAGCAACTTTCCGTGCCAAAGACGCAAAAGTTAACAAGAGCGCCTTTGCGTGAGGCTGTCAAGAGTTCAATAGACATCTCCAGGATGTAGGGGCGAACAGCCGTTCGCCCCTATCAAGGGCTTTAACGAACGCATGATTAATTTTCCCAGATGTCTAATGTCCCGTCACTAGATAACCCTATCTTGGAGTCTAGCCGGGTTAATCAAATCAAAAATCTACGATTAACCCGCACGAACGTCATAATTTTGGTTTGTTAACTAGCTACTGGTTCAGCAACGGCTGCTACTGGTTCAGCAGCAGCTACTGGGTAAACACTGACTTTTTTGCGAGTTTTACCTTTGCGCTCAAACGCTACCACACCGTCAACTAAGGCAAATAGAGTGTCATCGCTACCAATACCGACATTGTTGCCTGGGTGAAATTTGGTACCGCGTTGCCGCACGAGAATGTTTCCCGCCCGAACAGTATGACCGCCGTAGCGTTTGACACCCAAGCGTTGGGCATTAGAGTCACGACCGTTGCGTGTACTACCTGTTCCTTTCTTATGAGCCATGATTTTCTCTTGTGTTTCTACTTCTGTTCTTAATTATCATTCAGCTGCTGGGGTTTGGGCTGGCTGGTGTTCTACTTCCGAACTATCAGGACTCGGTTGAGTTTCGGCAGTTGCGGCTTGTTCTTCAGCTGGGGTTTGGGCTGGCTGGTGTTCTACTTCCGAACTATCAGGACTCAGTTGAGTTTCGGCAGTTGTGGCTTGTTCTTCCGCTGGCTGGTGTTCTAGTTCCGAACTAGCAGGACTCGGTTGAGTTTCGGCAGTTGCAGCTTGTTCTGAGGTAAACACCAAACCATTGAGGCTGATGGTGTTAATCATCAATCTAGTGATTTCCTGGCGATGGCCGCGCTTTTTGCGGGTTTTCTTCTTCGGCTTCATTTTATACACCAGGACTTTGCGACCTCTAAAATGTCGCATCACCGTCCCTTGTACCCTTGCACCCGCCACTAGCGGCTGTCCGATGGTGACTTCGCCGTTATGCTGCACTAACAAAACTGATTCTATGGTAACTGTCTCATCCGGTTCAGCAGAAAGCAGTTCAATGTCGTAAAAGCGACCTGGTTCGACTCGTATTTGTTTGCCGCCAGTTTCAATAATTGCGTAGGTCATATGATGATATTGTCCTTGAGGTTGCCGTACAGGTAGCTGGGCTATGTGCTAAAAGCGACTTTTCCAGCTTTTGCGATGTCTTTACCTGATCCGAGCAGGAATTAGACAGACGATCCATAATATTACTTTACTTACGAGGCTTTAGTCAAGGCTGTTTTGAAACATTTGGGTGTAGGGGTGTAGGGGTGTAAAGCTTAACTAATACCAATTCTCTAAAATCTGACGACAGATTCCGACTCGAAAACCCAGATGAAACATGAATTTCTTAATTACGAATTACGAATTACGAATTACGAATTGGTATAATTAGATGGGAGATAAAAAGATGAACAGAATAGAAGTTGAAAACAGAACAATTTTGATTGGGTTAGCTGGTAGCCATGGCTACGGTTTAAATCGACCCGAGTCAGACTATGACTATCGGGGTGTATTTATTGCATCTAAGAGATATTATTTAGGATTTGACCATATTGAACAAAAGGATAGCGGTTGGGATAAAGAAGGAATATTTCCGTTTCTGAATGGTAACAAAGACACAGTCATATACGAATTAAGAAAAATTATCCAGTTATTATCAGGAGCCAATCCTAATATTTTAGAATTGCTGTGGTTAAATGAGTATCCTGTCTTAAATCTAGTAGGACAGCACTTAATTAACCACAAGCGAATTTTTCTAAGCAAGAAGGTAAAGTATACTTACTCTGGTTATGCTTTTGCCCAAATTAAAAAGATAGAAACTCATCGCAAGTGGTTGCTCAATCCCCCAGAGAAGAAACCATTACCATCAGATTTTGGCATAGAAGACGAAGAACCACTCATTAAAGATGAGCTAAATGCTTTTCTTGAATATCTTTATATTTTAATTAGGGGACGTATTGAGTTTTTAGAAGAAGCTGAACAGTTATATAAACTATTGACAGCTGATATAGACTTCAAAGGGATACTGAAACAATATACCTTACCTGATGAGGCTTTAGAGTACACGCAAAACTTAACAAATAGTCGTAAAGATTTTATTCGCCTACTTCAGAAAAGTCAAAGCTATCAAGTGGCTTTAAGAGAATGGAAGGCTTATTTATCGTGGCAGGAAAATAGAAATCCGGCAAGGGCAGAAATGGAAAGAAAGTCTGGCTTTGACCTTAAGCATGGGATGCACTGCATTAGATTACTACGAAGTGGACTTGAAATATTACAGAAAGGGGAAGTGATTGTAGACAGGAGGATAGCTGGTGACGCGGAGGATTTAAAAGCTATCCTTATGGGTGATTATTCTTATGAGGAGGTAGTGAAGATGGCAGAGAATTTAGTGACTGAAATGGAAAGAGTTTATGAAGAATCTACTCTCCCTGACAAATGTGATTTGGAGGAAATTAATGAATTGTGTATGGAACTGGTGGAAATGCAAGGATGGTAATTGCTAATATAGCACTATGTGGAGACCCAGAGTATGACCCAAACCCTACCCAAGTTAGTAACCTTTGAACAATTTATCGAGTGGTACCCCAACGACGGGATGCGCTACGAACTACACAAAGGAGTGATTGTTGAAATGCCTCCACCAGTCGGTGATCATGAAGATGTTGTTGGATTTTTGGCAGCACAAATAGCCTTCCAGTTTTTGCAAATGGGACTCCCGTATCGCATCCCTAAAACCGCATTTATCAAGACCTCTGAATCTACTTATTCTCCCGATGTTTTGTTACTAAATCATGATAATCTGATCAATGAACCTCTGTGGAAAAAGCAATCGACCGTTACTCAGTCAGCATCGGTTCCTTTAGTTGTTGAGGTTGTTAGTACAAATTGGCGGGACGATTATCATGATAAATTTGGGGACTATGAAGAAATGGGCATCCCTGAATACTGGATTGTTGAGGACACTGCGTTGGACGGGTTCCCCGGCTTGAAGCAAGTGTCCGTTGATTATGCCGGATTGGGGGGTAAAAAGTTCATTGGAGACCCCAAACAGCCTACCGTGTCTGTATGTCAGCTTGTGGGGGATGAGTACCAAGTAACTAAATTCACGGGCAACAACCTAATTGTCTCCCCCACTTTCCCCAACTGGAATCTTACCGCGCAACAGGTTTTTGATGCGGCTTTGTAAGCTGATTAGCCGTAGACCTACTCAGAAACCCGGTTTCGCACTCATTTACCGGGTTTCTCCACGGAAAGGGAATCATTTAGGACTGCTATAGTTAATGGCTAATTGCAATTAACTATTAATAATTAACCATTAGCATTACAGAGTTTGGAATATGTAACCAAAGCCATATAAGCTGATGATGATAAAGAATAATGCTGCTATTTGGTTGATTCGCATTTCAGGTGAGGGGGCGATCGCTTCTCTCACCAATATGGAAATAGATGCCCCGACAACAAAGCTCCAGCCGAGTATCATATAAGGTCTGTCGGGTATAAAATTCCAAATTATCAGCATCACAAGCGCAAGCAATACCATCACCATTTCTACAAACCGGGGCGGGTTGTATTGGCTAGATAAAATAAAGCTGTTTAACCAAAAGTGCCAAAATCTCATACTAATTGGGGAGTGGGGAGTGGGGAATGGGGAATGGGGAATGGGGAGTGGGGAGGATGGGGAGGATGGGGAGGATGGGGAGGATGGGGAAGATGGGGAGGATGGGGAGGATGGGGAGGATGGGGAGGATGGGGAGGATGGGGAGGATGGGGAGGATGGGGAGGATGGGGAGGATGGGGAGGATGGGGAGGAATAATTGTTTACTCCCCCATCTCCCCCATCTCCCCCATCTCCCCTATCTCCCCCATCTCCCCCATTCCCTACTCCCCACTCCCCATTCCCCTTTTAAGTAATGCCAAAAACACGGCTAGTGACTTTTTCTACCTTGTAGCCAGAATCAATTGCTTCTAAGGGGTCTTTGCGCAGTCTATGACGCAGACATAGAGTAATGACGCGGTGGATATCATTCACTGTTACTTCGGTACGTCCCTCAAATGCAGTTAAGGCTTTAGCTGCACGGTAGGCTACGATGTCACCGCGCAAGCCATCTACATTGAGTTCAGAACAGACTTCGGAAATTTTCAACTTTAGGTCTGGTTCAATGGTAACAGAGGGCAAAAGCTGTTGAGCCTTGACAATTTGCTGTTGCAGTGCTTCTTGCTCAGGTTGATACTTTTCTAGAAATGCTGGCGGATTTTCGTCGAATTCTGCTCGTTGTTCGACGATTTGCACGCGCAAGGCTGGTTCTTTAACCGTGTGGATTTCCGCGTGCATCCCAAAACGGTCAAGCAGCTGGGGACGGAGTTCACCTTCTTCTGGATTCCCAGAACCAACAAGAACAAAACGTGCTGGGTGACGGATAGAAATACCTTCCCGTTCTACCGTGTTCCAACCACTAGCAGCGGAGTCAAGGAGTACGTCTACCAAGTGGTCATCTAGTAAGTTGACTTCATCCACATAGAGAATACCCCGGTTAGCTTTTGCCAGCAATCCAGGCTCAAAGGCTTTTACACCTTCAGATAAAGCTTTTTCGATATCAATAGTGCCGCAAACTCGGTCTTCTGTTGCTCCTAGGGGCAAATCTACCATTTGGACTTTTTTGTGAACTACGGGAATATCCGCCCCCTCCTCTAGCTGTTGGCGGACTTCATCACTCATTAAGTCGGGGTCGCTGGGGTCGCTGCTGAACGGGTCATTCGCAACGACGGGGATTTCTGGCAATAGGTCAGCCAACGCCCGAATAGTTGTGGATTTGCCGGTACCGCGATCGCCCATAATCATGACACCGCCAATTTTGGGATCAATGACGTTCAATAGCAACGCCAGTTTCATTTCTTCCTGACCCACAATTGCCGTAAAAGGAAATACCACGCGACGCGCACTTACCTTGGCTTGAGCAGTAGGACTCACTATATTACCTGATCAATATTGTTCTGATTACCGTTCTTTATTGTGCCATAGGAGGGGAGTGGGTAAGTTGGGGAAGATGAGGGAGGCGAAGAAAATTTTTCAGATATATTCGATTAACACTGGACCTTCAGGAATGAAGCGAGAAGGATAATTAGATTTTTTACCCAACCCTTTCAAGGAAGCGATCGCAATTGGAGATGTGAGGGGTTGTAATTCTTGCACTTCCCAAAATACTGCCCAAGTCGGCTTGTCGGTTTTAGTAGATGGTGGACGAAACTTAGCTTTACCTGGATATCTGCCATTTCGAGAAGGGACATGACCAATGTATAAACCATGCCAGGATACCTGTGAGTTTAGGGGTTGATCTCCCGCTGGGTTAGAAGCGTATATGAAGGCTTTTACGGCTTTATTACCCCGTAACTCATCAATTTTGCGCAATGACTCGAAATCCATGCTACCGAAAGCAACTTTGACTGTTTCATCGCTTGATTCATCTGCTAGCTTGGCAATTGTCTCAGATCCAGAAATTAAATGAATTTCCGGAACGGGTGCAAGAATTGCAAAGGCTTGTGTTATATCCATAATTCAATCTTTTAATACTATGGAACAGTTCTAATTGCTGGAATTTCGGTTCTTCCAGTTCCTTTAGAATACTACGCCAGAATCTTACTCCTTTATCCGCAAGGGGAAAGGGGAGTGGGGAGTGGGGAGTGGGGAGTGGGGAGTGGAGAGTGGGGAGTTAGGAGTTAGGAGTTAAGAGTTAAGAGTGGTGTTTCTTTCATCCATAACGGGTGGTGCGCCGCCAGTGAGGTGCTCCCTCAGAAACACGGGAGTGGGTAGGGGCGGGGTAACCCCGCCTGTACGGGAGTTCGGGAAACAGAGCAATGTTTCTTTCATGCATAATGAGTTGCGATCGCGGATCTCCGAAGCGTATTGGAAGTGGAGGTATGTTCAGGTAGTGTGAAGAATAATTATTAACTTCTCTAAAAATGCCTAAGAGTTTCAACTACTTTATAGTTCCGGTGAGCTTGTTTACGGTTGGCTTGAGTGCTTTGGTAGCTAGTGCGCAAGTACAGGAGTACAAACCGATTCCTCTGCTGCAATTTGGCAAGGAACTCAAGGATACGCTTTCAAATAAAGATATTCCTACAGGACTTGGAGGATTTGCCCGAGATTACGTTGTGAATTTGAGTGCAGGGGATCAAGTGGTCATTGAATTGAAATCTGATAGTTTTGACACCATTGTCGCCCTACTAGCTGCCAACGGCTCTACGGTAGGAGAAAATGACGATGGTCCCGATGGAACCAGCAACTCCCTCCTGTTTGCCAGAATTGTCAAATCTGGTAAATACACTGTCAGGGTACGCGCCTTTGCTAATGAAGCCTTGGGTGGTCCATTTACCCTAAAAGTTACACGCCTGCGTCCAGAACGATGAAACCGGAAAAAATACCTGACACAGGTGCGGCACTCAACTATAGGACTTAACTGTGAAAGGGCTGTTCCTACAGACATCGGCGAAAGGAATAAGTTGAGGATTTATGGCGAAATGTTAAGGAATATTGTATTTGTGTCAAATATGGAACGTAGAGCGCGGATTCTGTCAAAAGTCCGTGATACGATGCTTTGGGTAAATTTTAAGATTGGGAGAAGACCTTTGACACTACGGGTTGCTGTTGTTGGGTCAGGTCCAGCTGGTTCATCTGCTGCTGAAACACTGGCAAAAGCTGGGATTGAAACCTTTTTGTTTGAGCGCAAACTAGACAATGCCAAACCCTGTGGCGGTGCGATTCCCCTGTGTATGGTGAGTGAATTTGACCTGCCGCAGGATATTATCGACCGTCGGGTGCGGAAAATGAAAATGATCTCGCCCTCGAATCGTGAAGTAGATATCAATCTAGAGAAAGAAGAAGAATATATTGGAATGTGCCGTCGCGAGGTGTTGGATGGCTATCTGCGCGATCGCGCCGCAAAACTAGGTGCAAATTTAATCAACGCCACCGTTCATAAACTCGATATTCCCACAAACAATAAAGACCCCTATACCATCCATTACGTAGACCACACAGAAGGTGGCTCCCAAGGCATTGCCAAAACCCTGAAAGTGGATGTCATTATTGGAGCAGATGGGGCTAACTCCCGCATTGCTAAAGAAATGGATGCTGGAGATTACAATTATGCCATTGCTTTCCAAGAGCGCATTCGCCTGCCTCAAGACAAAATGGTATATTACAACGACCTCGCCGAAATGTACGTTGGCGACGACGTTTCTACCGACTTCTACGCTTGGGTTTTTCCTAAATACGACCACGTAGCCGTAGGTACTGGCACAATGCACGTTAACAAAGCCAGTATCAAACAACTGCAAGCTGGTATCCGCAGCCGTGCTGCCAAAAAACTCGCAGGCGGGAAAATCATCAAAGTAGAAGCACACCCCATCCCCGAACATCCCCGTCCCCGTCGCGTTGTCGGTCGCGTAGCTTTAGTGGGTGATGCTGCTGGATATGTGACAAAATCCTCTGGTGAGGGTATTTACTTTGCAGCCCAGTCAGGGCGGATGTGTGCCGAAGCCATTGTGGAAACCTCCAACAGCGGTAGCCGCATCCCCACTGAAGCTGACCTGAAGGTGTACATAAAGCGCTGGGATAAAAAATACGGACTCACCTACAAGGTTCTGGACATTCTACAAACCGTGTTCTATCGTTCTGACGCCACCCGCGAAGCCTTCGTGGAAATGTGTGCCGATCTCGATGTGCAGCGGCTAACTTTTGATAGCTATCTGTATAAAACGGTTGTACCAGCTAATCCCATCACCCAGCTAAAAATTACTGCCAAAACCATCGGTAGCCTACTTCGCGGTAACGCCCTCGCGCCTTAAGGGGAGTGGGGAGTGGGGAGTGGGGAGTGGGGGAGTGGGGGAGTGGGGGAGTGGGGGAGTGGGGGAGTGGGGGGAGTACAAGAATTAAAAATCAAAAATGTAAAATTTAAAAATTTCTCCTAGGAATTTTTAATTAAATCTTCCCCTACACCCCTACACCCCTACACCCCTACACCCCTACACCCCCACACCCTTACACCCCCACACCCCTTCTTTTATTCAATCCCAGATGTTGAAGCCTCTTCCGTTAAGATAGGGGCGCTGGGAAGCTCTAAACAGTATCCAGCACCATATACTGTCTTAATATAGCGGGGATGACGTGGTTCTGGTTCCAGCTTGGTTCTCAAGTGGCGAATATGCACTCGGATGGTTTCGATGTCATCGTCTGGATCGTATCCCCACACTTCTCGGAGGATTTCGCTGGGTGAAACTGTTTGACCGTGTCGTTGAAGCAAGCAGTGGAGTAGTTCAAACTCCAAGTGAGTCAGTTTTACTGTTTGAGTAAACCATATCGCCTCAAAGCGTTCTGGAACTAGGGTTAGTGGTCCATAGTTCAGAATCTCAGTGTGCTTTGCGGCTTGGGGAATCCTGTCAGTACGCCGTAATAGTGCTCGCACCCGCGCCAGCAATTCTTCTACTTCAAATGGCTTGGTGAGATAGTCATCAGCACCAGCATTGAATCCTTCCACTTTATCCTGAGTTTGGCTTAAAGCCGTCAACATCAGCACTGGAATTTCAGCAGTGCGGTCATCTCGACGCAAGCGTTGGCAAACGGTAAAACCATCTACCCTGGGCAACATCAGATCAAGCATGATCAAGTCTGGTTGTAGCTGGAGCGCTAGCGCCTGTCCTTTGATGCCGTCCTCAGCTTGACTGACATCGTAGCCCGCCATTTCCAAGTTTACGGCAACGAGCTCTGAAATTGCTGGGTCATCGTCTATGACAAGAATCCTCGGCATTATTAAAGATATATTACTACTTATTAACGGTAAATAAGAACCTTTGATAGATACAAAGATTGCTTTGTTGATTGTAAAAAATATTATAAATCTAACATAAAGATTAAGATTGAAGGATTGTAAAACTAAGACTAGAGTATACTAAATTTAAGCCGTTATGTGTTACGCGTCATACAATCCACCATGGTTTCTGCAAAGCGGTATGGCAATGACTGTCTACACGGCTTTATGGGCAAGTCGTAGCTGGGAGCGTACTACAAAACACCCAGAACCAGCTTATGAAAAAAAAATCTTTATCGGTGGGCAAGGTGTGCCAATTTTTGGCTGGGTTGCCATCCCCGAAAACCCTCACAGCACAATTGTCGGTACATATGGCATCACAGGTGATTTGGATAATCAATGGTTTCTGAGGCTACTGGGACGTAAAGCATACGCTCAAGGATACGCTGTGGTGTTATTTGATTGGCGTGCCCACGGCAAGACAGCTGAGTTGTCGCCAACGTTAACCAGCGATGGTTTGTACGAGGGGGAAGATTTTGTTCGCATTGCTGCCGCTGCCAAAGCTATGGGATGTCCCGGAAAATTTTGGTTTACAGGATTTTCATTAGGGGGGCAATTGGCGCTATGGGCAGTAAAGTCAGTGATGGATCTGACTAGGCGCAATGAGGATTTAGGACTTAAAGAGAGCGACATTGGTGGTGCGGCGGTGATTTGTCCGAGTTTGGAGTCTTCGCGATCGCTTTGTTATTTAGTCAAGCAACCTTTAGGTAAACATTTGGAGAAAGCGATCGCCCAACAACTTAAAAAACTGGCGTGGCGAATTCACGATGCTCATCCTGGAACCATCGACCCGGAAGCGATTGAACGGGCTAACAGCATCTGGGGTTTTGACCACGAACTGGTAATTGGGCGATTGGGTTTTCCCTCTGTGTCCGCTTATTACGAGGCAAGTAGTGCTTTACATCTGCTGCCAAACCTCGAAAAACCTACTTTGATTATCTATGCTGAAGATGATCCGTTATTTGACCCAGGGATCTTGCCCGATTTGCAAGTCGCCTGTGCTAAGAACCCAGCAATAGATTTGTTACTTACCCGTCATGGCGGTCATGTTGGCTATTTAAGTAGCAAACAGGGTCAGCGCCAAGCACAAGATCCTGATACTTGGTGGGCATGGAATCGGGTTTTACAGTGGTTTGAGCAAAAGCTATGAGAATTATGAATTATGAAAGATTTTTTTCATCATTCATCATTCAGAATTTTTTGACCATGCCGTTTAGCTGATAAAGTCAATAATTATTCGGACTTGACAGAGGTGCAATGAGACATCTTAAAGAGATATTATTTTTATCTTTAAGTTAACGTTATTAAGAATTGCTTGGAAAAGTTAGCCTTCTTAAAACTTTGTCAGTACAACCGTAAACATGCTGATGAACTGTCAATACGAGGCCCAAAGTAAATCATGGATTGAGCTACTTAGTTAGGCATGAAGTTGAAAGAGATGAAAAATACCTGCCTGTAACCAACAAGGAGAGAAAGTTTCTGCTTTTTTGCAATGGGTCTTGTACAATAAGACCCATTGATTCACACAATACTTTCCCATCAATCCAATATGTTGCCAAATTGCCAAATCCACCCAGCACTTAAAGCCTACAGTTTGAACTAGCAAAATCTTCCACTGCCACGATCATCTTCGATATTCACAAAATGCTCCCTGATATTCAACTGTTCTCTCAATTCAATTTACAGTCAAGAATAAGATAAACAGGAAAATAATTGTGCATTTTTTTGATAAATGCAATGTTCTTTTAGGAGGCACTCACCCCTCAGTGCATTGATTTAAACACGTGGTAATAATTGACTAAATAAGGGGTGTGGGGGTGTAGGGGTGTGGGGGTGTGGGGGTGTGGGGGTATTAATTTAAAGTTAACCAACAATAAATTATGAATTATGAATTATGAATTAATACGGTTTAGTTAAGAAGAATGGTAGGTAGGGTTGAGGTTAAAAGTTACCCAAGAAAATCTTTGGTAATGTTGGGTTTTGGGTAATATTGCAACCTACGTAGTTTTCGTCTTTTTGCACTAACTGAATGGTATTGAATTATCACTGACAGCTATTTTCAAATGATTATAGCGGTTCTCACTCCTCGTATATACAGAACGCCCTCTCCCCTCTCCCAATTTGGGAGAGGGGTTGGGGGTGAGGGCAGATCTCACTCCTGTTGTATGGGATTCAACACCAGAACCGCTATAGACGTAACACTAGATAACCGAATCTTGGAGCAAAGCGGAGTTAAGCGGAGTATGATTTCCTGATTAATTGCTCCAAGCATTCCGCAACACTTAACCCAATATCATGCGCCAACGATTGCAGCATTTCCCAAGCCGTTGGTGTTAATGCAATTGAGTGCTTCTTTTTTACCTCTTCATGTAAAACTGGCTGATTTTTTAGTCTTTTTCCACCTTTCAAGGTTGACCCAACGGCAAGCGAGAGGGTCAACGCCGAGGGGAGCCGAGGCGTTGACATTTTTGGTTATGGTAGCTATACTAAATGTATACTAACAAACGCAAGAAGTTAACGCTCTTTTCCCAAAACTTTGGGAATAACTAGTGTCCGACTTAGGAAGTTTGCGTAAAGTTTGTCGCCGATGCCCGAAGTAGGGATAAGGCTGCCTCAAGAAAAAGCCTTCTACCCGTAAGGGTTAGGTTTGGCGCACTTGCAAGCAAAGTAGATTCGTCTACCCCAAGTATGTCAAGGGCAAAGTGTAATTGCCTCGTGTCTTTTCTACCCTTTACGCCTGCTTGGTTTGGTCTACGACCATTGATCCTAGGTAAAGCGCCTACAGAGGAGAGCAGAAACATTCATGTTATGGTTGGCTCCGGTTGACTACGCTTTTTGATTACACTATAAATTGTTGGTGCAATACTGCGTAGGTTTTGCGAAAATAAAAAACCCAGTAACTCTTACGAAACCGGGTTTCTGGCACCTCAACTATCGTTAACCGACAAGTATTAATTGTAGGTGAGGCAACAATTACGAATTACGAATTATCTTGACAAGGGTAGCAATCACTGTTACTAACTCGGCTGGGTCTACTGGCTTAGTAATATGTTTGTGAAAACCAGCTTGAAGTATCTGTTGATTGTCAGTCTCTCCAGCATAGGCAGTCAGTGCGATCGCCGGAATCTGCCCTCCTTGTTCTGGCTGCAAAGACCTCACTTGGCGCATCAGCATGTAGCCATCCATCTGAGGCATGCCAATATCGCTGACCAGGATGTCTGGCTTTGACCGTGCTAGGATTTGCAATGCTTCCACTGCTGATGCAACTGACCAGACCGTTGCTCCGTCCTGTTCTAGTATAAAGGCGATCAAATCCCGCGAATCAGCATCATCATCAACGACTAACACCAGCAACCCCTCCAGTATGGGTTTAGGGTGACTGGAGTTGGATTCTTCATTCTCAACACATCCTCTGCTCCCTTGCTCAATAACTTCCCTGCTGTTCAGCAGGGGTAGCTTAGCGGTAAACGTCGCCCCCTGCCCTTCACCTGGACTTTCAGCTTGGATAGTGCCACCATGCAGTTCTACCAGCTGACGGACAATGGCAAGCCCCAGTCCGAGTCCACCAAATTTCCTTGTGGTGCTGCTATCCGCTTGGCGAAAGTAATCAAACACATAGGGCAGAAAGTCTGCATTAATCCCCCTACCGGTATCGCTGACTGTGATTTGGGCATATCGGTCAACACACTCTAGCCGAACTTCTACGCTTCCACCAGAGGGTGTAAACTTAATAGCGTTAGATAGCAAATTCCAAAAGACTTGCTGCAAGCGAGCTGAATCGCCTGTAACGTCGCCGACATTCTCCTCAAACCTAGTTTTAATTTTAATTGACTTGGCTTCTGCCGCTAGATGGACTGTCTCTAGTGACGCTAATATTATAGATTCTAGATTAACTAACGAAACATTCAACATCATTTTGCCCCGCAAAATTTGGGACACATCAAGTAAATCGTCAATGAGTTGAGCCTGTAACCTAGCATTGCGCTCAATGGTTAACAGGGCTTCAGCAGTCTTTGCTTCGTTGATCTGGCCTTTTTGGAGTATTTGAGTCCAACCTAAGATTGGGTTGAGAGGAGTGCGCAACTCGTGGGAGAGGACTGCTAAAAACTCATCTTTGATGCGATTGGCAGTTTCAGCATCAGCGCGGGCTGCCTGTTCTTGTTCTAGTAGCTTAGTCCGTTCTTCTTCTGCCTGTTTGCGATCGCTAATATCAATACATGAGCCGATATAACCAAGAAAATTGCCGACTGATGTGAAACGCGGTATTCCTATATCTAATATCCAACGATACTCGCCATCAAAGCGTTTGAGGCGATACTCCATTTTAAATTCCTGACGAGCGTCAAACGCATTTATATATGTTTCTAAAAAGTACTGGCGATCGTCAGGATGAACTCCTTGAACCCAACCATTACCTATTGCTTGCTCTATGGTCTCCCCTGTAAAGTCTAACCAGGGCTTATTGAAGTAGTAACAGTGCTTGTTAATATCACACAACCAAATCAGGACAGGTGCTGAATCTGCCATTTGACGGAACAGATTCTCACTTTCCCGTAATGCTGCCTCTACTCGTTTACGTTCTGTAACATTTAGCACCAGGGATAGGACGGAAATTAACTTTCCCGACTCATCTAATAAAACGGAATTATACCACTCACAGTGAACAACTGAACCATCTTTTGTGTAATTGCAGTTGCCTGAAATATTGCGCTGTTCAATTCCCTCCGCTAAACGAGTAACGCTAGCTTGAACAATTTCTAAATCCTCTTGAAGAACAAACTGCCAATCAGTAAACTTTTTACCGATGACCTCTTGAGCTTTCCATCCAAAAATTCGCTCGGCTTCTGCTGACCAGCGACATACACGAAATTCAGCGTCCCATTCTACCACACCCAAGGGGGAGTTTTCCACTAGGAAGTTTAGCCTGCCAAGGGTATACCGCAACTCCGCCTCTGCTCGCTTGCGCTCAGTCAAATCAATTTGTGCTTGCTCGAAGAGAGTAGATTGCTGGATGGCAATTCCTAGCTGTGTTGCCAATGAAGAGAGCAAATCCATCTCCAATTGCTGCCACTGTCGAGATGCCGAACACTGATGGGCGATGAGGAGTCCCCATAAATGATCTTTTTGCAGAATGGGAACTACCAGATTTCCCCTGACTTGAAACTGTGACAATAACTCAACATGACATGGATTTAAACCTGCTGTGTAAATATCTGTTACTGCATTGATGCGACCGTTTTTGTACGGCTCAATCCAAGTTTGGGCAAAGCAGGGGTCATAAATACTTGTTAACAGGATGGGGTTACACTCAGGACTGACAGATTCTGCCACCACCGTGCCTTGCCAGTCCGGATGAAAGCGGAAAATCAGTACGCGATCGCTTTGCAGGAATTGCCGTACTTCCTGCACAGCCGTATTTAAAATATCATCCAGGTTGAGGGATTCACGAATGCACTGGGCAATCTGTATCACCAGTCGTTCTCGTTGGATTTGCGACTCTCTTGCTATTTCGCCCCGCTTGGACTTAGTGATGTCCATGACTGTGCCAAGCATCCGTATTGGTTGACCCGCCTTGTCGTAGTAGACCTTGCCTTTGCCGCAGACCCAATGCAACGAACCATCGGGCCAGATGGTGCGAAATTCTACTTCGTATTCCGTCCC
This sequence comes from Stigonema ocellatum SAG 48.90 = DSM 106950, assembly GCA_016903675.1. Classification (GTDB taxonomy): domain Bacteria; phylum Cyanobacteriota; class Cyanobacteriia; order Cyanobacteriales; family Nostocaceae; genus Stigonema; species Stigonema ocellatum. The sequence goes on along the minus strand of JADQBA010000015.1, from coordinate 13,252 downwards.
TGACTCCAAGGTACGAGTCAAGGATTGAGTGATATAATCACGGTCTTCTGGGTGGACAACATCAAGATAGGCTTCATAGGTTGGCGGGCAAAAGCCTGGTGGCAGACCAAATATCGGTCCTACCAGGTCAGACCACACCAGAGTGTTGGATGGGATTTTCCACTCCCATGTGCCCATTTGAGCAGCTTCTAGGGCTAACTTTAATCGCTCCTCACTCTGCTGGAGTTGGACACCCAACTGAGTTTTTTCAATAGCACGATCCATTGCTAACCGCAAGCCATCAGGAGTGATCCTTCCCTTAACCAGATAGTCAAAACATCCGGATTTAATCGCCTGAACTGCGATCGCTTCGTCTCCCTCTCCCGTCACCATGATCACGGGTGGGTGGTTCCCGTTCATCCGTTTTTGCAGTTCCACCAGAAATTCTAGCCCGTCGAGGCCTGGAAGCAGGTAATCCAATAACACCCCATCAATCTGGGTGCCCTCACATAGTTCCAGTCCTTGTGCCCCAAATCCTGCTTCCAAAATAGTGTAGCTATAATCATTGTCCTGAAGCAGATACCGCTTATAGGTTTCCCGATCTTCAGGGCTATCATCAATAAGCAAAACTGTCCGCTGCTTCTGGGTCATGGCTACCTATGGGACGCGTGTACATTGTTCATTGATCATGGCTACTGACCTTCATAATTCATAATTTATTGACTGGCTTGGACAAAGGAGTTTCTGGCAGACTTGGCATTTCTGGCAGCACATCGGTAGGGTTTCCTTGTGTTTGGACAGGAGTGTTTGGTTGAGCTTGCATCTGCTGCACAGGTTCGGCTACATTTTCAGTTTGGGTAGGGGTTGAGGTTTGACTAACTTGAGAGTCTTTTTGCCTTTCCATCTGGGCAATTTGCTGCATTAACTGATCAACGATTACAGCTTGCTCGATGTTACCTTGTTGGCGGTAATGGTTTCGGGCATGTTTTAGAACGACCTTGGCTTTCTTCAAATCGCCCTGATTATACAACGTTACTCCCAAGTTATGGTAAGCTACTGGATCATTAGGAATTTGGCGAATAGCTTCGATGTAAGTGGCAACAGCAAGAGATGCTTGACCTTGGATAGCTTGAAGACTTCCTATATTATTGTAAGCCACAGCATTGTTAGAATTTAGCTGTAAGGAACGCCGATAAGCGGCGATCGCCTCGGTGAGTCGTCCTTGCTCTTGTAGGGCGATGGCTAAGTTAAAGAAAGCATTGGCATTGCTGCCATCAAGATTAATTGCTTGCTGGTAAGCGGTACTTGCCTCCTCTTTTTGTCCTTTTTCGTACAGCGCTAATCCCAAATTATACTGAGCCGATGCCATTGTTGGATCGATCACCAAAGCTTGGTGGTAAGCGGTAATTGCTGCCTCGTTTTGTCCTTGTTTGTGCAAAGCTAACCCTAAGTTATAATACGCCTCGCCGAGATTAGGATTAATCCTAATAGCGTCTGTATACTCTTGCACTGCTATATCCAGGCGATTTTGCTGCAACATGATATTGCCAAGGTAGTTGCGTGCTGTTCCAAGGTTAGGGTCTCGCTGCAAGGCTTGGCGAAAAGCATTTTCTGCTGCTTGTAAATCTTTACGATGATAGCGCATGACTCCCTGCTGGTACAAGCTAGCTGCTTCTAAATCCTGAGTTGGGACCCAGATGTTCTGTGCTAACAGCTTGCTTGCAGGTAACGCAGTCATTATCGCCACCAACACCAAAAAAAACGAAGTAGCATAGAGAACTCTCTTGTGCGGCTTCGGCTGCCTTGAAGGGTGGAGCGCCACCTTAAAGGTACTGTAAAACCACTGAGGAATTGCATATTTATGCGACATGAATAATAGCCCTGCACTTATTACTAGATGCTCTTAAGTCAGGGTACCCACTACGCTCGTTAAAATTGAGATATCACTGAAATTCACAAACCATAAGGTTCGGGTAAGGGTAAAACTCCATCGTGCTGAAGTCTCCCAACTCACATCTTGCACCAGCCAGATACCACATCAAAAAAAATACTCAGTATTTAATGGTTTTTTCACGGAGACCGCATCCGCCTGGGACTTGAAGTCCCAGGCTTATAGCATAAGTCCTCTAAGAGAGGACTGAATGAGTTTTGGGATAAATGTAAATTTTATAACTCTTGATTTTGTAAATTGTGGTTTGTACTTAGAGGTGCAAGATATAAGCCAACCAAAATCCCCGGTGCAATGCCAATTTCGGCTTTTTATTTACCACACTAAGCTGTCGCGCATCTAAATTGTACTTTTTGGAGCCTGAAAGCCTTGCTGTAAGATTTTCAGCTTGAAAAATTAAGTGCGTCTCAGCTTATACCTTTCCGGGACGTTATGCAAAAAACTCCAAATTCATGATGCTGTTGGCGAATTGATGATGGGTCACATCTAATACCAATTCGTAATTTGTAATGACGCTCGTGCCGACGCTCGTTCCTCGCTAACGCTGACGCGGGAGTACCCGCTACCGCTGACGCTAACGCTAACGTAATTCGTAATTAATAAATTCAGGTTTCATTACTTGTTTTCGGGTTTGAATCTGTTGCCAGATTTTAGAGAATTGGTATAACCTCTCGTTCCCATGCTCAGCATGGGAATGCGCTACCAATCTTGCGAGGCCTCAAGTCTATTGGTCGAGGCCTCGCCTCAACGCCTGCATTCGGGGCTGTAACGGCTAGGAACGAGTCAATCAGGGGTCAGACCCATCACGAATTAAGGACTTACACACTTTACAAATCAAGCATCATGTGCATACCAAACTTATTAACCTAAAACTCTTGCCCTCCCTCGTTCCCAGCCTCAGGCTGGGAATGAGATCAAGGAGGCTCTGCCTCCAGTCAAACCGAGAGGCAGAGCCTTGTAACGAGAGATAACGCACAGTTGATTCTCTCTGTCAATGCGTAAATTTTATTTACTTAGCTAAATCATAAGATTGAACAACCCCATCTTAAGAAGATGGGGATTCTATTTTAACCTTAAAGTTATTGACAGCTTTTCCCTGACGCTCAAAAAGTCTATTGTTAATTTGTAAAGTTAAAATATTTCGACTCCAACCATTTTCTACGGTCTTTTGTATGTACCATTCACGCTCCAAATTATTTTTCACTTTATCTAAAATTACACAATTATGAAACCAAGGAATTAGTGCAGCAGCCTGCTGCACAATTTGCTCATCTGGGAAAGCTTCAGCAAAAGCCCGCATATACTTAAGATCAATACCCGTGAATGAAAGCCCTCACCCCTAGCCCCTCTCCCAAATTGGGAGAGGGGTGCCCGTAATGGGCTATCTTGAGGGCGATAATGACAATGAAATAGCCCCCTCTTGCTGCTAAGAGATTCCATTCATTCACGGGTATTGTACTTAAGATTACGTGCTGAGAATCCCTTCATATCTGGGAAAGCTGCTTTTAAATCTCTGGCGAGACGTTCGATAACTTTTGCTCCCCATCCCTGCGTCAGTCTCAACCCTTAACGAGCGTGCCATTCCCATCAAACTCCCTGATCCTCAAAAAATTCTGCCCCAAGCCCTTCAACAGTACCCACTACAAGTGCCCGGTCGAGGAATTCGTTACGTCGTTCGCAGGAAGTTTCAGCAATCAGTAGGCATCCGTGACAGGCAGCACCATGCAAAAACCTATCTTCTTGTTCAGCATCAGGCTGATGTTGGGCGCAGACTGGATCGTTGGAACAAAGTCTCCCCAACTCCAAGGCAACATCCAAATGATATTCAATGCGATTTCCTACTTGTACCAGTCCCCCTAAAGTTCCTTCAGAGCCAGATGAACCAGTGTATAAAAGGATGCCATAGCCAGATTCACCCGCGTAAATGCGTTCGCGAATGGAACTAGCCGCATAACCACACTCCAACGACACAGCAGCAATCAACAAATGCGATAGCGAGTGCAGCATAATATAAGGTAGTCCAGGAAACTTAGCTTTCTCTTCGGCAATTCCTTTCTGTTTGCGCCAGATATCGAAGCCCCTTGCGAGTTTCTGTCCCCGTCGCTTAACGGCATCCCGTTGCAGCCAATCTTCGATCGCTTGTTTGCGAAAAGCAATAAATACCCCTTCACCTTTATTTTCAATAGCAGGTACCCATTTCGGTTCAATATCAAGGGCAGCCCGCCGCACTTGAATGTCGAGTTCACCGTCAATATCTGGCATGGCGGCTTCAAAACGGGTAAATCCTACCTGGGCGATGACCTCTCGAAGCCGATGCACTAAGATGATGCGCTCAATGCGAGATCGCAGCTTTGGGTTCAAATTATCCAACGAACGCGCACGGGCGTAGAAATCTCCCTCCGGCACATCCTCTCCCACCTCGAAAGGACTAGACAACAATGTTTCAATTTCTACTTGCTTAATGCTCTTAGGTACATCACGTTGTCCGCTTTGCCGACGCTGAATTTCTGCCCATACTGTATCGTCACTAAATCCTTCTAAGGCAGTAGATACCTTTTGCTTTTTGCGATCTTTTTTGACATCGCTCACACTTTCTGCGTACTGAAGGAAATCCTCGTAAACTAAATTGACCGCATTTCGCAAAACTGCGTCTGAGTCTGGTAGAGAAATGACGCTAAGAACTTGCGAGAAGTAAGCGTTGCTGGCAGAACGAACTAGCAAGCGGTTGTATTCGGGTTTGCCTGTTGCCTGAGAAAGACAAAGTTCCTGTGCCTTGGGACCAAGCCAAGGGCGATCACCCGCGCATTGTCCCAGGACTTTGCCGTTTGGTATCGTTGCATTTGCTAGGGGACGACGAGCTTCGCAACCCTCACAGCGCACGAAAATATCGGCGAAGTCGTTACCCGCACCACCCTCGTCGAGCCAAAGTTGACCTCGGCAGTTAGTGTGAGAGTTTTCGTGAACAAAACGATACCAATCAATGTCGCTGATATGGCCATTAACACAAGCTTGTACAAAGCGCACTGGCACAACAGGATCTTTCTTTCTCTCAGAGTTGAGATATTTACCACCGACAAGACTGCCCCAAGGCAGTAGAGGGCGCGTTCGGTAGATTTTAGCGTTGGGTGGTGCATCATTTTTGTCAGGCCAAGTTTTTTCCACCTGAGCAAGAAACCAAGTTGGAAAAGTAAAGGCTGTAATTCCGGTACGGGATGCTTTCGGATCTTGCTGATCCACAGGGGGCGCATATAAGGCAATATCCAAAACATTTAAAATCTCAGCAACTCGCCCAGCTAAGCGGTCTTCGTAGATACGCTTTTTGTCTCCGTGCCAGTGGTTGAGTCCGCCAATAAGTATCGAATAATCAGGCAAGTCCACCATCGACCCTGGACCGAAGGTAGATAGAATTTGGCTTTGGCGAATTTCTCCAGAGGGAGGGCGCTTTTTGTTTGATTTCGTCATTTTTCTGACTCCTCAACCTCACATCCATCAGGGTTGCGAACCCATAAGTTGACAGTTGGCTCAACATCGCGTAGGCTGCGTTGTGCTTTGAATTTTCGTGACTCCAAAGGAAGTCTTTCCAGTTCCGGGTCAAGTGGATCAAATAACAGGGGCGGTGCTTCCCCAACTTCACGCTGGTATTGAAGGCTATTTTTTTGATCAGCGATGCGTTCCCACACGTTTAATAAGTCCTCGACCCTATCTTTAACCTTTTGGCGTAGTGCCTCAGCTTCAGTAGCATCCAGTTCTTGATCGTGCGTTTCTGCCCGGTTGGCAATCGTATCCATCACAAACTCCAAATCCCGACGGTGCTCAAGAATGGCGATCGCACGGGTTGGTGCTGTCATCCCGGAATGCCCCAGACGTGCCAAAGCAACGGTGATGGCAGCAATCCCTCGGTCAATGGCGCGGGGAGAAAACGGGGTGACGCTGGTTGCTTCAACTGCTCGGTAGAAAGTTGCGTGCCACGCGAAAAAGCGTTCATAATGAGAGCGATCGCGTGGTCGGTGAACATTGAGGAGCGTCACGACTAACCCTGGTCTTTCATCGTCCCGTCCGACACGGCTGGTCGCTTGAATGTACTCTGCTGCTGTCTTAGGTTGACCGAGAACGACCATTAAGCCCAACCGCGTGATGTCTAAACCTACGGAAATCATGTTGGTAGCTAAAACGACATCAACGCGGTCTTTTTGGTCGAAAGTTAATTCCAGACGGCGCTTTGCAGTTGCGACATTGTTAGTGCTGACGCGGGAGGTCAGTTCTTCTGGTTCATCGTCGATTTTACGGTCAGCAAACAAACCCGAACTTTCACCCACCCGCTGACGTTGGCTATAACTCATAAGACGAGATTTTACCTCATCTTCGACAATGCGTCGGCTACCACCAAGTTCGCGCAGTGAGTTAAAGTACCCTAGTAATGTCATGTAGGGGTCCGCCGGATTATTGGGATTTTTGGCTCCGCCAGCTGCTAGCCATTCCTTCTGTGCTGCCCCCAGTAATGCTAGATAGGTACGCAGCAACACTACTTTGAGACTGCGCCCTTGGGCAGCAATGCCTACATAGGTACGGGCCTTCTTCTCGCGGACAGGTACAGTCAGAGCGAAAAACGAATCGCGGCGGTCGGGACCTGGTGGCGGAAAGACATCAACTTCACTGCGACCAAACAATGCTTGAATCTGCTTGGTTGCCCGTCTTACCGTGGCAGTAGAGGCGATAATCTTGGGGCGGATTTTTTTGTCGTTTCTTGGGAGACTGCACAAAGCATCAATTGCAGTTTCGTACAGTCCCACCATTGTCCCTAAAGGTCCAGAAATTAGGTGCAGCTCGTCTTGGATAATCAAATCAGGTGGTGGGAGGTAGCCGTCAAGCGCTTTACCGCGACCGGGATGGACTGGACTGTAAAAGCCGTCTTTGTCATAACGTTCTACCCGTCCAAACAAAGCCCCAGTCTCTCCCACCCACGGCAGATTGGCGAATTTATCTACAGTGGCGATCAGAAAACATGGTAAACGGCGATATATCGGTTCGTCTACTGCCACCACTGGGAGGGAGCGATCGCCTCTAAAATGACAGCGGCGATTGACACAGCTAACACGTAGATCTGTGGGTTGGTCTGTATTGGGCAGCAGTTGGAATGAGTTGCGGCTAAATTTAGTCCCACACCAAGGGCAATTTTCTAAAGGAATGGGTGAGGGCTTGTGACCGTCGTTGAGAAATGCAATGGTACGTGAACGAGCGCTGTTTTCGTCGTTGTCTCCCTTCTTACCCATACGGTTAGGAGTGGCTGTTTGCCCTACCCACAACCCAATCTCAAATGGCCATTTGCCGAGTTTTTCTACATCCTGCTGCCGTTCTAACTCCAAAGCACAAATCATGGTAGCAGCACGTCCCAACTGGTCAAGGGTGAGTAGGCGGAGGGTGTAGCGCATCAGTACGCTGAGTCCAGCGGAATTGATACCGGGGTGACGTAACCGCCGCAGCACGAGTGTAAAAGCTGCCAGTCCTAGGTAAGCTTCGGTTTTACCACCACCTGTAGGGAAGAACAGCAAATCTACCAGTTCGCGGTCTGAATGTTCTGGATCGGCGATACCTACCAAGTTCATCAACAGGAAAGCAAGCTGGAAGGGTCGCCAAGTGGGAGGAGCAACAGATTCGGGAGTTATACTTTTACCGTGAGTCACACGCTGCCGGATAGCTGTGGCGATCGCCCGATTGGCAATACGAAAAGCGTCCAAGACTTGTGGGTCAGAGAGTGCGTTTAACCCAGCAGCGATGCGGTCCTTAGCAATTCCTGCCCGATGCAAAAGGTCATTGGCTACACTCAACCGCCTTAACTCAGTAGGACACTTTACCCGCTGCCCCTCAATCCATGCACCATAGGCATCCACCATAGTGCCAACCATGCCCCGCACTGCTTCTGCCGTGGGCACTGCTGCTAAGGCTTCCATACCCAACTCGACCTGATCGACTATGGCTGGTATCACCTTCTCCACATCGGCGGTGGGTATCCAAGCCGTTTGTACCGACTGACATCTGCCATCGGGATGAGCGATCGCTATAGCAGAGACGTTGTGACCAACTGCATACTCGTAATCGTCCCGGTATTGCAAATCGGCAACCTTCTCGTCCCAGTCATTGCCGTCCCTTCCACACAGATTAGGGCGTGGTACAAGGGAATAGGGGGTATGGATGATGAGGTTTGTCTGGAAGGCGTAGGCAACATCCCGCTTTTCGTCAGGACTAGGACAGCGATGGTTCACTAAAAACACTGATACTGAGAGCGTTCCTGCTGGCACAAGTTCATTAGAAGTGACAGGGCGCACTGAGACGACCAGTTGTAAACCATGACTGTTAGGAACGTCCAGATATCTTGGAGAACTGTTTGTGCCAAACGGAATTTCTAGTTGAGTAATTGTACTGCCATAGTCCAAACCAAGGTCTAGTTGGGTGGGAGTCCCCTTTGTCCGTAGAGGAACAGTCAGCCCAGCCTCTCGTGGAACTCGCTGCCAACAGCCTGTGAAAGAATTTTGTTGATCTTCGCTATTTTTTTTGGTTAGTGGCTGGTAGTCCCCCCACTGCACAGTGACATGAAGTTGAGTCGTACTTTGGGGTACGAGGATGCTTAAACCCATTGAAGAGGGGAAAAAAGCTTTGCGAGCAAAGGACTTCTCCGGGACGTTTTCGTCGTCGCCAGTACTAGCACGACCAACCACGTCCATATCCTCATCGCCAGCGTCATCCGCACGCTGTTCTACTGGTGCGCCGTAGGGTACTAGGAAGCCTGTGAGATACCACTTGGAGGGAGCTTGATCTAGGATTTCTTCAGCGTGGATGGTATCATCGGGTGTTGGTCCTACGAGGTCGAGTTGTAGGGCGTCGATGAGGTGCGATCGTACTGAGGCAGAGGTTATATTAGTCATAATAAATTATGGGTGCAATATAGTTTGTTAATGCCTATACCTATATATTTCGTTAATGCTTAAAGGTTATATTTTTTATAATTATGCTTATGATTTTTTACTGTTTTGTCTTCAAGCTCTGTAGAATTATATTCTGGGCAGAAAAGCTGAGTAAATACACGCTTTAAAGCTCTGATAGTATTATTATTGCGAGATGCCCAAATATAGAGAGGACTTGCTTTTTCATAGTTTTCACAAATGATATTTAATTCTTTTAGCTTCTCGTTTTTTTCCTTCCTGGCATTTTTTCTTGATTTGAAGTCTGTTTGATGGATAAAAAGTCTTGTTTGACTTTCATACTGTTCCAATATGTCTTTTTCCATTTCACAAATTACAAGTTTTTCATTTTTTAGATTTTCTTCAAAAAGCTCCATGCAATTTTTGATTGCATCTAAACCACTTTTTACTTGTACTGGATAAAAATAATTTTCATGCTGTATAATTAAATCCCACTTCCAATGTATATCAGCGACACTATTGGTTGGTGTTTGCCAAGCTTTAACATTTCGTAAAGCATTTAAGGCAGAAAGTACAATATCAACTGTACATTGCCCTAATTCATGTGAGCGTGTTTCAGTATCATAATTTTTTTTGGCAATCTGATCACAAAGTTGCATAACAAAGATTTTTGGTTGTGAGTAGCAAGGGCTAAAGATTCCATAGTCAGATTGGTCTACTTTGCCGACAATAGTTCTACGCTGTCTTTCTTCGATTAAAGATAGTTTATTATCCTGACCAGTTCTAATAAATAGATTAATTGGCATAGTTTGTTATTTATTGGGTAATTGAAGAATGTTTTCAAGCAGTTCTTTTTCAAGAGTTATCAAGATTCAACAGTGGTAAATCATTAGAGATTTGTTGACAAGATTTTGTAGATTTCTTTTTACTACTTTTTCCCTTAGTTTTTATCTCTGCGGTTTTCCCACCCAGGTTCTCTTCTTGATGACGTTTCTGGTTAAGTTCGAGTAAGCGGGCTAAAACTTCGTCGTGGACTTCTTCTGACCAACGGTAACGCCAAGGCTTTTTCTTCTGTCGTCCACTGCTATTCTCTTCCTCTTCTTCGTCTTCGTAGTCAAGCAGGAAGGTGCAATTTGTGGAAATATCTTGCCAGCCATAGGCATCAAGGACAACCCGATCCATTTGGGAGTGTAGTTCCCTTAGTTGTAAGATGTCGGGATGGCGTTCATCGGGATCGTGGAAGTGGTTGTAGGTGTGGGTAAGTCCTTGGTTGTTACGAACCATTAAGGCGGCGCGGTATTCGTAGTAGGCTTTACCAGCAGCTTCTAGGGTGGGGTTGGTTTCCCAGTTTTCGGGGAAGGGGAAGGTTTCAAAGCAGTCTGAGGGGGTGTAACGGAGGTCATCTTTCATGGATGAACTGAGAAATCTTGCCCAGATTTCGTGAATTCGGGATTGCAGGGTCGCGAAGCTCCAATAATTTTGGAAACATAAAATAGCTAAGGTATTTGCAAACACTATGTTAGATGGCAGAAAAGTTAGTGAAAAGTGAGCAGTTGCACCACAATTTATAACTAACACGCGTTCAAGAGGAGCGATCGCCTGATGCAATTCAGGGCGAGATCGAATAAACTGCCACCACTTTTCCTTTGCCCCCTTGTCTTTTTGTAATAATCGTTCAGGCTTAACTTTTTCTTCTACAATTTTCATCAAATTAGGATATTCTCTAGCCTCAGCCTCACTCATTTCACCAAAATTAATCACATAACGATGATGTGCATGAGTTGGACTAGAATTAACTTCCTCACCCCCGATATAAGGAAAAATACGCTCAGCATTTTTAGGATTTTGTTCAATTAATCTGTACATTTCTGTCAGAGTTGTAGCACCAGGATTGGAATCATCAAAAGTAAAACCCATTCCTAGCACGATGCTACCTTGAAAGCTTTTCTCAGCATTCGCCAATAACACCACAGGATTTTCATTTCCCCCAGCATGAAATAGAAACGCAGAAATTAAGTTAACCTCACGCTTATCTAACAGCTTTACCCCTTGATAATCTCCCTTAATTACATGAACTACACTCACAACAACCGCTGCTAAACCAGGCCACTTCAACCGCTTTTGAGAATTGTAAATCGTACCGCCATTTTGACAAATATATCTCAACCCAGTGCTGCGGGTATCTCCTTGAGAAATTGTATTTGTGGCTATTAATCCAAAACATCCAGATTGGCGTAAAAGTGTGAATGCACGTCTAAAGAAATGCGCTACCAAGTCAGCATTACCATGAGATTCTGGATGAGTAACTTTCAACCAATCTTGGTAGCCAGAAATATGAGCATTTATTGTTGTATTCTTCCCAGCAAAAGGCGGATTACCAACAATTGCATCAAATCCGGGATTGACTCTGTCAAATACCTCGGGAAATTCAATCTCCCAATTAAATGCCAGAATCGGCTTGTCTCCCCGCCGTAATTTCTCACAAATTCTGCTGAGATTTAAATCATCTGATTGATTTTTCTGCCAATCAAAAAACTTCAACCATAGGGCATCTCTTTCATCTCTTCGCGCTTTATCCTTATCTGCTGCAAAAAATGAAGCGATAACTAAATCACCTTTTCAACGGATATTTTGTAACTCTGTTTCTACATTTTCATAAAAATCGCGTTTTGCTGCATAATTGTCCTCATCTAAATTGTGAATTCCCTCTCGGTAAAACTTCGCTTTCCCCATCGCCAGATTAAACAAAGGTAAATTTGGGTCTTTATAGGTCTTGTCTTCTTCGCAATTAAACGTTTTAATTTGTTCCGCAGTTAACCCTACTAATGAATCCCCACACTTGAGTGCATGATCCAAAAATGTAAAAGGATGCGCCTTCGCTAACGTCGCTAACCACAGTGATAACTTTGCCAAATTCACTGCAAAGGGGTTTTTATCCACTCCATACAAACACCGCTGCGCTACTAACCGACGGGCATAAAGTATCGGTTCTTCGTCTGGTGGAATTTCTGGAATTTCACCTTGTTTATTCCATGCTTCGACTAATTTCTCAGCCAATTGACGACAAGTTTCAACCAAAAATGCCCCCGAACCCATCGCTAAATCGCAAATTTTTAGGTCTAAAATCTTCTCTGGTGTGGGGTTTTCTCCCAAAGCTAATAAAATCGGTCTGAGGGTTTCTTTGACAATCGGCTCAGTCAAAGCACGAGGCGTATAATGAGAACCACTGCGTCGTCGTTCTTCCCCCGGTTGTAGATAGAGAGAACCAGCAGGCATTAAACTGGGTGTTTTTGGTGATACCTTACGTCCTAATGCCGCAACCACATCCTCTGCTGTTTTTGCTGCTTTTAAATCTGTCAAGGATTTGCCAGAAATTTCACAATTAGCAGCATCTTTGAAAAACTTAGCGCGATCGCTCGCTTTAGTTTTAAGGACTTCCTCAACATTGACAACAACTGTCACAGAGGATTTTGAGCTTTTGGGTTTACTCCAAACTCCGATAGCAGCACCAGTTGCTCTTTCTACCTCGTAACCAGTCGTCGCCTCATACACGGACCCTATCTGCTCTACGTCTAGAGAACGGTAAGACAGGCGTTCTCCGTCCAGTACCAATAGCCCTTGCAGTACGCGGTAAATGACTCCGTCTGATACGCGAGGCGGTTCAATGCTCTCTCCTTGTTGATATTTTATATACTGAAGACGAGCTTCTAAAAATGGATATTCATCTGGATTGAAGAGTTGACCGTGACGGGCAGGCAAACACAGGTCAGCGTGACCACCACCGTCGTAAACTAGGCGAAACAAACTCAGCAACCATGCCCAAGCCCCATACCGCTGATCCATTGTGTCTGGGTAGTTACCTGCATCTTCCCGTAACCGCTCATAAAGCCCGGTTACTGAGTAGTTACGTATATAAACAGAGTCCTGTGACATGAGTCCTCTGTCTTCGGCGTAAAGCAAGAACACTAACCGTAGCAGGGTGGTAATGAGTCCACCGTAGATATGCTGAGGGTCGATGTCACTCAGTAATCGTCCGTTCGTTGCCTCATCTGCTGTTTGGAAACCACGCAACAACTCCCACAGTGCCTCCAATACCTGCTCTGACAGCTTGGTAGATACATCATTCTGGTACTTGCGGCTTTTTTCTAGTAAAGCAGGCAGACGGCGATCGCTTGGCACGTTAAACAGTCGGTCTGCTGATAGCAGCATCTCCATTGCCCCCAAAAGCAGCCGACCGGAGACTTCACACATTGCCTGTACGGGGAACGTCAGCCCCTTCGGGGAAGTCAAAAGTCAAAAGTCAAAAGTCAAAAGTAAGAACCCCATAAATAAATTTAGGGGCTTGTAGTAAGGACGTAGTATTTCTTGCGCTATGCGTCTCGAAATACATTTTTTTTATTTTCCATAA